>CAWIEM010000001.1:0-9200 GCA_963835145.1 uncultured Thermoplasmata archaeon
CGTCATACAAAACCGTCTCTATTACCCGATCACTATTGGTGTCTCAGTGCTCTGTTGGATCATTGTCATTATGAGCACTATACTCATCGTGTGGATATAGAGGGAATAATTCATGGGTCACCCGATAACAGTAAAAATCCTGAAGTTTCATTCAGAGAAATGCAAAGGCTGCCTTGAGTGTGAAAAAGCATGCTCACAGGTGCATTTTAAAACCAAAGACGGTGGCGAGAAATCAGCGATTCGCATTATAAAAACAGATAAAGAATATACGATGCACGTGTGTGATCAACGCGGACTTTGCCTTGATATGTGCCCGGTTGGTGCATTGACGAGAAAAAAAAATGGGGTGGTATGGCTTGAGAAAGAGGTCTGTATCGGATGTCAAGCGTGTGTCGGGTTTTGTCCTATTGGTGCGATGAGAAAATCAGATGTTCGTATTGAACCATTCAAATGTATCTCATGTGGGTCGTGTGTCCGCGCATGTCCAGAAAAAGCATTAGAACTCGTTGAAGTGCCAATTGCAGATATTACACAAGTTGTATATTATAAACTAGGGGCGTAACATGGTGGAAGGACAGATAGCAATCGAAGAGTATAGAACAGGGAATACTGAACATCACTGGGATCTGAAGAAAATAAAATCTGCTCATAAGTTGTTAGCAACCTATTCGTATAAGAAAGGGGAGGTGAACAAGGGGTATGCGAATCGAACGCTCTACGTGAACCTCAGCACCGGGGTTATACAGGAAAAACCAGTCACCGATGAGATGAAAAAGAAGTTTACGGGTGGCCGGGGATTCGGGTTAAAACTACTCTGGGATTCGATTAAACCTACGACTCGATGGAATAGTGAGGAAAATGAGCTGCTCATCACCACGGGTCCGCTCTGTGGCACCACACAATACGCAGGATCAGGGAAATCCCTCTGTTTAAGCGTCTCACCTTCAACGAACATTATTTGTGATTGTAATGTCGGTGGGTTCTTCGGCCCGTATTTGAAATTCGCTGGTTTTGATGCACTCGAGCTTCAAGGGAAAGCAAAAGAAGACGTCGTGGTCGTTATCGACGGTGAAAAAGGGATCGTGTCAATTGAAACCGCTCCTTTAGAAGAAATAAACACGCATTTACTCAGTGAACAACTCACTCAGATCTATGCAACGGAGAATACTTACAAATCAAGACAGAAAGTCTCTGTCGTGTCGTCCGGGCTTGCTGCACAGCATAGCTACTGGGGGTGTCTGAATTTCTCGTTTTATGATATCCGACGGAAAGTTCCGCGGATTAAACAAGCGGGTCGGGGTGGATTAGGAACAGTGTTACGGGATAAGAAAATCAAGGCGCTTGTCGTGAAAGTGGAGCGGTTCGACGGTGTCTCCAATCATCCTGCTGATCCGGTGAGCCTTGCAAAAGTTGGGACAAAACTGCATCGTGAGATCCGCAATCTAGACCGATATCAGTGCAACATGCGTGCTGTGGGAACCGGGCATCTGGTGGAGATCATGGATGCCTACGACCTGCTTCCAACAGAGAATTATCGTTTTGGCAGTTTCCCGAAAGCGTCAAAAATCTATTCACCAAAGTTCTATGAGTTATTTACGAAAATAATTCCTGATGGATGCTGGCATGGTTGCACGATGGCTTGCGCAAAAACCGTTGACGGATATACCGTGATGACCGGACCGTACAAAGGAGAAAAGGTAACCGTCGATGGCCCAGAATATGAAACCATCGGCGCGTGCTCGAATATGAGCATCTGGGACCCGTTGTGGATCCTTGAGTTTAACTTCTACTGTGACACCTACGGGATTGATACTATCTCAGCAGGAACAGCCATTGCATTTTATATGGAGATGTACGAGTATGGAATTTTAAATAAGGAACGATGTAATGGCCTGGAACTCTGTTTTGGAAACGCGGATGCGGCACTCGAGCTACTACATCGAATCGCACAAGACGATACCGGTGAGTTTATCAAAGTTGCGGCTAAAGGTGCACGACGGGTGAAAGATTGGCTTATTCAGAATGGTTGGGGCGAGAAACAACTCGTGGAAGACACCGGCATGGAAAGCAAAGGGCTTGAGTTCTCAGAGTATGTCACTAAAGAATCACTTGCGATGCAAGGGGGATACGGACTAACCTTGAAAGGACCACAACACGATGAGGCTTGGTTGATTTTCATGGATATGGTGAACAACGCGATCCCAACGTTTCAAATGAAAGCAGAAGCGCTCCATTATTTCCCGATGTGGCGGACCTGGTTTGGGCTCAATGGACTGTGTAAACTCCCCTGGAACGATATTGAACCAGCGAACAACGCAGAGACTGCTGAGCCTTCGAAGGTTCCAGAGCATGTACAAAACTACGTCGAATATCAGAATGCAATGACCGGTTGGAACGTCACCAAAGAAGACCTTATTTTACAAAGTGAACGCTGTTACAACTGGCAGCGTGCGATGAATGTGTGGATGGGACGAGGACAGCGAAAAGACGATTGGATCCCGTTCCGAGCTATGGGACCGGTTACTGAAATGGAGTACGTATCAAGGAAAGAACGGTACGACAAACAACTCGTTGAAAAACTTGGTTTGTCTCAGAAGGACGTTGAAAAAATGACCGTACGAGAGAAACTCACGGTTCTCTACGAGTTTCGTCGAGACCAGTATAAAAAACTCGCGGATGCTGTCTATTACCGTAGGGGATGGACACCAAACGGTGTTCCCACACCGCAGAAAATGAAACAACTCGGGTTTACCGATAAAAAGATGCTCAAGATGTTACAGGATAAGATTGATGCTGATGAAAAAAAAGGTCTGAATGTCTGGGGAGGCACCTATCAGAAAGGGGAACAGCGACCGATTACTGAAAAACGATATTGGGAGAAGTGGAAGTAAATGGTACAAAAAAAAGAAGCGAACTTTACTGATAAGAAAGGCGTTTTGAATACGGAAACAACAGTAAAAACCTTACCAGTGGCTGAACCTGCCGCGCTTGGTTTATTTGGACTTGCGGTTGCTGCGTTAGTGCTTGCGTCTGCTGATCTGAAATTTGCATCAGGTGTTGAGAAATCACTGATGATCCCATGGATCTTAATGTTTGGTGCGACCGCACAGCTCATCGCAGGAATTATGGAGTTTAAACGAAACAATGTCTTTGGTGCGACTGTGTTTTCGGTGTACGCGATGACGATGTTTTCGATTGCACTCACTTTGTTTATCAACAACTCTACTATTGTCAGTAAAGGAGATATTACCTATTATGCGTATGGTCTCATCGGTATTCTCATCTTCAGTATCATCGCAACCATGGCGTCATTGATGACCAATAAAGTCTTGTTTGGAATATTGATTGCGGTTGATTTAGCGGTCGCTTTCCTTATCCCTCATTATCTGTATGAAATGTCTGCACAGCCTGCTGGTGTTTTTCTTCTCATAACCTCGGTGTTATCGTTCTATGCTGCCGCTGCAATTATACTCAACACGATGGCTAGTAAGAGCATTTTACCTCTAGGGAAAGCAATCTGGACTCCAAAAAAATAACATGGTTGCGTAAAATCGAATAGAGTTCCGATACATACAAATAAAAATCAGTTCACCTGACATATTTTCTCTTCAATGACAATATGGTTGTGTTGAAGCGATCATTGAGGTGATTTTATCCGATCTCGTCCAAGAATTGAGACATCTATAACACAGGAGTATTCCTTCTTTCTTTTTCTAGAACAGTGTGCTGTTTTTTAAAAGTGATAAATAAATATATAATAAAATTTATATACTTGCTTCCTCAATATATATTACTAGAGAATGGGGGCAATAGTCTTTTTAAAACACATCTCCTCACCACCTCACTAACGACCCCATTCTCTCACTGTAATCACTAAAAACACATTTCAAGCAGTATATATATCATCGACTTTTTTATAGTTTTTTAAAAATTCAAAAAAAATAAAGAAGACAGCTGAAAAAATTATGAATGACGAAGGGTTGCTTTCTCAGATTCAATAGCCTGTGCACGTTGGCAAAGATAGAGATGAACCGTGGTTTGTGTCATACAGAGATCATACATCACTTGAGGATTACTAGGTGTTCGCTCTTTGCCAACTTCTACCGTGAATGAAATAATCCCTCGTGCGCGATATAACCAATTTTCTGAACTGCCGAGAGTACCTCCATATCGTTGGATGAGATGATAATTTTTTACATACAAATAGTAGTTGTTTATCAATGAGATGTTTTCACCAACCGAGCGGAATAGTGATTCATCTGGTGTTTGTTTGGAGGTATGCATCCATGGATAGATAATAAACTCACCATACGAATGATAGGAAATCGAAATGGAGATGGTATGTGCTTCTGTAAAGTTTTTTACTGCCTTGGTTTCATTTTCTGAGAAGGGATAAGGACCGCGATAATTGAAGTTTGAATCAGAGAGAATGAACGGAAGATAATAACTCCCTGGAAAGATATACGCAAGGAACCAGGGATCATCGTAGTTCCTGTTAAGATTTACCCCATAGGAGGTGATTGTTGTACTACGCCCAAACGGCCCATGGTTCGGGGCGCAGTTTTTCCGTGTATTAGCTTCGACACCATCTGGGTTTACCATTGGGATGATATAGATTTGTGTGCTGTTGATTGCATTCCGTATTTCAGGGAGGCTGTTGTTTTCGTATTGTTCAACCATGTATCGAATGAAGAAGAGACATATCTCGTACCCAGGCTTTTCATTACCGTGATGCGCTCCCATGAAAAGAACACCCGGTTCATCTTCCTCTTGGTTCACATCATCGGAGAGTTTCACCATCCATAGCTCTCGACCCTCGTATGTCTTCCCAATTGAGGTAAGAGACATAATATCAGAATGGTTCATCTGTATCGAGTGTAACTCATCGGTGAGTTCTTGGTAGGTATGATAATGGTATGGTTCAAAAGAAACAGGATTAAATTCGTTAGTGTTTAATGCGCTGGAAAAAGGAATCAGAAGAAATAAAACGAAACATGAACCAATAATAAGTTTGTTTTTTCGTTTAACGAACGCAGTGTTCTTCATAGGAAATATCCCCATATGTACTATGTATATCGAGTATATATAGGTTTTTTAAAAAAAAATCATGAATTAGAACTGAAGATAGATCTTTGCGAGGACAACGACTGTTGAAACAACAATGAGCAATGCAATGAATTGTTTTGTTCCCGTATTCATATGAAATACCTCATTTACGACTATGTCCTTCTTTCTTTATATACTGTCAGAAAACGTTTGGAAAAAACCAAATATTCTATTAAAAGAAAATAGTCCGCTTTTATATTTCATATTTATTGGAGAGAATGAAAAAGCTCAGGGGTATTAATTTTGTATTTGTAGTTTTATCTATTATTTGTATTACAAATATATATCTGAAGGGACGACAAAAAAATTGAAGGAAAAAGCGATATTTTCCTGATTTATGATTCTCTATTCAAGGTTTTTTATGATGCAATATTTTAAATATAAATGAACCTTGATGGAACTTACTTTGGGACCTGCCATAAATTTGTAAATGACATTAATTTATGGACAAATTAAACAGGATTCAAAAATCTCGTATTGTCCAATAATTTCTGTCACTTACTAAATATAGGATAAATTTATATCTATAATCTACATTGTTTATATAAATTAGGGGTGAAATTATGAGAAAAATATATGTTATTTCAATAATTGGAATCCTACTCTTATCTTTGAATACAATAGTTACTTCCTCGAGCTTCAACAATGGTATCCTAACAGATTTTGATCCTTTAGTTGATGTTTCAGTCACACTAAATATAAAGACTATTCGTTTTTTAGATATAAATGAACTACATACTTCTATCAACAAAATATTTAGTAGAAATACTGTTGAGAATGACAACCCAAATTTTTATGTAAAAGTCTTCATCAACGATGTTGAATTCACAAGCAATGTATGGATTAATACGAAATATATTTATGATCCTCAGTGGAGTGCATCACTGAATGTTCCAGATGATCAGGAATTTGTAAACATTAAAATCCAGCTTTGGAGTTCTACGGGGGATGAAACAGAAGATGTCCCTTATGATATTAGTGGTGATCGTGATAGTTATGACGTTAATCTTATATACAGTATAAAAACAGGTCATTGGACTGGTGATGATTCGATTGGTGATTCTAGTGGTTATGGTAGACTTTGTGGTTGTGATGATGGGACAATCTATGAGAATGATCAAGACTGCGAACTCTGGTTTGATATAACTCAGAATGATTATGATGGTGATGGTATACCTTATGGGATTGAGGTAGATATTTTAGGTATCGATCCAACAGTGGATGATTACTCTCTTGATCCTGATAATGATAATATTTCAACATACTGGGAATATAAATGGGGCTATGATCCCCTTAAATGGGATGATCATGAAAAACTTGACCCAGATAAAGATAGTATCAATAATATTGAAGAATTCCTAACCTCAGAATGGTTTTCTGATCCTTTTAGAAAGGATGTTTTTGTTGAAATGGATAAAATGGGAGAAGGTCCTAATGGCGAAATAACTTATTTCCCAGAAAACTCAAAAGAACTCATTTTAACTGGTTTTGATAAACAAAATATTGTATTGCACCTCGACATGGGTACTATGGGCGGGTATGACGTCTTCCCATATAGTGCTCAAGTAGATCATACAAAACTAGAGAATATCTATTGGAATTATTTCTTACATGGGGATAAGAATAACTGGCGTAGAGGTGTTTTTCATTATGGTCTAGTTGTGTATGATGCAACTCCACGGGGTTATATGTTCCGTTCAAATGCTTTTGTAATAGCAAGTTATGGGGTGGAGCAAAAAGCAAAAATCCCATTACTTGATAGAGAGATTGTATATGGGAGTTGTTACATGCATGAGTTAGGTCACACATTTGATTTCCGGCCAATACCTGGACATGATCGAAATAGTTATGGTCCTTGGCAGCTGGCATGGTGGATTAACCGCCCGTATAAAAGCTGTATGAATTATGCATGGGTGTACCAGATTGTTGATTACTCTGATGGTTCACGATCTAGTCCTGACCTTGATGACTGGAGCAGAATCGATTATGCTTCTTTTGAAGATGAGTGGTGAAGTTTCTAATCTTGAAGACATAAAAACTAGATGGTTAGAAAATTAAAATATGATACTCATTATTGAACATTTGTTAAAACCGTGTTAATGCTTGTCCGATACTGTTAATATCTTTATATAGTGGTTTAATCCTGTTATTATTAAGGCAATATTATTTTTATAAATAAACAATTTTGCAAAACGTATTAAATAATACGTCCCTATTCTCCTTATGATGAAACCGGTTTTACAGGTAGCATTAGACTTGCTTAATGCAGATAGAGCAGTAGCGATTGCAAAGGATGCGGTGAAAGGTGGAGCTGACTGGTTGGAGGTAGGAACTCCTCTAATTAAAAGTGAAGGGATGGACATTGTTCGCCAGCTTCGAGAACAATTCCCAGCAAAAACCATTGTTGCAGATATGAAAACCATAGATACCGGTGCTCTGGAGACAGAGATGGCTGCAAAAGCCGGTGCTGACGTCGTTTGTCTTCTCGCAGTATCTGATGATAGTACAATCCTTGATGCACTGAAATCAGCACGCAAATACGGTGTAAAAATCATGATCGATCTTATCGGCGTCCCCGATACAGTCAAACGAGCAAAAGAACTTGAAAAGCTTGGCGCTGATTATCTCTGCATTCATGTTGGTATTGACGAACAAATGCAAGGAAAAAAACCACTTCATGTTCTCTCGTCGCTTGTGAACCATACAAATCTCCCAATCGCCGTTGCAGGTGGTTTAAACAGTGAGACAGTCGCTGATATGATCCGTGTCGGTGCTCGCATAATCATCGTTGGTGGTGCGATCACGAAAGCAAAGAATGTGACTGAGGCAACAAAACGTATGAAAAAAGCAATTACTGAGAAGAAATCAATTAAGACCGAGCTTTTTAAAAAATATGATACAACACAGTTATATGAAGCGTTTATGCTTGTCTCAACCCCAAATATTTCTGATGCGATGCATAAACAAGGAGCCGTACAAGGAATACGACCGATTACCACTGGTTTTCATATGGCTGGACGTGCTCTTACCGTGCGAACGATAGATGGTGATTGGGCAAAACCGATCGAGGCAATCGACAAAGCAGAGAAAGAATGGGTGATAGTGGTTGACGTCAATGGCGGAAACACTGCAGTCTGGGGAGAACTTGCCACCTGGAGCGCAAAACTCAAAGGGTTAGCTGGGGTGGTTATCGATGGTGCGGTCCGAGATTATGATGACTTATTAAAAATTAAGTTCCCGATCTTCTCCAGATATATCGTTCCTAATGCAGGGGAACCAAAAGGGTTTGGGGAAATCGGCGCGGAGATTACTTGTGGGAGTCAAACGGTTCGAACAGGTGATTGGATTATCGGCGATGACTCAGGCGTCGTGGTGGTGCCGCAAGAGATAGCGCAAGAGATAGCGAATCGAGCACTCGATGTGAAGGAACAAGAGAATCGCATTAGGGAAGAGATTAAACATGGGGGATCGCTCGGCAGTGTTTTAAAGTTGAAGAAGTGGGAGAAAAAAGTCGGATGAACAAGGTGGTTTTTTTTACCGATCTCAAGGATTTGCATAACGCGGTTGTTCAGTTTCCGCTTCAGAGTTTTGCTGGGAAAAAAGTTCCTCTTAAACTTCATATGGGTGAGAAGAAAAACCCTTATTTTGTGAAACCTGAGTTGGTGAAACTTGTGGTTGATGAACTAAAGAAGGTTTCCGCGGACCCTTTTCTTTTTGACACCACGGTGGCCTATAGGGGCTCTAGGTACACAAAAATAGAATATCAAAAGCTTGCAAAACTCCACGGATTCGACATGAAAAACGTTGGCTGTGACGTGGTCATTGACGACACAGGTGTCCCGACCGTTGTTGAAGGCAGAACCTTTGAGGTTGCTGAACATTTAAAAAATTCGACTCACATCTTTGCTCTTACTCATGTCAAAGGACATATTCAATCAGGGATGGGTGGCGCGATCAAGAACTTTGGCATGGGTGGGGTTACGAAAGAAACAAAAATAAAAATCCATACTGGGAGTCAGCCGGTCTATCGAAAAGACGCATGCACCTACTGCGGTGTCTGTGCTGAGGTTTGTCCATTTCAAGTAATCGATGTT
>CAWIEM010000002.1:0-15393 GCA_963835145.1 uncultured Thermoplasmata archaeon
CTTGCACTTTTAATCCTGATTTGCACTTATATCAGTTTTTTTCCGAATAAAAACACAAAACCGAAGTGGGTAAATTTATATATATATATTTATGATTATAAAATTATATGAATGGAATAAAAATAACTAGTATGATAGTAATATGTATATTGATCTTATCCGGCACAATAACCATTTCATTTGCAAACACTAAAATGATGACGACAAATGACAAAGATAATACCAACAATCCAACAAATATTATAAATGAAGACCAACGATTTACTTTACCAGATAAAGGATGTTACATGGCTCATTGCGATCCATGCGAATCAGATAATAACCTTATGCCTGTACCAGAAGGTGACGTAGGAATTGCCTGGTATGTTGGTGAATTACCAGGAGAAACGATAGGAACATTAGGATTAGGAGTATCTGGTAATAAAGAAATCGCCGCATGCACATTTTCAGGATTTTCTGATAATCTTGTTGTTTATGACTATGATGGAAATCGTTTGTGGAAATCAGGAGATCTACTAAATCTTTTGGCAGGTTCCTCAGCACCAATGATTGATGTTTATGGGAGAATCATTGCTTGTGATAATAAAGTGGTAATAATGGTTGATCCATTGGATTACGATGAAGATGGAAAAACCCTTGAATGGAAAACAGAGTTACCAAAAGGAGGTCTACCATTTAGCCCTATAATAACTGAAGATGGAACCATCATTATTGCAACCGATAGAGGACCAATATATGCTATTAATAGTACAGATGGAGCCTTAGTTGCAATAAAATATCTTAAACCAGAAAAACCTCTTCTTACATTATTACGACTATTAGGTTTTAATGTCTCAGGGTTTTATTCAACCATTAATACCCCTTGCACTAGGAATAATCGTGTTTATATATCAACTCATTACAAAGATATAACAGGAGGGTTCTCAATCTTTTTTGATGCTAGACTTTACGCATTAGATGTTGATGCGGACAACCCAAATCCTGATGAAAGATTAAAAGTAGCTTGGACGCGCGGTTTTGGCGGCCCAAGCGGTGCAAGTCCTACGTTAATTAATGATACAATTTATTTTGATGGTGACCGAGGAGAACCATCTATTTTGATTAATCCACATCTATACGCAGTTCAAGATATGGGCACGTATGGGAAACTAAAATGGAAAACAGCAATGCCAACATCAATTGATGCATCTATCGCAGTTGATCCTCGTGGAGATAGCATATGGATAGTTGATACATTTTTAGGACGACTGGTACGATATTCAACAGAAAACGGTAAGTTACTTGAGAAAATTAATATAGATAAACTCGTTGGAGAACCAGGAATACATACACCATCATCAGTTATTACTATCAGTGGTACTGAAACAAGACCAATTTTAATTGTTTCAGCAATGGCAATTCCAATATTCCAGCTATCAACTTGTTTTGTACTAGCAATTGATTTAGCAAATAATAACTCATTACTTTGGAAAGTAAAGGTTTCTGAAGGAATATCTATTAATCTTCGTATTCCACTTGGTCAATACCCTATTCTTATGAGAGATAATGAGCCACGAATTTTATTTGCAATAACAGATGGAATGACACCTGGAACAACACGTGGTGGAGTATGCGCTATTGGAAAACTTAGTTCAACTAATAATAAATGAGTTACTACCATAAAACGTCTTATAGTAAATTCATAAAGAAAGTAAGCATTAGAAGAAATAATTACGTTATATCCCGATAGAGAGAGCTGGTTTAAAATGAATATGATGTTGGTAAAGGAATTTAATCAGCCAGTGCTTTATCGAAACCTCACGAATCCCATGATTTGAATTTTATTTTTTATTACTTCGGTAGTATCTCCATAGGTTATTTGGCCATTTACCAGTACATGGTATCTCCAGCAATCAAAAGATGCAATTCCAAAGTGATTGATGTTTATAGTTTCCATTGTAACATTAATAGATATGTCTGGATCCGTTATATTAAAAATGTATTTTGTAGGAATCAGTTTACCATTATTAAATTTATAATTTGTAGGTTTAAATGAAAAGTTCTTTGGATTTATATTTATATAGCCGGATCCATCCTTGCTTAAAATTGCAGCTCGTCCTTGTTCATTCCAACGAGTTTGCATCATTCTGCCCCATAAAAGGCAAAATGAATCACTCACGATTTTACCAAAATACCAGCCATATTCCCATATTGGAAAAGAAATATTCCATCCATGTTCAAGATAACCTAATCCGTTCATATCTATATCTTCATTATTTAATGTAAGAACGCCTATCACATCTGCTTTAGGGAGTATTGGACCATACCAGCCTCCAAGGGTTTGCCCAGCATAACCTTTTGTTGTACCAGTAAAAGTTAGATTAGATGTTACATTAGTTCCTTGATCATCAATTTTAAATGAAACATTAAAAATCCATTCGTCATTAGTACTACGGTTATTGTCAAATTCCATGATAAAAGAGTTTTCACCTTCAGACATTTTTATTAATGGGAGTTCTTGAGAGGCGATAAGGTTTTCAAGTGGAAATTTTACCATTGTAGAAAATTCCAATTCTCGTATCCTTATATAAAGAAATAGCGAAGAAGCAGCTACCAATATCTCCTTTTGAAAATATTCGCTCTCTAGATAATATAATAATAGTAAATGCGGTGCTATATCCATTATCAAAGATTCCTTCTAAAAACCACCATTCCATATGGAGACGATCATATGATTTATGATACGCAGCATCTATTAGATCTATATCTTGTGGTTCATAGGGAGGGTAAGGAATATGAGAAGGATTAAATCGAGAACCAAGTTGACTTAGGAAATCATTAAAGTCGATAGATGTACCGTTCACTTCATGTTGAATAACTGGTTTATGATACCCGCTGGTAAAGTTGCTACAATTTGTTGTTAAAATCAACAAGATTAATCCTATAAGTAACTTTTTCCTTAGATTCGTGAAATGCACTTCCTTTATCTTTAAAATATAGGATAATAAATATATAATACTTTCCTGTAAATTGCACAATGGAATGTGTATTCACTGCACAGTTATTGAAATGAAAACAAATCCCACACATGCGTTCCCGATATCAAGACAGCTGCGAGGATATTAGAAAATCATGAAGGCCTGGAAAATGAACACTTTTAATCCTGTTGGAAGCCTCTAAAAATTAACAGACAGAAATCTTACAGGAGGGGAATCCTGGATTTCGTATTAATATATTATAAGACACTTTACTTACCTTTAAAATGGATGAGAGTTGCATATTCATCTTTTTTTGCATTGTTTTGGATAAAAATTTAAATATATGATACACCTTATCATTCTGTAAGGAGGAATGAAAATTATGAAGAAGGGAGTAATTTGTGTCCTTGTTTTTATGCTGATGATATTAAGCACTATTGTCCCTGTATCAGCAACAACACTATCGGAAAAGACGTCTCATCCCCTGGCAAAGGGGAACACCTTGTATGTCGGTGGCTTAGGTCCGAATAACTATACCAAGATTCAGGATGCGGTCAATGCATCAAGTAATGGGGATACTGTATTTGTGTATGATGATTCATCGCCGTACTATGAGAATGTCGTTGTAGATAAATCAATAACTTTGATCGGAGAAGATAAGCAGACAACCGTTATCTGCTATGTAGGGGGCAATAACGCCCCAATTTTTTTACAGGCAGATGGAGTCACTGTTCAGAGATTTACTATGTCACGTAGTTTTTACGGGATAAGAATTGAATCGAACGACTGTATCATTGAAGATAATATTATTACAGCCAATGTCGTTGGAATGTATATTTTCAAGGGAAACAATATACTGGTTGAAGGAAATGTGATTTCAAATAATTCAGACGGAGTGTATATCTCCTTAACAAAAGATAATGTAATTTCTGGCAACATCATTTCATTTAATACCTGTCACGGGGTTAATCTTGGTACGGGTAGAACTCTTGTGACTCTGAATAATATTTCTTATAATGGACAAGATGGAATAATGATTGGTGGGGATAACAATACCATTCTAAAGAATAATATCGTTAATAATGGATTGTATGGGATAAATATTTGGAATTCAAGAAGGAATTCAATGCTACAGAATAATATCTACAATAACCGATGGGGAAATGCAAGGGTAGAAGTTGATCTCTGGCTTTCTCTGCTTCGAAGTCCATTTGATCAGACCTGGGATGGGAACTATTGGGGTCGGCCCTATCAATTTCCTAAAGCCATTATGGGATGTAAATATCTAATTTTACCAACCTTAATTATACAAAACTGGATACAAAGTCACTTTACTGAGATCATTCCAATCGGAATATATATCCCAGTGATTAAGTTCGACAGGCATCCAGCCAAGGAACCTTATGATATCCCTGGGATGAGTTGAAAGAGAAATTATGAAATTGTAGCTCATTGGTGTTGTCATCAATTAATACAAAATATGAGTTAAGATTTAGATGTGTAGGTTTTTAAAGAAAACCTCAGGGTTATAGTAACGTTGAAATAAAATCAGTCTCGTGATCTTTTGTTACCGTTGTTTCTGATTTTTATTTTATCAAAACATTTAAATGAAGTTACAGGATAACAACTCTTAACCTGTTTTATCAGAGGAGGAATAAAAATATGCGAGATGATTTATGGACGAAAGGATTGGTTGTTGGAATAATAATATTGTTTATTGGAGCTAACAATATAACAAATATTAACGGGAGTATAATAGAAAATAATAATACTGAAATAATAAATTATATCGAAAAAGAATGCTTAGAACCGAGTAAGAATAATAATGTTGTATGGTTTGAAAATTTTGATGACGGGAGTATAAACGATTGGGAAATTACAAATCCCCTTGATAATTTGACGAAAAAAATAAATCTAAGTATTACTACAGAAAAAGCATTTTCATCACCTTATTCTTTGTGGATTTCTAGCCGCAGTTACAATTGGTATGGTGCAACAGCCAAAGGACCAGATTTAAACATCGACTTGACTACTCCTTACAGTATAGAATTTTATTTTTATTATACCGAATTCCATATGTATAATCTCGTAAAATTCGGACATGTAAACATCCATTTAGATAAAAAATTTCTTGGAATAAGGTGTGAAAACGATACAGGTAGATACAATATCGAGCCAGCAATTCAAGATTGTTGTCCACCAAATAAATGGAATTTATTCAAAATAGATGTAGATCCTTATACAAATTCCTACTCTATTTATATTAATGGGAATAGAACTGTTTCCGATTTTAAGTATGGATCTTATGACTCAAATATGCGGGGTTTTTATTTTCGTGATCTCACTGGGGCACCAGCGGAACCTGATTATATAGAAAATGGTTACTATGATAATATTAAGATTTCACATCAAATTGAAGCTGGCTTCTTCTACGATAATTTTGATGATAGAGTAAGAAGCTTTGATAAATGGACGGAAAAATATACAAATGGTTCATATGTTGAGGATAATCAAAGAGCAGATTTTCGAATTTGGGGATCTGCAAAAATTCGCTATGAAGGAATAGAAAGTGTTCCCATTAGAGTAAATTTAGCAAAGAATGAAACATTACTCGTAACATGGGATCTTTTTACTAAACTAGGTAGTACAAGTGAAAAAGGCATTATCAAATTTAAAGTCAAAGACAGTAATGGTAATTGGATAGAAGTTTGTTACGATAGGGAAAATAATTTAGAATATTGTAATGATAGCAGTAAAACTCAAGACATTTCTATTGGATATAATATTGAAGATGGAAATTGGAGTAATTTATTACAAATATTTGATAATAAATATTTTGTGATGATGGGAAACCACTATAAATGGGTATTGGATTCCCCGATATCCCCATCTGATATCATAGATATACAATTAGAAATATATCTAATGTCTGGAGAAAAAAATGGAGGTCTTTTTTCATTAACTGGATTTGATAATATTAAAATACGTAACAAATCAATAGAATGGAGTCGCCCTCCAACTCAACCAACGATTACAAAAGTCGATAAGGATTGGTTTGAATTTTCTAGTGTAGAGCCCGATGGCAATACATTTTATTATTATGTAGATTGGGGAGATGAAAAGGTTAATAATAAATCGACTGTAATCGAAGGTGGTAACCTAGACTTACAACATATTTATGATAGCAAGGGCTTATATGAAATTAAAGCTAAGGCGATAGATACTTCTGAAAGTGCAAGTGAAAGCGCGATATCAACATTTTATATTTATTATAATAAGTCGTCAATATATGTTTTGGTTGCTGAAAGTCCCTGGTCAGATCCCTTGCCGATAACGATGCCATATTCGTATAAGCCGATACCCCAATTCTTGGAGTTGTTTTTCCAGCGATTCCCACATGCGTTCCCGATACTAAGACAGCTGCTAGGATATTAGAAAATCCCCCTTTTTCTTCTCTTTTTATTTTATTATGTTTATTACCCATTCTTAAGTTCTAAGCCCGAAGTAAGGGAAAAAACAAAGGAAATCAGTAAAATCAGGTTAAAACAAGGCAAAATATAAATATAAGGAATGACAAATAATAACATGCCTAGTTGGATTAACAGAGGTATTTAATATCTGTTGTTAGTTCATTGGGGGAGTAGTTGGTAGTATTAGGTACTGCTAACAATCTCTCGCTAGGCGTTGTTTTTTTTTTATTGATTTGCACAAAATCATTCAGCCACGTGTTAACGCATGACAACCAATGTTTGCTTTTTTGTTCAAGCCTTAACAAGCCTAGGTATTCTCTGAGTTTTTCTCCTGTAGAATCCCTCGATAGTATGGGCCTGTTGCGATTTGAACGCAAGTCGATGGCTCCCGAAGCCACAAGGATACCAAGCTACCCCACAGGCCCGAAGGGTGTTATACAACAAAAAGAAAAAACAGATAAAAGAGTTTTCGGTGAAAGAGACCGTATTAAAGATCTTTGAGGAGTCCACGAAATTCAGTGTATTTCTTCGTCAGAATGCTAATGGATTCTTGTAACGCGGCTTTTGCACTCATCGATCCATCGGTTTCAAAGCTGAACGTCAGTTTCGTAGGATCCTTTTTCATCGTAATATAATCTTCCTTGTTTTTCTCAATGTACGTCTCTAGCACTGACATCTTAGAAATGTCCTTTACCTCTAGTTTATCTCCTTTGAGTTCTACAAGGTCTTTAGGAAGCTCTTCGATGAATGCTTTCACGTCGTTCATGCGTTTTTTATCGACGGTAATCACGGTTTCCATGCGGTATCGCGGTGCAAGAACCACTTGCCATTTCGCATGATCTCTCCCTCGTCCTAGGACTGCTTCAACTTCTAAGATGACTCGTTGATCTTTGGTCAGTTCAACGATCGGGATTGTGGTTTCTGTAATGGCAAAGCTGGGGTGCTCCGGCTGTAAATCACCGGAATACACGACGCCTTCCCCTTCTTTGCTGAGGGTGTAACGGACCGTGCAACTGGGACATCCTTTCCCGCCGCACTTACATTCATTACGAAAAGCAAGTATCTGTAAATCGGTCGGAATCGGGATCAATCCCAGTCGATGAGAGATCATCTCATCAAACAAGGCGCTGGTGTTATCGTAGATAATCACATCATCGATCGCTAGTTTAGGCAGCTCCGCAAGCATGACACGCCGGAGAGAGTTCACAAAGTACACATCGGTGTCTTCTATTTTCAATACTCCTTTGTTCCCTTTCAGCTCCATGGTTTTAATTTTCATGAATCCACCTTAGATACGTCGTCCCCGTTTTCCACCTTTCGGTTTACATCCATCATGCGGGTGCGGTGTCACATCTTCAATCGTACCAATCCGTAAACCAGCACGGACAAGGGATCGTATCGCGGTTTGAGCCCCACGACCAGGGTTCCCGCCTTTCTTACCGCCTTTCCCAGAAATCTTGATATTCACACTGTCAAATCCTTTTTCGATGGCGGCTTCTGCTACAACCTGTGCCACTTTCATTGCAACGTACGGTGAGCCTTCATCTTTTGCTGATTTCGTCACCATCCCACCAGAACATTTCGTAATGGTTTCTGCGCCAGTGGAATCGGTAACGGTAATAATGATATTATTAAATGAAGAATAAATGTGCGCTATACCTTTTCGTGCCATGTCTTATGCCCCCTCTGCTTTCTTTTCTTTTTTCGTATGTTCTTTTGGTTTCCCTTCGTGTTTCGCTGGCTTTTCTTCCGCTGGTTTCTCCACCGCTGGTACTTGTGGAGGTTCTGCTGCTTGTTGCGGTACCGCTACCACAGCTGTTGGTTGGGTCACGGGTGCTACGAGTGCTGGTGCTGGTTCTTGTTTTGGTGGAACAGCCGCGACTGATTTTCCCCCAACCGTTTCCTTTAAAGGAATATTTTGCTCAGTCCTGTACACATCGCTCTTTGGCCGCGCAGGATGTGAAATCTCATTGAGTGGAGATCGAACCGTGTACTGGATGTGGCTTTCTTCGTCTTTTTCGACCATATACCCAGGAATCGTGACTTTTCTACCACTGACAGCCACGTGACCATGGCTAATTAACTGACGCGCTTGGTAGGGAGTACTAGAAAACCCTTTCAGATACACGAGGGTCTGTAAACGTCGTGAAAGAACCACTTCGGTTTCGAGTGCGAGGACATCGTCAAGAGACGCTCCCATAGAAAGGATGCCCATGCGGGTCAAATGAACCAGTAACTGGTCGCTTTCTTTTTTGGCCTGCGGACTTGCAGTTCCGATTTTCGCAAGCAGTTCTCTGGCTTGCTCTCGATGTTTTCCCAGGTAGGTTTTTGCTTTCCAGACTTCCTTGTGGTTTTTCAACCCGTATTTTTTAATAAGCTCTCGTTCAGATTTAATACGGCTTTCTTTCCAGGGATGCATCGGGGTTTCATATCTTTTTCTCGGGAACTTCTGACTGCTCATCTACACCACTCCTACTTCTCCTTGGCATCTTCTTTCTTTCCTGCAGCTGCCGGCGCTTCCTTTCGTTTTGAGACACCCAATGCCAAACCTTTTCGTCCATTGGAGCTGCTCCGTTGTCCCCGTACTTTTAAACCAAGCTCGTGTCTGACTCCTCGGTAGGATCGTACCATTTTCATCATGTTGATGTCATCTCGAAGGCGTATGGCGACATCGGTGCTGATCAAATGCATGTTCTCCCCCGTGTACACGTCTTTCTGATAGTTCAGCATCCATGCAGGAGCATATTCATCAATATTCTCTAAAACCTCTTTGAGTTTTTCAATCTGAGGTTCTGCGAGGGTACCAAATTTTAATTTACGGTCCACTTCAGCGGTATCGGCAATGAAAACGGCTAAGTGACGTCCGATTCCTTTTATCTGGGTAAGACCCTGTACAATATTGTTTTCACCGTTGATATCGGTGTTTACCACACGGATGATATAGTTAAAATTCGCATCATGTTCTTTTTTCTTTGCGGGTTCCTCTTCGCGGGTAGGTTGTTTCCCTTTCTTGTCTTTTTTCTTCAGCTGTTCTGGTTTTGCTGCTGCTTGTTCTGGTGCGGGTGAGTCTTTTTTCTTTTCTTCCGAAGCCCCTTTTGTCGCTGGTTGTCTTGCTTCTGTCGACTCTTTGGTCGCATTTTGCACTTTTTCTTCTGGTGATTTTTCATTTTCTGCCAAGATGATACCCCACGTTGGTGTACAGTCTTTCTCTGTATAGTATCCTGTATACTACAAGAAAGTATTTGCCAATAATAAAAGAGGCTGTATTTAAGGGTAACTCTTCTGGATTTTCGTGAAGAAGGCGCCAGGGAGCATAGGGAGTAATGTTTTATCAGTATTATTGCACATTGCCAGTAGACACGTTCGTTTCGTCACCGTAATTCATAAATGCAACAAACATATCCCCCTTAGTGGGTTTGTTACCATGCCGAAAACAAAGTGGACAAGGATAGAAGAAGTACTTGCAGGAGAGCACACGGAAAAACCAATACATATTCGCGGATGGATCTACCGGACCAGGAGCAGCGGTAATATTGTTTTCATGATGTTACGTGACGTCACGGGGATTCTCCAGGCGACAGTAAAAAAAGGAAATCTCCCCGATTCGGAGTTTGAGGATGCAATAAAAGCTCTCATCGAATCATCGGTGCATATCACCGGAACCGTGAAAGAAGACAAGCGAGCACCTGGCGGGTATGAACTGCAGGTGACGAATCTTACCGTCGTGAATTTCGCAGAACCGTTCCCCATCACCAAGGATCAAAGCCCAGAGCTGCTCCTTGACCAGCGGCATCTATGGATTCGGTCACGGAAGTTAACCTCGATTTTAAAGATTCGATCAACAGTGGTTGGTGCGATTCATTCGTTTTTCAGGCAGCAAGGTTTCTTTGAATATGATGCACCGGTCCTACAGCCAAACCAATGTGAGGGCGGCTCGACCTTGTTTGAAGTGAAATATTATGAGGATAAAACATATCTGTCGCAATCATGGCAGCTGTACGCAGAGGCAGGTATCTTCGCGTTAGAAAAAATCTATAACATGGGGCCGACGTTTCGTGCGGAGAAATCGAAGACGTCGCGGCATTTGTCCGAGTTTTGGATGGCGGAGATGGAAGCAGCCTGGATGGATCTCTCTGATGTGGTCGCTCTCGCAAAAGATGAGGTAAAATACATACTGACACAAGTGGTGCAGAACAACAAAAAAGATTTGGAGGTACTCGGGCAGGATGTTGCGAAGCTTGAAGCCATAGCCAAGTCAGAGTTTCCCACCATCACCTATACCGACGCGTTACAGATCCTTAAAGAAAAGGAAGGCATGGGTATCGAATGGGGGAAGGATTTGCGAACTATTGAAGAAGACAAGCTGATGAATCATTTCAAAACCCCGGTGGTGGTGACCAATTATCCTCTTGAGATCATGGCGTTCTACAAACCAAAGGATGAGAAGGACCCGAACACTGCATTATGTTTTGATATGCTCGCGCCAGAAGGCTATGGAGAGATCATTGGTGGATCCCAGCGAAGCACGGATATCGCATCGATGACCGAGCGGTTAAAGCAGATGGGCGAGAAAGTGGAGAATTACCAATGGTATTTTGATTTACGACGTTTTGGTTCTGTTCCTCATTCAGGGTATGGTCTTGGGGTGGAGCGACTCGTTGCCTGGATTTGTAAGGCGGAGAATATCAAGGATGCGATTCCGTTCCCGCGGACACTCCTGCGATTCAGACCATAAGTGGTGGTTGATATGAAAACACGGGTACATCTGGTCATTTCAGGTCAGGTGCAGGGGGTGTGGTATCGTGCGAGCACAAAAGAAAAAGCAGAGGAACTGGGACTTACTGGTTGGGTAAAAAATACTGCTCATGGAAACGTTGAGGCCGTAATTGAAGGAGACGAACCAACGATAAATGAGATGATTGCCTGGTGCCGGAAAGGGCCACCGCTTGCACAGGTCACTGATGTGAAGGTAACACGTCAACGGTTTGGTGGTGAATTTGTAGGATTTGCCGTGCTGCGTGATTAGACCTATTTTTTAATATTTTTTTTGATACTATTTTACCAAGAATCATTGTTTGTTTTATTCTCTGCATTCATCCGTGTTTTCTGCACCAAAAAGAGTCGTATAAAAGAGGAGAGAGAGGAAAAATATGAAAAAAAGATAAGGGGATACCTCTCCCTGCTCCTCACAATCTAGCGCACATCAGATGTCACTATTTAAATGTATTTCAATACGTGTTAACATGGAACGATCAATACTGTTCTTTTAAAATCACACGCAGATAACAACAGACCTTAAGACAAAACGGAAAAAAGTAAGACAGGCCGGGAACCCGCCCGTTCATCTTCAAAAAATTAATTCTTACTCAGGTTCTTCTTTCTTCTCTTCTTTTTTCTCTTTTTTTTCTTTTTTCTTTTCTTTTTCTTCTTTTTTCTTCTCTTTTTCCTCAGCTCTTTCCTCGATATGTTGCTTCTCTCGGACAATACCACCCTGCAGGACACGGATTCGCGCACTCCACGCATGAATATGCTCATCATGGTGCCTCTTCTTTAAAGAAAACTCAGCTTTCGTGATCTTTTTGCCCTCACATTTTACTTCCAATTGCGCGAGTTTCATCTGTTCTTTTTCAATTTTAGTCTCCAGCTTTGCGATATTCCTTTCTAATCGTTCAATGAAGCCCATGCTTTCTACTCCCTATTTTTTTCCTTTCTGAACTACTAAGAGATACTCTTATGACGAATCCACAACAAATATGGTGCTTATATAATTTTCAGGTAAGTACGATTTTCCCACACAAAGAACAACGAATACATATTATCAGAACAAGTTTTTCTGTCCGGTCTTTACTTGAAGCTCCGGATACATAAAAGGGAGTAAAATCTCAGGAACATTTGGATTTCTTTGCTTCGAGGTGATCAACCGTGAGATGGTAAACGCCTCCATCTCCTGCTCATCATACGGAGATAAAAGGAATTGCGCTGATTCCTTTTTTAACGAAGCACCAATCCAATCTTCCTCGTTTTCTCTTCGAAGAATAACCGGCATGCGTTTCTTTTTGTTATGGATTTTTTCCATCAACGGATTCGCTTTCGTCGTAATAACTGTATATGTTCGTAGTTCTTCCGACGTCGCCTTATTTCCCCAAGTGTCCCATAAGCCAGCCATCGCAAACGGCTCATGATTCTTCAACCGGATATAATACGGATAGTTTTTCCCCTGATATTCCTGCCATTCAAAAAAACCATCAACTAATACAAGACAATGTTTTTGTTCTGCAGCATGGCGAAATGATGGTTTCTCATAGATGCTTTCAGCACGGGCGTTCATTGTTTTTAACCGCATTTCCTCAGCAGTTTTCATATCTTTTACCCAGAAAGGAATCAATCCCCACGTGAACAACTGGATTTGCTTGGGATTTTCGTTCGTAATCACTGGGAGTTTTGGGAGATCAAAACTCGAGACATGATACTGCCGCTTAAACGATATTTTCTCTGGAAATGACGCAGAAAATCGCTTCACCAGCGGATCAGGACCTGGGACTGAATACCGATAACACATACCATACTCCTTGATCTCGTATAGTATTACTTCTTTTTGTTCTTTTTCTCTGTTACAGTTTCTTGGAAGAGATAGATATTCGTTCTACTATCACCCATTAGTTTCTCGCTGATAAACAGGATCAAAACGAATACTTTTGAGACAAAGCCAACGAATACTTTCAGCCATCTCCGATTCAGCTTTTTAAAACAAAACCGCCTATGCATTCTTTCCTACAGCTATTTTAAGGGAGGCAACATCCATGGAAAACAATCGTCCAACCCCTGATATTCAGACATCTAATGCGACCTCATCTCTTGTACAAGTCGTGAAACCTGACATCATCGTCAGCTCAGGAATACCCGAGCTCGACGATCTGCTAGGTGGTTTTAAGGCAGGAGAAACAACCCTTGTCGATGGAAACAGCAACCTTATTGAAGACCTACCGAACCAACTCTGCGTCAATACGTATAGAACATTCCACAGTGAAACCATCTATATCGACGGCGGCATGTGTGCCAACCCGTATCGGATTGCTCGGTACGCACGGATGTTAGAACTGGAACAGCAGGACGTATTAGAGAACGTAGTGATGAGCAGGGCGTTCACCGTCTATCAACTCTCAACCCTTGTACACGAAATGCTTGAGCCGATGATCCAGAAACTCAGTCCACGGACCCTTATCATCGGGATGCTGCCAGCACTCTACCTTGACTCTGAGGTCCCCATTCGGGAGGCACAGACATTACTTTCATTGGATCTTCAGAAAATACAAGACCTCACCGCCAGATATCAGCTCATCACGGTGTTTACCAATCTAGATGTGATGCCGCTTTCATCATCCCGCGGTCTGGGGAAGACACTGTACGAGAGTGTCAATGAAATCGTGAGAATGAAACAGTTCGAGCATTGCACATCTCTTGAGCTTGTCAAGAAGCAGAAGAGTACTACGATTGTTCATTGTGCAGAAGGACAACTCTGCCTTGAAGAGTTCGGGATGGTGATCTGATGGGCCGGACTGTTCCGACGTTCCGCATGGTCATTGAATCATTCGGGTGGGAATGGAATGACTTCAAACGGGCGCTGCGAAATATCGATCAGAATGCGTTTGATGAACTCATCAACCATGCCCGGAAACACGCGGCAGCAGGAAGTAACAGCAGCAACCCCAATCCGTTTGAACCAATCGTGATGTCCATTCTTGTGGAACATGAGAAAACATTACGGATGCTCCGAGAGTATGTTGAGCGGGAACATCCTTGACGTGTACCCTGACTATGAGAAAAACGTCATGGTCACCTGGCTGCTGCAGAACGGGAAAGCAACCAGGGTTGAAGAACCGTACGAGCCATGTTTTTATGTGCATACGCCGTCAAAAGATATCTCCGAGGTCGCCAAGGCCTTAGAAGTAGTACCTCAGGTGAAACGACTGCAGTTTACCCCTGCAAAACTCATGCTTGGCTCACCGAAGCATACCATGGTCTTAGAGGTGGTGCCAAAAACCCTCAACTCGCTCCATACGCTTGCTAGCTTGGTGGACTTATGGGGAGGGTTTCATGATCATCAGTTGTTCAACGTTGATATACGCCTTCCAACCAGGTACCTCCAGGAACGCGGCGTGTTTTGCCATGCGTGGATAACATGGGACGGCAAACGATTTAGTCTTGAGGATGAGCAATGGACGCTTGATTACGAAATCCCTCCATTGAAAATCCTGCATCTTGATATAAAACAGAAAACAGCAGCTGTGCCATCATTTCATGAACCAATACCATCAATTGCACTGGATGATGAGGTGATCAAGGAGGACAACGAAACCGATACGATTCTTTCCGCGGTGGACAGGGTGCAGCAGATCGACCCTGATGTGATCGCAACCGTGAATGGAGACAGCCTGTTGTTTCCGTTTTTGTATCATCGTGCGAAGATCTGCGGGATTGAACATCTAGTGAACCTTGGGAGGGAGAAGAATCAGAAAAAAAACAGTCTGCGACCAGTCAAAAAAGCGAAATCGTACTTCAGCTACGGACGGATCGTGTATCGACCTGCGTTCTACACGCTGCTGGGTCGGATTCATCTGGATACCGCACAGTCGTTCTTCTACGGGGAAAGCGGGCTTCGCGGCATTCTTGATATCGCACGATGCTCCAACATCCCTGTACAAATGCTCTCAAGACTCGGCCCTGGAACCGCTATCAGTCAGATTGAAGTCAACACCGCGATGGCAAAAGGCTATCTGATCCCCTGGAAGAAAAATATGCCAGAGAATTGGAAGACAGCAGAAGAGTTGCTGATCGCGGACCGGGGCGGGCTGGTTCTTGAGCCAGTGGCTGGTCTACATGAGGATGTCATAGAGTTGGATTACGCCTCGTTATACCCAAATATCATGGTTCTTCATAACATCAGTCCTGAAACAATGCTATGCCCC
>CAWIEM010000003.1:0-13508 GCA_963835145.1 uncultured Thermoplasmata archaeon
GCACTGCCGATGTATTGAAAAAAATTCGTTTCTCCATTACGAATACTCAAATTACACTTTCTCTTCAGATGACTGTTCTTCATCTGACTTCCCCTCTGGTTCTTTCTTGTATTTTTTCCAGATGTACAAAATAACGAAGGTCAAAAGGATGCTGAGCCCGAGTAACGCGATGGGAGTGATGACGTTTTCCAATAACTTATAATCAATGAGGAAGAACAAACCAAATGAAAAGATCATGATGCCTGAGAGAAGCTTTAGCTTCCTCCCTTGCCATTCTGAAAGTTTGGTAGTTCCCAGAGTAAATGTGAATATGATAAGAATAATAATCAGTGGGATGACATAGACGATATTATAAAACAGAAGGTATGTATAATATTCGTACATCGGAAGGTTGTAGGTGTTTAGAATATTGGTAAAAACCCAGGGAAATCCAAGGGTACAAATTAACTCATAGAAATTGACAGTCACTGCTAAAAAAATTGTCCCCCCGATCATCGCGAGAAGTGATGGTGATTTGACGAGTTTTCTTATGTTTTTGAATGTCTCTTTTTGTTTCTTCTCCGGCATAGATAGACTTGGTCCTTTTTTAAAAAAGAAGAAATCCTTGATACTAAAGATCCCAATGAGAACCGCAATAATCCCTGCTGCAACCGAAATGACGAAAATATATTCCTTCGTAAGCAAAAGAGAACTGAAGAGTAAAAACATAAACACTAGATAGAAAAGCCCTGAAAAAAAGATGAAGATACTACCAACCAGTAACATCCTACGTTTTGATTGGAGATACAACAATAAATTCAGAAGAAAGATAAGGATGAAAAAGGAACACGGATTAAAACTATCCAACACCCCTAACACAATCGTCAACACCGGCAGAGAAAGACTAGAAAGATTCACCGGTCCGATCCATGGAAGGTAAATCACGTTCTCGTCATATTTTTTATGACTATCAATATTCGCGATGTACTCATCGATTATCTCGGTTAACTCCTTGTACGTCAGATTTCCTTCAGGGATTTTTGTTTCATTGTTGATAATCACGGATGGAAAGCTGAGTTTTCTAGTAAGCATTTCTTTGCGATTGGTTGCATTAGAACCCACTTCTTTTTTTTGGATAATTACTTTTCCTGAGTAGTTCTCCGCATAGTGAGTGGTTATATTATCGATGATAGGAATAACTGTTTGACAGGAACCGCAGGAATCAGAATAATAGAAATCTACAATCACCTGGTTTTCCGCAATAACTGAGGCAACACTAAGGAGTAAAACAACAAAGACTATGAGGAGTGTAAAATATCGATTCTTTTTCATATTCTATCCGCCTGAGACCACTGGTGGAGAAAGAGTAATTTCATCTCCCTCAATTATTGTGGTATCGAATGAGGCATACATCTTATTTTTTGACACCATCATACGACTCTTATCTTTTTCTGTGGCAGGGTATTGTTTCACGAAGCAGTCAATAACATCACCTAGTGTGTTTCCCTCTCCAATATTCAGTTGTATAGTGTCTTTATTGGTGATGTCTTTATATCGTCCAAATACCCTGACCGTGATCTTCATTGTATTCGTCCTTTCTCTTAATTTATTTTTTTCTTTTTTCCGCACATTGGACAGTATGGATTTCTTTTAATATCCATGGTGTCAAAACATTGGTTCCAGACATCATAGATAAGTAACCCAGAAAGTGGTTTGCCGAGTAACAGTTTTATCGTCTCAGTACATTGAATCGATGCGATTATTGCAGGAAGACTTCCGAGTACCGGAGTCTCACCAGACGTTGATTCTGGGATATTCTGAGAGATGCACTGTAAACATGGCGTTTTTTTAGGGAGAATTCCCATCACCATCCCGACAGTCTCATAGACTCCTGCGTAAACCCAGGGAATATTATATTTTATTGACACCTCGTTGATGATAAATCGAAGTGACATACTATCGGTACCATCGACAATCACGTCAGCATTTTTCACAAGCGATTCAATATTTTCTTTGGTTACTTTTTGGTTGATTCCCCTTACCCGTACTTCTGTGTTAATCGCTCGTAATTTCTCCTGAAGAACAAACGCTTTTGATTTCCCGAGATCATGTTGTGAAAACAGTGATGTTCGATGGAGATTGGTGATATCAACGATGTCATCGTCAATGATATCAATGCTTCCGATACCCATACGTACTAGCAGATTTGCACTGTGGCTGCCTAGTCCTCCACCGCCGATGACAATCGCATGATTTGTTCCCAGTATTTCTTGGCCTTTCTGACCAAACTCCTTAACTAGGGTTTGTCTTCTGTATCGGTCTGTACTCATAATTCCACTCGAGATACTAGCTACTTCTAAATGTGCACAAATAAAGATAGATTATAAATACATTGCCTATTGTATCTGTTGATAAATACATTCTTGCGTTCGTAAGCAAATATCCTGGTTTATTCTACCGATGCTCCGACTGTTTGATCAACGTAGAACGCAAAATGTGTGCCAATGTATTCTACTTTTGCGACAAGATGGGGTTGCCAATGAGCGACTGTTGTAATCACCATAATGTTGTTGTCAACGATATCTGGGAAGGTGAGGTTCCCATGGTTTGCCGCACCATTCCAGGTCATGGTAAATGTTCGTGATTTCTGTGGTTGGAGAAATACTACATTTTTTATCGCATAATCAAGGAACCCGAAATGGTAGGGATCTCCGTCATCGTTGATCCATCGTGAGCTGATCTCTGTAACATACGATCTGACATACCCAAGGTATGGTTTAGAACCGGTGTTTTTCACCGTTACCGTAATATCCAACGTTGCGTCTCCATGGCCCGTAACAATCGTGGTAAGTTCTAAAGGATGCACAGTTCTTGCACCAGCTTCTTCAATGAATGGGCGATAGAGTTGCTCGGTTTGTTGCGGGGTTGTCCCTGAGCCTACTGTCTGCTTGAATCCGCCATCAATAAAAATAGTTGGGATTGCCATTCCTCGGTAATGTCCCCAAAAACGGTTTTGTGCGAGTGGATTTTGATCTGATACTAACGCAACAAAATAGAAGGGATACTCTGAGGTGTTATACAGAGAATAGAGTGCCTCAGCTGCATTTGGACAGTTTGGACACCAGGTCGTAGTTCCTTCTTCGATAAAAACATTATGAGTAAACTCCGAAATCGTACTTGGCATGGTTCTCTGAGCCTGTGTTTTATCTGAGGCTGTCAAGGTTGTAGCTGCTACAAACGGCGACACAAAGAGTACCGTCGCTATTACGAATAATATTATTTTTTTCATATTATCCCCCTAATTATTATACTAATATATACAGCCAAACTATTTAAATATTTACTCTTGAGACTTTTTTATTATCTCTTTTGCAGGAATACCTCCATACACCTTCCCCTTTAGAAGCACTTGACCTTTCGTGACAAGTGCACCAGCAGCAACCACCACATCGTCTTCTAGGACCGCACCAGGCATGATTATCGCACCAGCACCAATCACACAGTTTCTTCCCACTCGAATCCTATCCATGAAAATGGTTTCATACTGCATGTTGTGAATATGCCCGTAGATGATTGCGTACTCCCCCATTGTGACGTTATCACCAAATTCGGTGAGACACGGGTCTTTTATCACACCACCGACCAGTGAGTTTTTACCTATTTTCATCCCAAGAAGTCGGAAGTAGGATTGTTTTATTTTTCCCAGTGGGAAAATTTCAAGAAATTTACGGAATGGGGTATAAAGGACGCAAATGAGGGTCCATTTGAATGTATTTTTATTCCTGAATGAATACTCATAAGTGCCCGGTTGGTAGGTAATACGGAAGAGATGGATTATACCACCAGTTATGTATAGCTCGGAGATGAAAAAAAGAACAGCCCCTACAAAAATGACGATGGGAAGCACGACGAAATGCAAAAGAGTGGAAAATGCAAAATAATGGAAATAATGTTGAAGAACATAGAAACCAACAATTATCGGGATAAGCCCTACGATAAAGATGAATGATGGTATCACTGTGAAAAAATAAGACCATAGCGGCCGTGATGATTTTTTCGGTTTCTGTCACGTGTTCAGGCATGAGCACATCAATACTTTGAGAGACTAATAAATGTAATGATTTATCATCTTTCTCATTTTGACGTTTTACCACCGTATATTTAAATAGAATTAAGAAGACAACAGATACGTGGAGAATTATTAAGATGGCGAAGAAACAAATTAAAAAACAAACACAAACAAAAGACGATAAAGAGAAAAAACCCGGGTATTCTGAGAAACGACAGAGGCATTACGCATTCGGTTTCCTTGTTGGTGAGTATTAAAAAAACATTTTCCTAGATGGAAATTTCTTCGTATTCAGTGTATGCCCGATTCATAAAGCTAAGATATCCCTCAGGTTCCTGCGATTGTTTGAGTGCTAGGATCGCTTGTTTTTGAGAGGTGACCGCGTTTTGGAAATGTTGCAGGTTTTCACCACTGAGGTTAGACCCGAGATACTGTTCGTAGAACATGAGAACCATCTCTGTTAATGAGAAAGCGAACTGTGCAGTCACGGAATCAGTCAATAGTGATTGTTCTGGAAACATATTTACTTTACTTCCCTCGTTTAGAGTCTTCATAATAGGGAATGACATGGTCGTTGTCGACCCATAGCCATCGTTCTAATCCTGTCATTTTCGGAAAGAAATAATCATGACCGGTGTTATCCTCATCTTGAGGGGAACAAATCCGCATGATGATCTGGTTTTTTGCTTCATAAGGAACAACAGCATTATGAACTTCCGCAAGAATCCACCCATATCCCGGGCAATAAAATTCTGTCATGAAATGCATTTGAAACCAAAACGAATAATGCGGTGTCGCCAGTATGACGCGTGCGGGAACACCATTTGTCCTGAAGAAAGCGCTGCTCAGATGTGATCGCCCTGGACAATCACCGTTCCTGAACAATGTAGTCAGTGCATCCTGACCTTTCAGAGTACCGAGTGCGAGTTGGAGGCAATAAAATGGGAAGCGATGCCATTTCGCATAATGAACGATTCGTTGTGCGAGAACAAGCAGATTTGTGGTATGACCTTTTAATTCATTTGCTTTCAGTTTAATAAGGATATTAGTTGCCTGTACAACATCCGTCGATGACAACCATGGTTTAGTCTCTTCAGGCAGTTCGCATCTCTTCGGGATTTTCACATACCGTGGTAGATCACTATAATCATTATTTTCGACCAGAACCCAGTAGTAAAAATGTAGCGAAACAAGCGAGCCTTTCTCCAACGACCCTAAAGTGAAATCCACAACCTTATTCGGCTCGTAGGTATCGCTCTCTATTTCGTAGTGGAGAATCTCAGCGGTCGAATCATCAAGGATTTCAAGCATAATGGGGACTTGATAGTTGTAGTCTGGAGGGAAAGAATATCGGATATGAAAACTGTTGACATCTTCTGTCGCGTTGACAAACAGGTAATGCTCTCCTCGTAACAGATCAAGTTCTTGTTCCTGAACTCTACTTTCTGCAGATTTTATGTTCTCTTGAATATAGATTTCACTACTTACTAATGGCGAAACAACAATACCACTAAAGAGAAAGACAATACTAATCGCTAGCAATTTCTTCCAGAGCGGTGTTGCATCTGAAGGGATTTTCATATATCTACTAAAATATTGCCCTTGTACACTATTTATATCTTTCGTGGGAAATGTATCAGCTAGAGGAATAATAAAGAAAAATAGGTGTTGAATGAAAAGCTATTTTTTCTCTGCAACGATAATAAATCTCCACCCGTTTTTCTTTCCTTCTTTTTCAGATATAGCGAATCCAGCGTCGGTAAAAAATTGCTCAACCTGCTCTACTGTATGTGCCAGCTTGTATGCATCGACATGATATTTAGTGACGTCTCGTCCTGCCCGGTTGAACAACATACGAATTTTGATTAACAAGAGTTTCCATGTTGGAAAATCACGGTTCAATGCTTCAAAAATGACCTTCCCACCAGGTTTTAAAACCCTCGTCATCTCTTCAAAACTCTTATTTGGTTGGGTCCAATACGGCAGACTAAACCTGCTTGCGATCACATCAACTGTATTATTTTTCAAAGGGATGTTTTCAGAGACGCCAACGACCGGTTCAAATGTTTGAAAATCAGCGTTTTTTACGTTCTCCTTTGCTAACTGAAGCATTTTGATTAATGGATCAATGCCTATGATAGTTGCCTGTGGCATCTTTCGAAAAATCTCAACCGAGAGTAAACCTGGTCCCGCCCCCAGGTCAAGGATGAACGGATGAGACGTTGATGAATGCCTTTGAACAACAGACGCGAGATATTCATATAAATCAATGAATTTCTTCATGTATGCTGCAAATTCTTCTGCGGTTTTGTCATCGACCAAAAACTCACAACCATCCGTTCTCTGAAACTCGTACTCAGAAATAATGTTTTTGTTTTTTAAGAATTATTCGTAATATCGAGTGTTCTCTGAAGTTACTACGAGGTTTTGTGATTCAAGCTCCTGGTAGTTCTGAATTTCTGCAAATGGTTGAAGTTCAATGTTTCTATTAGATCCATATGTCACATATGAGATACCCGAAAGAGAGTATGCCAGTGACTGATTACTTCCGTCATCGACGAAGAGTCTGAGATGAAATGCAGTCTCAACTCCGAAATTCTGCTGGATGTCGGTCATAATGGAGGTCGTACAACAAGCACATTCTACAGGAATCCAGCCATTAATTCCCATTGATCCACCAACAAATACTTCGGTCCATGCATGAGCCGTGGTAATCGCAGTTCCGTTCTCATAAACCGTTAGAAGGTACCCTCGGATGAATCGCGCGGGGATGCCAACAGATCGACACAGGGAGATATATAAGAACGATAAATCATCACAGTCCCCATTGCCCATCTGTAAGGTAATTGCCGCTGGTCGTACTCCTTCTTCACCAGGATGGGTTTGATATTGGATATTTTTCTTTAACCAGACGAACAGTGATTGTGCCAGCAGAAACGAATTGTTTGTCTCTGCATTTTCTACGACAGTTCTTGCAATCGTGGTGATATTTGGATTAGTCGGATCAATAAAACGGATTGTCTCATTTCCCTGTGACTGAGTGTATTGGTCTATCAATCGCAGGATATTTCTCATGCAGTGTCTTGGATTGTTACGGCATTTTCTCCGTTCAGATCAGGAACCAGATAACTTATTGGTAATGACATGAGCAGTAATTCCTAATTCATAGGTTTGCTGCTCTGTTCCAGAGACATTCCAAAGAATAAATGTGTTATTGACTAAGGTTTTCGTTTCATACTCGATGGTCATACAAGCGATCATAGGTAATTGTACCAACAAGAACGGAAGGTGGGTTACATACATAGGTGATCTCATAGCGACCAGTTCCAGTGCAGTTCACAAGGTACCCATAGGAAATATCATACCTGACCTTTGTAGAAGTAGGCTCGTACGTGGTCGGAGGAAAAATCACCTCACAACCAGATAATACAACTACCAGAACAAGCATGCCGGCAATGATGAGGCACCAGGTGTTTTTCTTCATACGATCCTGGGTTTATCTCTTTTAAATAGCCCTAACCCGTGCTTGTGCGGTTGAGGCTGAGACTTCTTACTATGAGCAATTTGGTACCGACAGCCGTTACTCATTGGACATTGGAGACAGCTTGGATTTTCCTTATGGCAGAAGTTACCCCCAAGCTGCGCGAGTGACTCAAGATATTTGTACACATTCTCTTTCATTTCTTCTGCTTCTTGGCTAAGGAATTTAATGGTTTCATCAGGGTCATTGGTGGTTACCCAGCCAAGTCTTTTTGCAACACGATTCACCATTATTGCTTTCTCAGTGACATTGTTCTGAATGTTTCCTGGTTTCTGCACCGGGGCTGCCTCTGGTCTTGATGGCGGTGGCGGCATCTTTGGCATCTTTACTTTATAATCAGATGGGTCAATATCTTTGAAGACGGTGACTGATTTTCCCCCGTGATCCGTCTCTCTGGTCCTGATTTCAACGAGAATCGGGATTTGGATTGAAGCGCCAGAAATCAACGCAACACCAATTGGCAGCCGCTGAATCTCATCATAGGTCTGACTGGTAAGCCCTTCAACAGACTGAATAATCGCTTTTAGATCATTAGGGTTTGTCACCTTTAAAATAATATTTGTGTTACACTGAGAAATGATATTCTTATCGATCTTCGCAGGACGCTGACTGACCACACACAGACCCATACCAAATTTTCGCCCCTCAGAAGCAACCGTACGAAGCATGCTGGATGAAACCGCATGACCAATCCCATGCTCGGGGCAGTAATTATGCGCTTCTTCTACAACAAAAAGGAAGGGAGGAATCTTCCCTGCTTTCCGATCCTTAAATAACTCCTCAGTTAACCGTGCAACCACCACATCCTGGATGTCAGGTGGCACTCCACGCATGTTAATAATCGAACATTTTCCTTTCTGCACAAGCTCCTCTGTTGAGGTTCCTTTCTCGGAAAAAACACCTATGGAATCCAAGGACTCTAATGAGGCTATCACGTTCCATCGAGCATTGCTTTTTGTATGTTCTACTGCTTCTATAATATCTCTAATACTATAGATTTGTTTGAACTCCTTGAGTTCTTTGATAGTTTGATACAAGACCGCTATCTGGGGACCAGACAGTTTCGCTTGCAGAAGCTCAAGGATCTCTCGTCCTTCAAGATTCATTCCATTCAATGTTAAATGAGTCGTTGCTTCCCCGCCGGTGAGTGGTGAAAACGTAACAATCTGACTGCTGTAATCATTTGCTTTTACACCAAATTTCTCCATGTTCTTTTGATCTTTCTTATCCTTGTTCGGTTTTCCAAGGGAGATATATTCGCCATGGGTATCGATGATAACCAACGGGATTTTCTTCTTTAAAAGTTCTTCAATAAGAACACCGCATGCATAGCTTTTACCACCACCGGTTTTCGCCAGAATACAGATATGTTTCTGAACCAATGAATCAATATTAAGATACACAGGAAGGTCATGACCTTTGAGAAGACCAAGGTACGCACCGTTTTGTTTCTCTGCTTGCAGCCCAAGGACATGGCGTATGAGATCTTCATGAGCTAGGGTTATTTGGGCACCTGCCTCAAACGGACTGCGCGGTGCCTGCAAATGGCCTTCTTTATCTCGAAAGCCGATCACCTCAGCGTATGCAGAAACATCACTCTTAATTGGAGGAACCGACCCATTGCTCTTGATGGTAATGGCATCCTCAAATTTCAAATCAGAGTACCCTTTAATATCCATGACCTGCGCGAGCACATAGCCTTCTTCATGTGGTGCGGCAACGTAATCAAACTTCCGGAGATTATGAGCATCAACCGTAAAGTTAAATTTTGTTGAACCAACATCACCATAGATAAGACCGACGAAGTCGTTTTTCTGTTGTTGCATCCATACCCCTTTTGTTGTCTATGTGCGGAATATTATGCAGGGTTATTATAGTTTTTGTATTTTTTTCCCCACTTCAGGTGGTAAGCCAGCACACAGTTCAAGTGATTCTATTTCCATGAAATGCAGATTCCCCGGAATTACTAGAGTATGTAATGGTGGACCAAAATCTTTCTTTCTGAGAACGTTTATCGTGTTTGCAGCAACCACTGGATCAGGAGCACCAGCGCGGGCAACGACACACGCGATAGTGTCATCGGTGAAGAGGCGCTTCTTGAGCATATCCTCCATTTTCAAGAGTAATTCAAGTCCTTCATTCGCCGTCATATACCGGTTTTTCTCTACCTGAATGTCAAGCAACACGAGCGTATGCAACCCCATCATCTTATTATTATATATTACAGTATACGGGCTTGTTGGAAAATACTCTTTCTCGCCAAATGCAAGCGTGGTCGTTCTGCCGAATTTGTAATTCTGCAGACCAAGGATCCCAGGAACAGCGGTTGAAATACTACTGCTATGAATAATCTTTGTTGTAATTCCTTGTTTTATCGCACGGAGCCGCAAATCAACATGCGTGGTTGCGATCATCGGATCTCCACCGGTGAGAAACACGACATGATTCTGCGTGGCGGCGTCAATAATTTTATCTCCTTTCTCAGTTTCTTCTCGCGACAACACCTCGATTTTTTTCCCAATGAGTTTCTCAAAAGCCATTTTATCGAACTGTCCTAGTTTTGTTGTATAAAATTCCGCGAACACCTCGTCGCACTGTTTGATTTCCTGTAAACCTTTTAATGAAACATCTGCTTCATCATACAATCCTAAACCAACAAAAACCAGTCGTCCTTTTAACATTTTTTCACAACCATTCATGGTCTTGACGTTCAAAAATCTTATTCCCTACGTTGATAAATTTCGAAAACATTTAAAACACCTATGTGATTCGTAAATGTGGGCAACAACTACCGGCTCTTTTTATTTACTTCTGTTACACACGTCTCGCATGTTTTTTTCGAACGTGTCAACCTCGCACGTGTTATCAGTGTACCAGGAGAAAAATAAAGAAAGGTTTAAATTCCAGGAGACGTATTCCTGGCAGGAGGTGTTTTATGACATACAAACACGAGGGTTGGACCTTATACACAAGAGACGTAAAGCTTAAAGGCGGAAGAAATCAAACAATCTATTTCTTCAGCAAGAGATCACCAAAGAGTGGAACGACCTGCGATTTACCAAATGGGTACGCTGTTGGTGTCAATAAGAGAACCGGTCTTCCATATCTGAAGAAGAAGTAAAGTTACTTCTTTCTTCATTTTTTTCTTTTTTATTACATTGATTAGCACAACATAAATAATTCTTTTCAGCAATGATTAAAAATGGGGAGTCCAATCTAGCCGGAAAGGTCGATGAAAAAAGGGTAGAAACAGTCGGGAGGAAATCTCTACCGTATCTACTTTTGACCCCCCAATAAATATTAAATTTTTTATTGTATAAAAACATTTGGTTGTATTGAGGTATAGGTTTTTAATGAGAAAAACGAGTCGTATACAATCGAACAATCGCGTAATGTTGGCTCAGAATCGTTACAAATGTTTTGAAAAAAAAAATAGAAAAATTGGCAAGGTCGGTTACAAATGTTATGAAAAATTACAGAAATTATAAATATACGGTGAAGTTATGTTTTATTGGAGAAAAGAAGGGATGGGTAACGCTTCTTTCAAGTATCCCCCGATATTTTCCCTTTCCTCCAATTATCTATGGTGAGGAAGAGAGGAAAGGCATTATCTTTCATATCATCCCTTAAAGATTGCCTTTCCACCCTCCTTTGCTAGAATGAGAAACGGAGGAAAGGTAACGGTTGTAACTTATCCCTTAATATTTTCCCTTTCCTCCTAAACGATAAAACCTCATTACAATAATATCGATTTGCACAAAACATGAGTTAAAACCACGCTAATGCTTCTCCGATGATATTCTATCAACGATTAGCACAAAACATCAACTGGACGATCAATAAGGAGATACCATTTTCCTTGGGAGCATCACCACTGGCACTATTGCTTCAATTGAATCCGGAGCACCAGCAGCAATAAAATCACGATTCATCCTTGGCTTTGGCTCTGTGAATCTCACCATTACCCCTGATACAAAAACCAAAACAGGTGGCGCAAAACTCTTCTTGTGTTTTGTGTTAAAACCAACAGAAAATCCCCGGAAAGAAATTATTCCAAATACCGTTACTTTGATGGTTTTACGTAATAAGAAAATGATTAAATGTTGAACAGCCATACCACATGTTCTTGTTCAATACGATTACCAACGGTATCGATGGCAACAATTTTCAGGGTATGTTTCTTTAAAAAACTTGTTTCATCCCAAAGCCATTCCAACCTGTCTGCATTGGTCGTGTTTTTTAGAACATCATCAATCCACAGCTCCATGGTAGCAACCCCTGTCTCATTATCAACCGCGGAAGCTTTTACCACAATACCACCAAGGATAACACTGACGTCACGTGATACGGGAAGAACCGGTGATCCCCAGATATAGAAATATTTATTCGGTTGTTCAAGAGAAAGCGTTGGTGGTATCGTATCTGTTGTATTGACGGTCATGCCTAAGGCAGGGTCACCATACAATGAATACCCTAGAAGAGTGCTATAACATCGTTTAATCCACTCAGGATCATATGAGGTAAACATGAAATGATTCAAGAAGGTGACTTTTGCGTTATTTAATGCGTCACCGCATTTCTGATGCGACCCAATGAGATAGGAAACGAAATAATAATCCAGGGAAAACGCACCCCCATCTTGTTCATCATGCCATACACGAGTAATATTATAATAACTCAGATCCGTGGTTCCAATAAATGCAACCGCTGCACCATGCTCAAGAAATGACTGGCCTATATTTTTTGAACCACCAAGTTGACTACAACCAGCAGAGACAACAATTGGTGGCGTCTTCATACGTAAATTAGCACTGTCAGTGGATCTCAGAAAATCAACATACTGGAGTTCACCCCCCGTTTGTTCAGGGATATTGTCTCCATCGTCATGATCCCAGATAAACTGTGTAATACTATATTCTGATGCATGGCCAAGCATGTTGACAAGACCGTAGCCTTTGGTCCATTCCGTAAGCACGTTTTCATGAGAAATCGGATATTCACAGGCATAGGTGGAAGGGCGGATTCCTTCTTTTTCATACATCCGTACCGTCGAGTACCCATTTGGTTCTAAGATACCAATCTTGCATTTCTCCATAAGGGTCGCACCGTCAGACCGAGCATATGTCCAATTAAAAGCAGTCATATTCTCATAATAAATAATGGAAGCAAGAGAAAGAACGTTAGTCTTCCATGTTCCTGTATCTTGTTCATAACGTATTATGTTTTGGCAGATCTGTCGAACAAGAGATGGGTCATCGCAAGAGATTCTCCCAACAGATACCTCTGGTATAAAATCAATAGTATCATCATGATATTCACCATAATACCCATCATGATCTGCATCCCACTCTCCAGTGAGATCCGCATAGTAATAATCGGTTGATACATGATCAGAAAACACAGAGGGGAGCGGGTAACAGATCCGCAGTGGAATACTGGTTAGGCTTCCAACGAACAAGACGTAGGATAGAGATGACTCGTTATATTTTTCAATAAGGAAATTCCTTATCTGCTCCTGAATATCGACACCTTGATAATGCGATGTTATCCATGATGTCGTGACAACTTCAATGGTATAGCCAAGATAGTGCTTCCATGTTTTTAAAGAAGCAACCGATGATTCAAGCTCAGGTAGTGTAATAATAACATAATCGCCTGAAGTACCTACGGATGTCGCTGTCTTTGCATTAGAGGAATATCGTTTTTGTCCCTGAGTAAAACCACTCAAACATCCAAAGAGCAACACTCCTACAACCATCAAAGAAAGTAATATTTTCGTCATATCCTTCCATTTTTCTATCTTTAAATAGATACTAACAGGATAAAAAGATTCCTATCAGCTCATAGAAAAATTATTCGAGCGATACTTGCATGCGTTCCCGATACTGAGAAAACTCTTGGGATATTAGAAAATCTCCT
>CAWIEM010000004.1:0-6776 GCA_963835145.1 uncultured Thermoplasmata archaeon
AACGATTAGCCCATTGTTTTTTACGGAACTGCAGTGCGAACAAAAAGATGAGGTGATTGTTTTGACAAACATATTATCTCAACCGAGATTGAACCACTACGTTCTTTCGCAGTATAACTTTTCGTCTGAGGAAATCGTCAACATCCAACGAGAAATCGAGGAGGAAGAATTCTTCTCCGCTCTTGCATCACTCTGTGAAATGCTCCATTTTGAGGGTACTGGTTTCTCAGCAACCCTCGACGGAAAACCCTTGAAACGAACTATAGCACCAAAATTGGTCAATAAAGCGATGCTGTATTTTGGGGAACGAACCGATATCACCCATAATTTGATTATAGAACTCGGTCAGTTGAAAAAGAAACCACTCGATGATCTCGCGTCCACGTCACTTCTGCTTTTACTTACGGGTGAATTACTCTCAAAAGGAACTACTCAGGACGACAAACCACTTTTAGAAGTGTTTTCACTTAATCCCGCACAAGAACATGCTGTACAAAAAGCTCTTAGCAAACCATTGACGGTCATCACCGGACCACCAGGTACAGGAAAATCTCAGGTTGTACTCAACATCATCGCCAACGCAGTGTATCAGAATAAAACCGTTCTGTTCGCCAGTAAAAACAACAAAGCAGTTGATGTAGTGATTGAAAAGTTAAACGCGATATTACCATACAAACTCCTCGTCCGTATGGGCCACCGAGCACACCGAAGAAACGCAAAATCAGAACTCGAACAACTCGTAAAACAACCCATTCAAAGAATATCACAGCAGGAGAAGACGATTACGGACTTGCTCAACACCACATCCCAGATCGCATCAATTCAGAATCAACTTACCTGCCTTGCTGCCTTAAACGAATCAATGCAGAACACCCAGAATACCATTGATTTATTAATCGAGCAGCTTCCACATGAAATGTCCACGCAAGAGAATCCCTTGCGGTTAGAAAGTATCGATTCGTTCATATTACAAGAAGACCTTAAAAAATATTTTGATAGTCACGGAATCCTGCGACAACTCAATCCAGGACGATATCAGAGAAAACAAGAACGTTGTTTCAGAAAATATTACGAAACACTTCCCACCCCGCTAAAGTTATACCTGCAGAACATGATAAGTAACAAGAAAGCAACTATAGATACCGCGATGCAGTGGATTTTCGCATGGAAAAAGAAGGAGCTTGCTACCGATGAGATACAAGAAATAAAAAGCAAACTGCTAACCGTTCCCCCTTACACCGAACTCAAAGGCCAGCTTGCAACATTACATAAGGAACAAATCGCGATCTCACGGCCCTTATTTGAACAGCAGTGGGTAAACAAACTTGCAGAGGCAACTGATGAAGACAAACAACGCATCGCAGCGTATTTTTCCGCATCAGAACAGCTCGAATCATGGATGGGAGACCAAGCTCGTGTTCCGACAACTCTCTCTGAACAAGTACGAACTCTGCAGAGAATCCTAAAATTTTTACCCGTGTGGGTCGTTACCAATCTTTCGGCAAAAAACAGCTTCCCCCTTAAAAACAACCTCTTCGACATCTTAATTATTGATGAAGCATCGCAATGTGATATCGTCTCTGCACTCCCACTTTTCTACCGCGCGAAACACATCGTGATCATCGGAGATCCCCATCAACTCAAACACATCTCGCTCCTCACAGAAACCCAGGACAGGACGCTTGCAGCAAAACACCATCTTGCTGAAGAATGGTTCACCGATTTTTCGTACACCAAACATTCACTGTATGATTTAGCAGAACAAATTCTACATACAAACAACGAACAACCTTTGTTATTGAATGAACATTACCGATGTCATCCTGATATCGTCTCGTTTTCCAACGAGTACTATTACGGACGGAAACTTACGATTGCGACAGATGAAACAATGCTGTTACAACATCCTTCGCTCAATAAACGAATAGTCTGGCATCAAGTAAAAGGAAAAACAGTTCACGCAAAAAGTCCATATAACGAAGAAGAAGCTGAAAAGGTTGTTGAAGAAATCCTCAAGATTCTTGAGATAGTCACTCCATTAAACGCTTCAATGGGAATCGTGACTCTCTTCCGGGCACAAACTGAGATGATTACCGAGAAACTGAACACGTTCAAAGACGTCTATGAAACCAATATCACTATAGGTACTGCCCATAAATTCCAAGGCGATGAAAAAGACATTATCGTATTCTCACCAGCAGTCTCCGAAGGTGTAAAACCCGGGACGCTGCATTGGATTCAGACAACCAGCCAATTGCTGAACGTCGCAGTAACCAGAGCACAAAAGTTTGTTGATCATAGTCGGCGACCAAGAAATCTGTACACAGACTACCGGTCCTCTCAAAAATTTATCTGATTACGTGAAAACCAAGATGATGAACAACGGTGTGTTTGATTCTCCAACTAAACAGATATTGTACGAGGAGTTAAAAAAACAGGGCATCTCTGTGACTTCGAATTACTGGATAAAAGGAAAAACGCCGTCTCACGTTGATTTCGCACTCTTCGTCAACGGGAATCGGTATGCAATTGAAATTAAGGACGATCAGAAGAAAACAAACGAGAAACAGTTGACAGCGGACGGATGGAAAATAAGACGGTTCCTCGAAGAAGACATCCACAACAACCTCGCTCAAGTGATGGAAGAAATCAAACGATTATGTTAACAACTATTTTACTATTTTTTTTATCAATATTTATATACCTAAGCTAGTATACAATTACTATATTAGGGGATAAAATCAATGTTTGAACCAAGCAGAGTAAAAAAAACGTTAGTGTTTGTCGTTATTGGATTATTTCTTGGAGCGGGTATTGTCCCAACCATAATCGGCAACGAAATTAGAATAATTGCAAATGATAACGATACCATAGGAATCGATGTTGCGACAAGAGTTGCTTCTGCAAAATTACATGACCTTGACAAAATCGATTTTTCAATTACTGAATCAACAGGAATAACCAATGATAAAAGAGAACCGTTATTCTACGTATTCAATTTGAACCCTCAAGGATACCTGGTGGTTTCTGCATCCTATGATCTTCCCCCAGTTATTGCATATTCATTTACTAGTAATTTCCAAGATGGAACTGATGCAAATCCTCTCTATGACATGTTGTATGCTGATATAACACTCCGTCTTGAAAACATCCAAAAACTCCCAGAAAAGATAATCCAAGAACGACACATCCTCTGGGATGCATACCTCCATGAAAAACCTATGATTCCCGCGGGATTCGAACAATGGCCTGCTGAAGGAACAACCTCGACCGGAGGATGGCTCGAAACATTATGGACCCAGAATGCACCATACAACAATTTCTGCCCAATGGATAAAGCAAACGGGGGACGAAGTGTCGCAGGGTGTCCTTCGATTGCAATGGCAATGATCCTGGACTATCATAAAACGACAAATAATGTCATGTTTAACGATAGCGATGATTATCATCATAATTATGATGGCAACAACTATTGGATTGACAATGACTATGTATCATATGATTTTCCGTCATTCCCAACACTCAACGGATATCTCGCAACTCTCAGCTCACATTATCAAAATCAGACCCCGACAACGGATACCGATGCAGCAGCATTAACGTTTGCTTGTGGTGTAGCAGCAAAACAAGTGTATGGTTCGCAAGGATCAGGAACATTTGGTGTCAACCAAGCCCTCGTAGCGTATAGGAAGTTTCATTGCACGACATGTAAACTCCTCCTTGATACTGATTCTAATGTATATGGTCGACTCGCAAAGAACATGATTGATGCACTCCCTGCTCATCTCGCGGTCGTCGATGAAGGGTGGACAATGGGTCATAATCTTGTTGTCGATGGATACAACACCGATGATTTTTACCATCTGAACTTCGGCTGGGGTGGCGCATACAACGGCTGGTACTCCTCCCGGATGAAATTCCTTATGGGCTCACCGTTCTTGAGGGAGTCATCGTAGATATCTCTTTGATTTAACTAAGAGGTACGCTGAATGGTTGAATGTTGACACCTACATGAACTGTATCCAATAGTTTCACGGTCAGTAACATCGGTGATGCTAGTTGACTCTTGACTTGGCTGTTCAGCGAATGGCCATCATGGGGTACATGGACGTTCACACCCTCAATAGGCTACGATCTGCAACCAGAAGACGGATTATTGACCATCATGTAGCTGTCGACAGCACCAACCAAGTAAGATGCAACATTCACGGAGCAATCCATTGACAAACATCGGACACCAGCGATTATGCTACAATTACCAGTGTCTCTTGAAACAGGATACAATGATAGATGAAAATTTATTCTGTACTGGTTCTCTCACCTGGGTGATGTAAGCCCGGCACAAAGTTTCACGGTCGAAAACGCAGGGACAACAGGCTCGCTATCTAAACTGGGAAATTACTAGTTTTCCAGACTGGGGAACCTGGACGTTTACTCAATCAAGCGGTACAAGCCTCACCCCAGAACAAGGACCGGTCACGATTAACGTCTCTATTGTCGCACCAGCAAAAAAGAATAAAGATTATAGCGGCTATATCAAAGTAACAAACACGGACAACCCAACTGATTGTTATATCGTCCAAATCACTCTGGTAACACCATACAAACCCCATTCATTTCTCCTTGATGTTCTGCAGGCTCTGATGGAACGATTCCCACATGCATTCCCCATGCTGCGCCTTCTGTCTGAACCACTAAATCAATCATTCTTTCTGCATAGCGTGGAAAAAAAATTCATACTGGTTTTATACGTTTCATTCGATATGCACCATTTTAAACATTGAACCGATGGGTTACTGACAATTACCAGCAAAGACGCTGCGTAATGCTGCATCAATCCAAAACATAAACAAGTTTTTAAATTGAAAATAAATAGGTATATTTAATAAAGAAAACGATATTTAAAGAAAACGATGGTGACCTTGAGAGTCTTGAGGTTTCAAGCAAAGGGACAGGTATGAAGTTTTTATTGATTTATCCTCCTCCAGAACCATTTTTTATAAAAGGTTCCCGTGTGTTTTACGGACTTTCACCACCACTCGGCCTCTTGTATGTCGCAAAAATTCTTGAAAACGATGGAAACACCGTGACGATACTTGATTTTTCTGCAGAACCCTTTGATGAACACAAGCTTATCACCGCGGTACGTTTGGCAGATGCAGTGGGTATGACGGTACTGAGCCCCTCACTCAATGAAGCAAAAAGTCTTATTGGCCTGATTAAACAACAGAGCCCTGATATCCCGATAATCATCGGTGGCCCTCATTGTGCACTCCTGCCAGAAAAAGCCCTGGAAGAAACACAGGCTGATATTTGTGTCCAAGGAGACGGCGAAACGGTTATTGCAGACATCAAGCAAGCACTCAATAAGAAAAAAGATTTTTCAGAGATACCAGGGGTCGTGTACCGAACAACCAGCGGTATCAAATACGGACCTCCAGCGCAACTCATCCGTGATCTCAATACCATCCCATTTCCCGCGCGCCATCTCGTCAAACACTACGTGTATGGTCGCGAATACAACCCTCATCTTCAAGCAGGTGAATTCACCTCAATTATCACAAGCAGAGGATGCCCATATACCTGCCGTTTCTGCTCCCGAGGTTCGATCAGCATGCAGCGATACCGGATGCGGTCAACAGAAAATATTCTCGCAGAACTCAAAGAAATCCAGCAACAGGGATACCGCCATGTTGCATTCGCAGACGATTGTTTCCCAGCGAACACGAAACAAGCGTATGCATTATTCGATGCAATCATCAACGAGAAGCTTGACTTGAAATTCTCGGTAACAGCAACACGAGTCGACCTTGCGGACAAAGAGCTCTACAAAAAAATGAGACAGGCAGGCGTCACCCACATTCAATTTGGTCTTGAATCAGGAAACCAGGATGTCCTAGATTTCTACCATAAACAAACAACCGTTGATACCATAAAAAAGGCTGTACATTTAAGTCATGAAACCGGGTTTTTTACCATTGGTTCGTTTATCTTCGGCGCACCCTTCGAAACAAAAGAACATTTCAATAGAACACTTTTATTTGCAAAATCACTTCCCTTAGATTCAGTGTCGTTTCTACCGTTGCGGTACATGATCGGATCTGAACTATGGAACCAAGCTGTAAACGAAGGGAAAATCAGTGAAAAAGAATATCTTGTTCCCGCTGATAAAAACAGAGGATTAGGAATGTATACCAAAGAAGAACTTTTCAGGTATTGTATGAATGCACAACGTTCTTTTTATGGACGACCAACCTTTTTTGTGAATCTTCTTAAAACATCACTGCGTAATAATGATATGACCTATGTACAGTCATACCTCTCAATAGTTTTCTCTTCAATTAGAGGAATCTTTTCTTAAAAAAATAATCATGTCGTTTTTTCGAAATATTAAAAGAGAGCATGTTGTTCTTTTCTATCAATATGAAGATACGAACCGCAAAAATAGGAGATGCTGAGGCGATCACGGCACAGAATATATCGCTTGCTAAAGAATCTGAAAATATTATTCTTAAACCTGAGACAGTTCTTGCAGGTGTGAAAGCACTGTTGTCAGATAAAAAGAAAGGATTCTATCTTGTAGCAGAGGAAAACGGTACGATTGTTGGACAGTTGATGATCACGGTTGAATGGAGTGATTGGAGGAACAAACCAATCTGGTGGGTTCAAAGCGTTTACGTTCAGAAAGAGTGGCGGAAGAAAGGAGTGTTTACCCAACTGCTTGACTATATACGACTGAAAGCGCGCAAACAAGAGGTAGCATTTCTTCGACTGTA
>CAWIEM010000005.1:0-12685 GCA_963835145.1 uncultured Thermoplasmata archaeon
GTCAAGGGATACATGGAGCACGAGCGAGCCACCCTTGAGGCATTAACAAAGGCACGTACTGACGTTCTCCAGGCGACGACACTTTCAAAAACGAGCATCAGATATGCTCATTACCGAGTCGCTGAAAACAATTTTTGCTGTCGCGGAAAACTATCCGAATTTAAAGGCGAATGAGAATTTCCTTAAATTACAAATTAGAATTACTGCGCTTGAAAATGAGCTTGCAGATCGTCGCGAGTTCTATAACGATAGTCTCAACATCTACAATATTCGTATTCATTCGTTCCCAGATATGATGGTTGCCCGGATGATGAAGTGCATCGATGAACAGTTATTCAAGACATCAGATGAAGACAAGGCTGTTATTCAAGTAAAGATGTAAAATAAAAAATGGGAAGGGCTTTAGTCTAATTTATTAAAAAAAATAATGAGAGAAGGGGGTAATTATTTCCCTTCGTTGCACGGTTCGTACATGTTTAACGCTGGATCACCAAAGAGTATGTATTCCTGGAAGCTCACGTATTTTGATTCCATCATTGGACTAAGGCCTTTAGATGCTGTGCTCTTGAATAAATCAGCATAGTTGTTATTTGCCATTTCAAGGTCTAACATTGCATTTCCAGTGTAAATATTGAGGGGTGGCGACCACCAGAGTTGCCAGTCTGCATCTGCAATCAAATAATTGTTTTTTGCGTTTCTAAGCGCTAATCCTACACTGGTGTTGTGTTGTTTCATATCGGTACAAACATCTTCATATAGCTTCTCCCCAAAGTGCGCATCGGGGAAAATTTCTTTATTCCATTCACCTTTTGCTTTTATGTATTTTAGATATGTTTGGATTGGCAGATCGTATTTTGTTTTCTTTGGTTCAAGATAACCGCCACCAATATTTGATCCAGTAGGTGATGCAATAAGAGAAGCAACTCCTGCATGTAATAATGATTGACCAATATTCGCTTTTGCATACATTCCATCGAGTTTTCCACATATACAGCTTTCCAACCACATAAATGATGGCCCAAGATTCATGTTTGATACTGTTCTTGTATTATAGTCACCCGCGGCACTTAAGTCTCCTCCGGGGCCTGCGAAACCACCAGCTATCGGTATAATAGTTTGCGTAAGCAATGCTTTTATGAGTGGGCCACCAAGTCCTGATGCCACGATATCATTTCCGCCCACACCAAATAGATGTTGATTACCATGACCGTTTACAAACAAAAAGTTGCTTGACTCAAATATATCTCCGCCTATAACATTACCTTCCCCAGCGAGTTTTCTTACCTGCCATTTTTCAAAGAAGAGTCTGTTTAAGAGGTTGCTCTTTTTAATTTTGGATAAAGTTTGTTCGCTCAGTCCCTTTGCCATACCCTCTTCATATAAAGCCCCTTGCAGGTTGAATCCTAAGGGTTCCACAACGTCGGATGCGGCTCGTTTATATGTCATTTCAGCATAACCAGTGAAGGCTTTCATAGGTTCACCACGTTTAACCATTTTAAGTATGTCACCAAAGATTAGGTATCTGACTAATGGTTTTTGGAAATCTTGGCCTCCACCAACTAAAAGACCAAAGTTATCTTTCCATGTCTCCGAGGTACTCGTAAGTTCATTATAGAACACACTTTTGAGTATCAAAGCATTTGCATCCTGAACATCCCAACCGGTTATACGACCTACAATGTTTTCTATGAAGGGGTATTTCTCCTCAGTGTCACTGTATATATCATTTGCTAAATTAGACCAGTCATACTGTATGGGGTCAATATTACCGTAGAGAACATCGCTAGGGGTTCCGCCACCGCTATAGTAGGGGGTATCATCAGTACCATCTCCATCAAGATCTCCAATAGGTTCAACATGATTTTGATAGAAGAAATTCGGAAGAACAGTCGCATCACCAACTAAAGCAATATACACAGGATTCTCTTTATAATGGTCTCTTAATCCTTTGATATCTCGATTATCAGCTATTGAAAGACCTGCAAGGTTTGCAAGTAAGGCATTTAAAGGACCATGTATTTTATCAAAAAAATGTTTATTTGAAATAGGTACCAGTTTCGGGTTTTTCCCACCTACGTATATACCAGGGCAGGTTTCTCCAGTATTAGTAATGATATTATCATCAGCGGTAAACGCAAATTCAGGTTTACCAAAAATAATCCCTCTATGGTATGCAGTCAGATACGGTGCAACAGATGAAAGACATTTCATCATTGGATAAACTGGATTTTCGAGTTTTTCAACGACCACTCGAGCTGATACTTCACCTTCTTTTTTCACTAACCAGCTACCGGAAGCACTAATAGTATATTCAACTCCACCTCGACCATACACTACAGTTTCAGAATGTAAAACATCTTTTGTTATTTTACCACTTGTATCTCTTTCGGCGATACCACCGGTAGCTGTACCACCTGGAAGAGCTTCATATTTTCGTAAACCGGAGGGCAATTCTTCTAAATTAGGGCCCATTGAAAACGTTACCTGATCTCCCATATCGTCACAATTTTCAGCATCATGATTAATACCCTCAAATTTAATCAAAGCGTACTCGTAATCGTTAGGTATTGTGTAACTCCATGTGACCGTGCCTGAACCTGTTATCAAACCAAGAACAGTTCGTACAAGCTGGCTCATGGAGCCTGATTTTATTTTTTCAGGCCCAAAGTTAAACTCTACACTATCTAAAACCTCAGGTGGCCAAGCATCTACTGGATTTGTGAGAGTAATATAGTCGACTTTCTGGTTAAGTTTATTTTCAACAATTACAATAGATGCATTCACAATTTCATCAACGGAATTAAATTTTAAAACATCACCGTAACCCTTGATATTTTCACCACAGACAAAGGTTTTTTTCACACCAAGATCGTTAAGAACGCTGATTACATCAGAATCTATTTCTTGAGTTACAATGATTGGTATTCTAAGATAAGACGCTATAGGTGTCGCTACTACACCTAAATCATATCCAGGTTCATCGTATTCAATAATTAAAGCTGCCTCACTGCTATCCCAGTAGTCTTTAGCTAATCGTAAAGAGGCGTTTTTGGCAGATTCATCATCAATTATTTCACCTTTTGTACTGCCTTCTAATTGATCTTGCAGTCTTGTAATTGCTGTTGAGGGATTTTCAAAATTCATTACGTAAAGTGGTATAACTGTTTGCTCACCATTTTCATCATAATTCACTGCCAACGGTGTCGCTATAAGTGGATAAAATGGACAGCTATCAGAAACAGTAATAGAACCAGGCATTTCTTTCATGACACCAGTAACATCAATAAATTCGTTTGCATTCACAGACTGCAACTCTGCTTTTTCTGGAACCCAATAATAGATACCAATTGAAGCAAGAATAAGTATAGCTACTCCCAATACAACAATTATTTTATCATTTTTCATCATTTTTTTATCCCCCGTACAGGATAATAAATTCTATTTGTGTATATTTACACCTTTCTATATAATATTTTCTATTATATATATAGATGAGTTGTGGGTATAAAAACCCCATGTTTATGAATATATTTAAGAAGGAGACGATTATTACCACCACCAAAGGAGAAAAAAGACTATGTCGAGTGACGAAGTATCCCCTCAACTGCAGGACCAAATTAACAGATTACAACAAGCACGAGCACAGCTTCAAATGATTGCACAACAACGCCAACAGTTAGAGATTCAACTCAAAGAGACCGAAGAGGCGATAAAAGAAATTGAAGCGGTGACCGAGAAAACCCCGATTTACAAGAGTATTGGTGCGTTGCTCATCAAAACGAAAGGAAAAAGTGACATTAAAAAAGAGTTAACATCAACCAAAGAATCTCTTGAGCTACGAAAAATCACATTGGAGAAGCAAGAGGGGCGAAGCAGAGAGAAACTAACCGAGTTACAAAGTAAGGTGGAAAGCTCCTTGAAGTTAGCAGGCGGGCAGGAAGCCTAAATGGTTAAAAAACATCTATTTTCAGCGCATAACGATTTAAAAACCGGTTTTTTCTGTAAATTCTTTCTGATTCTTGGATGTATCCTCTTCATTATGTACCTTGTTGAAACACTGCTACACCCTGTTGGGTTTAGCGATGGTGTTATCGGGACTATTCTCGCGTTCGCGATTCTCAGTTTAGGTTTAGGGTTAATCTTGTATTTTTTTTCGTATCAATTTGCGAAGCTTTCAAAGATAGCTGAGGAAGTTGAAAATGATGAATCTCTTATAGACAAAGAAGAAACAAAGGAGCAATCTTAACTATCTCTTTTATTTCCCGAAACGTCGTTTTCTATGCTGATATGTTCGGATTGCTTGTAAGAAGTCTCGTTTTTGGAGTGCAGGCCAGTACACATCAGAGAAATAGAGTTCTGAATAGGCGAGCTGCCATAACAAGAAGTTCGATATGCGCTCTTCTCCAGAAGTTCGAAGTATGAGATCTGGGTCAGGTAAACCACTCGTATAAAGATAGGATGAGACGGTTTTTTGAGAGATATCCTTGACTTTAAGTTTCCCTTTTTTAATGTCACTTGCCATATGTTGGATGGCTTGGATGATTTCCTCTCGACCACCATATGCGAGGGCAATGTTCAAATGATAGGTTTTGTATGTTTTGGTCATATCCATAATGGACTGTGCTGACTGTTGGATGTCTTTTGGTAAGGATTCAAGGTGACCAAGAATTCGTATCCTTACTTTGTTCCTATGAATGCGGGAGTCTTCTTTTGCTTGATCCAATTCTTCTTTAAACAACATCATAAGGGTCTTGACTTCTTTTTCGCTTCGTTTAAAATTCTCAGTGGAAAATGCGAAAATCGTCAGAACATGGATGCCAAGGTCAAAGCACCAGTCCAGGACTTCTTCGATTTTCTCTTTTCCGAATATATGCCCGGCTTCCCATGATAATCCAAGTTCTTTCGCGAACCGACGGTTTCCATCCATGATAATCGCAATATGTTTTGGGAGAGGATACTGTTTAATCTCTTCAATCTGTTTGTAATCGCGAAACTCGTTTATTTTCCATGAGAAATAGCTGTAGAGAGAAGAACGGTAGAGCGCTGCGAGTATCCTTTTTCCGGTTGGACTATGAAGTGCGTATTTCTCCCACTCATCGATTTTTTTTCCGGCAAGGGTTCTAAGTGATGGTTTCTGAGGACTGATGTTGTTCCCTCCAGAGATATCAACACTATTGCTATTTATATAGATTTACTGATATTCTTCTGAGTATAAAAAAAAATAGACGAGTATGGATATACTGAATTTCTATAACATTTTTAATTTTTTTTTATTACTTACAAATCAACCTTCTGGGTAGCCTCGGAAAGCTCGTTCGCGGTTTCTTGAATTTCCTTTTCATAGCTATCTGGGTCTTCTAGTGCTCTGATGGTATCCTCAAGTTCTCGTTTTTCCGTTCCGGTAACGACCTTCACGTCTAGAACCTTCTTTAGCAAGGGAATTGTATCTTGTCGTTCCTGTTTTACAAAATTATATGTGAAATCCTCAATGTGGAACCATCCTTTGTATCGCCATGGCTTGTCGATAAAATCTTTAGTGATCTTTACCATGAAATCATACGGTGCTGGGCCGATTATCCCGGTTAACGCACCCACTAAATAAGAGTTATATTTCTTGTTGTCAAACGCTTCCTCAAGATCTTCGATGAGCAGGATAATTGAAGGATCCCCGATATCCTGAAGCGCGAACATTGCTTCTTCATTTGCCATGGAATCATCAGATTCTTTTTTTAAAAAAGCGATAATTGCAGGAACCGCTAGCGGATCTTTTGTGTCACGAAGAACCACTAATGCAAAAAAACAACTCCACGTAAATTCGGTATGAAGCAGTTCAATAACTGCTTTTGTTGCAGGATTGCCTAATTGAACAAGTTCCCGAATAGTGTTGTGAGCGTACCTTCGGACCTCGTCTTCGTCTTTATTATAAAACTCCTCTGTATCAAGTGATTTTAAGAAATCAATATGTTTATTTGGCATCTCTATCTGATCTTGCAAGGGTACCCCTCAATTACGTAAAGTGATTCTCGTTACTTAAAGATTTGTTCACAAGAAAAAGACCTTGCTACTGTTCGCAGAAATAACGATTGAAGTGTCGGAAAAAACCTTTGGTTTTACTGGAAATATAAGCGTCTTTAATTGCAGGATTGTCCACTATTGTCTGAATTTCATACCACGGTGATATGAGAAAGAATTTTAAGAAACGAGGAGAAATAGCATTTACTGGGCATCTGTAAATACACCGCATGCAAAGGGTACATTTCGAATGAAATCTAATGTATCCTTTTTGTTTGGTTATATTATTAGTAGGACAATTGCTGATGCAGATGCCGCAGAGATTACAGGATTCAGAAACATAAAGATTTTTCCCAAAGAATCGGGCTCCATAATTTTCCATACTGCTAAACGCAGCGGTTAAAAAGTTAGAGAAAAATGTGTTTTTTTGAATCTTTGTTGTTTCTGAGAGTATCTCATTGACCATCGTTTTTACCCGTTGTACTGCGGTGTTGTAGAGTTGTTTAATAAGTCGATCCTGGTATCGTACAAGAACGTTGGCAGGCATAACAAACAATCGTTCATAGAGAACATCGTATCCTTTCTTTTGTAATGCCTTTCGCACTAGTGCTGTTGATCCACCCTGCATGAACGGGTCGCCAGCTGACTTGAATATGAATGTTTTTTTCTGTTTGCCATCTTGTAGTTGTTCGATGAATTCAAAAAAGATACGAGGCGCGTTGAACGCATGAACTGGATATCCAAATCCGATAATATCATATTTCTCAACCTCAGCTGTCTTGTTGGTTTTCAACAGCTCATCAATCGCGATAACATTAACAACACTTACATATCGATTGAATTCCGTGGCAAGCAACTTCGCAACCATCTTTGTATTACCGGTACCTGAAAAGTAAAAAATACCTATCGTGCGGGGTTGTTGGTTCACCACAAAGCCTCTATTTTTTACTTATAAGAGCACCAATACCGATAGGGATTATGAGGATGATAAGGTAGGTAAGGCCGATATCCATCATGTAATCGCTAAAACTCATTTGCATTGGACTTGCTGGTAAAAACAACATAAGGTCAATAACAAGGCTAAGAACAAACCAGAGAACTCCGGCAATTAAACCTTCTTTCAACGACTCCTTTTCTACTTTTTTGAAATACAGAACAGATATAATCATTGCAGTAAGCGCGAGAAAAACCGGCATAATAGATTCAAACAAGGGTCGATTTGCGTTTCTCAGTGGAAAAATCACAAACGACACCAGGAACGGTATCAGCCAGATGAGAAATCCAAATCCAACGAGTTTCACATATTTATTCATACGGTTCTCCTTACAATCTCATATCAATTATTTATTGATAATGATTTGTATACTACTGCATTTACTCGGAAGATTATTTCGAGTGTTTCGTATTTTTCACAAAGCTAAACAGCAAGAGAGAACAAATTGTAAGAGCTAGGGCAAAAAGAAACGTGGCCTGCGGAGAGAACTTATCCCAAAGAAGTCCTGCTATAACTCCAGCGGGTAATGCAATCAAACCGGTTGCTGTATGGAAGGTCCCCAGCGCAGTCCCTTTGAGATCGGAGGGTGCTAAATCAACAACGAAGGCACGCTGTACTCCATCGATGAGCCCGAAGAAAATCCCATAGAGAATAAAGACGAATATCAGCATGTAAAGTTGTGAGGTAAAAAGGAGACAGCATGCGGTTGCAGCAAATAGAACATATCCTGCAATCAGAACTGGTTTCCTGCCGATTTTATCAGAGAGCATCCCAGCAGGGATCGTAAATAAAGTATACACAATATAAAATAATACGTAGAGAAGGAGTGCGGTATTGTCAGAGAGCCCGATGTTTTTTGCTTTTAATATGAGGAATGCATACCCGAAATTTGCACAAGCAAACACGGTGGAAACGAGGATGAATATCTGGAGGTTGCGAGGGAGTCTTTTCATGCTTATACGAAACGGTGTTGACGAACGTTTTATTGGTATGTTTTGTTGCCGTTTTTCTTTGATAAATAGGATGAACAGGACCGCGATGATTCCTGGGAAGAACGCAATGAGAAAGAGGTCTCTATACCCAAACAACGGTAAGAGAATAACTGCGATAATTGCACCGGAAAATGAACCGATGCCGTCCATCGCCCGTTGGAACCCGTATGCTTTTCCCCTCACGGAGACATCCACTGATTCTGCGACCATTGCATCTCGTGGCGCATCTCTGATTCCTTTTCCAACCCGTTCAACAACCCGGAAAAAAAGGACAAACGGCCAGGTCTGTGCAAACGCAAATAATGGTTTTGTAAGAGAGGAAAGCCCGTAGCCAGCTAAAACAAATGGTTTTCGTCGCTTAATCTTATCAGACCAATATCCGGAAAAGACTTTGAGCAAGGAAGCGGTTGTTTCAGCTGCTCCTTCGACAAGCCCCACCACCCATGCGCTCGCACCAAGTGATAGTAAAAATAAGGGAACGACAGGGAACACCATTTGACTGGAGAGATCGGTAAATAAACTGACAAAACCAACAATAATTATGTTCCGTACAAGTCCGTTGAAAAACGATTGTTTTTTCATCGTACATCTCATAGTAGATTCGGAAATTTTGTTGTTCTAATACGTTTTCTTCGTTTCAGTGTTTCGGTTTGTAGAAGAGAATACCTTAAAAAGAAAAAACCATTACGGGGACCGGGGAGTATGTCAGCAGTTGAAGTAAAGAATTTAGTAAAGAAATATGGGTCAATTGATGCAGTAAAAGGTATCTCGTTCTCTATAAATGAGGGAGAAATCTTTGGGCTTATTGGTCCGAATGGCGCAGGCAAGACCACGGCATTACGGGTGTTGTCCACCTTGTTATCAATTAATAGCGGATCGGTTACTATATTAGGATATGATCTTGGTAAACAAGCAGGGGAAATCAGGAAGCTTATCAGTTATCTTCCAGAGGATGCCGGGGCGTATAAGAATCTGAGTGGGAGAGCGTATCTTCAGTTTATCGCAAATTTCTTTGATCCGAAAGAAGTACCAGCAATGGTGCAAAAAGGTATCGAGATTACGGATCTTGGAGAACGTATTGATGACCGAGTTGACACCTATAGCAAAGGCATGATGCGCCGACTCCTTGTCGGGAGGGCACTAATGACAAATCCGAAACTCGCTATCCTTGATGAACCTACGTCAGGACTTGATGTAATCAACGCACAGGAGATCAGAAAGCTGATAAAGTCCACGGCTCAAAAAGGGACGACGGTTCTTCTCTCATCTCACAATATGCTTGAGGTAGAGTACCTCTGTGACCGAATAGCCCTGATATCCGATGGAAAAATAGTCGAAGAGGGCAAACCAAAGGCTTTAATGGAGAAATATAAGGCGCGTAACATCGAAGAAGTGTTCATACGGACGGTGCATGAATGAGCGGGCTGGGAAACATTACAAAAAAAGAGATACGCGAGCTACTCACCCCAGCAACCTTTGTTCCGATTATCCTTGTCGCTTTGATTTTTGCGACCATGGGAAATAGCATACAAGGTATCCAAGAACAATCACAAGCACCACCTATCATTGGTGTCATTAACGAGGATAACAGCACTTTTGGTGCGATCGCTTCCACGATTCTGCATGACCATGCAAAGGTTGTATATAACTCGACATCAAGTTCAGACAAACAGGTTGGGTTGGAAACACTCAAAGAAAAAAATGGGGTTGCCTTAATCATAATTCCTCAGAATTTTACAGAACGGATCCGTCATGAACAACCAGGGAATATTGAGGTTTACTGGATCATGAAAGGGGCGGGGCTTATGGATACCCTCTCCTCAAGTATGTTTGAATCCTTAATTGTTTACATTAACACAAACATCTCCAAGGAACTGATTCAAGAAAATACGTCTATTCAGAACGCCTCTTTTGTTCTCTCACCAACAAAAAGATTGGAAACCACGTATTTCAAAAACCGGGAGTTCCAGGGGCTGTCGCCAAGCACAATTTCTGGTATGTTGTCGTCTCAGACTATGTTGATCCCGATTGTGATGATGATGATTATCATAATGGCAGGAAGTATTGTGATCACCTCGATGGCTCTGGAAAAGGAGAATAAAACCCTTGAGACACTGTTGACGTTACCGGTGAAGCGAACCAGTATTGTCACCGGGAAAATTGTTGCTGCTGCTGTCATCGGACTTCTTCTTGCTATTATCTATATGATTGGTATGCAGTTTTATTTCTCAGGATTCCAGTTTTCTGGGGGGTTGAACCTTGCCTCCTATGGTCTTGTGATCACCTCGATGGATTTCATTTGGATTGGTGTCTCACTCTTCATCACCCTCATTGCAGGACTCTCGCTGTGCATGCTCATGGGAACCTTTGCGAAGAACTACAAGAGCGCACAAACGCTCACCTTCCCGATCACGATGCTGGCTATGATCCCGATGTTCATCACCATGTTCGCTGATTTTGATACACTTCCCTTAGCACTTAAAATTTTCACGTTTGCGATTCCGTTTTCGCATCCGATGATGGCGCCTCGGGCATTGCTGTTCCACGACTACACGCTGGTCATCGGGGGCATTGTGTACGTCGCTATTTTTGCTATGGTGACCATTAGTATTGTCGTCTGGGTGTTTAAAACGGATCGGCTCCTGATCGGAACGACAAAATTCAAGTGGCTCAAAGGATTAACACGTCGTCGACGATTCTAAAACAAAATCTCCACTTATTCCTCCTTTTCCTTCTTTCTTTTCAATTGTAGTGATAGGAAAACTTTTTATAGCGAAGAAGCTACTCTTTCCATAAGGGGATAGTTATGAAGAATCATGCTCATCATAAGAAATCGACGATCTGGCAGAAAATGACAAGCTGGAAGGGGATTTGGTTCCATGCCGCAGGTATTATTGCAATCATTTGGTTTCTGATCCGAGTTGTTCCTGCACCTCAACGAGCACGATATCCCTGTCAACAGGTCGCTATTTCAATTTCACTTGGATATATCGCATTCTGGGGTATTTTGTTCACCGGCCTTGTGATATGGCTGAGAAACGTGAAGACAAAATTCGCAAAAACAATCCCAACAGTCTTCGCAGGTTTTGTTGTTTTATTCACGATCACGGGTGCTGTGTTTGCCACGAATTATTTCCAAGGAGAGCAACCAGCGGCAACATCCTGGGATCCTATCCCGAAAGAACCAATGGGAGTCGGAACTGGGGTTTCTCCTGGTCGGGTCGTCTGGGTATGGAATCCGAACGCAACAGAAGAAGAGTTGGAAGGGTACTGGTGGGAACAGCAGAACAATAACCAGGATGTCATTGATCAGATGTTTTCGATAGGAGTTCAAGAGTTCACCGGGACATCAACTGATTTTGAGGCATGGAACGCAATCTTTTCCTATTTTAATGAAGTTCATGGGAATGGAGACATAGGCTATCAACCAGGGGAAAAAATAGCGATCAAAATGAATTTGAATAACGCGCTTGGTGGTGTTGGAGACCCCTACCCCAAAGAGGATAACGATCGAGACGCAAGTCCGTATGTAGTAAAAGCATTGTTACATCAACTTGTCAACGTTGTTGGTGTAGCCCAGCAGGACATCACGGTATTTGACGCCTCACGGCCGATTACGAACTGTCTCTATAACCGGATCTATTATGAGAACTATCCTGCCGATCCGTTAGTTGAGGAATTCTCCCAAATCCATTACGTTGATTCATTTGGAGGGGCAACTGGTCGTGAGCAGGTAATCCCTAGCTTAACGAAAATGTATTTTTCCGATGGAGTCGTTCGCACGCTTCCTACCTGTGTTGTCGAGGCAAAATATCTCATCAACATGCCACTGCTGAAAAGACATCCCATCAATATGGGTGTGACCTTATCTGGGAAGAACTATTTCGGGTGCTTCATCGAACCTGTCTCTGATATCCATACCTATCATATCTCTGGTTTGACTATGGGAAATGCTGCACCGCAAGTAGATTTATTTTCATATGAGCATCTCGGAGGAAAAACACTGTTGTATCTCGGGGATGGAACGTTTGCTACCAAAGTGGACCATCGGACCATTGCGAAGTTCCTGATGTACCCCTTCACAGATGACTGGACCAACAGCCTGTTCTTCTCGCAAGATCCAGTTGCCATTGATTCCGTGATGTATGATTTCCTATTAACAGAAGGGACGAATCCAATTGAAGGATCTCAGAATTATCTTCACCAGTCCGCAGCACCAGCACCAAATGTCTACGACCCTGAACATGATGGGATTTATCTCTCAACAAGCCTTGGGGTCCATGAACACTGGGACCGAACAATCGATATCTTCTCCTCAGATCGATACTCTGGTCTTGCTGGACATGGAATCGATTATCGTACCTTAGGAGAAGAGTTTGTACGCCCAGGAGTGGTATTTGCGAATCCTTTAGAAAAACATCTTTATCTCTTTGGTGCAGATAAAGGAGCATTCCCTGTGTCCCTCATTATCGGGAAAATAGATGTGGAAGCACAGGTCAACAGAGTCTCAGTAGCAACCGAAAAAATCGAGTTTTATATGGACAATACGTTACAATTCACAGATGTCGAAGCCCCGTACATCTGGACATGGAATAAGCTATCGTTCTTCAGTCATACGATAAAAATCATCGCTTATTATGACGCTGTGAATACAACAAGCAATCAAATTAAGGTCTGGAAAATACTC
>CAWIEM010000006.1:0-41207 GCA_963835145.1 uncultured Thermoplasmata archaeon
AAAATCTCCTAAAAATAATTTGGTTAAATATGGAAAACCCCAATACATTGTTTTTAGCTGGGAGCTGAAGACTCCTTCAATTTCAATATAACAAAAATAATATTTTTTATCGCCTTCATGTGTTCCATTAAAGGATTGTGATTTTTTTTCAACGCCTTGTAGCGAAGCGATACTTGGATACACCGCTATCATGAGTAGGAAGCCTATTATTATTACTACAAGTATTTTTTTCATATGTCACGCCTTCTTTTTCTTTACCTTCTTCCAAATTATGGTATTTATATTGAGTTTTTCCCATAGGTCACGAAACAGAAATCATCAGCATAAATATTATGAACAGTCCACGTTAAACCTCCATCCTCTGATTTAAATGCTTGACCATTTGGATAAGGATCTTCATCTGGATATGGATACGCTGGATAATCAGGATCACCATAAAACCAAAATGATTGGGCAATCGACCTAGCAGTATGACTGCAGATAATGTAATACGTTTCTCCTGGATTTACTTCGATATCTGGGAAATCAAATGTCGTCCATTTTTCGCCTATGTTTTCTTCCAAATCATTCATTGGAACAGTGTTAGAAACAGAGGTTAAATCTGCCCCAGATAAATTTTTCCGTATAGCAACCTTTAGTGGATACATATTATCCGCAAGTTCACCTACCCATAAATCAACTTTCGTTAAAATGTTATATTTCGGTATGAATGATTGAGCTTGTAAACAAGTCCAGTGGTTGTTAAACATACAAATCATACAGTCATAAAATCCTTGTGGTTGATAGATTTTGGTTTGATATTGATCTACCTGATTATCATTATCGCATATGATGACTGGAAAACTCTTAGGCATCCCAAATTGATATATCATAGCGTGATGTTCATCCTCAGTTTCCAGCCAAATATTGTATGTTCCAGCCTGATTCCAACCATGAGATATATTCATTGATTCACCTGATTCTATGAAATCGGTTATTTCTTGAGTGCCATCATCCCAGTCGATATGATAACGTATGTTATCGTTTTCTAGGTCAATAGCACGTATAATGTATTGATATTCACTATTCACCGTTCCTAAAGTAGGACCAATCGGGTTATCAGGTGGATTTGGTGGTAATTCGGAGATTGTGATTGGAAGTTCACCAGGGTAATCATCATAGATTTGAGGATGTTGTACCCAATTTTTATATAATTTTAACCATGATGTGGTCAGTGGATCTGCATAAGAAAAGATTTCTTCAGCGGAACAAATTGAATCATTGTTCGTATCACTTCCACCTTGCATGCCTTCCATTGCAAAATAGGTGAAACATAATCCTTGAGTTACTGTATTTTCTTCACCGGACATTAAAATTACTCGGCCTGGCCCGCGCAGTCCCTCTCCAAATTCATTGATCCATGTTTCTACTGATATTTTTTTATCCAGTTGAGAATTAATCTTTTTATAAACATGTGAATTTGATGGTGGATCATTGAAACCGCCACTGTAACAACTATCAATAATCACAATAACTCCCTTTGAATCTAAAAGATTTAAATACTTGTTAATTTCATCATCTCGTAACTCTCTCCATGAAAAGGTACACCACATTAAGAGTGGAAATAATCGATAACTGTCATATGTCAATAAATATTCATCAAAACCGTCTTTTTCATCTTTTGGAAATACATCGCGACCTTGTGTACCATGAGAGGACATATAAAAGAAACATATGTCGTCTTCATCATCCTTTTCGCCAAGCCATTCCAAACCATTTATTATATTACTTTTTGTAGCATTTTTTCCTGTTAATATTTTTATATGGTCTTGTTTCCAATTTTCAGAAACAAGCAATAGATCGTTTAGTTCATGTACAACACGATCATTTCCAACGAGAGGTTTTATTGGAGCAACATCGAATTCAGTGCACCCAACAAGCAATGCCCAATAGTCAGTTTCCCCATTAGAAATAATATTTTTTTCGGGTTGGGGGCTGTTATTTATTTTTGCAGAAACTCCAAAAACGCTTAGCAATATACTCGTAATAAATATAATAGTAATTATTTTTCTCATATGAGTCATCTCACTCCATCTATACAAAAATATATAATCGACATTGTATTTAAAATCTTTAAGACTTTTTTTGGTCAAAATTCAGTATTAGTATATATATTTTTAAAATGTTGATAAATATGCGTTAAAATCTCTTTTCCCGCGTAAATTTACCATTTTAACAGGAGAAAAAATGGTAAGATGAGCCGCCGAAGGGACTATGGTGTATAAGTTAAAAGCCCTAAGGAAAAAAACAACCAAAATCGTAATTAAAACCCAATAATAGTAAACTTTATGTAAACGTAGCGGAGAAACATTAGCGCGGTTCTAGGCTCATGTTTTTGTGCGAATCAAATGATAGAAAAAGAAAAAAAAGGGGGGTTATGATTATTTAACAGAATCATGCCGCAAAGCATGTTTTTTAATTATAGTTATATCCGTATGACATAGATCGAGGTGCTACCAAAGGTGTCGTGAAGAATGGGTCTGATGATACGGTGAACTCATGTCTGCATTTCTCCTTTCCATGTTCCTTCTTTTGTTAACAAGAAATAAAGAATCAACATAAATGGTACCTGTCCTCCAAATGGTAAGGCACTATATCCTGGATTTCCATTGGCAAGATAAATGACACCGATGTTCTTTGTCTCGTTGTAGAGCATCCACGTATCGCCGCCGGGGAGATCCCCGCCATGGCCTGAGAGACCCCCAATTGATTGATGCATCCATGCAAGACCATACCCAATTTGATTCCCTGGTTGAATCGCATGCATCAAGTCAACAGTCTCTTTTTTAAGGATCTGAGTGCCGTTGTAGATTCCATCATTCATATGTGCAATCAAAAAATGGGAAAGATCAAGAACAGTGCTATACAATCCCCCAGCTGGATAGAATCGCATCCGATAATACGGTTCTGGTAGCTCCCATCCAAATATGGATTCCAGCTCATTAATGGTATAGTATTTTCCCTTGTACCGTTGGTAGGGTATCGCCACCTGATTGATGTCAAAACGGGAAAAATTAAACCCGGTATGTTTCATATCTAAGGGGGAAAAAATATGGGTGTCACAATACTCTAGGAAGGGTTCACCGGATATGATCTCCACAAGATATGAGATAAGGTCAAACCCAACATTTGCATACATCGCATACTCTCCTGGTCGATATTCCGTACTCCAGACGCTGGGATCATAATATCTTCCGCCTGGTAAAAGGAATTCCCTGAGGTAGGGTTCGGGGAAGAAACTATAGGGCGGGTCACCGGAGAAGTTAAACCAATAATATTGCAGTTGCTCGTTTGTATTCAAGCTTGATGTATGTGAGAGTAGCATGCGAAACGTGATGGGATCCTCAGGGAAATTGGGGTTTCGAAGATCAAATGGTAAATATGTGTTGACATCGTCATCAAGGTCAAACAACCCTTGCTCATAGAGTTGCATGAGCGCGGTGCCAACAATAGTCTTCGTGATTGATGCAAGGACATAGACGGTATCTGTCGTCGCAGGTTTACGCTCAGAACGATCGTAATATCCATACCCTTTGGACCATATTATCTGATCGTCTTTGATAATACAGGCCGAAAGAGATGGAAAACCTGCTATTTTCATGAGAAAGGAGATCTTTCGATCGAATGCAGCATCATTTGACGGTATATATGCGGCTTTCTTTGTTATGTCAGCCATGACTGGTATGACACACGTTGTTATCAATAGTATACAAATACAAATTCCTACGATTTTGTTTTTCATGTTCATTTCTACCCCCGGAATTCTTACTACCCTAATAGCTGTCTGAGTAATGGAAACGCGTGTGGAAAATACTGGAACAACAACTCCAAAAACTGGTTTTTTGGATAATACGAATAAGGCATTGTAATCGGCAAAGGATCGGACCAGCTACTCTCCGCACCATAGATGTCTTTTGCTTTCACCTTGATTTCATAATTTCCTTTTGAAGTCCAAGTATGAAACGCATTGCATTCTTCTCCCGAATTATAAGGTCCAAGCCATCCGCTGTTAGTACCATCAGCCCAATCAAACCAATAAAATACTTGATTTCCTTCTGGGTCTGTCGTGCTACTTGTGTAAGGGTACTCATTATTCACTGTTCCAGTTATCGGGCCATTAATTGTTGGTTTTAATGGAGGTAGTGTTCCATTTCCTTGTGAACACTTTGATTAACCACATGTCATATCCACCTACACCATAAGACTTTGTAGATCCAACGACGATAATGTTTTCATCATCGATTTGTTCGTACTCCGCAACTATACTCATCAGATACACCCCCAATAGTCATATCCCAAAGTATGTTACCTTCCATATCGGTTTTTATTAACCAGGCATTCTTATCATTAGACACGATTTTTTCCCCCGCAACGATGTAGCCTCCATCATTGGTTTCATCTAATCCAAGCGTGTTTACATATGGTTCCTTCGAATGTCCTGCATCAATTTTTTTCTCCCATAACGTATTACCTTCGTCGTCTGTCTTTATCACCAAAATAGATTTCTCAAGATCGGATGGGAGTATCCATCCACCTAAAAGAAAACCATTATCCATCGTTTGAATAACAGATGTGGCAACTTCAGGTGTTCTCCCACCAAATGTTTTTTCCCACATCATAATGCCATTTGCATCGGTTTTAATCAACCACATATCTGAATCTCCATACAAATCTATGCCACCAAGTAAAATAAACCCACCATCTGACGTCATCTGTATGGAATGACCGAAACCAAAATGATCATCGCTGTAAACCCTCGTCCACAGCTCATTGCCTTCTGAATCTAGTTTCATCACACAGAGATCAGAAGTTCCTCCAAGATCCCAATCCCCTATCAACACATACTCGCCACTCGGTAGTTGTAAAATTGCATTACAATGGTCTTGGTTTACTCCACCAAATGTTTTCTGCCATACGATATTGCCAGAGGCATCGGTTTTTATCACCCAAATATCATCTCCCCCGCTTCCAAAAGATTGGGTAGTTGCCCCGATAATATAGCCTCCATCAGAGGTTTGTTGTACCGCACGGCTGGAATCACTTCCCCTGCCACCATATGTTTTTGACCATTGTTGATTACCCTCTGCATCGGTTTTGATCAACCAAATATCCGAAGATCCACTACCAAATGATACAGTGTAACCAATCAGAATAAATCCTCCATCATTTGTGTGTTGAACCATCCAGCCTTCCTCGGCTGCAACCCCACCATACGTTTTGTTCCATTTTTCCTGCGGACCATCAAAACGTGTGGTTGTTGCTGAAATACTTTTGTCCTCACTCGCCGGATGTTGATAGCCCGATGTAGCTACGTCAGCCATACCCACACTGCTGACAACCATTAACGCAACGATACTAAACGCATAAAGATTCATATTTACACCTTATTATAATAATATTATCTTTGTATTAATAATCTTCTCCAGAAATTTTGATACAAACCGAAAAATTTAATATTGTTTTTTTGATTTAGTAAACATATTATGAAAATTGATGTTAAAGATAAAAAAATTCTGTATCAATTAGATTTAAACTGCCGCCAATCCAATACTATGATTGGAAAAAAAGTGGGTCTGTCAAAAATGGTTGTGAGAAATCGCATTAAAAAACTCGAAGAACAAGGTATCATAAAAAATTATTATACTGTCATCGATGGTCTTAGACTGGGATATGTTGTATTGAGATTATATATAATTTTCCAGTATTCAACACGAGAAACGAAACAGGAAATTGTAGATTATTTCGTAAAAACAAAATCCGCTGTCGTAACCTACTCGCTTAGTGGAAAATATGACTTCGAGGTTGTATTCTGGATAAAGGACTTCGGGGCTTTCTTTTCTTTTTGGCAGAAGACCCTCAATAAGTACGGTGATTATTTTCAGAATCAAGTGTTGAGTTTCTACATCGAGTACATCACCTATAAATTATCGTATTTATTACCAGAAGAACCGATTGATGATCGAGCCCGCCAAATTGATGCCATGGTGGGCGGTAAACACGTCGATATTGATGATTTTGATTTCAAATTATTGCAAATACTTGCTGTAAATGCAAGGATATCGCTCTGTGAACTATCTAATCAGCTCGGTAAAACCTCGGAAGCTATTAAATATCGGATCAAAAAACTCATGAAGCAAGGGGTTATCAAGGCTTTTCGACCGAATATCGATTTATCAAAAATAGGATATTGCTACTTTAAGGTGGATATTTATCTCAAGGATTACAAACAACGGGCAAACATTATAAAATATATCATATCCAATCCTAATCTTTTTGCTATTGATGTTACTACGGGATTATCGCATCTTGAATTGGAATTTCATCTGAAAGATTTAACAGAACTTCATAGTCTAATGGATGGGATTAATAAAATGTTTCCCTTAGCGATACGTAATTATAACTACTTTCTTTTCGAGGAGGTTCATAAATATGTTTTCATGCCAGATGGACAAGTATAAAATGTCCTCTTTGCTTTCTCAATATTATTGTGTTAATTCTGTTATCTTAAAGAACATTGGTTGAAAGGTAACGGTTGCACTTATCCCTTTATTTTTTCTTTCCTGCTAAATTATAAAACCTCATTACAAAAATGTCAACAAACATTAACACCATTCAAAGTTCATGTTTTTGTACGAATGATTAACGACCTTGTTTAAGAGTTCTAAGGGTCCAAAGCCCCTTTTTTCTATTTCTAAGGAGAAAAAACATTTTTGTATATTTTTTACAGGAGAAAAAAAGATGGCCAAGCCGCCGAAGGGATTTGGACCCCTGACCTGCTGATTACGAATCAGCCGCTCCACCAGCTAAGCTACGGCGGCATTCTAGGGCCTGAATAAGGTCCGATATTAAAAAATTGCCTATAGCTTTTTCCGTAACATCTTTTTACTTCCATCTGATATAAGAACTCAATGATTTGTGGTGCGGATGAAGCCGGACGCGGGCCGGTTTTTGGATCCCTTGTCGTTGCCGGCGTGCTCGTTGAAAACGATGCTGAACTAATCAGAATCGGTGCACGCGACTCTAAGCAACTCACTCCAAACAGACGAGAAGTGCTTGCAAAACAAATAAAAGACATCGTAGTAAAATATGAAATAATGGTCATCCCTGCTTCTGATATTGATGACCTGCGAAAAGTCATAACGTTAAACGAACTTGAAGTCTCTGTTTTTAGTAAAGTAATCGAAAAACTCAGACCAGATACTTGTTATGTGGATGCTGCTGATGTGAACGAAGTACGATTCGGAAAAGATATCCTCTCAAAGCTTACTTGGAAACCAACGATGATTTCAAAACACAAGGCCGATCAAACGTATCCTGTTGTTGGTGCAGCATCAATTCTAGCTAAGACTACCAGAGATGAGCACGTTCGACAGATAGCCCGGGAACTTGAAAAAAAGATCAATCTTCCTTTAGGGAGTGGGTATCCTGCGGACCCTATAACAAAAAAATTTCTAAAAACATGGGTAGATACGTACGGAGAGTTGCCGCCACATACGAGACATTCATGGGAAACTGCTCAAAAGCTTATAAAAAAATACAAAACAAAAACTTTAGATAAATTCTAAGAAAAGTGGCAGAAATGCCAGCAAACACCGGGCTGGCATGTCCCCCGCAACTCAAGTCAATTAATACAAGAAGGGACTTTTTGGTTTATATACCTACAAACAGGGTCACCGAAACTATTCATTTCCGTTGCGTTAAAAAAGAAAGAAAAAAAGAAGAAGAAAAATCCAGGGTGTTACTGATTTTGCTCCTGGAATTCCTTTAAAAACTTGCAGAGCACCTCGGTGCCTTCGAGCGACATCGCGTTGTACAGAGACGCTCGCATTCCACCAACATCCCGGTGACCTTTGAGACCGATGAGTCCTTTCTTCTTTGCTTCATCAACACATTTTGCCTCAAGCTCCGGGGTTGCCAAATTAAAGGTAATGTTCATGAGTGATCGTGACTCTGGTTTTGCAACACCACGATAGAAACCCTGAGAGTTGTCAATGATGTCATAGAGCAGTTTTGCTTTCTTGCGGTTCTGTTTTTCCATCGTAGGGATACCGCCAAGGGATTTCAGATACTCTAGGACGAGTTCGCAAAGATAAATTGCAAAACACGGGCAGGTGTTATACAAGGAGTCCTTTTCGACATGCGTCTTATATTTCAGCATGGTTGGTGTGTTCTCCGGAACCCTGTTGATCAGATCATCTCGAATAACAACAACAGTGACCCCGGAAGGACCAAGGTTCTTCTGAGCACCTGCGTAGATGACTCCAAACTTCTTCACATCAACGACCTTATCCATAAAATTCGAGGACATGTCACAGACAAGCGGGACGCCACTGGGGACTTTTGGCCACTCATGCCATTCGATTCCTCCGATTGTTTCGTTTCCCGTGATATGAGCAAACGCTGCATTCTCGCTAAAGGTAACATTCTTTGGGATGTAGGAGAACTTTTGATCCTCTGAAGAGGCAACAATCTTCACCTCACCATACAACTTTGCTTCTTTGATTGCTTTTTTTGCCCACGCACCAGTATGGACATATTCCATGGTTTTTCCTGCTTGTTGAAGATTCAGGGGTACCATGAAAAACTGGGAGGATGCACCGCCTTGCAGCCACAATACTTTATAGTTGCTGGGGATGCCCATAAGTTCTTTCAACAGCTCTGAGGCTTTCTTATGCACCTCATCGTATTCTTTTGATCGATGAGAAATCTCAAGAATTGACATCCCGGTTCCATGAAAATCAAGGAGTTCTTCCTGCGCTTTCTTCAACACCGGTAACGGTAACGTAGCTGGACCTGCATAGAAATTATACACACGTTTCGTCATAACAATTGCCTCCATTTACTATCCTTCATATCGTTGAACCAGTGTATACCCAAAAGGAATTTAAAGCATTCGGAGCCGCCCCTCTCAGGAGAATAAACCCTTCAGAGGACTTGTACTTTTCGTGCAAACGTCAGGTACCCGGTGTGACCCAACATATCAAAACTCGGGCGGGTCCCATGCTTTGAGATAACCATTTCCCGCTGGATGTTCTCATAGGTTTTACATTCGATAAACGGATGTTGTTCGATGGTTCTTACTGTTTGTTCCACCTGGGAAATCAACGGTGAATATGTGCAGAGGTACCCGCCAACCTTCAATCCGTTCCATGCGTGTTCCACGGCTGCCCATGGATTTGGGATATCGAGGATGATCGCATCAAGGTCTTTTTCGTCGATTCCTTCAGTCACATCCTTGATTTTTGTGGTGACATACTGGGCTGAGACCTGATTGTCTCAGATTCTTCATCGCATGATCGATGAACTCTGCTCTGATATCGTAGGAAATGACTTTTCCATTTGGGGCGACAGCAGAAGCAAGCGCAATCGTCAGCGACCCGGACCCAATCCCTGCCTCAAGCACCGTCTGTCCTGGCTCAATTGCGCAGTTCATGAGGATATGGGCCGCATCGCGTGGTAGAATAATCTGTGCTTGGCGATACAACCCCTGCAGTTTATCCTGCAACGAAGGAATCAAGAGCCAAAACTTTTTATTCCCAATCTCAAGCTTGCTTCCATATTCTTTTCCAACAAGAGTTTTGGGATCGATAACCCCGATTCCTCTGATTTTATCTGTTTTCCAGTTCGTGTCAACAATGATTTTCTTCAGGCTTTCATCGATGAGTACCACGGTGTCGTTCTGTTCAACCATCTGTTTCATGGTTTCCACCGCGCAAAATCAACAAATGAACCAAAACTCAGGTTCTCCAGATCAAGCTGGTCAAGCCATTTTTCTTTACAGTCGCAGGTAAGATTATTCAGCGCGTCCTGTTTTTGTGACAAAGAAAATTCTTCAATCGCATTTAGCACCTTCCGATCACAGACGCCACAGTTATGTGCCCCGCGCATGCTTCCACCACCAACCGCATCACATTTCACGAACGCATCGGTGACGCTCTTACTCTGTTTTAAAAACTCAACGATACTCCAGAGCCACGGCGGCCTGTACTGGTTTCGTTTCCAGAGGTATTCCACCACCGTATGACGCTGCACGTTCGTCGGGTTCAACGAAACCAGATCAGTGTATGGAGCGATGTCCTTGGTTGTCTGGATGCAATCGTTCAGTGATTCTTTTTCTGTTAAAAACGGTGGTTTCATAAGCACGTAGGTTTTCACGTTCATCTGATGTTTTTTCAAGAGTGTTGCTGCTTTCTTATAATCATGAAACGTGAATCCTTTGTTGATTGCTTTTTCTCGCACCAGATCATTTGACGTCTCTAACCCAATGCCGATCTCAAATTCTTTCGACGATACTATCTTTTGAATATCTGCTAACCTCTTTTCTGTTACGTACTCCGGGCGTGATTCCACCGAGATTTTTTCTGTCCGCTCGGTCAATACGCTGAGGATTTCATGTTGCACGGATACCGGTATTTCATGAGGATCAAGGAAACTGCCTGAAGTGAACAGTTTTACAATTTTTTCACCCTTGTAGCTCTTCATAGCTTTCTCAAACTGGGACTGTAAATCCTTCTCAGAAACAGGTGCGAACATGCTGTCGTTGAAATACCCGCACATCGTGCACCCTGATGCCAGTGCCCAGGAGCATCCGCGTGTCCTCAAAATAATAACGTACGCATCAACAACCTTGCCATCGAGAACATCTTTTTCTGACCAGCACCGAACCGGCTGTCGAGCGTCCTGTGCGCGAGGTGTAAAATCCTTTTTGAATGATTGACAGAAGCTGGTTATCTCGTTCATGTCTTGTTAGCATTTTTTTTACGTTTGAACAGGAAGACGACGACAACAATAGCGAGGACCAAGACCACAATTTCAAATCCTGGGGTAGACCCCGTACTTATAGGATAGGGTAACGCGTAGCTCACCGTGTTTGGCAGTTGTGATTTTCGTAGTAACGCGAGCGTGTAATTCCATTCCACTAGTGGCTCTTCGGTTCCGATATTCTGGTCGTTTGCCGTGGAAAATTTGTACTCCGTTGTGTCTCTGACAGTATTAGAGAATTTTTCAGGGATATTGAGGAAGTAATGACGTGCTTCGGCGTACACCTGCACGGTCACGGTGGAATTTGCTGTCCATCCTTTGAACTCCGCAGAGGTCTCATATTTTTCTCTATCGCCTGTCTCCTTTTGATCAACGTCGATGTCTGACCCGTTGTCAATCTTGTAGTACACTCTGAAATTATATTTACTTATCCGGTCATCAGCCTTTATAGTGATGGCATCCCCGCTCATAATACCGGTGAAACGAGACGAGATGATCTCAAGAACATCGGTGGCATAAGCAAATGAGCCGGTGACGATGGTTTTCTGATTGTTTACATCAGAGATGATAAACGTGTAATTATAGGTACCAAGCAAATTACTCGGGTTCTCATACGTGTATCGCAAGATATTGTTTTCATAGGTGAACTCTGGAGTATGCACGGTTCCATTTGGATCGGTGATCATGAAATTGATTCCTGCTTTGTTAACACCTACATTGTCAACGATGTAGGCTGCGAAGAGGATGTTTCCCCCTGGTTCTTGTATTCCTGGCAACGCAACAACTTCGACATGTGGTGCTTCCCCGTCGTAGAACGGAGGGTTCACCAACACGATAAGAACGAGGAGCCAGGTGAAAAAATAGGTGGCAAACGCGGTCAGCCAGCCTTTTCGTCCGAAATCAGTCAGATCGATATTCAGTTTTAAGAAGATATATTTTATCCAAATCGCGTTCACGACACCAACGAGAAGAACCAACTCCCAGCGGAGAAAGTTGTCACCCATCAACGCCCAGAAACCAAAACAAATTACTGAGATGAGCAGACCAAAGAGAAATGCGATAAAAAGGGTTTTAATGTTCCGTCGTTCTCTTTTAATGAATGCTTCTTCGTCGAACTTCGGTATCTGAAAATCGAATTGTTCTTCTTCCTCGGTTCCTTCTTTTCGTCTCTTTGCCATACTGGGCCAGGAAGGAATACTTCCTTAAAAGGTTTTTTCCATTGGATTTTCTCAGGTTTACAGGAATTCAATTTCTTCCGGTAGTTTCTCAAGATATTTTTTGAATCCCTCTGGCCAGTGCTTTGGATCCAGCCCTTTTTGTGCAAGAAATGCAGTTGTCCACCGCTCAAGGCCAATTCCTGAACATCCACTCCACAACTCACTCTTCTGCGCCTTGATATTAAACGCAGAGATGTACTTATCACCAAGAATGCTGAGATTTTGGAACTCCAGCCACTCCGACTCCTTCCGATCTCCGCGGTACGGCATGTATGCTTCAAAGTCAATGGTCCCGGTATCCTGCGTGCTCTCATCACCGATTTTCCCTGCCTGCTGCATGTACCAGGGGGTGACCCATGCCATCCGCCATTCCAAATCGAAAATATCGTTAAACACATGTTTGTACCGCTCAAGCATTTTCTCTCTTAACACGAAGAGTTGTTCCCTGGTTCCGATATAGACTGGTTCAATGCGGTGGAATTCGTCAACCCGCTCAATCCCATGCCGCCCCCCGGATTCATACCGTGCGGAGATAGCGGTCTTATCATAGACCAGCACAGGCAGAGATTTCTCCGCGATGGTCTTGCCCTTGAACGACCAGTAAATCATCGGGCACTGGGCATAGCAAATACCCGCGGCTGGCGCGCTGAGGTTCTTCTGCAGCTCCTCGACAGGGACCTCTTTGGTTATCTTCGTCAGATCAATGAACCGCTCCCAGTCCTTTGCGTCCCTGGTCTTCGGTTCGACGACATAGTAGAACTCATAGGGCATGCCCTCCATATGACCGGTTTTCAGCCAGATATCAAACGGTTTGATATGGGACTCGATGATCTCCTGGAACCCGAGTGGCTGTAACACCTCTTTTATCGCGATATGCTCCATGGTTTTCAGGATCGCAGCTGCCTGAGGACGATAGAACCATTTCCCTTTCGTCGGACCCTGCTTCAGCCAATCGAGCTTCTCCATTTCTTCTGTTGGGTCCTTTGTCCACGCTGGTTTTTTTTCCTCGGATTTCCAAATGAGCTTCCAGAACTCTGCTTTTCCCTCGTAGTACTGGTTCTCCACTTTTTCCTTCACACGATTTATCATCCGATCAATGTAGTTCCTCCGCAGAAACTCCTCAGACACATCCGAGAGCAGCATGGTTGCGTGTTTTCCTTGTATCTTCACCTCAGCAAACGGGATGCTGACGTCCTTGAGGGGTTCTCGCGTGAGATCAAAACTAATCGTGTATTTTTCAATGGTGATACCTCGCACACCAATATGATGGGTCTTACCCAGATCTTTACTGAGCGCGTTTTTAATCTGCAGAAGCGCGTTATGTGGGCGAAGAGTCCCCTCTGAAGTAATGGACAGAGAAAGTGTTCCTTTATCAATCGTAAAATGTTCAATGACTGCGAGTTTCTCTGGGCCTTTCTTCAGAATCGACTCATTCGTCGTTGCGATAAACTTCTCAAATTCTTTGGTCAGTCCTGAGACATCGCCACTGAGCGTAAATCTGGCTTGCAACTCAAATCGCATCATCAGAAGGTTATCCTTCCATGGATACTTAATTCTTATTCACTATATCATCTGCAACGGAGACACACGCAAGATAATCATCCAACGTATGAAGCAATGAGGCAACAGAGGTACTTTCAACAATAGCTTCAAGTGTTTTTCCGCTCTGCTTTGATTTCACAAAACCGTGGTCATCGGTCTGAATGGACCGGAGTACTTTTTTTGCTTTTTCCGCGTTCTCAAACTCAATCGTCAGTGTACAGACGGCTTTCATGTTATCCCTTCATCTGTTGTACAAGAATCGTATCAACTTTTTGCATGAATTCTTTTTCTTTGTCAAACGCTATAGTGGCACCAGCGGCAATTTTATGTCCTCCTCCAAATCCTCCGAGTTCTGCGGCAACAGTTTTCATCGCAGAACCAAGGTCTAAACCCTGCGCTACGAGTTTCTGATTCCCACGACATGACACATGCACTTCATCATCGGTTTCTTTCCGGGTAAGAGAAAACAATGGCTTCTTCTCATCAAGCACATAGTTCATCGCAATCCCAGCAATCACGCCACCGAGCGAGGAATTATCAGCATAGAAATACCGCATCCCATCGGTCTCATGAATACCGCCTTGTTCTACCAGTCGGAGTCCATCCAGGAGTTTTTGCTTGTATTCCTTCTCGACCATGAGTGCATCTTTCCAAGCGGTGCTGTCACCAAGACAGAGCGCAAGCCCAAGGCTCCGGTACCCGTTCTTCCCACACGCGTCGAGCAGATCAGCAAACCGTTCCAACTCCCAGCCCTGCGGTGCGGTGTATCGTTTTCTGATCGTCATATCCAAGATGTTTTGTTGACACCCTGCTTTGATTAACCGAAAGAGAAGAAACGAGTGTACCTGCATCATCGTCTCATGATTAATATCCTGAAGACTCGCTGATTTCTCAATATTAAACTTTTCCAGCATCGTCTCAATTGCTTCACGGTTGCCGGACAGACCCGGATAATACGGATCCGCAGAATAAAACAATGCATCCGCGATCGTCTCCCCATACAGTTTGATGCTGGTCTGTTCGGTAAGGAACCCTTTCTGCAACGCATTATCAAGGATTGCTTTGTTCAACCCACGGACACCACCAATGAATTGCTTATCACCGGTCGCACCAGCAAGAGCAAGAGGCGCAAGGTCCTCGTTTGCTGGGTCTAGTGCTGTCGCAAACGCATAACTCAACGTCGCACCAGACGCCTCATAGTTCCCATCAGCCCCAAGGAGGTTTGAGTTGATCTGAACAATATTCTTTGAAGTTTGAGCGGTCAGATACTGATGATGGTCAAGGATGATCGCTTTGCAGCCTATGTGTTCGATCGTCTCCATCTGTCCGCTTCCCATGTCAGAAAAAATAATCAACTCGTTGTGTTCGTTTTTCAGCCGATCAAAGCCTTTCGTAAACGGGTTCCGCATCAACGTCGCATGAAACTCGAACCCTGCCCGATACAATGCGGTACAGAGAACCCCTGCAGCTGAAATGCCGTCCGCGTCGTAATGCGACACCACTCGAATACGACTCGACGATGGATACGAAAAGAGCAACGCAGCCGCTTTCTTACATGCCTCAGGAATATCTTCTGCCATAGACTGTACTCTACATAACGAAAAACATGTTTCAGGCTAAAAAGATAATGGAATGATTTTTTATTCGAACATCAGTTTTGCTTGCTCGAGGCTGTACTTCCAGCCTTCTGGAAGTCGCTCTTCCCGACGATAATACTTCATCAGTCGGCGTATCTTTGATTCTGTGAGTGACAGGCTCCGTTTCGTTTTAAGATCCTTTTTATGATGATCAATGTGTTTCTTCAGTTTCAACGCGGTCTTAATCAAATTCTGTAAATCCTCAGGGAGTTCTGGTTTAATCTTATTCTGTTCAAGGATCTGAGAAATGGTTTTCCCGGTTGCGATTTTGACATCAGGAACCGCGTATTGATCACGTAAAATCATCCCAATTTCACTTGTGGATTTCTCTGCTTTTACAAGCTCCAGGATACGTCCTTCGATTTCTCGAGGGTTCAATGAACTCCACTCTGGGTGTTTCTCTCGCATTGGATGGGTTGAACCTGATTTTCCTTTTGTTCGCGCGTGGATTCGTGCCATTCTCTAAACTCCGCTAACTGTTGTTAAGGAAAGTCCCTAATAAACTACTCGTATATAAAATTAAAGGTTCAAAGGTCTTTTCTAAAAGAAATAGTCATGAGAAAGCGCCCTAACACCCATAAAGTATATAATTTTCCTTCCATTAGCTATAGAACTAGTGTGCAGGAGATGGCATTGAACATATATAATACGCTTACCAGGAAAAAAGAAGAGTTTGTTCCTGTTGAGAACGGCAAAGTCAAGATGTACGTGTGCGGGATGACAGTCTATAGCGATGCGCATATCGGTCACGCCCGGACCTATGTTGCTTTTGATGTGATTCGACGGTACCTTGAGTACAAGGGAAATATTGTGATGTATGTGCAGAACATCACCGATGTCGACGATAAGATCATTGCTGCAGCAAACCGGGAAGGTGTGGATCCTCTCGAGTACTCACAGCGGTTCACTGATCGATGCTTAGATGATCTTGATGCGCTCGGTGTCCGACGGGCTGACCTGTACCCGAAGGCATCAGAAGCCATCCCTGACATGATCCGGATGATCGAACAGATCCTCAAGAGAGACTACGGGTATGTTGCTGATGGTGACGTGTATTTCTCTGTTGAAAAATTCAGTACCTATGGGAAGCTTTCCGGTCAAAACATCGCTGAGATGAAAAAAGGCGCTCGCATCGAAGCTGGGGAGCAGAAACGCAGTCCGTTGGATTTTGCGTTATGGAAGCGCGCAAAACCAGGTGAACCGACATGGCCTTCTCCGTGGGGCGCGGGCAGACCCGGATGGCATATTGAATGCTCCGCGATGAGCAGCAAATTCCTTGGGTTACCGTTCGATATCCATGGTGGAGGCATGGATCTGCAGTTCCCGCACCATGAAAACGAGGTTGCACAAGCAGAGGCTGCGACCGGAAAGCAGTTTGCCTGCTTCTGGATGCATATCGGTCTCCTCACCATTAACGGCGAGAAGATGTCCAAATCGATTGGGAACATCATCAATGTCAAGGATTTGCTAAAGACCTGGGACGCGGAGGTCCTGCGGATGTTTTTCGCCCAGGCTCACTATCGCAGTCCCCCTGATTTTAGTGAAAAAGCACTCACCGATATCGAAAAAGGACGTGAACGTCTCTATCGAGTCAAAGAACGACTTGAAGAGCATGCGAAAAGCGCATCTCAACAGAAACCTTCGCTTACGATGTTACATGAGGTTGAGAAGGAGTACCTGACCACGATTACAGAACTCCAGCGAGAGTTTGAGCAAGCGATGGATGATGATTTCAACACGCCAAAAGCGTTCGCGTCTCTGTTTGAGTTCATCAACAAGAGCAACAAGTTCTTTGAACAGCAACCGCAACCAAATCCGGAGTTGTGCAAGCATGCGTTGGATGTCTATCTTAAAATTGGTTCTGTGCTTACCTTATTCCAACCGAAAACCAATGCACAGACAAAAGAAGAACCAGACGTAACAAACAAACTTCAGATACTGTTGCAATCCTGCGGAAAAACCGTACAGACACCCTCTGTTGATGAACTGATGAAAGCACTGCTGTTCGCACGTGAAGACGCACGAAAACACAAAGACTGGAAAACCGCTGACCGTATCCGGAACAACCTTGAGGAACTCGGGTTTGAAATACAGGACACGGCCAAAGGCCCCGTGTGGAGGAGAAAATAAATCATGAAACGAGTATTAGTCGGGTTTGACGGCTCAGAAGGAGCAGAAAACGCGTTGAACAAAGCAATGATGATTATCGCTGATGACGGCGAACTGATTATTCTTGCGATCATCCCCCTGCCATCTGACAGGAATCTTCTGGATCAAAAAACCTATGAGATTATCAAATCACGGGCACAAAATCTCATCAATAGCGTTATTCACGATATCGGGTCCCATAGTTTTATTATCAACGGCATGGTAAAAGAAGGGGAAGATATCGCTGCGGTGATCATCGATGTGGCAAACGAGCTACGCTGCGACTTGATTGTTCTGGGGAGTAGAGGATCAAGCTCATTAGGAAAATACCCGATCGGCAGCGTCGCCAATAAAGTAGTACAATATGCGGCAAAACCAGTCATGGTCGTCCGATAAAAAATCGGTTTACTTTCCTTTGCTTTGATGTGCCCGGATACTTGGACGGACTTTCTCAGCGCCTTTCCCTTTGTACATCAACCCGCGTCCTTTCTGCCCTGCACTGGTTTTCCCTCGTAAGACTCGTCGTCTGTTCGGGAACGCGGAAATCCAGTTGATCTTCGGGTCGTTCACGATCGAAGGATGCGCTGGATCAACTAAAATAACCTCATAGTAATGGTACATGCCGTCTTTTCCTACCCAGTAGGAGTTCAGTACTTCCATGTTCGGGAAATGAGCGGCGGTTCGTTCCTCGGTGATTCTCTGTGAGTTCTTCGCCGGGGTGAGTTTCTTTGTCCCTCGTGCAGAGGGTTTTCTCCCTCCTTTTATCTGGTGGCGGTTCAGCCCGCCGTGTCGCACGCGTCCCCGGACGATAATGTACCCTTGTTTTGCTTTATACCCGAGTGATCGTGCACGGTCCACTCGTAATGGTTTGTCAACCTTCAGAAAATTCTCTTCTTGTCTCCACTGAATCAATCTGTTTTTCTGCGGTGATTTGAAGGATGTATCTGGTTTTTTCCACTTATCACCTACGTAATCGTACATGCTTTTTACCATGATTTACACCTGTATCTATGCTTGGTTGTAGGAGGTAAGGAAGGGAAATCTTTATTTAAAACTTTTGTCGCTGAGTACCCATGGACAACATTTCATGGATTGAACAAAGAGGGGGTTAATGAAAAAAGGTGGGGTTCTAGTACCCCATAAGGTGTCGTAGGATTGGGAACATGTGGGGGAACATCTCTAAGAGGTGCTGAAGGAATGCATGAAAGGAGAATGTATATTCTGTTGGCATGGCCACGTTAAGGGTACCCCAGTCACTCTCTATCCCATGTATGTCTTTTGCCTTTGCCATAATGGTATAGGTCCCCTTTTTGTCCCATTGGTGGGTAATTTCGACTGTTGCGCTAGAGTGATACGGACCTACCCATTCATCCACCTGGCCATCTCCCCAATCAATGAAATAATAGACATCCTCCCCCTCAGGTTCGATGGTGACAACAGAAAAGGGGTAGGCTTGATTGATAACTCCGCTGGTAGGGCCTGTGAGAACTGGTTTTGCTGGAGGATTGTTGCGGTAACTAACCTCTGAGAGTTCTGCAAGGGTCGCAAGAATAAGTCGTATGTTTTTTACTGCATATGTCGCGTTGATATGAGCAATCGTGTCACCAGAGGTATGGTAGTACGGTGTTTCCGTATATTCAAAATAGAACAATGCGTCGTATCCCTCATCCCAGAAATAATAATGGTCACTGCCCCAGGTGAAGCCTCCCTGAGTAAGCGTGAGCTGGATATAATCAGCGTATTCTGTGCTGATGTCAAGGGTATAGTTGTAGAGCCACTCTGAAGCGTCGTTTTCAAACACGATGAGATTATTCCCATCACTGGTTGTTTCTGCATAACTAATCATATCTGCATTCAGCACACCGACGATGTTCCATCCTTCATCTGTTGCTTCAACAGCATAGGCTTGGCTTCCCAGAAGACCTTGTTCTTCCCCAGAAAAAGCCACGAACTTTATAGTGTGGTTGAATTTGTATTGGTATTGACTCATAATTAATGCTGCCATGAGGACAGCTACCGTCCCTGAGGCGTCATCATCAGCCCCAGGACTCGAAGATACCGTGTCGTAATGTGCACAGATGATGTAGATTTCATCGCTGGATTCATCGGTCCCATTTATTGTCGCTTCAACATTATCTGATGAGTATCCGTTACTTTCCCAGTGATGATAGCGTACCGCAAGTCCCATGCTTTCGAATTGGTTGTAGATGTACTCTGCTGCTGCCTTACAGGCAGTCAGCTTCCTGTGACACGTGGTCCAAAGCTTGTAAGATTTTCCAGATAGCTTAAGTAAATTGATTCGTCAACCTGCTCAAGTATGCTGATGACGATATCATCCATGGTTACTGCTGTTTTTTCAGGATGTTCACGAACCATTGGTATCATCCATTATTGTATCTGGTGGTGGAATTGGTGCGTATCCTGGTGTTGGTGCTTTATAATGTGGTTGCGCATTATTCAAATTCTTTATTTCCCCTGTTTGAATTGGAAAACCAACAACAGGGAAAACAGTCACGATCATCAGCATACAAATTATAAGACATATTATTTTACTGTTCTTCATTTGGTTTATCCCCAAGATATTATACCCTCTATAGTATTTAAATTTTCACGACAATTTACCGCTTTTTACGAATATTTCTCTAAAAATGTTGAAAAATATGAACAAAAAAAATTTTTAATATAAAATTAACTTTTTTATAACCGAAGGGAGCTATTATCAAAACGATAATCGCATGTGCCGTTGATTTTTGTGTACTCCTGAGTTGACTTAGGATTGTTGGAAAACACGACCTTAATAGAGCGGAGTGATGAGCGGAAGCGGTCGTTCCCAGTGATAGTGTACCGCGGAGGTTTGTCTTAAGATTTGATAGTCGAGAAGGGAGGGGTTGAATTCCTCGATCTTGCCGATCACATAGTTAATGGTATGATTTCCAAGGTTACGTAACGCGATGTCGATCGGGATCCATCCGATGGTTGGTGACAGTATTTCTCCCCAGGCGTGTGGCTCAGGTTCTGCATTCGTTTGGTGGATGAAATATCCGGTTAACCGTCGACACGGGACTCCACGTATCCGAGCAAGCGTGATGAATAGATCCGTGAATTCGTCGCAATCACCGCTGCCGGTGCGGAGCACTTGGTCCGCGCCTAATCGTTTCTCTTGTTTTTCAGGATGCTTAATTTTCATGATGATGTAGCGGCTCACCGTTTGCACCCAGTCGGACAGGTCATCGGTGGCGAACCAGCGTTCTTGGGAGATATCCTGGATTGCAGATGAGCTCACCGGCCAATAGGCGAAGCTTTGTTTGTATTTTCGCTGAAGCAGTCGAGGGATGTCCGATATCCTGCCCCATGTCTTGTTTACGGGAAGTGTTGAGGGCTGTGGATAGACCGAAATAATTCGTTCCAAAGAGATCGTTCCTTTCGTCCGGACTTTCTGCTGGAACAGGAAAAACGTGTTGTTCCGTTTCGTCTTAAGCTTACAGTACGCAGGTGGTTGATTGATGGTGACTGTTTGTCGGTAGGATGGATAATGGAAGAATTTGAGTCGAATGGTCGGGGCACCCGTGTTTCCTTTAAAAAATAGTTGTTCGTGATGATGGATCTGCCATCCACGGGGTTCACGTTGTTGATTCATAGGTATTCGATTTGAAGGAATGTGGCTTTAAATAGTTTCTTGGGTTTGATCTTAGGAGGGAATACGAGGAGAGCGATCGTCTGAAAAAGAGGGTAATTTCGCTTCTTTGTCATCTTTTTTTATCGACTCTTGATTCCACTAAGAATCTAGGGTCGATTTGGACCTACGTTTACATGAAGAGCAGAACCGAGGTAATACGCGCTATCTGAACCAACATAGGTTATGAATCCTGTAAATCCAATGCATCCTCTCCAAGTGTAATTCATGTACCAATCATCTTGTGGTTGCCACCCGCTTGTTACTTTTTGTCCCCAAAAGGAACCAGTGATATTCTGTTTTCCGTTGATGCCATTCGTCGAGAGCCATCCTTGCGCTGGGTATAACCAATTGGGATACGGATAATAATGATAATTGCCAAAAAAGATGCTGACGCCACAATGATTTCCCTGTCGTTTTAATATCATTTGACTGATGGTGCTTAATTGATTAAATACGATCCACAAGGCTGTGGAAATTACTACCAAGATATGATTTCCGGAACTATAATCCATAATGTCATACAGATGCATCGTTAGTTTCGTAACAGGTTTTGCAAAATGAGTATTACTTGTGTTGCCAGCGATTAAGCAAAATGAGTTCTGCATCGTTCCTGCCTTTGCATCTGCTAGAAATTTCGTAGATATTTTCTTAAGTAATGTTTCTCCTTTTTGATTTTGACTTGCGCTGGTCACCAGTCTTTTTGCTTGTTCGATGTTCATTCCGTTGGGCAACAGATTGTATCTGCTCAATGATACGATTGTGTCGTTGAATGTCCTTTGCGTTTCTTCCATTGACTCTGCTGTTGACATGCGATTCTTTAAATCATCAAACACTCTTTGTGCTTCTCGTACTTGTCGTTTTGTTAATTGTACAGTATGGGTGTTGTCTCCTTTAAGGCCGCATGCTTGAGTGGTCACCTCTACGAGTTCATTGTCATCGGATGCTTTGACAACGTTGACGTTGATGCTTGGTGCGACTGTGACACCAATGAATAAGAGGATTATGCCAAGAGTGACAAATTTCTTAAATATAGGGAGCCCTCCCTGATAATATTATAATTATATGGAGTTATTTAAACCCTTTCACCAGAGAAAATATCGCAACATAGGGAATTGTTTATAAATTCGTGGGTATAAAAAAGAAACCTATTATTTCTTTTTATTACACAGTTCCCATCCTCTTACTCTCTTCAAGGTGGGGAGTAGTACGTATGTATTGAAACAAAAATGGTTTGTCCCATATTCCTTTCCCCCATTATCAATTTTATAACAAACTTCTCCCTTAATAACCTTTGTTTTGCCTCTTTCACTGTTCCTTCTCACATTTAGGTCATCAACCTTAATAAATAATCAGTGTATTGGGGGCGTGGGAGTTCTATGGATCATCTTTTCAACACGAAAATGGAAACCGTGTCGCGGAAGAAATTACAGCAGCTGCAGCTCGAGCGGTTACAGAAAACCGTGCATCTTGTGTACGAGACCGTGCCGCATTATAAAAAAAAATTTAAAGAACTCAACGTAAAACCAGAGGACATCAAAACCCTTGCTGATATCAGGAAACTGCCGTTCACGACCAAGGATGATCTGCGGAAGAACGCGCCGTTCGGGATGATGACGACATCTTTGGAGAACTGCGTTGAGCTTCATGCGTCCTCAGGGACGACCGGTGTGCCGGTGACCGCGTGTTACACCCGTGGTGACCTGGAGGTCTGGTCTGAGGTGATGGCGCGGTGTCTGTCCATGTCTGGTCTGACGAAAAAAGATATTTTTCAGAACCCGATCCCGTACGGGACGTTCACAGGTGCGTTCGGGTTTCATTACGGTGCACAAAAAATCGGTGCGCTCGTCATCCCATCCGGTAAAGGGCAGTCAGAGCGGCAGATCAAACTCATGGAGTATTATGGGACCACGTTTATTTCCGGGGTCGCGTCGTATGCGATGCGCCTTGGTCAGGTTGCCTTGGAGATGGGTCTTGATCCGAAGCATCTGAAGGTGAGGAACGGGTTGTTCGGCGCGGAGATGTTCACCCCTGGGTTGAAGAAGCGGATCATGGAGACCTGGGACATGGATGTGCATGATATTTACGGTCTGACCGAGATGTGCGGCCCTGGTGTGTCTACGGACTGTGATCAGCATGATGGTCTGCATCTCTGGGAGGATCATTTCCTTGTCGAATGTGTTGATCCGATCACACTTGAACCTGTTGAGACGGAAGAGGAAGGCGAGATTGTTCTGACCACGATTACGAAAGAAGGGATGCCGCTGCTACGGTATCGAACAAGGGATATCGCGAAACTGTATGATCAAGCAGTGTGTTCCTGCGGTCGGACCCATGTGCGGCATTCGATGATCAAGGGGCGGTCCGATGACATGGTGATCATCCGGGGGACAAACATCTACCCTGGTCAGATTGAGTCGGTGCTCATGAACAATCCGTTGGTCGGGGGGAACTGGCGGATGGTGCTTTCGACTGAAAACGATGTTGATCTGTTGACCGTCGAGGTCGAGACCAAGCAGCGGCTCAGCCAGGTCGACTCAGAGCAGTTAGCGCAAAAGCTCAAAGGGGACATCCAGTCTGTGATCGTTTTTACTCCGCGTGTTGATGTGTTGCCGCCGAATACGATCCTCGAAACAGGTTTAAAGGCAAAACGAGTTATCGATAACCGGAAGAAGGATTGACCATGAATACGGCTGTGAAGAAACTGCTTGCGGGCAGGACCGGAGCGTTTGCGGAAAACGAGGTCAAAGACCTCCTGCGTGCGTATGGGATTCCCACCACGAAATATCAGGTGGTTCGTACAGAAAAAGATCTGGAGAAGCTCACGCTGCGGTTTCCTGTTGCGCTCAAGGTCTGCTCACCTACTATCCTTCATAAGACCGATGTCGGTGGCGTGAGGTTAAACATTCAGAATAAAGAGGAGTTGAAAAAATCCTTCAAAGAGTTTCATAAGAAGTTCCCCACTGAGAATCTTTTAGTCGATCAGATGGAGGAGAAAGGCGTGGAGATCATCGTTGGTCTCGTCCAGGATGCGACGTTTGGTCTTTCCATCATGTGTGGGATCGGTGGAATTTTCACCGAGCTGTACAAGGATGTCTCGTTCCGTGTCGTCCCGATTGATTCCTACGATGCACGCCAGATGGTCGAGGAGCTGGCCGGCAAGAAACTTTTAGAGGGGTTCCGTGGGATGAAAGCAAACAAACAACTCGTCATTGACCTGGTGTTGAAGGTCTCAAAACTGGGTGAGGAACTCATTGATCAAATTGACCAGATGGATTTGAATCCGGTGTTTGTGTATGAGAAACGCATCTGTGTTGTGGATGCGAAACTCATCTTGAAATAAAATTATTAGTGGAGTATGGTGTCATGAAAGCATCACAGAAAAACGACTATGCGGTCAAAGATATCACCCTTGCTGGGTTTGGCAGAAAGGAAATCGAGATTGCGGAAAAAGAGATGCCTGGGCTGATGGCGGTGCGGGAGAAATATGGTGTGAGTAAACCGTTGAAGGGCGCGCGGATCTCCGGCAGTCTGCATATGACGATTCAGACCGCGGTGCTCATTGAGACGTTACGAGAGCTGGGCGCGCAGGTGCGGTGGGCGAGCTGTAATATTTTCTCGACGCAGGATCATGCTGCTGCTGCTATTGCCAAGACCGGTGTCCCGGTGTTCGCATGGAAAGGCGAAAGCCTTGCGGAGTACTGGTGGTGTACGCAGAAGGCGTTGGATTTTGGTAATGGGAAAGGACCACAGTTGATTGTGGATGATGGCGGGGACGCGACCCTCATGGTGCACAAGGGATTTGAGGTGGAGCAGAACCCGTCGCTTTTGAAAAAAGATTATTCGAAGGAAGGCAAGGATTATGAGGAGCTGATGAAGCTTCTGAAACAAATCTATGCGAAGAATCCTACCTACTGGTCTGGTCTTGTCAAAGACATCAAAGGGGTGTCTGAGGAAACAACGACTGGTGTGCATCGGCTGTATCAGATGCTGGAGGCAAAGACTCTTGTTGTTCCCCGCGTTCAACGTGAATGATTCCGTGACCAAGTCAAAGTTCGATAATCATTACGGGTGCCGGGAGAGCCTTGCGGATGGGATCAAGCGGGCGACCGATGTGATGATCGCAGGCAAGACCGTTGTTGTCTGCGGGTACGGTGATGTCGGCAAAGGCTGTTGTCAGTCGATGCGCGGGTTTGGTGCACGGGTGATTGTGACGGAGATTGATCCGATTTGTGCGCTGCAGGCGGTCATGGAGGGCTACGAGGTGAAGACCGTGGAGGACAGTCTAGCTGAAGGGAATATCTATGTGACTGCGACCGGCTGTAAAGATGTGATTACCGTGAGTCATATGAAGAAGATGTTGGATCAGGCGATCGTGTGCAACATCGGTCATTTCGACCATGAGATTGAGGTAGGCAAGCTCGATGCGTTGAAGGGTGTGAAAAAAGTCTCTATTAAACCGCAGGTGGACAAGTATGTGTTCCCTGATGGTCATGAGATTTTTGTGCTGGCGGAAGGACGTCTGGTGAACCTGGGGTGTGCGATGGGCCATCCGAGTTTTGTGATGAGCAATTCGTTTACGAACCAGATGCTGGCGCAGATTGCATTGTGGAAAGAAAAGCACAAGATCGGGGTGTACATGCTGCCGAAGATCCTTGATGAAGAGGTCGCGCGGCTGCATCTGAGCAAGCTTGGCGTCCGGTTGACGAAACTATCTAAAGAGCAGGCTGATTATATCGGTGTCAAGGTGAACGGCCCGTACAAGTCTGAACATTATCGATACTAGCAATCTAAGGTTTTCTCTCGGAGAAATTACTAAAAAAAATAAAGGGTGAAAGAGAGGAAATGGGGGGAAATTATGAATACAGCATTTTCCTTCTTTCGATTCTTATCCATGCATCGGATAATTCATCTTCCCGATAATCGTCGATGACGTTACACATACGTATTATTATGGCTTTCATAGTATTTAATATTGTCGATTCTAATATCGACGATTGTCGAATATTTGGTTGGAGGGAGACAAATACCTTAATCAAATACCATCGTATTTGCCGCAACTCATGATCACGCTCATCGGCACCGGACACGTCTTTGATCTCTCCGCAGCACTGCTCAACATCTTTGAGGAAAAAGAACCAGAGATCATCGGCGTTGAGCTCGACCCGCAGCGCTACCAGGCAATCATGCTGAGGAACACGGATCCTGCCGCCTATCATGCTGCAAAAAAGAACCTGCCGGTCGTCTATAAGATGCTCGCGCAATTCCAGGAGAGCATGGCGGAGGAGTACGGCGTGAACGCCGGAGACGAGATGCTACCGCGATCACACTATGCACAGTCACATCAGCTGCCGGTCGCGTTCATCGATACGAACGCACAACAGCTCTTCACCCGCATGTGGAACACGATGCCGTTTTCTGAAAAATTCAAACTTCTGTTCTCAGGTGTTTGCTGGGTTCTTTGTCAGCAAGAAACGGGTCGAACAGGAACTGAAAAACTACCAGCAGAACTTCGATTCCTACATTGAGGAGATCGGCAAGAAATTCCCCACGATCAAACGAACGTTGATCGATGAGCGAAACGAGCATATGGTAGGAAAGCTTGTCGCATTGCATGAGAAACATCAGAAGATCGTCGCCTGTGTCGGGGACGGGCACGTGCCTGGGATCTCCGCACAGCTGCAGGAAAAACAGATCCCGTTTGAGACGATTCGACTGCAGGAACTGCAGAACCGAAAATAAAAGAGACGGATGGATCATCTGCTCATTTCTCCATAGACTATAAATCGATCTAAATTATTTTACCAATAAATATTTAAAATGTTATTGGATTTTGAATTCAGAGGAGGACAACCTATATGAAAAGAACGTATCAGATGCTAAGCATCTTGGTTTTTGTAACGCTGTTGATACCCATGGTAACCTTGACGTCTCTCTCCGCACCAGAAAAAGAAAAAATAACATGTCGCGTCTTTATTACCTACGAGAACAATAATGCAATGGACCCCGAAGAAATTGAAAAACTTGCAACCGGTGGTTGCTGGGCGACGTTTTCAAAATGGACAACCCCACCAATTAATTACGTAGTAAACCCAACAAACAGTGAGGGATTTTCTCAAACCACTGTTGTGAATACTGTAAAAACCGCTGCGGAAACATGGGATGCAAAAACAAGTGTCGAGCTCTTTGGCAACACTCCCACGGTTAATACAAAAGCAAAAATTGGAGTACGTGATGGAAAGAATGTTGTAGGTTTTGGTAATCTACAATCTGGGATTATTGCCGCTACATACCTCTGGGGTACAAGTTCTGCGATTGTTGAATGGGACATGAAATTCAACTCCCGTCTCGTATGGGGCGATGCATCATCTAACCCAAATGTGTTTGATTTCTTAGGCATCGCATGCCATGAATATGGACATACCTTTGGTATGGATGATATCTACACGAGCTCCTGTTCCTCTGTCACTATGTATGGGTACGGAGCCCCAGGACAAACATTCCAAAGGACATTAGAATCAGCTGACATAGAAGGACTTCACTACCTTTACGGAGCATAAGCTCCCCCCTTTTTTTTTATTCGTTTAAAAAACGTATGAAGGAGCTTTACCGTTGACACACACGAAGGCTATTTACGCGTTCTTTTTTTTCCTTTTTATTGTAACGTTGACCGCTGAAAAAACCCAAAGTCAGCCAAGTGTCATTGATATTATCCCTGGCGATCCTACACCAAAATCAACGATCACTTTTATTGCCTCTCATTTTGTCAATGAAAGCGTTGAGAACGTTACCCTGGTTGTGCAAGAATGTACAAATGAAAGTTGTTATAATGAGAGTATTATCAAACCGATGATAAAAAATGATGCGAACAACTATGAAGCTATGGTTACTCTTCTTCATGATGATACAACCTATATACAATATTATGTTGAATGTACCTCTGGAGGTGAGGTAAAACAATCACCTGTTTTAGAACTAGAGGTGAAAGCTCAAAATTCTCAAAATAAAACCCCTGCGTTTGAATTTCTTTTTATCATCGTTGGAATTATTATCGCTTTTTCTCTTTTTGCGAAAAGAAAACCATGACAAAGATATGAATGCTGCGTGAAAGAGGAAAAGAATATGTGTTCTTTTCTTTATAGTGAACGTAGAAGGTATTTCGCTCTGGTTTAGGGAAAGTCTATTAATTCCTCGCTTCATAACCACGAGAATACTATCCGGGCCTGTAGCCTAGCCTGGATTGGGCGGCAGTCTCCTAAGCTGCAGATCGCCAGTTCGGATCCTATCCGGTCTGTTATTTTTTCTGCTTCTTCCGAGTTTTTACCTCTCGATACGCTACGACACCGCACACCAATGAAAGACCTGCCACGATCCAGACATTAACCGGAATCGCAATCCTGTTTGATTGGACCACTGGAGCGTTGTATGCTTGTGCTGTCGCGTAGATGGTCGCATCTGTCGCTCCCCGTTCGACGACAAAGAAACATGATTGCGTCTCTCCCGGCTGCAGAATAAGAATGAGATGCTGAGGCGGTTGAACATTCCAATCATCAGGGATATTTTCTAAACGTATCCAGGTGATAAGTGCGGTCTGTTCACCGATGTTCTTCACATCAGCGCGGATCGCGAACGTATCACCCTCGTTCGCATGTTCCCAGGATGAATCCAGGGTCACAAACAGGTCGGTTTCATCAAGAGCGACGGCTGCTGTATTTCCACTTAATACGATGAATCCAGCCGTCATCAACAGCATACATGCTAGTATTTGTTGTTTTTTTCTCATATTCTCATCACCACTTTTTCTTCCGATGGGAAATTTTTCGTAATCTTCAACCACAAAAGAAAACACACTATGACCCAGACAAAAATAAATATCTGACCAAACGTGTCATGGAAAAACATAGACGCATCTGCTGAAAAATGGTATCCAATGATGATGCCAAGGGCGATTCTGAGGATGTTACCGAAGAATATCAACGGGAGGAATAACACGGCGATGAGTCGATGCTTATAGGAGAAGTTCGGGACGAGGAAGACCGCGATAAAGAACATGGCAAACAGGATCAATCCGCAGCATTCTGAGGACAGCTCATAGATGCGGTTTACCCCTGGGAACGATACGACCAGGAACCTGCCTTCGTTGACCGTATGCAGTCCTATCGTATTGAGAAAGAACGCATCCGCGTTCGAGGTGATTTTCGGCAGCGGCTCATACGAGGGAAATCCGACGAGGAGATACCCGATGCAGAGCAGGATCAGTGACGCTCGGATCGCGATATCTACCTTGTGCCCCATTTTGTTGTCTTTAACGTACATAACGCATACACCCTCACTGGTATTAACAAAAAGATATGGCAAAATGCATACAAGGGAAACAGGAAAAACATCTTCTCACGCGTACGCAGATACGCATAGCTTCCTCTGAGGAGTGCCACACTAATCAGAATGGTCAGGTACCCAAAGAGGTAGAGCGGGCTTTCCGTGACTGATTTGATACAGACGAAGAGAAGCGATGCAAGCAGCAGGAGTGGTAATATGCTTTGCATGGAGAGATCATAGACCATGTAGATGTTCTGATATTTCCGTTTGAAGACAACACGTTTTAACGTCCAGAGCAGCTCCCGATAGAAACTCCTATTCCAGCGAGTCTGTTGCTTCAGCCATGGTGTAATCTTCTGAGGGTACGTACGTCCATGCTTTGGCTCTCCGCTCATAATGAACCGTATATCCCTGCTCTAGGATGAGGTTGGTTAGATGCCGGTCATCACCGTACGTGCAATACTGACCGAGGAATCGCTGTGAGATATAGGACTCTTTTACGTTTTGTATGATGGTGTTGCGGTATGCTGCGAGCGGGCCTGAGCAGCACAGCACGGTGCCAAACAGGCTCTGTGCTGCTCGTTCCTGGTTAAACGCGGTCCAGTACCGGGCGTCGATGAGTGTGCTTAAAAAATTCTGTTTGATCGCCCGTACATCACCGGTGACTGCGCCAACCTTAGGGTCCGCAAAGAGGAGAACTAGATGAGCGACACTATCTGAAGCTAGTACCGTGTCACTATCGATGGTCACCATGATGTCTACAGAGTCTCCGAAGAAATCAAATGCGAATTTCTGCGCATACCGTTTGCCTTTATTTTTTTCAAACTCATGGATGTACAGATGGGGGACATTGGAAAATTTTTCCCTGATGTGATTAATTCCTCGTTTGTCTTTGCTGCCGTCATCAATGACGATCACCGATAAAGCAGCGTCGTACTTTTGAGAGAGCGCAGATTGAACACACCGTTCTAGGTCTGCTGGTTCTTCATTGTACGTCGGGATGATAATTGCAACACTGTGAAGGAAATAGGCAGACTTCCTTTGTTGGCGAACCGCCGATGAATCAATCCGTTCATCTTGCTTGACTGAGTTGAGGTAATCACGGTGACCGAAATTGATTTGAGCGAAAAGATGGGTCAGTGTTAACAAACCGTACCAGTTCAGAATCTCAAACACGCGCAATCACCTCGCATCGTTCTTCTGGGCTCGTAAACCATACACTCCCCACTTAGACATCTAAAGAAAAGAAGGAATAAAAGCTTATATCCTTAAAAAATCTATCAAAACAATGAAATACTAGTTATAATTTACATGTTTGGTGAAAAATGAATACATTGGATATCAAAGACCGTCGGATACTCTATCAACTTGACCTCAACTCCCGCCAATCGTTATCCCAGATAGGAAAAAAAGTAAGATTGCGAAAAGACATCGTCGCCTATCGGATAAAACGCATGCAACAAGAAGGAATCATCACGAGTTTCTGGACGCTAGTAGATTCCTACAAACTCGGCTACATCGTCTTCCGATTCTACCTCGTCTACCAATACGTCACCCCAGAGATTAAAAACAAAATCATCGACTATCTCGTCAAAGATAAACGAACCTGGGTCGTCGAATCCATCATAGGAAAATACGACCTCGGCGTGTTCATCTGGGTGAAAAACATCAAAGATTTTTACCAATTCTGGGAAAAACTCCTTGACGCCTACGGTGATTACTTTGCGGATAAAATATTCTCCATTTACGTCCAGGCGTACTCATACCCCTGCAGCTATCTACTCCCGGACGAATACAAAGAATCAGATCGATTAAAATATGAGATCACCGGTGGTGGACCTGAAGTCGAAATCGACAAATACGACTTATCTTTGCTGAACCTTCTTGTGGAAAACACACGGATCTCCCTTGTCGACATCGCCAAGCAGCTGCACAGCTCAACACAAATGGCGAACAACCGGTTAAAAAAACTTGTTAAAAACAATGTGATACAAGCATTTAGAGTAGGCGTTGACATCTCAAAATTCGGGCTAAAACCATTCAAAGTAGATATCCATCTCCAAGAACACATACAACGAAAACCAATCATGGAATACATCAAACACCATCCGAACTTGGTTTTCATCAGCACCTCGGCGGGTGTCTCAGACCTCGAACTTGAATTTGACCTGGAGGATTCAGATAAAGTCCACCAGATCCTCGAACACATCAAACAGAGATTTCCCAATGCGATACGGAAATACGACTATATCGGCATCGAGCAAAACCATAAACTACGGTGCCTCCCGGAAGTATAAGGACCAAGAACAATTTGACGAGATACGAGTAAGATATGCTTCTTACAGGACACATTCTCTTATTATATAATTATAATAGTATTTTTTTCATTCTGTAATTTTTCCACATAAAATATTTAAAGTATGACAGAGAGAATACATGATGGGAAAAGGAAAATAGAGAGGCGGAGAGTGGGTAAAAATGGAGGTATACATCATTGGAGCAATGACATTGGGTGCTTTGTATCCGTTCTTTCGATCTATGCTTACTTAGCATCTAATCTTCCTCTTCCTCAATTTTTTTTTTCGTAGGTACCGGTCAATTTAAACCAGATGAATTTAAAAAGAATTGAGAGAAACAATATTAATTCCTCAGCTCATGTCCTCATCAGCCTTCTGTGGGCCTGTAGCCTAGCCTGGATTGGGCGGCAGTCTCCTAAGCTGCAGATCGCGGGTTCGAATCCCGCCAGGTCCGTACATTTTTACAACTTCTGACTGGAAAAGATTCGGTTCGATAATATGGATCTTTTCTGCAAGCATGCAAAGCATTTGAAGCTTAGTGACGCTTTTAATTTTTTATTGATTCTCTTTACAATTATTATCTGATATAAATTTTCGCCCAATCGGTTTCCCCCCAAGAACTCCACATACACTTCGCTAGTATGCATGGATGGTCATTTACCTTGCTCTCTAAGCGAAATGTCGCGGTAAAGATTGCAGGTGATCCCCACCAACCCTCTACGGGGGGTGCACCCCACTCTACACCAGGGTCTCTGCCGTCATTGGATTGTCCGAAATTCGCTCCAACGGCCATAGGGGGATCATATGCCACAACATCACCGTTGGCTCCCTGGAAAATAAATTGGAATCCTGGCACGCCTACGTGGGGTCCATCACCGATTGGCTCAAGGGTACATATGGCTGTTGCTGTGATTTCCTTGCCGGTTTCCCATTCATTTGAGGAAGCGGTAAGGTTAATGGTTATTTTATAACTATACGACGATCCGTATATGTATTCAACGCGCGTTTTGTCTTCATACCCCGTAAGATTAATTTGTTTTGGATTTGCTCCCGCTGAAATCACCCCGGTGGTTTGTGAAGTTGCAAGTTCGTTTCCAGTGTTATCCAAAGCCGTTACCCGAATCGTTGGTGTTTCATTTGTACGAAACAGGATGTCCTTGAGATCTGTAATACTCAGTGAAGGTGAATGAACACTGAACTGTTTCCATTTTACGCGGTTCCCCGCACTATCCAGCAGGGTCACGTTTAAAAATTGAGTGTCATCAGGAATACCGGTAATAGTGATCTTGTCGAACCAAGCCGGGAAATAAAATAAATGCGAAATGGAATTTTCATCTGGTTTTGGATACATAAGGAAGTTGACATTAGGACGCCAATTATCTTGGTTCGTCACGACAGGAACCAAGCCACGGATCGGGTCAGTTGGATCCCAGCTGCGATATGCTTTTACAACAGCGCCATTCGCATAGGCGTCATAGGCACATGTCCCATTTTCAAGCATTGATTGAACAATGCTTTTCATATTTGCATCAGCATACGAAGCAATTACACTATTATCCCAGCTGAAAAATATCTTGGCGCTTTTATCAAGGAAAATTTGGTTGAAATAGCTTCCGTAACAGGTGGAAAAATAAATAAAGCTTGAAGAAAGTGTTTCTTTTATCTGTTGTCGTAACAGGTCTGCTCGGATGGCGGTGGAATAAATATACTGTGATGAACCGCCAGAATTTGTTGAATACTCATTGAGAATTATTAATTGTTTTTGGTCTTTCCATGTCTGAAGCTGAGGGTTTGTCACAAATGATTCATTGGTGAGATAACAGAACTGCAAGTACAGATTTGTTTCATTATAACCATTATATACACTAACCGTACCATGCCCGATAAATAATATAATGCCATATTTCCCTAATTTAAAATAATCATTGGGTTGAAGGTTCATACAATCGGTATTACTTTCTTGAGGAGAAATCGTTACAAGCTTCAATGTGATGTCATCATTTGTCCATCCATGTGATTTGAATAATTGTACACAATCGTCTGTTGGTGTAGTGGGAAACTCCCAATAGCAAGGACCTAAAACCAATACGTTCTTGGACCCACAGGTGGTTTTCTTTTGAGATTCACCTTCATTGGCATCATAATAAAACTCATTTATGGCTCCATACCTATATTCAGATGTGTAGTGATTATTGTTTGAGAATCCATCAAAGGAAATTGAATGTCTTGCAAGATAATCATTATCTGAAGATTCACCGTATGTAAGAGCGCTAAATCCTGTTGTTGTGTGTACGGGTTCTTCATCAAGTTCAAAGGTATCGACCGCGGCGAAATCATCATCTCTATAGGTGATGAAAATTGTATACCCGTCAATGCCAAGCGTTGCGACTTCCACACCCTCGGTTTCGTTATTCAATGTATCAAGAAGCTGCTGCCGCGCCTCCTGAGCAGATACCTTCTGCCGCAGCACTTCATAGTCGGCATAGGCATTTTTCAGGATAGTACTATCCACCGAGCTTAATACGGGATACATAACCACACTATTCGTATGATTATTACTTGTACATCCAGTGAAAAATCCTACAGAAATCATCAGAAAAGCAACAGCAATACCAAGCATCATTGATTGTTGTTTTTTAAAATTCATAGTATTAACCGTCCCTCGAATTTAAATTTGTAAACAACCATTAATTTATAAATTCATTTGATTTTTTTTCATAAGGAATAAGAACTCTCTATGAAAATTTTTTATTTTTAAGAAAGGGTTGGGTTGGGCGGCAGTTTCCTATGCTGTAGATCGCGGGTCCAAATCATGCCAGGTGCGCTTCATAACTAACGAGGTAGATTATCAGAAGTTAGATTTATATAGACATTTCTATTCAACACGAATCAATAGAGGAATATTTTATGGAAAAAAAGATAGTGTCTGTTGCGATTATTGGTTTTTTCATAGTCCTGATGTTTTCTGGATGTACTGAACAACAAAGTCCACCAACGAATGCTGACCATATGTTTCCTGCGGGCATGACCGAGACCTTTTCAGTGAATAGCACGGGTGGTGATTTTTCTTTGTTTGATGATAACCTGCAAGTCACTGTTCCTCCAGATTCAGTTCCTCAGAACGTTGATATTACGGTGTCCACCATTCGAGTCTCCTGTCGATGATTCGTCGCTTGCGATCTTATCCTGTTTTGATTTTGGGCCTGATGGTCAGACCTTTGCTCAACCCATTGAGGTTATTATTTATTACACCCTCAGTGAACTGCCAGCGGGCGTTGATGAATCAACCATTAAAGTCTATGTGTTAAATGGCATACCTGGGAACCAATTGAAGGGAGTTATGTAAATCTAGTCATGCATTACGTAGCTGCGCAGGTTTCACACTTCTCTCGAAATGGCTTTTTGTAGTTCCTCATCAGCAACAGGATACAGACGAAGATAGTGATGATGGATCAGATAATGATAGCAGTGATACTCAGCACAATATTGGTTCAAGGCAGACATGTATTTTTATGATTTTAAAACCCCACGATTGGTCGACTCTGATCATGACGATACCTATACTGTTGGTGTGAGTGCCTACTGGGACCCTGTTTCTTATGTTCAGTATTATCAAATCAAATTTGAGTTCCATGGCAATCTACCAAAAGACTACGGCTGGGGCTGTGACTTTAGAGAGCAAGGGAAATACTATTGTCTACCAAGTGCGTCATCACTGAAGGAAGGATATATCTATCGTCTTGGTGGGGATCCAAATTTAGAAGGTTTCTTAACTCTCTATGATGCATCGGAAGTGGCTACCGCGAATCACTACAATCAGTCGTCTGGTAAAATGGAATATGTCGAATACGGTCGTGTACGCCCCAAAGGAGCCCATGGTTTTGGATTTATGGGTGTGTACGATACCGTCGAAGACAGCGAAGGATTCTCAGATATCACGCTAGGGACTATGGTTGGTGAGATGCAGACATATGTCAAAGCGTATGTGAACGGCTGGGATGTCTGGGTGCGAGGCGTAACCGAAAGAGGAGATTAATTGTGAGATATGGGCCGCGATGGATATTGATGTTAAAGGAGACATCTACGAAGGACTATCGCAGAGGAACGCAGAGGACGTAACTCAATAATAAATCCAAAACTTTTGTTATAATCAACCTATTGAGCGGTTCATAACCCACCAGGTCCGTATATTTTTTTTATGATACGCTGAATGTACTATCTGGAATATCTGCGAAAGAATAATTACTGTAATTGTAGTCCATCGTTAGCGTGGTTTCTTCGCTTGTCGTTGAAAATTGCATTTTTAACGGAACTCCTTTTTCATTCCAAATCCATATTTTTATTGTTGTTGGGCTCCCCCCCTCACTCGATATATATTGGATAACGGTCGCTGTTTTTCCATTGATTGTTTCTGTTCCCAGGTTCGTTAATGTCTGGTTGTTCACAAGGTCTTGTATCATTTCACGATTTGCCTGTTGGAGAAGTGCAACATTTGTTGTCAGCACATATTTATTTTGTGTGGTATCATACATGTAAATCCCTTCAGGGCGTTTAATTATCGAATATGTGGTTGTAATACCAGCTGTAACGCTGGTTATATCTTCTTTTAAATATGGTGTTTTTTCCCATATTTTAATCGTAGCGGTTTGTGTTCCAGCACCTGTCATGCTGGTCGAAGTAGTGACTTCATAATACATTGATCCGATTGTTTCAGCTTTTGCAAGAATCGTTTGTAGCGATTCTGTTGATGGTGGTGTTGTTTGGTTTTTTGATTGATCAGATGATGAATTTTCTTGGGTACAGCCACTTAATCCAAGTATTATTAACAGCAGCGTTATTCCTATTATCAGTAACTGTTTTTTCATAACCTTTGCCTCCATCTGGTTATTTTGTAACATTTTATTCTTTAAAAACATATCCTTTAGCACTTTGATTTAAGATAAGTATTTTCACGGTTTTCGTATATGTTTTTTATCGTAATCGCTCTTGTCTCGTTTTCAGTATCGTCCCGTTGATCCAGTTGAAGGTGAACATCGTTATCATCGACCAATAATGGCGAGTCACCTAGTTTTGTTTTTTTAAAAGAGGGTGTCGAGGTAAGTCTTTGGATATTTTGTCTATTTGTATTATAAATAGATTCATTTTTGATTGTTAGATGTCTATGGTCACAATTTTATTGAGACCATCGACTATCTCGCTTTCGCTGACAATCAACTGTGTTGCTGCAGGAGGTTCACTTGTTTTTCCTACCCTGATATAAATATCATAGTCAAATCCTTCATACATTGTGCCCGCATGTGAACATATCACCTGTAACTGATCGCCTTTTCGTGCATAAAACTGGTTTCCATATAACATCCTATGGTCTACATGTATAAAATCCCAGGTTGAATCCGAACCGAATTTTGGCGCCTTCGTGCTGTCAGGGCCGCATATCTCATAAATCTGGGTTGGATGATACACTTCTATCTCAGCGGAACCTGAAGCTAACAACTCTCTTCCACCATCTTCTTTCACCAGGTATGCAGTGCATGTGATAGGTATCTTTCTGACCATCAGTTCCATTCCCGCTTGAATAGAACGAAGTATCATAATCATCGGTCTCAAGATGTTGTTCCTTATTCATGTTAAAACCACCAAGAGAGCTATCACCAAGGTTATCCCATACATAGAGGATGTCACCATTCGGTGGATTTTGTAATTTTGCTTTCAAGTCCAAAGACCAAAGTTCATTGAGACTTCTATGGACATCAAGTTGTCCATTTTTTTGATTGGTAAACTCAATGGTGAGCCCACCACTCTCTGCAAGAGCAATTTGTATTGGATTTCCTCCCGCGACTAGTGTGACAGTTTTTTCTCCGCTTGCAAACTCCTGTCCACCGCTGTTATATGCTTTGATTTTAACGGTTACTTCTTCAGTTGACGGAGCCATCAGGTTTTTTAAATGTTCACATTCTATCTGAATGTCACTGGGATTTACCGTATCTTGTGCTTCTCCAATCAGAGTAGAAGACGAATCGTACAGACTTGATGTAATATAAGATGTTCCACTGGGTATACTGGTTACGGTGAGTTGAAGCCACGCGGGGAAATAAAAAGATTCGGCAATGGAGGATTCATTTGGGAGAGGGTAAAGTAGAAATTCAATTAGTAAGTGTTTCGTAGTCCAATAATCTATATATGAGCGTATGACGGTATTATCATGGTAGCTTGCGTACACGCTGTAGTTTTTCTCAAGCATGCATTTCACAATATGGATTTGATTGGTATCAGCAACAAATCTATACACGGCTCTATTCCAACTTAAAACGATTTTTGCGCCGTTTGTCATAAAAGCATCCTTGAAATAAATGCCGTTACATGTGGCGAGATGGACAAAGCTATCGGGTAAAGAACCGATATTTTGACGTAAAATATCAAGTCTAATTATTATACGATAATACCAGTGAACATTTGTTTTGTTTACGGTATCTGTTTCATTTTTACTTACCGGTCTAAAACCTGTCTTGGGAATGAGGATTTTTTGATCGAACCACTGTCGATACAACTCATTTTCTCGAATTGTCTCGTTATCGAGGGTACAGCACTCCAGCCACATTTTTTTCTCATCTGAGTGATCGTCTATCATGCCGTGAGCAAAAATCAGGATGATTCCGTACTCGTCAAGGTGGAAGAAGTCTTCCGGCCTCATGTCCATCGAACTGTTCTCCATGTTTGCTTTGATTGTGATATCTTCATCCTTCCAGCCATGTTTTTTAAAATATGCTTCGCATTGATAATGTGCGGTCACGTCTTCATAGCCACTGGGGACCAACATAATGACCTTTTTGGACCTGCAGGTTGTTTTTTCCCACGGTAGCTCTGGGTCAGTATCCTCTGAGAGAGACAGCGGGGAGAAACTATGTATCCTCTGGTCTTGTACGGGTGGTGCTTGTGTCTCACCATCGAAGAAAAGCTTATAGTTATCGTATTGACTAGAACCTTGACCTGATGCATTGTTATCATTTTCAAATAGTATCGCGCTGTCATTGTACTTCTGTAGAGTCGAAGGTGTCGAAGGCAACGCAGCGTCCATTTGAAAAATCTATGAAAATTGTGGTATTATCATCACCGAGTCTGGCGCTTGCTATCTCTTCGTAGTGGCTGCTCAGTTGATTTACCAATTCAGTTCGTGCGTCCTCGGCCGAAAGGTTCGTCAGTAACGTCGCATATTCGGAGTTCACTGAATCTAATATCTCGTGTTGGGTACCAGTTAAAAGAACATAAGTACTTTGATTATTATTTGTATTATCACTTGTACATCCCGTGAGAAATCCTACGGAAATCATCAATGAAGCAAATGCAATACCAAGTATCATTGATTGTTGTTTTTTCACATTCATTGTCATATGCCTTCCCTCGGATTTTATATCTGTAATCTACCTTTAGTTTTTCCATACGATCTTGATACGACTGTTTATCTGAAAACAATTGAAGGCATCTCAGATTCCTCATGTCCTATATAAGACGCCTGGATGGTGGAGGTGTAACCTGCGTACCTACTGTTTAAGCGAAATCTTATCGTAAACGTGGCAGGTGAACCAAAGGAATCTATTCCGGAATATGAATTGGACGACCATCTTATTTCAGCAAGTGTACCGTTTTTGATTTCCCCATAAATCTTACCTGTGCTAGAGTTGACTCGGAAGGGAGGATTACGTGCACAATTGTGACATTGCAGTTATGGAAGAAAAATCTAAATCCTGTTACATTTTTAGTATATCCTGAAGATGTGCATGTTGCTGTTGCTGTGACTTCTTTGCCTGTCTCCCATTTGTTAGACGAGACGGTAAAGTTAATGGTTACGTTGGTTCCATAGCTGTTATATTCAACATACTTACTTTCTTCATTTCCTTCTTCCTTCGTGAGATTGATTTGTACTGAATTCGCTCCCGCTGAAAGATTAAAGGTAGATTGTCCATCTGCAAGTACTTCTTTACTGGCATCGAGAGCATTTACACGGGATATACGTTATTACAGTTGCAGGAAACAGGAAGTCATTAAAATCTGTGACCGTAAAAGTACTTGAACTGACAGGATAACTTTTCGATTTCATGCTTATGTTCGTATCACTAGTCATTGTCACGTCGATAGAATCAGCTTCCTCAGGTATACCGGTAACAGTAATCTTGTCAAACCATGCAGGGAAATAATACGTATCTACGGTTGGGTTATGTTGGTATTAGGATAGATGTTCAATGTGCACCTCCTTATCTTCGCATATGCTTTTTTTTATAACGGTTTCATCAAGAAACGCGGTATGGGCGCTATAGCTTTTCTCTAGGAGAAGCGTATTCATGGCAAGCATATTTTCATCTGCGATATCATAACGCACTCCTCTGTTATATCCTAAAAATACTTTCGCACCTTTATCAAGAAAAATATGATTAAAATACCCTCCAAAACACGTAGAAAAATACACATAACTCCCCGGAGAGTCATATCCATTTTTTCTCTCAGATAATCAGCACGGATATAGGTTCCTATCCAGCGCACTGGAGTCGTCTCATTCAAAACCATATACTGATTTTGACGTAACGATTTTATCCTCATGATACAACTCTGTAAGTGTTTTTTTTAGTGTAGCATTTTCTTGTAATGTTTTGTTAGAAACGAAACAAAATTGTAAATAGAGATTATCTTCATCGTGATTTTTATCATCACTGCCATGTCCATCAAATAATATGATCCCATAGTCTTCGAGATTAAAATAATCCTCTGGTATGATATTGCCACCACGAACAGTATTTTTCCATTTATTCCCATCCACTACTTTGATGTCAATATCGTCGTCTGTCCAGCCATATGCCTTGAACCAGTCGACGGTGTCATCCACGGTTTGGTAGGGAACTCATAGTAGCAGGGACCGAGAATTAACACTTTTTTTTTGTTTGATGTGATTTTTTCTTGTGTTGCATCAAATGAAAGTTGATACATAGACTCGAAGGTTTCTCCAACCCTTGAGGAATACCCTGTTTCCAATGGTTGTGTAGAAAAGTCATCAAAACGAAGTGTATCCGTTGACCGATAATCATTATTGGGAGTTCCCCCGGTTCCCATAAAACCAGCTTCTGGAATTACATCGTACGATTCATTATATTCATACGTGTCAACAATTGCGCCTCCACCATCAGAAAATTCAATAAAAATCGAATAGTTATCAATGCCAAGATGTGCGTTTTCCACTCCTTCGTATTCCGTGTTTATTTTTTGTATCAACTGCTGCCGTGCGTCATTCGCAGACATATTTTGCCGTAGTACATTCATACTCGTTATACGCAGTATCGATAACAGCGAGACTATTATCACTGAAAACAGGGGTTTCATCTGAGAAGTTCGTATTATTGCTCGTGCATCCAGCGAACAATCCAACACCAATCATCATGAAAGCTATAATAACTCCAAGTATCATCGATTGTTGTTTTTTCATATTCTTACTCATATGCCTTCCCTCGGATTTTAGTCTTGTTAACTCTCAGTTGTTTATAAATTCATTCGATATTTTTAAATATTGAGTAACAATGTTATCTGAAAA
>CAWIEM010000007.1:0-19048 GCA_963835145.1 uncultured Thermoplasmata archaeon
CAAATCCAATTTTAGTCCTTCAGCGACACGACGACCGTATTCAGGATCAGCTTTATAGAAAATCTTCGTTTGACGAATCTGAATTTCTTTATTTGCATTGCAAAGATGAGTCACAATATTGCCGATTAAATGATCTTTATCTTTTGGGGTCATGACTTTTCTAAAGAGATCTCCCGGTTGTACGAAATCATCATTGGGATGAGTATATTTCTGACGCGCTGCAATTCCTGATACATCAAAGGCGGTTCTGCTGCATCAACGAGTGGTTCCGGACCACCAAAACTATTCGGATAATAGTTTGGTTTTCCGCCTTCGTTACCGTCAAATCGCATGGACCCATCACGCTGATAGTTTTCCATGGTCATTGCTTTTGGTCTATTCACTGGTAAGAGATGATAATTGGGACCAAGTCGGTATCGATGGGCATCATGATACGCAAACAGACGTCCTTGCAGCATTTTATCTGGTGATGTTGCAATTCCTGGTACGAAATTCCCTGGGGAAAACGCTGCTTGTTCTACTTCTGCAAAATAATTCTCTGGGTTTCGGTTGAGAACCATCCGTCCGACTTGATTGGTGGGTAATCGCCATGCGGCCATACTTTCGTGACATCAAAGGGATTAAAACGGTAGTTTTCAGCATCTTCTGGTTTCATGACTTGAATCTCGAGAGTCCACGAGGGATAGTCACCTCGTTTGATTGCGTCATACAGGTCACGGGTTGCGTGATCAGGATCTTTTCCTTTGAGGACTTCTGCTTCTTCTCTGAGTGAGATTCTGGACACCTTGATCGGTTTTGAAATGGTATTTCACCCAGTAATAGTCACCTTTGTCATTGTACCATTTATAGGTATGACTACTATATCCATTCATGTGACGATAGGTTTTCGGAGTTCCTCGGTCTGAGAAAAGAATGGTCACCTGATGAATTGATTCTGGTGTTAATGATAGGAAATCCCAGAACATGTTCGCATCCTTTGTGTTCGTCGCAGGATTTCGTTTCTGCGTATGAATAAAATCAGGGAATTTCAAAGGATCTCGAATAAAAAACACCGGAGTGTTATTCCCAACAAGATCATAGTTCCCCTCTTCAGTGTAAAACTTTACCGCAAAACCACGAGGATCACGCTCCGCATCAGCAGAACCTTTCTCACCCCCAACGGTGGAAAACCGGACAAAGACTTCAGTCTTTTTTCCGACTTTTGAAAGAAACTTTGCTTTTGTATATTTGGTGACATCCTTGGTGACTTCAAAGTATCCTCCTGCTCCAGCACCTTTCGCATGGACGATTCGTTCAGGGATACGCTCACGGTTAAAATGAGCGAGTTTCTCAATCAGATGAACATCCTGCATGAGAACAGGTCCTTGAACACCTGCGGTGATACTGTTCTGATCATCTTCAACTGGTTTTCCAAAATTAGTTGTTAAAATTTTTTTATTTTTTGCCATTTTTTACCTCCCTATATATTTTTATAATTTTTTGTGCTTTATTTTGTATACTATTAATTATTATTAAAAGTATGGATTCTCCTACTTTAATTAACGCTATTTGTTTTTGATGCATAATTGATGATTACTTTATTTTTTCCTTTTATCATAGATAGTGTATCCCTTGGTGTCATCGAGTCGTTCCAACAATATGGGAATATCACTTATATTCGATGCCTGGTGTACATCCAGCTTCAAATCTTTAAGAAAAAAACAAGAGGAAAAATATTGAGGCAGGATACTTCGCATTTTTAATACAGCTTTTCGTTCACCATAAAAATCCACAAGCAAATCCAGATGCTTTCTGCATACTTCTTTTTTCATCTGAAGAGTCGGTGGTGTAAACGAGGTCTTGGATATTGCCGAGAGGATCTCTGGAATAATCCAAGGGTTTCCAATGAGTCCTCGTCCGGGCATGACGGCAGCAGCACCGGTAGCCTGAATCATCTGTTGTGCATCGTTTCCTGTGTAAATGCCTCCGTTTGCAATAATTGGAATCGTAAGAACAGTTGCTGCTTCATGCATTACTCGAAGATCAACCGGTAATCCGAATTTCTTCTCCCCGCTTCGCCCATGAATCGTAAGGGCAACCGCACCAGAATCAACGAGTTTTTCGGAAAGAGCAACAACATTCATCGATTGTTTCGATGGCCCTAGACGCAGTTTACAGGTCACGGGAACATCGACTGCGTCGGTGACTGCGGTAACAATTTCGCAGGCGCGTGCTTCATTTTTCATCAGAGATATTCCTTCCCCTCGACACGCGACTTTCCGTGCTGTACAACCCATATTAATATCAATATAATCAAAACCAAGGTCCTCGACGATTTTTGCTGCTCTACCCATGTACTCAGGAATGCTTCCTATGAGTTGAACACCGTTGTACTGTTTCCCCTCAGCAATCTTCAGAATCTGCATAGTTCGCCGATTCCGTTGTACTATTGCGCGAGCATTCGCCATCTCGGTTATTATAAAAGGTGGTTTAAAATCAGCGAGAATAACTCGAAAGGGATAATCAGTATATCCGCTTAATGGTGGTAAGAGTAACTTTTTTTCTTGGAGTATTTTGATGAAGAGAGAGGATTTCATAAATAAGGAACCATAGAGTTGGAGATATAAATGTATCTTGTTGTCTAGAAAAAGTTATTCGTATCGCACTGCCTCAATGGGGCTCATTCGGGCAGCCTTCCACGCAGGATACAAACTCGACAGTACACCCACAATAAGCGACACCGCAACTGCAAGAACCACAGACATAATCGTAATAATCGGGACAAGATTAAACGAACCTCCCATCGACATAAAACTCCCAAGAATCAGCGTCAGTGCCTGCGACCCAAACACACCAAGAATAATACCAATAACCCCGCCAACACCACTCATCAATACGCCTTCGATTATGAAGATACTCATGATATCCCGAGTTGTTGCACCTATCGCCTTCATAATACCAATCTCACGAGTCCGTTCCATAACCGACGTAAGCATCGTATTCATAATCCCAATAGAAGCAACAACAAGGGCAATCGACGCAATTCCCACAAGCACTAACTGAAGAATACCAGTAATCGTTTGCACCGTCTCAAGAATAGAAGTCATCGTCGTTGCCGTCGCAAAATCCTTCCGCCCATGATTTTCGTTGATAGTAGTCTGAATGGTGGTCGCAATGGATTCCGCATCATTGACATTTTCCACCCGTAAATAAATTAAGCTAATATTACTCTGACCGGTTAATTTTTTAAAATCACGGGCATTCATCAACACCAGACTGTCTGAGGACACACCACCCATGCCCTGTTTCCCGAAAATACCGCTGACAAAAAACTTCTCACCGTTAATCTTGATCCGCCCACCAACAAAAATATCAGCATCAAAGGTATCATGGGCGATACTATATCCAATCATGATTTTATTTTGATCACCTTCGTTTAGAAATCCCCCAGCTTCCAAATTCTGACTTGTGTATTGAAGCTTCATGACCTCGACGTCCATACCAGTCAGAGAAACGATCGTTGTTTTCCCATTGTATTCCGCAAGACCAGTACCAGATAATTGGGTGCTGATTTCTTTGATTCCTTGGAGACGTTCGATTCCTGCGATATCGCGTTGCGTGAAATATTCACCGGTTGAGCCTCCTCCGCCAAACGAGGAAAAAATATCGCCACCAGTAGTAACAATGATAACATCAGATAACGAAGAGAGCTCCCCGGTGATAACCTGTTGCATACCTTCCCCGAGAGCCAACAGAGAGATAATCGCCATGATGCCAATCGCGATACCAAGTAGCGTCAGCAGCGACCGAGACATGCGATGCCGAAGATTTTTAATCGCAAGTTTGACATGATCTCTAAACATGCCCCTCCTTTACTACACCATCTTGAATTCGAAGCACTCGTTTCGCGCGTTGCGCGATCGCCATATTATGGGTCACGACGATGATTGTTTCACCTTTTCGGTTGACTTCTTCTAAAATGTTCATAATGTTTTCGCCTGATTTTGAATCAACGTTCCCTGTTGGTTCATCCGCAAGGATAATCGAAGGATTATTCGCAAGAGCACGAGCAATAGCTACTCGTTGCTGTTCACCCCCGCTCATCTCCGAGGGTTTATGAGTCAAACGTTTTGACAGCTCAACCAACTCAAGAAGCTGCTGTGCCTTTTTTGTCCTGGTCTGACTATCAATACCTGCAAATCCCATGGACAGTTCCACATTCTCCAGGGCATTTAACGTTGGAATCAGATTATATTTCTGGAAGATAAAACCGATCTTTTCACGTCGGATCCTAGCAAGCTCATTTTCATTTAATGTTGAGACATCATTCCCATCGATGAAGATGTTACCTGATGTTGGTTTATCAAGACAACCAAGGAGATTCATCAAGGTTGATTTCCCTGAACCTGACGGTCCAATGATGGCGATGTAGTCCCCCTGTTTGATACGAAGATTTGTCTCCCGCAGAGCAAAGACCTGCAGGGGGGGTTTGCCATAGGTTTTCGAGATATTCTGTGTGACGATGACGTCCTTACTCATTATGCCTTCCGCCGTTTTTTCCACCGCATATACAACAGTACGACCACAACGATAACGACGATGATGAGAATAATCGGTGTTAAACACGTCACTAAGTGAGGGAGTTTGAGGCATACCATTTGACCCGGACGTACTTGTGGAGCTACCAGAGGATTGATAGCTCTGACCTGGTCCAGAGACAACGCTAAATGATTTACTCACCATGGGTGTTTCATAATACTCATTTCCCTGTTTGAAGGAGACTTTAAATCCAATGATCTGCGTCCCGTATCCAACCGTGTCAGCATAGATGTCAAACGATGCAGAGAACACATCATCAGGATCCATCGAGCCGATAAAATACTGCGAGGGAATCACCGTCGCATTACAGATAGGGGTTACGAGAACACCGGTGATCTTCTCTGTTTTTGCATTATATACCTCAATGCTTATTCTTGAGGAGCCTCCTTTCGTGATGCTGAGGGGAAAATTGGTAATAATCGGTGCTACGTCTAACGCCTCAATAACGGAGAGTGGAGCAATTAATGAGTTTGTATGCAGATTATCCCCATTCTTATAGCTCACGGAAAAGGAAATACTACTCACCCCAGTGTCAATAGGTTTGGCTGAAAAAACGACATCTTCTGATATTTCTGCAGCAAGTGACCCTATGAAATAACTCTGTGGGACGAACTCGATACCGTCTCCGTGTGGTGTGATAATGACTTCTTTTACTGCGTTTTCTCTTTTGTTTACCGCAGTAACGGTAAGCTCTGTTGTTCCTCCTTTGGAGATTTTCGAAGGAACACTGGTTGGGAGGATATCTACTGAGGCATTACTTACTTTGACTAAAAGAGGATAGATGACATCGGTGCCACCGCTGACATCAACATTTACAACGGGAAAATATATTCCCTCACTCATGTTTTTATCGACAAGGAGTTTGAAATTCACTTCGATGCTTGCTCCTGCGGCAAGATAGCCGATATCTTCATAGTTTGCGGTCGCGCGAATTTGTTTACCCCCAGATCGTGCAGGTTCAATCCAGATATTATTGATTTCCACACCAAGGGTATGAACTATGGTCGTTGAATCTCCACCGGAGACGGATGTTGATGTTTGTGTCGCGACAGTTTCTGCGTTTCTCACCTGAAGGGTTAACACCGCGGTATCACCAGGCATGAGGATTTCTGGGGATAATTGGTATTGTGAGATCATGACAGCTGGGCTTGCCTGTACGTTGGGAATATACAGGGATATTAATACACTGAAAATCAGTGTTGATATGATGGTTGTTGTAATTATTTTTTTCATATTAATTTACCTCCTTTTGTAACTCAGACGAGCAACGTCTGAGTATTTTTATTACTTCGTTTTTTTTACCTTTATATGACATAAACACAGAGTTTTGTATCTGCATCATTGTTGAGAGTACCTCGCTATCTTCTTCAATCATGTCGATAATTAAATTTCTAAATTTCATGAATTTTTTCATCATGCTTTCTCCTTGTTTCTTTGTGTTGAGAATGATTTTTTTCCCTTTCGGGGTTATCTTAAATATGTTTTTTGAGCGTTTCTCTGTGGTTTTTACCTTAATCAGTCCTCCTTTTTCCAATTGTCTTAAAAGAGGATAGATGGTTCCTTTGCTTGGTACCCAGGTTCCTTCTGTTTTTTCTTTGATTTCTGAGATGATCTCATATCCTGATTTCGGTTTCCTTTTTAAGGAGCAGAGGAGGTACATGGTGAGTATTCCTCTTTGTTGTCCGTTGTGAGTTTCAAAATTCAGGATGTTGGACATGAGGCCGGGTAATTAAAGACCAATTTATAAATGTTTCGGAACTGAACGGTTCGGTTCCGATATATCATACATTCGTAGACAAAAAATACGATTTAGTTTTTCCGTTTCAACAAAAGAACACTAACGGAGAGCATTAACAATGCAAACAGGATAAGCACGAGAATGTCAACCCAGATTTCTCCTATACTCCATCCGCGCAGCATAATGGATCGTTCTGCATCGATTCCATATCTGAGTGGGATGAAATACGAGAGTGGTTGGAGGTAACAGGGATCGATTCGATAGGCCAGAATAAGCCAGCGAGAAGAATTGATGGGTTGCAAGGGCGCACGAAATCGCAACACCTTGCTGCTCCCCTCCAGACAACTCAGAAGGAAGTTAATTTGGGATAGCACACTTTCTCGGTTTCTAACCATTCAAGTGTGTAATCATCGGTAACCTTAGGTTTAAAAATATTTTTCTTATCTCTTTTATTTTTTCATTAGTTGATGGATTTGCGGGTTTTATTGGGATAGTACTTTTTCTATATTACTATTTTTTAATTTTCTATTTTGCACAGTCTGAACCATTGATACAGTAGCTGTAACAGTATTACTCTCTACATCTGTGATAACTAGTACAACCTCGTGTAACTCCTAGGACTGGTGTATGTATGTGGAGGGTTTTGTTCTGTAGATGTGGTTCCATCATAGAAAGTCCAATAATAGTTATATGCTTCTGTTCCACCAGATGTAGATCCATAAAAAGTTATAGGTTCATTAACTGGATAAGATTGAGACATATCTTTGTCTAATTGATTTGAAAGACTCTTAGAACAGCGAACAGTTACGTAAGCATTTCCCATATTACCTGCATTATCATATGCTCGAACTTCGATTTCATACTGACTTGCTAGAACCTGGATATTATTTTGGTATCCTAGAGCACTCATGGTATATGTTTTTGTGCTCTGTGCAGTGAAATGCCATTCGAAATAGTCCTTACTTGGTGAAAGTGTGATCTCATTTTCAGGGATTTTGCCGCCTTGGAACCATATCTCAACCTGGTTAATACCAGATCCTAATAAGGATTCATAGACGGTACCACTAACCTTAACATCTCCTTTTGGGACTGTCCCCCATTGTGGTGTTTCAATAATCACCGTGGGTTTGGTTCGATCAATCTTAATTCCACTCACTACTTTATGGGGTATTTCTTCATTTTTTGCAGCATCTACGGACCAGAATTCGATTTTATTGTTCTGATTGTTCTGCAGAAATCCTTGGTCTATTATTGGAATTATAGATCTGCTGTGAACCATCGTTGATTTTATAGTATGTGGTGATTTCCTCTGGTAGTGAGACATCATCATGTGGGTGGAGTGTAAATTCAACAGACACTGTGTACCAACTGTTGTCACCATCAGGCTGATTCAGGGATTATTTCATACTCTGTCCATGGTGGATCATAATCTGAGCCTATCCAGCTGACACTCCATTTATCAAGCGATGGTGTATCTCTTGGAATTGTTCGTGTAAATGTTGCACGAAGACGAATAGGATTAGCTGTTATACTTGAGATATCACGTCCAGGATTGATATTTTCAAGGAGAACCTGTGTACCTGCCCCGTTGAGGATATCAAATTGTATATTACCAATTGGTATAGAGTAGAGAGCATCAAACATCTCCCATTTTTCAAGAGCACCTGCGTTAATTTGCTTTGTAACAACTACTGCTTGTGTAACAATCTGTTTTTCATCACCAAAATTATAGGACACCTCTGAGGAACCAGTAGACCGATATACATGCCAGACGCTTCCAAAGGTATCTGCATAACTACTTGCTTGGTCACGTTCATCCTCCCAGACTGCAAAGATTCTCCCTTCACCAACTGCGAGGTTATTCCAATCCAAGTTTTGAGAGGACCCGTCGTCGAGTCTATGTCCATTAGTTTGAACTTTCCCATCTGATGAAATGAGTTTACCCCAAAGATCACTAATACCATCGTAGCAAACAAAAAACAATGTATCTAGATATGGGACTACATCTGTTCGTATATACTGATCACCAGGTTGTACAACGAAGTTATCAGTTACACTGTTACCATATTGATCTAGTATTTTACCCCATATATTACCATCATAGCTAGAACGAGCGTTAGGGTTCACGCTTATATCACCATCGTTCCAAGCTACAAAATACCGGTTAGTTTGTAGACAATACGAAACCGATGGAAAAATATTATCAACAGTATCTACTACCAGCAGCAATAGAAATAGTTGATCCAACTTTATTCCCATTGCTATCAAAGCGTTGTGCAAAAATCCCAAAGGGTCCAACCACAGGATCGTACCCATCTTCATAGACCACCATGAAAGTGCCTTGATCATCGGAACATATCCATGGCTCATCCTGGCAGTTCGTACCACTAGCTATCTGGAAATCTTGGCTAACTGGTTGTCCATTAACATTATAAATTCTCCCGTACACATCATAGTTATTTGGGCTATCTCGTGCATCTTCCCATACAACAAAGAATCTGTGGCTTGTACTATCATATGTTACAGAAGGATCAGCTTGTATTCCAGAGCTATCACAAATGATAAATCTTGAAGTAACAGTACCCGCAGGGGTGACAAGAGCACCATGGATATTAATTGCATATCGATTAGCGAAGTTAGCAGGATTTTCCTCCCAAGCAACAAAAAACACGCCATTACCATAGGCAATAGACGGGTTTTCTTTATGACAATCTGTGGCAGCAGGATCTGAGATATCAATGTCTGCATCCCCACTAGGTTGTGGATCACCACCATCTGAATTATATGTCCTCCCATGAATAACACAGGGTATTGTTCTCTGCATATCACTTGGTAAATCCTCTGGTCCCATTCTTTCCTCCCATGCAACAAGGAATCTACCACTACCATAGGCAACATCAGGGTCCCAAGCACCCTCGAGATAATTTTTATAGGAGATCATTATATCAGGATCAGTCCTATCATCCCAATTGAAAATCATATCAAAATTACTTTGATCTGTTGCAGTTGAATCCCCATAGAACATATAAATAGTGGTATGACCAGGGGGGACATTTGGTACTCTCACAAGCACGTTTGCCGATTCACTGTTTATTTTCTCACCAATCCAATAATAGAGATCGTTTCCTTGTTCATCAGTAAACCGAAGATCCCTGAAATCAGTCTGCATATCAGAATCATAATACACGGTCATATCTACCACATATTCACTGAAGATTGTACTTCCACGGTTATAGATGTCAATGGGTTTCATCCTTTTCCATGCTGAGTTATACCACGCCGCGTATGTATCCTTCATAAATACTTTCCCTTGGGTTTTGTTAACCTTATAATTGTATGATTTGTCAATATCTATTCCACTTTCGTCTAGAAAATCATCTTCCCATATATGAGAAGAACCACCCTGAATACTACTAGGAGGATTATTGTTCATATTTTCGGTTTTACTATTAGATTTGTCGAGCAACTGCAATATTCGTGTTCTAAGATTTTCAAAAAAATTCTTGATAAGCGAAAACACAGACGGAATATTCTTTTTTTCAGAAGACATGTCAGTATATACTGCTGAAACAGATTTCTTTGACAATGTCAAAGGTTGATTAATTTTGTTGATGTTGACAATAGCCTGCGCCGCTGATGAAAACACAAACAGCATTACTATAACAGCAGCAGCTATTTTCCAAATATTATGATTTCGTTTCATTTTTTATTTCGCCTCTCTTTATTTTATAATACATCATGCCATACATAATCCCATAAAATCGACACATCCCATTGTCCAGGCAATGGTTCATCACCTAGCCACCAAAATCTGAGATTACTGACATCCCATTTAAGTGTTCTTGTGAACATTACATCTGTGGCATGTGCCTTGAATCCATATTGGTATTCATGTTGCTCTGAGTCATAGTTAATATATGCTTCAACATCGAGTTCTTCAAATAGATTACAAAATACCATGAAATGTCCTGTAGAACTCCAGTCCCAATCAAATTTTACAATGGCGCCAGGTACTAACGTAACTTTTCCATTGAAATACACGTTGCTGCTGTATTTATCTCCAAAGGTTACTTCAGCTTCTGCAAGGATTCCTTGAGTGGAAAAAATATAATATCCTTTTTCTCCTCGTTGCCATTCGACCTTTACATATCCGCCAGGATTAACAAGAAGGCTTCCGTATATAATAAAGCCTCCAGCATCAATGTTATCTAGTTTAAGGTCAACAGTTTTGCTTGCTTCTATTAAAAATGAGCCTGCTTGCCCTAGTTCCCATGTACCAGAAATTTCGAAATTCAACCCCTGATAATGAACATTGACTGTAATATCTATCAACTTTGTAATCATACCAGAAATCTTGAAATTGGAGATCCCACCACCAGAGCTATCAAACGAAAGCAGGAAATTGTCTGTAGCAATAGCATCCACGCTTACAAATAACACTTGAGTACTCGTCTGAGTATCTACCACAGTGACATCAAGACCAAGCAGCGCATTATTATCTGTATCAAGACTAACACCTACCTGAGAGCCATCACTTCCAGGTAGATTAAACGATACCTGCCCATACCCATTATAGATCTTAAGGTTCCCAGTAATTAACCATTTATCGAACTTTACGGGAACAGAAATCGTCGTCGTAGCATCAGATACCTTTGACGCTCTCATATACCCATTAAGGTTCGGCACATCAATAAATCCCTCCAAACGAATACTTTTCGGGAAATTCGTAACCCTGATAAAAGGAGTTGTACTTCCATAAAGCGAGAGAGAGACCTCACCAATATCACTGGACATACTTAAATCAATGAGTCCTGATGCAGTTTTTGCACCAAGCTTGATACTTAGTCCCCATTCCACGGTCATTATAAGAGGTAAATTCTTTAAATCCAATTTGACTAAGTTCCCATCCTGGATTGAATCCACCATATAAGTCACCGAATATTGCCGATCAGCTTCATATTTAAATGATCGTTCACCAAATACAGTAAGATCAAAAGACATATGTTCAGGGAGAGGATCAATAATAAAACGGTGCACTATTTCAGATAATATTCCACCAAGAGCCTGTAGAGAAATCTTTGTTGAAACACCAGCACCAAGACCGAAATCGTAATGGATCTTTAACTCACGAAGAATAGAGGTAATTTGAAGCTCTACTGCTGGCTCAAACCCAATGGAAAACGTGCGATAAAACGCTTCATTACCGGATTCATCAACAGTTAAATAGCTATTAAAGAAAGTAAGCGATGATTTCCCATCAATATCAGGTGCAATATTCATTCGTAAAACCTGTGGATCAAAAAGTTTATTCCTCCCGAAAAAAAATCGTGTTAATACCTTTCCTGGTAATTTTTCTCCGTCAGGTGAAGAGAACCCTATACCAATGCAGAAATAGGATTCTGAGTTCATAGGCACAGGTTGAGTATTAACATTATTTTCATCAGTTTGTATATGAATGCCGACGAGTTTTTCTGAAATTATTTTAAAGAGTTTACTATGAGTCTTTTCACTAATAGCCAATGATACCTTTGCAAGTTTCTGGGATATGGTGCTTTCAGGAGAATTCCATTGATCTGACTGGGATATACTCGATTTACTAAGCAAAGAAAAAGGAAATCGTACTTCCAAAGAAGCCTCTACATCTTTATTAGTATCACAAGAGGTTGTAAACTCAAATTGGGTTTGAACCACATTCACATATGGGTCTGATTCCCCTGGAACATAAATTTGCGTTCGACTAAACTGGATACCAACCCTTGTATCACCTTGTTGCTCAAAATTGATATTATAATACTTCCATGCGAGGCTATTAAGCATTAGTTTAAATTGTTCAAGATCAATGTCTAGTTTTACTGAATTAGTGACGCCATTATATTTTGTATGAATCCATACGCCAAACTCACCATTATTTAAATTATTTGGTATTTTGTTATCTGGTGAAACTGGCGTTTCTTTGTTAACATCTCCGTTGATGTCAACATTAGGAATATCACCGTTTTCATTTCCATTATTAGCATCAGGTAAAATTTCTGCGACACCATTATTATCAATCTGTATTTTATCAGGTGTAATGGACGTAACAGCCTCAGGAATCATGTTTGCTTGCTGTTGACCAATATTGGTATTACTATTAAAAATATGTATAGTGCTGACATTTGACATGCATAATACCAAAGCCACACTAAATAAAACCACTATTTTTACCACCCGAAATCACCTCTTCCAATGCTTATAATATCTTTGCTTACACAGTATTTATAATTTACGATTTTTTTAGTTTCATATTATATATAACTTTCTATTTATAAGGTTTTTGTTTTTCGTTACCACTTCAGTCTTTTCGTTTCAGCAACAGCACGCTTGCAGTGAGTGTCAAGAAAGCAAAAATGATAAGGATCGTAATATCAACCCAGATTTCTCCTATACCCCAGCCTCGCAGCATAATGGATCGTTCTGCATCGATTCCATATCTGAGTGGGATGAAATACGAGAGTGGTTGGAGGTAATCAGGGATCGATTCGATGGGCCAGAATAAGCCAGCAAGAAGAATTGACGGGAAGATGATCAAAGGGATGAACTGGACTGCTTGCATCTCGTTTTTTGCTGCTGCTGAAAGAAGGATTCCGAGACCTTGATGTCCGAATGCGAGCAGGAGAATGACAACCAAGGCAAGAAAGATATTCCCAATAATCGTAATATTGAAGAGAAGTATTGCTGCCAAAAGGACGACGATGCTTTGGAAAACACCGATGACCGCGAATGCAAGTGCGTACCCAGCAACGATTTCACTCTCGCTTGCAGGAGACACTAATAATCGTTGGAGCGTCCCGTTGCGTCGCTCATTGACAAATAAAATGATGGTTATCATCGTTGTCACCATCATGATCGCAAAGGAGATAACCCCTGGTGCGAAGTAATCGATGAATCTGGTATCGCTACCACCATATGCATAGGTTTGTTCTATGGTTATTGGCATTTCGATTTGTGTTTTATTGAGTGTTGTTGTCAGTTCTTTGAGGGTGGTTTGAATGGTTTGTGAAATGGTTTTGATGATTGCGGCAGATATCGTCGGGTTTGACGCATCAAGGTAGACTTCAACTTTAGGATGGACAGTCCCGGGTTGGTGTAGTAAGAGTCGTAAGGAAGTTTTGCGTGAAATTCGCCGGGAATATGATAGCCGCCCATGCCTTTCCGTCATGGACCTTTTGTCGAGCATTATTAATATTGGTATTCTCGTGAAGAGAAAGAGTGTTTCTATCAAAGTTTTTTGTTATGTTTTTTGCAAGGAAGAGCCCTTGGGGTAACAGAGGAGATGTTCCAGGGGATAGACCAGTGTCTTGGTTGACAACCTCAACAGCAATGTTTTTGACATCACCGCCAAAGGTGTACCCAAAAATAAGAATCATGAGCAGAGGCATAATAAGGACGAATGCGAACGTACGACGATCATGTCTGAACTGGAGGAGTGCTCGCCGGGAAAACGCTAACGTTCGTCGGAGTCTCATGGTTTTTTCCTCCCAGCGAGTGCGAGAAATGTGTCTTCCATTGATGTGGTTCTGGTGTTGTTCTTTAGGTCAGATGGTCGGCCATCTGCGATGAGTTTTCCCTGCCTCAGCAGACCGACGCGGGAACAACGATTTGCTTCGTCCATGTAGTGGGTGGTGATGATAACGGTGATTCCTTTTTTTACCATTGACTCAAAGTATTCCCAGAATGTTGCTCGGAGTTCAGGGTCGACTCCAACGGTCGGTTCATCAAGGAAAACAAGTTTTGGTTCATGTATCAATGCGCATGCGAGGCTCACCCGATGTTTCATGCCACCGCTCAGTGTTGAGACTAGGTTTTCACGCCATTTGAAGAGATCAACAAATTCAAGCATCTCTCGTTCTCGCTTCTCCAGATGCTGCTTGGATATTCCGTAAATACTTCCAAAGAAAAAGAGGTTTTCATGAACGGTGTTATCAATGTAGATCGCGGTGTCCTGTGGCATGTAGCCGACGTCGTTCATGATGGATTTACAAGGAAGTGTGTGCCCAAAAAGTTTCGTAGTTCCTGCGGTGGGTTGGAGCAGCCCGGTGAGCATTTTTATAATGGTGGTCTTTCCAGAACCGTTTGGTCCCAATAATCCGTAGATTTCTCCTTTATATATGGTAAGGTCAAGACTGTCTACCGCAGTGAATTTCCCGAATGTTTTGGTGAGTTTTTGAATCTCGATGACTGTTGTGGCTGTATCGAAAGAACGTTCGAATGTGACCTTTCCACGCTCATTACAGCAAGGACAAGTTATGTTTACGATTTCTCCAGGATCACCTGAACATGTAAGGACTGTGTTGCATGTCGGACATCGTACCTGTTTTTGTGTGATACCTCGCACCTTCACATATTCAAATCTTATGTAGAAATTTAATGTTTTCTATTCAAGAAAAAGGTTGGATTATTAAAAAAAAAGAAAAGGTTTTATTTAGGTGTAATTTCCCCAGAAATACAGTGCAGGACCAACTGGTGCCATGAATCTACCGATGAACTGATTGTCTTGAGCTCGGATGAATCCAACAATAGGCAGTGTTCTTTCAGTGCCGTTCACCATTGCACTGATCCTTCCGAGTAGGATGTGTCTCCCAAATCCACCTCTAAAGGTTCCGGTTCTGTTCTCCGTTGCCCAATCACCGGTAAATCTTCCACTGCGATTGCGCATTTCATAGGTTCCTGATATTGTTCCTACTATTGTTGCATTTTGACCTTGCCGTTTGTAACCAATATTTCCTTCAAATGTACCTGTTGGGGTTAATGGCATTTTTTGTGTTCTCTGTTGTGTTAATCCAGGTGCTGAAGCAGCTATCGATACGCCTAATAATAATAGACAGAGACTTATAATCAATATTTTCTTCATCATACATTCTCCCTTTTTTAATTCTTAAGATAAGAAGAGAGTAGGCTATATATAAAATTATACCAAAATTTTGCCCAAATTTATGATGAATTTATAAACACGCTGAAAAAATTGAGATAAGAGAAGAAAAAAAGAAGGAAAGAAGATGTTTTCTCATTAATTGACAAGGATACGGCAGTGCGCCCATCCTGTCTGCTGAGCGGTCATCCAGCGGAGATGCAGCAGGTTGTTTTCTGCATTGTATCGATAGAGTCCAACGATGCGACATTCGGTCTGGTTCTGTGTGATGATTTTGCCGTTGAAATAGCCTCTTTTAAGGATACCAACGATGTTTCCTTTCGTCATATTGTCTGTGGTGTTCCACAGTCCTTTGAGTACGACAACGTGTTCTCGTTTTACTAGGATGCCACCAAGGTATCCACTTGTTTCATTGGATCTTTCGTATCCCCAGATTCCCCTGTATTTTACTCGCGGTGTGTCGGTGGATAAGGGGAGTGTTGCATCGGTTTTTCCTGCTTTGTTGTCGCTTGTCGCTTGTATGAAAATGGCTTGGTCCCCATATAGAGGTTCTTTTGCGTAGACAATAGCGCTGGCTCCCATGAAGAGGAGCATGCCAATTATTATTCCAGTTATCCATTGTTTTTTCATTTTATATCACCTTGGAACAGATTATGGTGTTTTGTTTATATTTGGATTGACCAGATTTTCCTCCAACTTATACCCAAAACAGACCCAAATTCTGCGTATTACTCCATGCTGAGGTAGAGAAGAATACTAATTGCGATAATCTCAAAGACATTAAGGAAGAAACTGAGCGAACCAAATCCGCCTCCCATTCCTAATGCTTTCGTGAGAAGTGGGATGGCTCGTACATACTCTGTGAAGAGAGAATGAACTGTAATCAGGGTGACTATTGATCGCGTGAAAAGCACACCGATGAAGAACGTAAGACCCAGCATAAAACTAGATTTTGTCTTTCTATACGAATCGATGTAGATCCAAAGGATACCAATGAGTAGTACAATATCAACACAGTTGATTACCATTGAAGCAGTGTAGAGCAAAGAAAATCGTCGTTCTTGTGCATCCGTAGCTTGATACCCTGATTGTTGAAGCGCATCTTTGATAGAGTTGAATCCAATTGTTGAGAAAATAAACCCAACAACGATTCCGATAAAAATAAGGCTCGCGATAACAATTAAAGCCTTCGCTTTTGGACTTATCGTGTTTTTGTACGGAAAATCTTTCATATCTTATTCACCTTTAGGTGGTTCATCTTTTATTTGTTTTTTCCCAATTTGACCCCAAATTTCATTAAATACAAGTTTATTTTCTTCTAATAATTCCGAGGGGAAGAACATTTTTCCATACCCGCTACCTGTTGAGGTGATCAAACGGTTTTTTTCTAAAACCTCAAGGTGGTGGCGAATCGTCTTATAGTCTAACACCATAAGTTTTGAAAGTTCATTGGCATTATGAGGTGTTTGAAAAAGTTCTTCGAGTATCCGTCCGCGATTGACTCCACCGACCGAACCTGCAAGGAGCCACCAGAGGAGTCGTTTCATCGCGTTCATGACAGATACACGTGGTAGGTGAAATAATATGAGTTCTTAAAAAGGTTTAGAGAGAAAAAACATTTCTTTATTACAGAAATAAAAAGATGATAGAATAACTTACATACCCTATTACTGCACTAATTGGTATCGTAAGAAGCCATGCCCAGACAATATTCCTGGTGACCCCCCATCGCACAGCACTTGCTCGTTTTGCAGATCCGACTCCAATGATTGAACCAGTGATTGTATGTGTTGTGCTAACAGGAATTCCAGCAAGCGAGCAACCGATGATAGTGCCTGCTGCTGATGTTTCAGCCGCAAAACCATGAACAGGTCGTAATTTTGCTACTTTTTGTCCGAGGGTTTTTATCACACCCCAGCCTCCAGCTAATGTACCGCAAGCAATAGCTGTATGAGCAGATAATATTACCCAGATAGGCACTGTTTCATGACCAGCGGCTACACCAAGAGAAGCGAAATATCCGGTTCCTAAGAGAAGGTAAAAAATAATCCCCATTGTTTTTTGTGCATCATTCGTTCCGTGACTAAATGAAAAAGCACTAGCGGAAAGTAATTGTAATCTTCTAAACCACCCATCTACTACACTTTGCGATTTTCTTCGAACGATCCAGAGGACCGCTATCATAAAGAAAAAACCAATAACAAGACCAAGAACTGGGGAAACAATCATGAAGAGCACTACTTTCCATAATCCATCCTGAATGACGCCAATTCCTCCTGCGGAAATCCCTGCCCCAATTAAGCCACCGATAAGTGCATGAGAAACAGAAATAGGAAGTCCCCAATGTGTCGCTGTTGCAGTCCATATAATTGCTCCTAAAAGAGCACAGAATACAAGGACGGGAGTAGAAATATTCGTATCAATAATACCAGTGCCGATCGTTCGTGCAACAAGCAGTGGAACACCAAAAGCGGCGACGAAATTAAAAAATGCAGCAAGTCCAACAGCTTGGACTGGTTTGAGCACTCGTCGTTGAAACCACGGTAGCAATGGAGTTTGCTGCGTCATTCATCCCATTGAGAAAATCAAAAACAAGTGCTAAGAAAATAAGGAAAATTACGTAAGGTGAGAGCGCTAAAATCGCTGAGAGTTCTGACATTTACCGGCTTCCTTTCAACCCTCATGTATATTTCACGAGAATGTCTCCGATGACATCAGCAACATCTTCACAGCGATCGATTGCTGATTCCAAGTCCTCATATAACTCTTTTATTTTGATGATTTCTACTAGGGTCTTTTTTGTTAAATAAGTCAGCGGTGGCTTTTCTTAAAAGGGTATCCCCCTCGTTTTCAAGGGTATTGACTTCTTTACAGAATCCTCGAATTTGTTTTGCCTCCTTAAAATTCCGTAGGAGTGATATTCCTTGGTGAACATTTTGGGTTGTTTTTTGTAATGTTGTGGCAAAATCAAGCATGTATGCTGGTGGTTTTTTAATTTCATAGAGCACAAGTCGTTCTGCGACTGCTTCTAGATTATCAAGGATATCATCTAGAGAGCATGCTAAGTTTGAAATATCTTCTCGGTCAATAGGAGTGATAAAGGTTTTATTCAATTCAGAAAAAATATCATGGACCATTTTGTCACCGTTATTTTCGATTTGTTTGATTTTCTCTCGTTTTGTATCGATATCTAAATAATGCTGTAGCATGTCAACAAGTGCATCGACGCCAACGAGAACATTTTTACTTTGTTCTTCGATCATGTCAAAAAAATGTTTTTCTTGTGGTATTAACCAGGAAAGAATCCCCATATGAATCACGTAACTCCTATCAACTTTTTTTAGTATACCTACCCCGTTTGATCTTACCTTTAATCGATTATTAGAATATAAAACCCCATGATTTTTCTAACCTTTTTTAAAAATAGAATTTATTGCTCTTCTCCAACGAGATAATTAATGACATTTTCTGAGATATCTTCTGCGTATTCTCCTATCCGTCGAATGCTTTCAATAATATATCCAATTGAGATTGCGACAATACCTTTTTGTTGGAGTGCAAGTGTGCTGATTTCTTCGCAGAGTAATTCAAGTTTATCTAAAGATTCGAAGGTTTCATTTGAAGCGTTAATGTCCTTTTGAAAAAAAGAACTGATGCTTTTATTAAAAATATCAAGGGATTGTGTATTTGCTGTAATAATCTTTTGGATGATTTTTCGATCCAGATTGCTATGAATAAGGTTTGGAGTGTTTTGTGCGATTCTAACTACGTGATCTCCGATCCGTTCGATTATTCTGCTAATGAGAAAACAGGTGGAAGCCATC
>CAWIEM010000008.1:0-121009 GCA_963835145.1 uncultured Thermoplasmata archaeon
TTGAGGTCCTTGCGGGAATACCATCAATTGTTTACGGTTTTTTTGCTCTTCTTTTGATTAGTCCAATCCTACAGCAGTATTTTGGTGCGAGTTATTTTAACGCAGCAAGCGCAATTATTGTAATGGCAATCATGGTGCTGCCGATTATCGTCAGTATCTCTGATGATTCGATGAAGGCAGTCCCCAAACATCTCAGAGAAGCGAGTCTTGCCATGGGGGCGACAAAATGGGAAACATCGGTAAAAGTCGTTATGCCCGCAGCATCAAGTGGAATCATCGCTTCCATCCTCTTAGGGCTCGCAAGAGCATTGGGGGAGACCATGGTTGTGGTATTGGCTGCAGGAAGTATCGCGAAACTAACATTAAATCCGCTTGATGAAGTGCAAACCATGACTTCCTATATCGCACAAGTAGCAACCGGCGATATTCCGCCAGGGGTTGCGGTGAGTGCAGCGTTTGCAGTAGGACTCGTTCTCTTCGTTATCACCTATATTATTAATCTCATTGCAGGGAGAGTCGTTCTCCGCATCAAACGAGGAGGAGTAGTAGCAAAAAAGGAAACCTGGATGTCACGATATACAAAAAAAATCTATACAGGAATTATTTCTCTTTGGAATATTTTATTACGGAGAACCCATGATAAAAAGATCAGCTTGCAACGTCGATACCTGAAAGGAAAAATTGGAGTTACTACCGTTGCGACATGTCTTTTGGTTGCCGTTGTTTTTCTTGTCTTACTCATAGCCTCTGTGTTGGAACAAGGGCTCCCGGGCATTGATTGGACGTTTCTTACCTCATTTCCCAGTTCAATACCTTCAAAAGCAGGGATATATCCGGTTATTATAGGCTCAATCTACCTTGTTTGTCTAACCTTAGTTTTCGCAGTTCCTATGGGTGTCGGGGCAGCTATTTATTTAAACGAGTTTGCAAAGGATAACAGATACACCCGGTTTCTCCGTCGAATCATACAGAACCTAGCTGGTGTGCCTTCGATCGTGTTTGGTCTGGTAGGGTTAGCGGTGTTTTCACGGTTGTTTGGCTTTGGACCAAGTCTTCTTGCAGGCAGTCTTACGCTTGCTATTATGATTCTTCCAGTTATCGTGGTAGCAACAGAAGAATCTCTAAAATCGGTACCTGATTCATTCCGAGAGGCATCACGAGGTCTTGGTGCGACAAAATGGCAAACGGTCCGCCATCATGTGCTTCCTTACGCCGTCCCAGGAACATTAACAGGTGTCATCTTAGCGTTGTCTCGTGCTATTGGAGAAACAGCTCCAATTCTGTTCATCGGAAGTCTCTTTGCCAAAACAGCACCAAGTGGTATCCTTGATGGATTTCTTGCTCTCCCGATAACCATCTTCTATTGGACACGACATCCAAAACTACAATTCCATGATCTCGCGGCAAGCACGATCATTGTTTTACTGGTCATCCTTCTTTCGATGAATCTTATCGCTATTATTATACGTCAGCGATCTCAATCACGGAGGGATTGGTAAATGACGCCGAAACAAAAAAAGAACAACAACGATTCTGAGAAGAAAGTGATAAAAAACCCACATGTTTTTGCAGTAAAAAGAGAGAACACCAACATGGAAAATCAGGACGCTGTCAAGGGAACCATCTCCATGCGAGGGTTAAATGTGTTTTATTCTGAAAAACACGCAATCATAGATGTGTCAATGGATGTTTTGGAAAAGAAGGTAACTGCGTTTATCGGTCCAAGTGGATGCGGGAAAAGTACACTTCTTCGAGCGTTGAATCGGATGAATGAAGAAATAGAAGGATGTAGAACAGAAGGAAAAATCTTTTGGAAAGATGTAAATATCCTTGATGAAAAAGTTGATCCAGTTGCACTCCGCAGTAAAATCGGAATGGTGTTTCAAAAACCAAATCCCTTCCCAAAATCTGTGTATGAAAACATCGCATACGGACTGAAAATCCATGGTATACATGATAAAAAGAAGTTAGACGAGCTTGTTGAAAAAAGCCTAAAAGCAGCGGCTCTTTGGAACGAGGTCAGTGATCGATTACACGAATCAGCAATGAGTCTATCCGGTGGGCAACAACAACGATTATGCATTGCTCGCGCCCTTGCGATTGAACCTGAAGTACTACTCATGGATGAACCATGTTCTGCCCTTGATCCGATAGCAACAGCAAAAATCGAGGATCTTATCGAAGAGTTGAAAAAGAAATATACAGTGATTATTGTTACCCATAATATGCAGCAGGCTGCACGGGTCAGTGATTACGCTGCATATATGTACCTCGGAAAACTTATCGAGTTTGGTGAAACCGAACAGATCTTTGAAGATCCTCATGAGGAACTTACGGAAAAATATATTACCGGTCGGTTTGGATAAAGAAGGAAAAACATATGGTGCAAAAATTTCATAATGAATTAGACGAACTGAAAAACGATATCTTGAAAATGGGACAACTGGCAAAAGAGATGCTCCAAAAAGCAACGGACTCTCTGAAAAATGATGATAGTGAGCTTGCCGCTTGGGTCCAATCGAAAAAAGGGGTTATTGCAAATATGGATAGAGATATCGAAGCAAAGGCTCTTCGTTTAATCGCTTTGTATCAACCAATGGCAAAGGATATGCGAACGATCGCATGTTGTTTGAAAATGAATACATACCTTACGAGAATTGGGCGTTATGGGAAAGACATCGCAAAAGTAACCGATGAACTCCATGATGTTCCTCGGATGAAGAAGCTGGTTAGCATCCCTCATATGGCTGCAGATTGTCTGTGGCATGATTGATGATGTGCTTACTGCTTTTGTGAAGGAGGATATTTCAGCAATCCAGAATTTAGAAGAACGGGAATCGATCGTGGATGAACTCCGCTATTCCATTTTCCGCGAATGTTTAACGTATATGATGGAAGATAACAAGAACATCACTCAGGGTGCCCATTTTATGATGGTTTCCCGGTATTTGGAACGATGTGGAGATCACGCGTGTAAAATTGCAGAGAAAATCTACTATATGGTGACTGGTGAACATATTGAGATTGATTCCTCTGAAAAAAAAATGTCTCGAGCCGGTCTTAATCGACGGACAAAACAAGGACCATGATGAAACAGCGAATCTTATTTTCGTGCATCGAAGGAATTAAGTGCGTTGAGGTTCTTTTAATACTTCCTCTCCTTTTCTTTTTTTCAAAATTCCTTGTAGTTTTGAATAGGTGAAAATCTATTTCTATGGATTCCCGGTTACCTGAATAGAGGCAGATGAAATCATCTATCTTATTTGTCGAACCACCACGGAACTTCTGGTTTGTCATGGGAGAGTACCTCCCTCCGCCATCCGCATTGTTAATCCTTGCAGCATATGTGGAACGAGAACTCCCTGATGTAAAGATTGACATTGTTGATTGCCAAGCAGACCGACTCGATTGGAAAGGTTTAGAAAAATACATAGCATCAGCAGATCCATCCATGGTACTCACATCAGGTTTTACCACAAATGCGTATTCCTGCGCACGAACCTGTGAAATAGCGAAAACCGTAAACAAGGACATCGTAACTATTGTCGGTGGCGTTCATTTTTCCTTTACCCCGGAAGAATCACTACAAAGTTTTCCAGAGATCGATTATATCGTACGAGGAGAAGGAGAACTCACCTTAGTTGATCTCATACGAACGATTTTTAATGAGAAAAAAATAAATGATGTGTTAGGGATCTCTTTTCAAAAAAACAAAAAAATCATCCACACCCAACAACGTCCTCTTATTGAAAATCTCGATAGTCTCCCCTATCCCGCATACCATCTTGTAGAAAAAAACCTAAGACGCTACCATTTCACCATAATGGCAGGGAGAAACACACAGTATATGATCCTTGAAGGCGCGCGAGGATGTGAACATCAATGCACGTTCTGCACACAATGGAACCACTGGGGGAGTAGATGGAGAACCAAATCAGCAAAAAGAATCGCTGATGAAATTGAATTCCTCAATGAAACCTATGGAGGTGTATTCCTTTGGTTTACCGATGATCATATGAAACTGAGTCTCCGAGGAAAACCATTATACGACGAGCTACGGCAACGACGGTGCAAAGATGACGTCATGTTATTTTTCCAGGCACGAATCGATGACATCGCACGACATCCGGATCTGATTACAAAACTCCGTGAAGTGGGCACCTATTGGATTTTATGTGGTGTCGAAACTGACTCACAGGAGATATTAAATGAATATAAGAAAGGAATCAAAACACAAGATGCATATCAAGCGATGAAAATAATGAAACAAAACGATATTTTTTCCCAAGCGATGTTTATTATTGGCGCACGAAGCGATACTCATGAATCAATTGAACGGCTCCGTGAGTACAGCCATGAACTTGCCCCAGATGTTGCGATTTTTACTCCACTCACACCGTTCCCAGGAACTATCTACTATGAAACTGCAAAGAAAAACGGCTGGATCGAAGATACGAATTATTCGAATTATGATATGGCTCATGCAATTATGCCGACAGAATCCCTCACTAAAAAAGAAGTCCAGGAGGAATTATGGCGCTGCTATCGTTCCTTTTACGGGTCGATTACAAAAAACATGGCAGGGGTTCTGGCGAAAAATAAATTGAAACGTAATTTGTATCGTCATATGGCTGGGCAGTTCGTACTTGAGAAACTCAGGAGATTAATTTGAATCAGATAAAGATCGTTTTATCTTATCTTGGGTTGTCTGTTGCTGGAGCAGCTCTTCTTGTTGTTTTTGTTTTAATGACACCTGCTCCTACGCATACACTGGTATTACTAGAAAAGATGATTGTTGCAGGAGTATTCATCGCAAGCTGTGTCTTTGGTATATCTTTTTCAGCTCCGTCCGAATTGGGTACGATTATTCATTTCTAAGAAAGAGAACACAGAAAAAAACCATTCTGAGGCATTACAACGATCGTTTCGAGGACATCACCCAGACTGTAAAACCTTCGAAAATCATAGAATGATATATCAGAATAAAACATGGTGTGCAGGGTGCTTAGGCCTTCTCATTGGTTGTCTTCTTTCAATCATTCTGATGATACTTTATGTCGTTGTTCCGTTCCAGCAACCACCAACGATTTCCCGTCTGCTGTTCTTTCTAGGACTGCTTGTCATGGCACTTGTGTATCTCGAAATCATACTCGGGAGTCGACATTCGATCATTCACGTATTGTCCAACGGGATGTTGATCCTCAGTTTCTTCTTCATTACAACGAGCATCGTAGAACTTTCAGGAAAAGTAGTGTATGGATTGTTTACGATTCTTCTTTGTATACTCTGGCTTGACAGCAGGATTCAACTCTCCCGCTGGCATCATAGTCGTCTCTGTAGCTCCTGTCTGCAATCCTGTAAAATATATGAAGCTACGATTATTTTCGGGAGATGACGCGGATTCCAAAGATGATAATGAAAATCGCTATCACACCAGCAAAGATCCAGTTCCACTGAACCGTGTTCACCCAGGAAAGTGAGGAATATGTTTTCGCCATTTCTTTAAAGACAACTTCAAAAAGTATCGCCAAACCGATAAGGATGATAATAACACCCCAGAACATCGCCCATCCGCGACCACTTTTTCCACCAGCGCATTCCTCTTCACATCGTCGATCTCGTTCGCGGTCATGGTCATGTCTTGAACCATGAAGCGGAGCTCCACAGCTTTTACAATAGATTGCATCATCATCGTTTTGTATTCCACATTTCGCGCAATATACCATACCTCTACCTCTAACCTATCATCCGATAATCATTCTTTCTATATAAACCCTTTTTTTATGGTTTTTTTTCTTGTTCTCGCGGCATATTCATTGCGAGAACCACATAACCAATGAGAAGGACAAAAACGAATACCGTTGGTAAAATATTTTCAATATTTATCGCGGCGGTTTCAAGGTCTGCAATCTGTAATCTGACTCGCAAGGTATGAAGGATTTGAGCAACAATCCACAGGATGATAACCAAGGCAATCGAATGGAAAAGAGGAGAAAAAATCCTGAATTTATACGATTTTCTTGCAAAGTACGACGTGTAGTTTGAAATAAGCGTCATGCCAAAGAGCGGTAGGAGATATATGAGGATAACTGCGGTTATCGTACTCATTTCAGGAACCTCGTCCCCAGAGATTCTCGCAATTTCGATAGCGAGACGCAGGATAATTAAAAAGATAAAACTCGCGAGCAACGGTCCAAGAATACCAAATGTACGATCATACCAATTCTCCACATTTTTACCTACCTGGTCGACTCTCTGTTCAAAGCGTTTTCCCATATCACGTGAGTCTCCTTGGATGCGCTTTGCAGCGTGTGTCATGGATTCTCCTAGGTTCTTTCCCATTTGCTCCATGTCCTGTGCAAACCTCATCGCATGTCGTTCGATAGGAGAAGCGGCATCAGATTTTAGAGACGTACCACAATTTATACAAAAAGCAGCATCATCAACGTTATTTTTTCCACATTTCGGGCAATTTGCCATATGTCTCTCTCCCACAGTGTGATATCATAACTCGTAATTCCTTAAAAACATACCTCCCACGTATAACTCATGTTTTGTGCAAATTGTTAACAGATCTATATTTTTTGCTTCTTTTTAGGACGGACGATTTCACCTATCGCCTTCCCGCCGTGCAACCATACCTCTGAAATATCTTTACTTCGTTCAATATCTTTTTCCAGCTCTTTGGTTTGAATCTTTTTCATACATTTACTCCCTAAATTTCAATTTTGTCAACCCCTTGCTTTAAAAAATTAATCCTTGAATCTATAAAGCATAAACCAATAATTCGTCAGAAGTTATTTCTTTAATTCGCCCCTCTTTAACCCATGTATCAAATTGGAGCTCTTCAATAGGAAACTCAAAATTATCAGTATCTGTGTACATCATTAAAGTATACACATCCTTATTTTTTCCTCTCTCAAAACCATACAACACAGCAAATACTATCTTGTTACCTTCTTTTAATTCTAATTCATAATAATGCCCTACTTTTATTTTTGGTTTTAACATCAAATATTCCTCCTTCGTTTACATTTTTATAATAAATAGTTCTTTAAAAATATACGCCTTCATACCATTGCTTTTTAAAAAAAATGAAAGAAACGTAAGAAAAAACCAATCTACTTATCTGTTTTCATGTGGGTTTCAGAGGGATTTTCTTCGTTGTTTTCTTCTTGAGCGGGGTGTTCTTCGGTTTCTGAGGATTCAACGGTTTTTTGTTTGACCACATGACCGATGACTTTTTTTGCTAAAAACTCTCGGATTTCCTCTGGTTTTGTCGAGTCAATACCAAAATATTCAGGAAACAGCCTTGTCGTGGTCAGCGTCTCTGTTGCACCATGTGGCACCGAATGAATCAAATGCATGCCCACCAGTTGGTCAACATCAGCGTAAATACGTTCTCCGATCATATGCCGCAGGTTTGATTGTTTCACTGGTTGATGAAACGCAATTAGCGCCAGGGTCTTCAGAAGATCGGTTTTAATCTCTGGTTTTGCTACCATCATCGATTGATCGGTGAACGTTTTTTTCACCTGCATGATGAATTTATTGCCTGCTTTCACGATCTCAAGAGATGTTTCGTCTTTCCGCTCGGTGTTATACGACTGCATGAGATGTTCGATCGCCTCACTGACATGCTTTGGTGATAACCCCGATGTCTCCTGGATTTCTTCGATACTGAGTGGTTTTCCTGCAGAAAATAAAAGGGATTCAACCAAGCGATCTTCTTTTACGCTCATATCTGTTCTCCTCTTAGGTATATCCGATTGTTTTAATATAAATTTCTCCATACGGGAATTTCTGTTGGTGAACAATAATCTTTTTTTCGTAAGCGAGGAACAAAATAGAGATAAATGTTTTAATGCGTTCCTCAGGACTATCAACCTCGCAGAGCTCAGAAAAATTCATGGATTTTTTTGGGAATTGACAGATCCGTTCCCAGACGGTCGCGACATCCTCTTCCAGATGGTCCTCATGGGCTGAGCCTTTCATTGCTTTGCGTGCTTTCTGCTCAAGTTGTATGCGCTCTTCCTGTCGTAATTGGTCAAGGAGCTTGTACTGTTCTGATTCTTTGCGCACCTCATCAAAAGCACTCAGGAGTTCAATAAGCGTGACTTTTCGTGTGGAATCACGACGCAACGGCTCCTCAAGAGGTGACTGTGGCATTTTCATAAGTAAATTCGTGTAGGAGTACTCGTCATCATTGGCAAGCCAGGTAGCGGTCGGGATATCCTCCCAGCCGAAGCCTTGTTCAATAACTTCTTCTTTGGTCTCCATGTTTACGACCAAGTGATCACTTTGCATCCGCAGGACTTTCCATGCCATGTAGATAATCCTACCAGCGGCCATCAAATCGATTTTCTCTTTCTTCGCACGTTTCAGATACATCGTTGAGAAACCAACGAGATCGATATCCCAGGGGTTCATATTCTGGTTCAACACCAAATCAAACGCGAGATACACTGATCGGTCAAATGGATCCTCAATAGCGGCAGACTCCCCGGTAACAGCTGCTTTCGCCAGCTCAAGATATTGGTTGATCCGGGTCATATCATTGGTTTCATCGATTAAGGCTTTATGAAACAATAAATGGTTGATGACGTCGTTATCCAGCTCCATGTGGGAGCACCTCCTGTACAATCGTTTTGATTTCTCCCTTTGGTCCTACCGAATCAGGGTCGATATTTCCTATCATCTCAGAGATACCAGAATCATGCATCGTGACTCCATAGAGGAAGTCCGCCTCTTTGAGTGCAATCTTACGCAATGACACACTGATGAACTGAGAATGCTCCGCTCGATTTTTAATCATCCGTGAGACGATCTCCGCGTTCACCCCATCAAGGAACATGTCTATCTCGTCAAGCACATAGAATGGGCTTGGGTCGTACTGCTGAATCGAAAAAATAAATCCTAGTGATGCAATGCTTTTTTCCCCGCCGGAGAGTGCAGCGAGTCGTAACACTTTCTTCCCATGAGGCCGTGCTTTAATCGTCAAACCGCCTTCAAAGACGCTCTCCTCGTTTTCCAATAACAGCTCAGCTTCCCCACCCTCTGATAACTGTGCATAAATTTCTTTAAAGTTCTTATTGATCTCATCATACACCTCAAAGAACCGCTCTTTCTTCTTACTGGTTATCTCCCCAACAAGCTTCACGAGGTTCTTCTTCTGATCGGTGAGATGTCCGATATCATCATCGAATTTCTTCTTTCGCTCCATCTGATGTTCATACTCTTCCAGTGCCCGCATGTTCACCGGCTCGAGCTGCTGCATGGTCTGCTCGACAGAAAGAATCGTTTCTTTCATCGATTCAATCGGAGGCAGTTTCGTCTCCGTGATCTCCACATGATACAATGCGATCTCCTGATCAAACTCCTTTTTTGAATCTTCAAGAGTCGGTAACCGGTATTTCGCCCGAGCAACCAAATCAAGATATGACTCCGCCTTCGTGTTAATGGTTTCCAGCTCGTTTTCAATCCCAACGGTCTTCTTATACAGTTTATCGCGCTCCACTGCCAGCTCCTTAGTCTTCCCACTCATCGACTCCTCAACAGTCATCAGTGCCTTGAGCTCATCCTGACCTTTCGCTCGAGTTTGCTTTAACTCTAGTACTGTTTGTTTCAATGTCTCAAAATCAGTATCAATTCCGGTAATTTTCTCAGTAAGCTCGGTCTTCCGTTCATCCAGCAACTCGATTTTCTTCTGAATCGTTTCCTGTTCACTGTGGAGCTTCAACATATTCTCCTGGAGTTCAGACACTGTTTTCTCAAGGCTACGTACTGCCTGGGCGACTTCCTTCTTGGTGGTTTTCAGCAGATGTTTTCCTTTTTCTTCTTTCAGTGCATCGAGCTCTTTGAGTCGCTTCTCACATTCAGTAAGTGATGCAAGAATCTGTACCTTCTCTGCTTCGATTGATTCTTTTTCTTTCAGTTTCGCTTCAAGGTCGTTGGTGAGAATGTCGAGTTTTCCCGCGAACTCTTTCTTTCGAACATCGAGATCTTTTGTTTGAATCCCTGCATCGGTTTCAACCTTGAGTGTTCGAAAAGCATTCTCCAATTCAACGATGTCTTTTTTCAACTGTGCAAGTTCCTCAGATAACATGTCTTGACTCTGAATCGCTCCATTTAACTTCCGAGTAATCTCATCAAGGGTCCGTTGATCCGCGCTGCCAAACGAGAGACGTTCGCTGGGAGGACTACCGCCAACCATGGCACCACCAGCCTCAATCAGATCACCTTTCATGTCAACAAGCCGGACGCCACCCATTAATCGTCTTGCATCGGAGAGCGTATTGACAATCACCGTATCACCAAACACATACCAAAATGCACCCTTGTATTCCTGGTCAAAGTTTACCAGATCAATCGCAAATCCCTGGGAGCTCTCATCTTTCACGGTCATCAGTGCCTGTGCTCGAGGCTTTCCCACAATCATCTTGTTAATCGGTAAAAACGTAGCCCGCCCTAACTTCCTTTTCTGTAAATAACCAATAGCTTCCGCTGCCGCGGTATCATCTGCGACAACAACAGCCTGCATCCGGGGGCCAGCAGCAATCTCCAACGACAACTTATATTTCTCATCAACCTGCGCAAGCTCCGCGATCGTCCCACGAACACCTTTTAGCTCTCCTGAATTCCGAGCAGCAAGAATCGACTCCACTGCTGAATTATACTTTGAGCCAACGGATTGGACTGCATCGCGCTCAGCCTGCAACTTCGACTGTTCCCGCTGCATCTTCAGAATCGCTTTTTCGAGATCAGCAAGCTCCTCGGTGATCTCGGATTCCCGTCTCTTCTTCTCAAACAACTGTTTCTCTGATTCCTTTACTTTTTTGCTGTTTTCTTGTTTTCCCCTGTGAAGTTCTCCGGCCTGCCAGTCGATATCTTTTACCTCAAATTCATAGGTGGATTTTGTCTCTTGTGACTCAGCGATCTGTAAATCTAATGCATCAAGTTTTTCTTTCAACCGGTCTCGTTTAAGTTCAAACTCATGCTTCTCAGTCTGTTTGTTGTTGTATTCCTCCCGCATCTTTACAAGCTCTCTGGTTATATCCATGGACGTGTCATCAGACTGCGCGATTTCTTCCCGTAATTTACCAAGCTCATCTTCGTTTGTTTTTAGCGTTCCTTCAATATCTTGGATTTTTATTGTGAGCTCTTTTTTTTGCGTGGAAAATTCGTCAAGTTCTTTTGTTATTTCATCAAGTGATGATTCTAACTCTTTCTTTTCTTTTTTCTTCTCTGCCATCTCATCATTTGAGTAGTTTATACGCTCGTCAATCTTGATTGTTTCAGAGCGTAACGTGTCAATTTTTCCTTTAATATCATTTGCCTCATTGCCACCAGCATCACCGATTTTCTTCTCAATCTCATCCAATTTTTGTTGTAATTCCGTATACTGTATCTTCAGTTTTTCTTTCTGTTCTTCGAATTTCTTCTGTTCCCCGTCATAGGATTCTATCTGTTTGTTTACTTCTAAGATCTGGGATTCGACTTCCTGTTTTTTCTTATAGGCAATCATCGCTTTTGTTTCGTAGAGTTTGTCTTTCAGTTCTTTGTATCGGTATGCAGCATCCCTGTCTTTTTTTAATTGACGAATCTGGCTGGTGATTTCATTTAAAATAATATCAATCCGCTCGAGGTTCTTATCAACATCTTCGCGCTCTTTGTCCGCTTTTTCGATATCCTCATCAAACGTGCTTATACCCGCGATGCCGTCAACGATTTTACGCCGGTCAACAGAACCCATCTCGACTAGACTAGTGACATCACCCTGTTTAATGATGTTGTAGCCTTCACCAGAGATACGCGCATGAGTCAAGATGTCAATAAACTCAGAAAACGACGCGGCACGATTATTAATATAAAAGTAACTGTAGTAGTTATCAGGGTTATCTTTTAAGGGCGCTCGTTTGATCATCCTGGTCAGGATGACCTCATCAGCATCAATCCGCATCTTTCGCTGCGAGTTATCAAATACCAGCGAGACCTTACAATACTTTGATGGATTCTTCCGGTTTTTCCCGCCATTAAAAATAAGGTCTGTGAGTCGACCTGCTCGCATGACCTTTGAGCTTTTTGGACCGAGCACAAAGAGAATCGCATCAACAATATTGCTTTTTCCAGAACCATTTGGTCCAGTAATTGCAGTAAATCCAGGGTAGAATGGTACAATTAATTTATGCCCGAAGGACTTAAAATTTTCCATCTCAACTTTTTTAAGATACACAGTCATCCCTTTCCGCTATGAAGCAAATCCGCTCCTATGTTTACCGCTATCCGGCATCCCATTAAGGAGAAACAGAAAACTGTATATAAAATTTTGGAGATAATTTTTATCTTCTGTTGAATTGTAGTTTTGAGAAAAATAAAGCTAGTTTAAAGAGCATCCTTAAGGAGGGATTTTCCATATAACCTGCTACGTTTATAAAGAAATAGTAAGTATAGGACACTCGCACTGCAGAAAGTAAGGATGCGTTTGTAATGATCGTCTGTGAAGGGTTAACGAAAACGTTTGGTTCGATTACAGCGATACAGGATTTTAACATTGAGATTCCGGATGGTCGTATCTTTGGTCTCCTTGGACCGAACGGCGCAGGCAAGACGACGACAATGCGGATGCTCTCCTGCCTCATCCAACCGACAGCGGGAAGTGCACATATCGATTCGTATGAGATTGGGAAGAAAGAAGACGCGCAGAAAATCCGTGGTATGATTGGTCTGCTCCCAGAGGTACCCGGTTTGTATGAAACCCTTGGGGCGTACAAGAACCTTGATTACTACGCTCAGTTCTACGGCATCCCAAAGACACACCGTGAAGAATCAATAAAGACAACGCTCACAAACCTTGGTTTATGGGATCGACGAAACGAGCCGGTTGGCGGGTTTTCCAAAGGGATGAAACAGAAGATTGCTATCGCGCGAGCATTAATCCATGACCCGAAATATATTTTTCTTGATGAGCCGACCGCAAGTCTAGACCCCGCAGCAGCAAAAATGGTTCGAGAGTACATCCTTGAGTTGAAATCCCAGGGCGATACGATTCTTATCAACACGCATAATCTTTCGGAAGCAGAACGTATATGTGACACGGTCGCGCTGGTGAAAAACAGAACCGTAAAGATTGGGAACCCAAAAGAGTTAGCGCGAGGGTTGTTTGCGCGAACAATCAGCATTACGATGCAGAAGATCCCACCGTCGTTACTCAAGGATATTTCGTCTCTGGATTTTGTCTCACAAGCACAGGTGAACGGGAATCAGTTGGTCTTAAATGTGAGGAACCCAGAAGAAGACAACCCGCGGGTGGTCTCCTGGTTGATGAAACAAGGCCTGCAAATTCAATTTGTCACCGAGGAAGAACATTCTCTAGAAGATGTGTACCTGAAACTCATCGAGGAGGGTGGCCGGTAATGCGCTGGAGGAACGCATGGATTGTGATGCGCAAGGACCTTGATGAGTTCAAGAAACAGAAACTCGTGATCGGGTCGATTATCGCAATGCCAATCGTCCTAGGAGTTGTCTTACCGCTTGTTATGTTTGTACCGATGGTGACCATGGTCCCGCTTGAGAGGCCATGGGATGTCGACGGACTTCTTGAAATTGGTATATTACCTGATGATACTCGTGCGCCGTGGACAAATCAGACAATAGAAAATATTTCACTTAGTTCAACAGTCATTAGTCATAAAATTCTTAAAAACACTCATCTCAATAATTGTATCATATTGTCTTGTGTTCTTGATAACACAACAGTGGTAGATTCAACTATTCAAAATAGTTCTCTTTCTAGTTCATTTCTCAATAACGTAACGGTGATTCGTTCAGAGGGAACAGGACTGGATGGGAGATACGTCCTTGCTGTTTCATCAAACCTAGCATTTACAAAAACTAAACCATCGGATATCGATCAGGTGCTTCCAATGATGTTTAACATGGTGCTGATGATCTTTATTATTGTACCTGCGACCCTTCCGACGATTATCGCCACGTATAGTATTGTCGGAGAGAAGAATAATCGGAGTTTAGAGCCATTGCTTGCGACACCGACAACTGATGGTGAGTTGCTCGCTGGGAAGATTTTTTCTGCGTTTATTCCCTCGATGGGATCGACATTCCTTGCGTTTAGTTTAGGTGTTCTATTACTTGATGTTGTACTGATACCAAAGGTTGGATATCCATTATTGCCGAATCTTACTTGGATTCTATCGATACTTTTACTTGCGCCAACCGCTTGTTTAATGAGTGTTCTTGCCTGCGTCCTGGTTTCCTCAAAAGTCAGTGATGTTCGGGCGGCGCAACAACTCGGTGGGTTTATCGTCATGCCCGTCGTGGTGCTTATGCTTGGTGTTTTATCCGGGTTTATTTTTCTTTCACCAGTCATGATTTTTATTTTTTCAGGGTTGTACGGAGGTATTGATCTTGGGTTGTTTTATTTTGCCAGAGCAATTTTCAATCGAGAAACAATTCTCACGCAATGGACATAGAAAAGAAGAGCTTTAGTTTTGACTCATTATGTTCTTCCTTTTTGACTGATTTTTCCTCGTGGATTTATCTCTTACAACTTAAAGGTCTTATTGTGATTTGGGATAGAATTGGGAAAAAACTAATATTTATAATGACTAAGTATAATTATTTATAAAGGTAAAGATATTTATGAAGAGAAAATTGTACATAATTAGAGTATATTTAATAATCAGACATTATGTAAAAAATATTATTCAACTATGCAGCAATAAAATTTCTATATGATTTTCTTATCACTAGGTACTTTATTTATGGTACATCTTCTATTGAGCTCAAACAGTGGAACAGAAAGGTTCAACATGAATACTCAACGACAATTAGATGGCCAGATCTTATTTGCCCCAATGGATTCCAAAATAACATATTTAATCGATAGCACGGGGGTGGTAAATCATACATGGTCAAGTAGTTATCTACCAGGTGTAGGGTGCGCTGGTTGGGTGATGGGACGATTCTTCGTACGATACGAGTTGGTGTAGGTCCTGGTGGTGGTGGAGCTGGTGGTGGTGTTCAGAAAGTAGAATGGGATGGGACAGTCGTATGGGATTTTCGATACAATACTAATGGAGATCTTAGCCATCATGATGTTAAATCGTTACCAAATGGTAATGTGCTGTTGATTGCTTGGGAAACAAAAACACGTACTGAGGCTATTGCTGCAGGAAGAAATCCAAATTATGTTTCCAGTAACGGATTTATGCCTGACCATATCATTGAAGTTCAACCAACTGGACCAACGAGTGGGACGATTGTCTGGGAGTGGCATGTCTGGGATCATCTCATCCAGGATTATGATTCTTCCAAAGCAAATTATGGTGTGGTCGGAGATCATCCAGAATTAGTTGATATCAATTATGTGACATCATCATTAATCAGATTGGATGCATACAAATTCTATTGATTATAATGAAGAATTTGATCAAATACTAATCAGTGTCTGTAATTTTAATGAAATCTGGGTAATCGATCATAGTACAACAACAGCAGAAGCTGCAGGTCATACTGGTGGTAATAGTGGGAAAGGTGGTGATCTTCTTTACCGTTGGGGAAATCCAGCAGGCATACCGAGCAGGAACCTCAAGTGATCAAAAATTATTTAATCAGCATGATGCGACATGGATAGATGAAGGATGTCCTGGAGAAGGAAACATCCTTGTCTTTAACAATGGAGTAGGCCGTCCAGGTAGTCATTATTCTACTGTTGATGAAATTGTTCCACCTGTAAATGACAATGGTGAGTATTATCTTGAACCAGGTTCTGCATATGGACCTACTGACACAAACATGGATCTATACTGGAACCCTCCAACAAGTTTCTATTCAAGTCATCTTTCTGGTGCTGAGCGTCTTACCAGATGGTAATACTCTTATCTGTAATGGAGAACACAGGAAAATTCTTCGAAGTCACTCCAGACAGGAACAACGGTATGGCAATATAAATCCCTACCCGATGCGAGTTGCAACAAGGTGTTTAAAATCGTCTATATACCACCAGAAGAAGAACCACCAGAACCTAACGATTCCTGATTTAGATTGCTCTGGAAGTCTTTCATGGACTGATATCAAACCAGGCGCAACAGTGACTGGTAGTTTTCAGGTACAAAATATTGGAAATAGCAGTTCATTGCTGAATTGGACAATTAATACTTCATCAATTACTTGGGGAACATGGACGTATACTCCAGAATCTGGAGAAAATCTCAGTCCAGGCGATGGACAAGTAACCGTACAGGTATCCGTGATAGCTCCCGACGAAAAAAATTCAGAATTTGAAGGATATATACGAGTAGAAAATAAGGATAATCCAAACGATTTTGAATGTGATTCCTATTATTCTTAAAACACCAGTAAGTATCAATCCTGTTCAGTGGACTATGCTTAATCAATTTCTGTTACATTTTTTACAAAGACATCTGTTTATCGAAAAACTATGGAATTTATTCTCCCCCTGATATGAGCCTCTTTCAGATTAAAAGAAGTAAGATATTTAAATAATTCTCTAGTCAGATATTTCTTGTTAGGTTCTTAACTTTACGAAATCAATGATGAAATTGGAATAGAATTGGGAAGAATATTTATAAAGAACGCAAAAATATTTGGACAGGAACATGTCGATATCGTCATGGAGGTAGAAGCATTTCCTTCTCGAAGTCAGACAATCATGGAACATATGTATTTGAGTCAAAGAACAACCAGATGAGACGTTTTCCTCATTCTATCCAAATTGAACCCGTACAACATTTCATAGATTTTAAAATATTTTATCATGTTCCGTTTCAAATCTACCGTGATGATCCTTTTTGGGTTCCTCCTTTTTGGAACGAAATGAAGGATTTCTTTAAAAAAAAGAATCCTTTTTGGTCACATGCAGAGTGTCAATTATTTATCGCTAGGAAAAATAACGAAGTTATCGGTCGAATTGCCGCGATAATTGATTCTACATACTGCGAAACAGTTGGGGAAAAAATAGGATATTTTGGTTTTTTTGAATGTGTTCAAGATTTCGAATGCGCTAACGCGTTATTGCAAACCGCTCAGGACTGGCTTCTATCAAAAGAAATGAAAGTAATGCAAGGTCCAATCGATGGACGTATCGATGTTGGCTGTGGTTTTTTATATAATGGGTTTAACTCACGGCCAAGTTTACTTTCCACATATTCACCAGCATATTATGTGACGTATGCTGAAAAATTTGGTATGAAAAAAGTAAGGGATCAACTCCTTTATTACATCGATTTAACAAAACCGATTCCCAAAAAACTTGAAGAAAAGGCACGACAGTGTGTTGCATCAGAGGTACAGGTTCGTCCGTTCAATCGCCTACGCACTCAGAAGGAACTGAAATGGTGGGTCGAACTTTTTTTAGAAACCTTTTCAGATCACTGGGGATATGTCCCTGTTTCTGCAGAGGAGGTTAAGACACGCTTTGGAGTGAAACAATTACGATGGTTTGTGGATTCTCGGTTATTTTTAGTTGCGGAAATCGAAGGTTCACCAATTGCCTATATCTGGTCAACACCTGATTACAATCAGATATTTCAGAAAATGAATGGACGATTAGGTCCTTTTCAAATACTGCTGTTCCTTTGCAAGAAACCAAAGATAAATGCAGGTAAATTACATCTTATTGGTATTAAAAAAGAATTCCGTAATCAAAATATTGGATCTCTTTTAAATTATAAAATATTAATCGAAATGAAAAACCGAGGGTACATTAGTGCCGAGGTTGGATGGATTGATGAAGAGAATGCTGCTGCTCATACAACTATCGCTATAACCGGTGCTACACTTTATAAAAAACATCGTGTTTTTGAGAAAGACATCACCGTCTAATGATGTAATAAAAAGAGGAATGCGAATGAAAACCAAGAATGAAAAAACAAAAAAACAATCGAACTGTTCAGCATCCACTCTTTGGTATATCCCTAAGAAACTGGATACAACTACTAGAAAAAAATGGAGGAGTGGATAGAGAGTATCTTAATAGAGCGGTCTTTATCACTTTGACATCAATATTAACGACACCTGCACGAATGCTTTTTAACATAAAATACAGCTCAAAAATCAACAAAACAAAAATATCACATCCTCCAGTGTTTATAATCGGTCACTGGCGAAGTGGGACAACCTATCTTCATGAGATTTTATCCCAGGATCCGCAATTCTGTTATGTCTCATTATGGAATACCCTTTTACCAGATAGTTTTTTAATCCTTGAGCCGATAAAAAAATTTCTCTCGAGATTTCTCCCCTCCGAAAGACCCATGGATGCAATAAAAGTTGATATGGATGGACCCTATGAAGATGAAGCAGCGCTTGCAGTATTATATCCTTGGTCATTTTTCCATTGCTTGCATTTCCCAAGAAATGCTGAAGGACAATATCTTAAATCCATTCATTTTCAAGGTCTGATCATCTGAAGAAAAAAACCTATGGAAAACAACCTATCTGAAATTTATAAAAACGGTTACGTTGGCGAATCAAGGAAAAAGATTTCTTTCTAAAAACCCTCCAAACACCGCTCGTATCACAACTTTACTTGAACTTTTTCCAGAAGCAAATTTTATCCATATTTATAGGAGTCCGTACAAGGTATATCTTTCAACAAAAAAAATGAGACAGAACGTATTGGATAAACTCGCGTTACAAAACGCCTCTGAAGAGGAAATGGAACAACAAGTAATAAAAAATTATATTCGACTTATGGACAGCTATTTTGAGCAACAAGAGCAAATCCAAAAAGATAAGCTTGTTGAAATAAAATATGAAGACCTGATCGGAGATCCAATACAACAAGTAAAACAGATATATTCAAAATTGAAGTTATCTGGTTTAGAAAATGCGTTGCCTGAAATGCTGAAATACCTTGAAAAACAATCAGGGTACAAAACAAACGTCTATACTATTGATGATAAAATTGTGCAACATGTAAATAGCCACTGGAAGTTTACTATTGACCGCTGGAATTACACTCCACCAAAGTGAAACATATGCCCTCAACCATAAATGATTGCGCAGATAAAAATTTTGAAAAAAATAAAGGAGAACGTACGATACGAGTAGCGATTATTGCAGAGGAGCCATTAGGTTGGGGGTCAGGAAAGCATTTCTTTCCGATAATATTACATAATTATAGCTGGATGACCAACAATAAAACCTATACTTTTATTGTCAAGTATATTTTTGATGAGGATATCGTAAAGGGACGACTGAATACATCGGAGTTTGATGTTCTCCTTGTTCCGGGAGGTGGTGTTGGAGACGGGCAAGCCGTTATGAAAGGTTTTGTTTTCTCAAGGAAGGTGAGAGTATGGAAAAAAAATATCTCAACATTTATCAAGAATGGTGGTGGATATATTGGTATATGTGGTGGAGCCGCACTGATAACAGATTTAAAAACAGGAGATAAAAAACCTCGTTCATTTTTAGAGAGACAATATAACAAAAGCGCTCTTGGTGTTTCTTGTGTTTCATCGTATTACAGGTCGATTGCATTTCCGCTTTTTTATCCATTTCAAAAAAACTATCCTGAGAAAATAGGTGCGATAGCGTACGTATTCTCTTTTGCCCCTGGAGAAACGATTGATGGTGTTCGGATTCATACGGCGGGAGCCCCGTTAGACTTTCAACTATGTAGAGATCATCCAATATTTTCAGATTTTAAACAAGATATTGAACGGATCCGATGGTGGGGTGGACCAGCGCTGATAGTACCAGAAAACCCAGATCGAGAGGTACGAATACTTGCAAAATATCCTACGCAGGATCTTTCTACCAATAAAAATATAAGAATTCACGCATGGAACTATACGGGAGGAATTCGCGGTCTTTTTGTTGCTTTCCTAAAAGCCCTGCAATATATTAAAAAAGAAAATGATACGTTGAAAAATGTGTTTTTATACACATTTTATATGGCTAGAGATTGGAAGTTAACTGATAGGATTATTGAATTAGATTATTCCAACAAGCCAAGCATAACTGCAGAGGTGTATCCTAATGAAAACGAGGGAAGAATACTTCTTTGTACAGCTCATCCAGAATATATGGTTTGGTGGAACGGTCATATCACAGAAATGAAGAATACGAATTTCAACTGTCTCGGCACTGGTCTTTATAAATGGGAGGATATCGCACCTTTGAGCCAAAACGCGAAAGATGAATTGACTCATACCTGGTGGATGGTTCGAAGATTTGTTGCCTGGGCTGCTAAAGTGCCAGATGATCATCTCCCCCCTATTCAAAAGGAAGAAATCACGAAAAAAGATTACTCCATACTTTCAAAAAACGTTTTTTGGGACGGCACTCTTCTCAATCAGATGGAAAATATTTAAGATTTTTGTGTTTCGAAATGGAATGAAATATCTGGTTAAGATGGTCGATAAATAAAAGAAGTTCGAAAACAGAATAACTATCTACGGGAATCTCTATAAAGTGCTCTTTATCTTTTTTTGAATGAAAAAGTGCCGCTGGAGGGGGTACCGAGCTAGAGTGAAATACCCACAATTAATTCTACTCCTTTAAAAATGGTGAGATTTGCAGGGGGCGAAATCAATCCGTAGTATTTTAACACATTTAATGGTTTTATATCCGTGGATAAGTTTTTTACTTTTTGATTTTAGATGTTCCTATCAGTAATATGTGTTTATTTTCTAATGCTCCTAGAAGAATCTATCAAAGATATTTTGAGGTTTTAAAAATACTATGCCACCATTTCATTGGCATTTTTCTTTGTTCAATATCATCTTATTTTTCCTCTAAATTTATTGTTTTTTATGTAAAAGTCTGTCATATAGACGATCTGTCGGCTATAAGGTCTTTCTTCTTCTTTCGCAATTTTTTTTATGAGTACATTTTCTTTTTTTGTGAGTGAGATATTCATCCGTATTCTTTTTTCCATATTTACACAAACATGTAATAATTTTACATACTTATATGCCTTTCTACACAATGATATATACTCTCTATTGCTTACCGCTATAATCCGATTAATTTCAGAAAGGATAGGTGAAATCAATGAATATGGATCGAGAATTTTCAAACGTTCAGAAAGAGAATAACAAAAAGTTTCGAAAACGACATCCCTCATTTGACGAAGATTATTACAAAACAAGATTTGAAGAGTGAATTGCCTCTTTTGAAATAAGGAATTTTTTGGAAGTGATCAAAGACATGAGAGTAGCAATGATTGGCTGGGAATACCCACCGTTTACGGTAGGCGGTTTAGGTACTCATTGTTATGGACTTACTCGAAGTCTCGCTAATATGGGTGCGAAAGTAGATTTTTATATGCCTCAAACGAAACATGGCGCGACGAGTGATAATCGTAACTTGGTAATTAAAGAGGTGGGAGAGACCACAGTTTTTCCTTATGATCGTCCTGAAAGCAACGAAATTGCTGGTCAGTTTTTTGAAGCTGTTTCTCGCTATAATACATTAGTTGTCACAAAAGTGAAAGGTACATATGATGTCATTCATTGTCATGATTGGTTGACGATACAAGCAAGTATCGCATTGAAGGATCTACTGGGCGTTCCTCTGGTTCTTACGGTTCATTCAACGGAGTATGATCGAAGTGGCTGGCTTCATCCAAATCAATGGTTTATTGATATTGAACGAGAAGGAATGGAAAAAGCTGATAAAATTATCGCCGTGAGCCAATTTACAAAAAGAACGATCATTGAAAAATACGGGATAAATCCTGATAAGATTACTGTTATTTATAACGCAGTGTATCCAATTTCTGAGGGGGAGAAGCAGAAACTTGTTTTGTTTTTAGGTCGTCTGACCATTCAGAAGGGTGCTGATATTTTCCTCCGTGCAGCAAAGAAAGTAACAGAATTTGAACCCGGTGTTCGGTTTGTGGTAGCTGGTGCTGGTGATTTGCTTCCAGATTTGATCAATCAGGCTGTTGAGCTGGGCATATCTAATAGGGTTATTTTCACGGATCGTCTCACTGATGAAGAAATGAAACATATGTATGGTATTGCGAGTGTGTATGTGATGCCCTCGGTGAGTGAACCTTTTGGCATCACTGCCTTGGAGGCAATCTCGGCTGGTACTCCAACGATTGCTTCGAAAACAGCAGGTGTTTGCGAGACGTTCCATAACTGTTTAAAGGTTGATTTTTGGGATAGTGACGAGATAGCAAATAAGATCATATCGTTGTTACGGTATGAATCGTTAAGTAAAACACTCACTGAGAACGGAAGACAGGAAATTGAACTTTTTACTTGGGATAACGTTGCAGAAAAAACACTCGATATCTACAATGGTCTCAATGCTGCGAGATTGAAAAAACAGCTTGAGGAGAGAGAAAGGATATACGAGTTGAATACAACCCACTTAAACCAGAAAAAGAAATAACACAAGGATTTACGATGAAAACTATGAGCAGAAATTTAGTAAGAGATAATGACCCCAAAGGTCAAGGAATCGAAGTTTATAAGGAGGTTATATAATGCCATCAATCTGTCTCTATTTCGAAGTACATCAACCAATGAGATTAAATCATTTTACGGTATTCAACATAGGCGCAAACCATGATCGATCTTCTGACTATTTTAATCATAAACTCAACCAAGAAATTTTTGAAAAAGTTGCAAAAAAATGTTATCTTCCAACAAATAAAATATTGCTTGATTTAATCAATAAATATGATGGTAAATTTCGGGTTTCATTTAGTTTAACTGGTACATTCATTGAATATTGCGAACGTTATATGCCTTCAGTTCTTGATAGTTTTAAAGATCTGTTTGCCACAGGTGCTGTTGACCTCATCGAGGAGACATATTATCATTCACTTTCAAGCATGTATGACGATCTTGATGAGTTCGAAAAGCAAGTACACATGCATCGTCAGATGATAAAAAGAATATTTAACTATAAACCAAAGATTTTCAGAAACACGGAAACAATCTATGATAACCGTATAGCAAGAAAAATCGCCGAGTTAGGATACAAAGGAATTATCACTGAAGGAGCAGATAAGATTTTAGGATGGCGTTCTCCAAACTTTGTCTACAAACCAGTAAATGCAAATATCAAAGTACTCATGAGAAACTACAAGCTCAGTGACGATGTCGGGTTCCGGTTTTCTTCACGAAACTGGCCAGAATTCCCTCTGACCGCAGATAAATATGCGAACTGGATGTCCAACTCCTTTGGCGATGTTATTAACCTGTTCATGGATTACGAAACCTTCGGGGAACATCAATGGACAGAAACCGGTATCTTCGAATTTCTCAAACATCTCCCCGGGGAAGTCTTTAAACATGATAATCTTGATTTTGCTACCGTAAGCGAAGCGGTTGAGCGATATAACACCTGTTGGAGAAATAGATGTTCCCTGGGCAATTTCATGGGCTGATGAAGATCGTAATGTATCTACATGGCTTGGAAATGATATGCAAATAGCTTGTTTTAATGAATTAAAAAACATCGGTAGAAAACTTAAAGAAAAGGGTAATGAGAGGTTACTTAAAACTTGGCGTCGTCTCCAAACATCAGATCATTTGTATTACTGTTCAACAAAAGGTCTTGCTGATGGAGCTGTTCATGCCTATTTTAGCCCATATGATAGTCCTTATGAAGGTTTTATGAACTATATGAATGTATTACAAGATTTAAAACAGAGAGTAACTTTGTAGAGGTTGGGAGGAAAACATGGCAGCGTTTGACTCAAATATATTTCATATTTGTTTGTATTCGTTTTTCCACCCGTAACATAAAATTATATAATTTTACACACTTATATGCCTTTATACACAACGATATATACTACCTCCTGCATACTCGCATCATCCAGACACACTTAGGAAAGAACAGGTGGGATCAATGATAATAAACAGAGAATTTATACACGTTGATACAGAGATGAACTTGAGGAATGGAAAACGACTTCAAGCATTAAAAACAGATGACTACAGAAGAGCAATATTTACAAAGTGCATGGATTAGTTTCGCATTTAACGTTGGAACAAGTAAGATAAATGAAATAGTAAGGACGATCATATCGTCAAAATCTCTTTTTAAGGAGGAGAAATACTATGGTAGATTGTGAAGAATGTGATAAGAAATTAGGTATTCTAGAAGGGTATCGTCATCCTGCATTAGGAACAAGATTTTTGGTATGTGGGAAATGTTTCGATAAAGTATATGAAGATATGGAAAGATGGAATAAGTTTTGTCTTTCAGATTCATTCAACGCAGAATCATCCAAGATTGACATCCAAGAGGCATGGAATATAAATATATCAAACGACCCTCCGTTACAAAAATGGTTTAGCAATCTTTGGATTAAAATAGGATATCAGGCGTGTAGAGAATAAGATATAAAACTCCTTAGAGAAAACCCCATTTCCATTTTTTTATATCAGATTCGTTTAGGAAAAGAAAAAAAGAGCCGCAGAGGGGGATTCCAACCTAGTAGGATATCCCCTGCTAAACAAATATCAATATTTAAATACTGTTTGGTGCTTTTATGTCATTGAGGTGATAAGGTATGGTGAAAAAGAAGGTAGCGATTCTTGGTGTTTTCCTTGTGGTCTTGGTTGCGGGAATGAGCGGTTGTGTTGATGAAAAAAGTAAGTTTATTGGGACGTGGAGAACCGCTGGTGGGGAAACGACTCTAACCTTTGATAGTAATATCGCAACATTTGTCGGGACCGGTCCGCTGGGAGTAGCTTCGTTAACTGGTAGTTTTAACTACACGATTGCCAACAACAAAATCACGTTTTCTTCGGGAGGAACCCTGGGTATCACACTGAATTATAGTTTCTCTGGTTCAACGTTGGTTCATCAGCAATGATGCCGGTGATTCGGTGATATTTACTAAGGTGTGAGGCGGAGGTAAAAAGATGGAAATATTCGGTTATATCATCCCGTTTTGGGTTGTACTCCTTCTGATTATTGGAATTGTGTTTCTCTTGTGGGGAGTATTAAAATTTGCAGTGCGGATCCTTATTATCATAGCCGTTGTTCTTATCGCTCTTATCGGACTTGATGTTCTGCTGGGTCTGTTTTCCCGTATCGGATTATGATATCACGTTACAAACAATACATGAGACTAAATAACAGATAGGTGTTATAGGTAGGTAAGGGAAACATATGGTAAAAACAGCATTAGGATTAGAAGAGAATATTGAGGCAGCGTTGTGCTATCTTGGGATTTGGGTCACCGGGTTGATTTTCTATTTTGTCGACGATAAAAATAAGACCATTCGGTTTCATGCAGCGCAGTCGGTTCTGGTGTTTCTGCCGCTCTCGATCCTTGGATGGATTTTCGGCGGGTTTTTCGGAATTTTTAACTATGGTTCTGGTTTGTATTTCCTGTGGTGGATCAGCTGGCTTTTCTGGGCACTCGTGGTCATCTTATGGATTATTCTGATGCTCAAAGCGTTTCAGGGACAGAAACTGAAGCTGCCGGTTGTCGGTGATCTTGCTGAGAAATACTCGTAAAAAAGGATGCTGTTAAGCAGTATTCCTAGTCGCAACTATAAAAAAAAGTTATTAAATTGATGCCCTGTCGAGTTGTAGATAAAATTATTTTCTTTGTATAAATTAACAGGTATGCCGCAGGAGGGGATCGAACCCTCGACATCACGGTCTTCAGCCGTGCACTCTCCCAGCTGAGTTACCGCGGCAAAAAAAAGATATGAAAAATTTTTTTTTAACCGAGCTCTTTAACGTAAGGAGGGGATCGAACCCTCGACATCACGGTCTTCAGCCGTGCACTCTCCCAGCTGAGTTACCGCGGCAAAAAAAAGATATAAAAAATTTTTTTTAACCGAGCTCTTTAACGATTTCGCTGATGGTGTCTTGCATTTCTTTAAGTTTTGCTTTCAGCATCGGGGTTGCTTTGCCGACAGACTCGGTGGTAACCGCGCCCTGTGGAGATGGCTCGATGAGTCCTTCCTGTTCCAGTATCCTCAACGAATATCGCACCATATGTTGCGGGTGTTTGGTAAGCTCTGATAATTTGATAATACCGGCAGGTTCATTCAGTTTCAGGGTTTGAAGGACAAGCACATGCCTTTTTAAAATATCGAGCTCAGTCTCGATGACGTTGGTAAGAACAATTCTTTCTTTTTTTTCCGGTTTCATTAAAAAACCCCCAATCCTTCGATACTTGTTAACACACGTAATACAAGTTCCTATATTTAAAATCTCTTTTATACATCAGGGTGAACGATGAATACTCTATCGTAAACTACATTAAAACGGATTTCTTATCTCCCCAGGATGACCCACTATCTTATTACAAAATGGTTCGGAACATTTCTGTGCGATGAGACCGGAGTACAAAAAGAAATACTCTTCCCAAAACATGAAAAAGAAATTGTACAACGATTACGCGAGATTGAAAAAAACAACATCCTTGAAGAAGAAAAAAAGATTGTAAAAAATACAAACGTCATTGTCAATGAGAAACGACTGCAACAACTCGGCACCTATAATGATGGAGAACCGTTTTTTAAGACTATAACGATTAATCCAAAAGACTACGGGTTTTCCCAGGAACTCTTCCATGACGCATCACTGTTACTTGCACAACAGCGGGTAGATGAACAATTACAATCAGAAGATTTACAACTCATACAAATGGTCAACGCGCTTGATGACCTGATTCAGACAGCTAATCTATTATCAGAGCGTCTCAGCTGCTGGTTACTGCTCCCGACACCAAAAAAGAAAGTCAAACCATTTGAAAAAACACTTGCCGTAGTCAATGATGAGATCCAGCGATTACAAGACCAGATTGAAATTGATATGAAAACAATCGCCCCGAACACGAGTAAAATCATCGGGCCGTTAATTGGCGCACGACTCATTGCCTTGGCTGGTGGGATGCAGCGGATGGCGATGCTGCCAGCCTCGACTGTTCAGATTCTTGGAGCAGAGAAAGCCTTGTTCCGTTTTAAAAAAGAGGGTGGCAGACCACCAAAGCACGGCGTCATCTTCCAGCATCCCTTGATAAACCGTGCACAAAAAACAGAAAGAGGAAAAATAGCCAGGCTTCTTGCGAATAAAATCTCAACTGCAATGAAAGCAGATGTCTTCACCAAACGAGATATTGCTGATGAACTCCAACAAGATATTGATATACGACTTCAAGAAATAAGAAAAAAATAAATGATTACTGAAAGAAAAAAAGCTCTTGTCTTATTCCTCTTGTTTCAGTGCCTTAAACTGCGCGTCTTGCAGTTCTTTGATATATTTATCAAGTTGTTGTATCGCGGTTAACAGTTTGTAGATTTCTTCATCTTTTGGCGTTGGTGCGACTGCAGACTGTGGAAATTTCTCTTTTGTTTTATGAAACTCAGAGACGTCATATTTCTCTTTTAAAAAATCACGTGCGGTTTTCAGGTTCTTAATCTGCTCTGAAATCTCTTGAAATTTGTTCATCTTTTTTTCCTCCTAACAAATCTTTTTTTTATGTGGAGTGCAACGTTGTCTGTAATAAGTATTGAGATAATAATAGTTTTGGATGATAAAGACTCATTTCTATTTAATTGATTCTCTCGTTTTTACGGCCATCCCATGACGGAACGCGAGCATCTCATCCCGGTTTAATAACGTTCGACCAACAGCCAACAACGTATCATTCTCATTCACAATCAAGCATTCATCAAATGGACGTAGGTCAGGGTCGCAATCTTTAACGAATTTCGCAAACACGCTTTTTCCTTCTTTTACAAATGGCTCCGCATCATTGGTGACAACAACCCGCAACAAAGGATATTTTAAACCCATATGGAGACGACGACCACCATCTAACTTCAAGGTAAACAACCCGTCTTCCGCACGCATGGAAAACACATGGACTCCATCACAAATGATATTTCTAATTTTCCCGGTCCGTTTTGATTTGATAATGGTAATCTTTCCGTTGAGAAGAGCTTCAGATGCACCTCGTCCGAACTGCATGTCTGCAACAGCAGAGATACGTCTCATATCCAGGTCGACGTTTTGTTTCTGGGATTTCTCTTCTTTGATTGTAGTACACTCATCCCAACGAATCACTGTTTTATTCTTAAGGAATTTATCAACAACTTGTTTTATTTTTTCCCTGGTCTCTTGGTCAATTTCATTAGGAAACACGGATTGTGCGAGTGGATACATTTCATCAAGTTCAAAAGGTATCGGACCAAGATGGGAATCTACAACAAAATTGACGTTCTTCTTCTCGAGAATGTTTTTTATTTCACGTGAGTAAAACATCGAGTACGGTTTTGTTCCCTCAGGGAAAACAACCGTGGTTTTCAATAAGGGCTCATATCTTGTGAATAACCGCGTATGATATCGATAAATCGTAGGGCGATGGATCGTCTGAGGACCAGTATAGAACAACGCGGTTTTTTTACTCGTAGGTTCATAGTGTTCAAGCCAGGAAAGATGTTCGGGTTCTCGTAATACTCGTAACGCATCATATAGAGACGGGTTTGCTGACGCTCGCTGCTCAACCAATTCCCATAACCAGCCTCCGGTTATTGCTGCTCGAATTGTCTTCATCTCCGCGAAACTCACATACAGATTATGCAACGCCAGCTGCAGGGTTCGTTCCTTCGCATCAAGCTCCCTTAACTCTGAAGCGGTATATTTTGAACATACAGGACAACAGCAGGGAAGTTCGGTGAGATCATCGAATTTCTCAGTTCCCCATTGGAAAATCATACGTCCATCATTCGCGTACTTTGCATACGCTGATGAATCAAAGAAATCACAACCAAGCGCAACGGCAAGCGGAAAGATCAGGGGATGACCTGCACCAAACAGGTGAACCGGTTTCGATGGGTCAAGACCCCGTTTCGCTGCAAGAATACAGCGAACCAAGTCAGGGTATCGCTGGTTCTCCATAAGGGGGACGACGCCACCGATCGGGAAGAAATCAGCATCGAGCGCACTGAGTTGTTGCGCGCAGTGTTCTCGCAAATCTGGGTACACTGAACCTTGAACAGTACAGGCAAGGAGCATTTCTCCTTTCTCAGGGACACTTTTTTTCGCCCGTACGATCGTTTCTTTGACTCCTTGTTCTGCTTCTTCCCTCGTTTGGCCTGGTGTTCCAAAAATATCCAGGATCGTGCCGATATCGCTACCGATGTCGCGTTGAAACCGCACAATCTCAAGAGGATCAAGTTTCACATCACCATAGACATAGCTTTGAAACGTCCCTGAGTCAGTCATGATCGAACCATTAAAATCGATGAGTTTGTGAACGCCCTGCTCTAACGCTTGTTTTCTTAGTTTCGCATCCTTATAGATAATATATGAGTTTGTAATAAGTATCTCAGTGCCAAATCGTTTTTTCATTTCCTTGGGGGGGATCATCATCTTATTTGGGTTAATCACTGGAAGGAGATTTGGTGTTGTTACTGCTCCATGTTTTGTCGTAAATTTACAGAGACGCCCTGCTGCGTCGCGTTCCTTGATTTCAAAGGTCATTTTTTCAACAGCCTCGTAAGAGAACCATCCTATTTAGGTTTTAGTGAAGCGTATTCCTGAACGAAAAACAGGAGATGTTGACTTCTTTTATACAACAGGTGTTTTATCTTAACACATTTACTGAGTTATAGTATCCTCTCTCCTTAAGCGATTTGAATTGGATCAAGAACCTTTCGCAAAGTAGCAATCGCAGATAGTGACGCCATGTAACTCGACTGCGGATTATTCGGATTTGGCATATTCTCAACCTCAGCGCGCAGTCTCCCAAATCGACCATGCGCCAGGATCTTATGACTAATTCTGGTTTCCACCGGGTCAGCAACTATCTCGACTTTTGTCTCATCAAAACCGACACCAGCTAAGGAAAGACATGCTGCGACGTTAATGTTCCGCGGAAATTGCTTCACTGCCTCCCGAGCAGTCCCCTTAAATATCATGGTACGTTCCTCTACAGATTTCCCAAGAGATGCCGGTGGTTTGGTCGTAACCAACGTCACGCTATCGAGTTTTTCGATGCTCGCAGCTAATACACCATCAATACCACAGACCGCACCAGAGGGGAGATAGATCTTTCGATGATGTTTCCGGGCGGTGTTTTCCAGTGTTTTCCGCAATGCATCATCAAATAAACTACCGATACTCATTATGATCAGATCCTTTCCTGCCTCAAGCACCGTTACTCCATATTGTATAACTGCCTGTTGTGACGCTGCCTCAAAGACGACATCGACATCCTCTAAAAACTCATTCACTGGTTTTACAACTGCTTTTTTTAGCAGTAAACCTAGTTTTTCTTCAGCTGTTTTTTTGATATCGAGCAGGTAGATTTTCTCGATGTCTTTCATCGCATCTGCTGCTTTTGCGACATCTGTTCCAATAGCGCCACAACCGATAATGCCAAGCTTCATAATTGGGTTCTCCCAAAACCTTTAAACAGGAACTCACTATAAAAAATATCGTTATGGATGAAATCGATCGATTCCTGAGAGAAGATTTAGGTAAAGAAGGAGATATTACATCTGATGCGTTATTTACAAAACAAACTGCACGTGCCATCATTATCTCAAAGGAAGATTGCATTGTTGCTGGTCTTGAAGAAGCACGACAGGTGTTTAAGACGATTGGAGCAACAGCAACGTCTTTGGTGAAGGATGGATCTGTGGTTAAAAAGGGTACAACCGTGGCAGAAATAAAAGGACCAGTCCGTTCTATTCTAAAAGGTGAACGGCTCGCACTCAACATCATTGGAAGGATGAGTGGGATTGCAACTGAGACAAAAAAAATAGTGGAACGATGCCATAAGATAAACCCAAAGGTGACGATAGCAGCAACACGAAAAACGACTCCGGGATTCCGCATTTTTGAAAAAAAAGCAATAGTCCTTGGTGGTGGAGAACCGCATCGTTACGGGTTATATGATGCGGTACTCATCAAAGATAATCATCTGAGAATCATCGGATCGGTAGAAGAAGCAATTAAGAGAGTAAAAGGAAAGATTCGGAATAAAATCATCGAAATAGAAGTGGAAAATGAATCGGATGCACTGTCTGCAGCTAAGATGAACGTAGATGTAATCATGCTTGATAACCTTGATCCACGTACAGGAAAAATCATCACACGAAAGATTCGGGAAATCAACCCAAGTATCCTCATTGAGGTCTCAGGAGGGATCACAAAAGATAACATCGACAAGTACGCCTCATTTGCTGACCGTATCTCGCTTGGGTATCTGACGCATTCGATTAAAAATAAAGATTTTTCTTTGGAAATATTTAAGAATTGAAATCACTTTACAATATTGGGAAAAAAATAATTCTCTACAATGATGGGGTTTTGTTGTGAGGATGGTGAATTGATAAATGAAGAAGATTATTGAAGATGTAGTTGCAGCTGAGGAAGCAAAAGAACAAGTAAAAGAACAGATAAAGGATGAAGAAAAGAAAACTCTAGGGACAAGGGCAACAAAACGCGATCCTACCTTGAAGATCGCTGGTGTGAACGACGAGGATTTAGAAAAAGTCTTAGAAAGTCTGACGACCACGATTAAAGGTGGTTGGCTGTGGTGGTGCAGGGACCAATACGATTACACGATGTTTTGGAGCAGGTATCAATGGTGCAGACCTCATTGCAGTCAATACCGATGCACAACATCTCCTTTTAGCTGAATCTCCTTATAAAATTCTCATTGGGCGGCATCTGACCCGCGGATTAGGCGCAGGGTCTCTTCCACAGATAGGTGAAGAAGCAGCGAAAGAAAGTGAACAGGATATCCGAGATGCGATTGTTCCTTCCGATATGGTGTTTGTCACCTGTGGTCTTGGTGGTGGAACCGGAACCGGGTGTGCCCCGGTGGTCGCACAGATTGCTCGGGAAGCAGGTGCGCTCACCATCGGTGTTGTAACGCTCCCCTTTTGTGTCGAAGGTCAGGTGCGGATGGACAATGCAGAGGCTGGGTTGAAACGACTCCGTGAGGTCTGTGACACGGTCATTGTAATACCAAACGACAAATTGCTCGATATCGTTCCGAATCTCGCAATGAACGCTGCATTTAAGGTCGCTGATGAAGTACTGATGCGTTCGATTAAAGGGATCACGGAGATGATTACGATGCCAGGTCTGGTGAACCTTGATTTTGCTGATTTGAAGACCGTGATGAAACGTGGTGGTGTAGCATTAATTGGTCTTGGCGAAGCAGAAGGTGATAACAAGGCGGTTGACGCAATCACCGAAGCATTGAATTCACCGTTATTAGAGGTAGATATTACAGAGGCAACCGGTGCTCTTGTCAATGTCACTGGTGGAAACGATATGACCCTGCGAGAAGCAGAAAAAGTAGTGGAAGAAATCTACTCGAAGATCGATAAGAACGCACGAATCATCTGGGGAACGACCATTGACCCGACTATGAAGAAATCAATACGAGCTATGTTAGTCATTACTGGTGTGAAATCCAAGCAGATTATTGGTCCAACGGAACGATCTCGAGAAGAGAAGGAGTTCGGTATTGATTTTGTCTCATAAAAAACCGCCAAATTATTTATATACTCCTTACTATTTGACCCTTACGTATTACAGGTGTCAAGAGTGAACGAAGAACACAAAGGTCTCGTTGGACAAAGCCTGGGCTGTGCAGCATAAAATAGAAGAGCGGCAGCAACGCATCGGAAAAGGTAAATACGGCCGAGTCTTGAAGATGGCGCGGAAACCCACGAACGAAGAGTACGAAAAAACAGCGAAAATCACCGGTTTAGGAATAATGCTGATCGGAGCACTGGGTTTTGTCATTTATATTGTACGGGAACTCGTTGCACCGTGGATACTTAAAGCACTTGGCTATTGAAATGGTTGGTTGCGCGTATGGAGAATACTGGTTCTGAACAAACTAACACCGAGGTTTCTAGCATATTTACCATTAAAACACAGGTGGGTAAAGAACAGAATACCGCAGACCTGATTAGTAGTAGAGCAAAAAAAGCGAAGTTGAACATTCCTTCGATTCTTGTTACCCCGGATTTACGTGGATATATTTTTGTGGAAGCCTTTGACGAAGAGCTGATTAAGAACATGATTAAATCAATTTCCTATGCGCGTAATATGCTTGAAGGAAGTATCCCGATTGAGCAGATCGAGCATTTCCTCGCACCGACATCCGCGGTTGCCAAGATTACCGAAGGAGATCTGGTGGAGATGGTCGCTGGCCCGTTCCGTGGCGAGAAAGCAAAGATTACCCATATTGATTATTCGAAGGAAGAAATCACCGTCGAGCTCTTAGAATCCATGGTTCCCATCCCGATTACGGTTCGTGGAGAACAAGTCAGAATCATTAAACGGAAAGAAGAAGACAAGAAAAAAGAAGAAAAAAAGGAGTAAGGAAACATGCCAGAAACCATTAAAGCGCTTGTTGACGGCGGAAAAGCATCTGCAGGTCCACCGCTGGGCCCCGCATTAGGTCCAAAGGGTGTCAACATCATGCAAGTCATCAACATGATTAACGATAAAACGAAACAGTTCCAAGGAATGAAAGTGCCTGTCAAGGTTATTATTGATCCGAAGACAAAGAGTTTTGAAATTGAGGTGGGGACACCCCCCGCAGCGTCATTGATTCTTCGTGAGGTAAAAGCAGAGAAAGGATCAGGGACTCCCTCGAAGACGAAAATCGGGAATCTCACGGTCGATCAAGCAGTAAAGATCGCGAAAATGAAATTCGACACCATTCTGGGTAAAGACCTGAAACATAAGACTAAGGAAGTCATCGGTACTTGCACATCGATGGGTGTCACTGTTGAGGGGAAAAAACCCAAGGAAATACTCAAAGATATCGACGAAGGAAAATACGATTCTAAATTCGTGTAAAACAAAGAAGTCAACGGGGTAAACAGAAAACCGCGTTGTTTTCCTCTTTTTTTAAACCATCTCTTTTCGTAATACTTCTAGCTTTTCAGTGAGATTTTCCCTTTTTTATACAATCTCGTTTCCTTTAAACAGTCCCGACAGGTAAAATTAATGGTGTATCCGTCTGGCTGTGCAAAGATATTACTGCTCTCCCATTCGAATTCGTTTCCACATCGCTTACACAGAACTTTCATCGAATCATCAATCCTCGTTTTTTGTTTAGAATTTATATACTAAAAACAAGTCTCTCCTTATAAACATATTCTCCTGAGAGGGTTTTTTTATTGGTTGAAAACAGCATATTCATTTCATGGGAGAGCGGCCTAAATCAGATTCGTTTAGTTTCAAGTCGGATGATTATTAAATTTAAATTCTCCATTACCTCGATGCTTCTTATCTAGGTATATAAATTTAACCCATTGTATCTTCTGTTGATTCAGCCACGCTAAGGAGATTGAAAAAACTGTTTTATTCTCCATAAGTAAGTAATTTTGGGGAAAAAAACAAAAATTTATTTACATCAAAACATTTAAATCCAAGAAGGAATATATAGGATACAGGAAGTATTATAAGATAATTCGATAAGGAGGCAATAAAAAATGGAAAAAAGTATTAGTAGAAAAATTTTGGTAATAGGACTATTATTCCTATTCCTTGGAGCAAGTGCGACACTTGGTGTCAGCAAGAATACTTACACCAATGAACAAACACCTGGAATGATAAAACAAACTATTCAGGCCATACACAAAGATATCATTGGAAAGACAAACCTAGCTGGTAACGTTAAAATCTCAACAAATCCGGAGGATGATTTTCATCCAAGAATAACAACAGATTCACGAGGGCAAATAATTGTAGTTTATGAACAAAAAATCGATATATTTACCCAGCAAGTACCTGTTGTATATTCTAAAGATAAAGGACAAACATGGACAATCTTTACCATATTTGATTCATATAACTTTACCGAGGGTTCTGGGACATTACAATATCCAGATATTGTATACAACGAAAAGAATGATACATTGTTCCTTTCAATAATCGATCCATACGCAGCGTCATATAATAACGAATTATCCTTTATTCTTGGAAATATCGCAACTGCGGTAAATGCATCATGGTATGGAATATCAGGAACTACTTCAGAAGGTTATTACTATACTGCAGCCGCATGCACGGATAACTACTACTTATCACTCACATCTGAAAACTATCCAGGATACACAAGTATATTTGGACTTGGATACTGGACACCTCCAAACTTTGATCATCCACCAGTTATGGGCGGTTACTACTACGATGGGAATTCTTTAGTCAATATATGGCCTGTTGCTGAAATAGAAATGGGCTGGAATGCAAACAGAATATTTGCTGTCTGTGAGTCACTAAAGGAAAGTGTAACAAAAATAGTAATAAAATCAAACGTTAATAATGAAGCCCTTATGATAAGTGGAGAGCAGCAAAACGCTATGGATAAATATGCAGATATTGAACAATGGCCTGGAGAATTTCTTGGTGATGGAACAGATCCAGATGTTTCAGGGTCTGAAAACAAGGTATGTGTTGTGTATGTGCAGGATGGAAATGTAAAATGCAGCTATAGCACCTGCGCTGCAAATACAGAATATGAACCAGGATTTAGCTGGCAAGTATCTACCGTTGAAACTGGTGCAAGTACACCTTCAGTATTTATGACAGGAAACACGGTATACTGTGCTTACGTGAAAGATGGAAATCTCTATCTTAAGATATCTTCAGATGCTGGAGCAACATGGGGGCCAGCTGAACAAAGGAATGACGTATCTGCAAATGGAAAGGTAGTAGCTGACAAAGGATCTGTCGCTGTTGGAAAGGGTGGAATTGTATTTACAGATAACAGAGCTGGAAAGAACGATATATACATTTCACCAATTACAGGAGTACCCGGAGCACCAAATGCACCTACAATAACTGGTCCAGCTAAAGGAGGGACAGGAAAACCTGTTGATTATACAGTTACAACTACCGATCCAGAAGGTGATACGATATCCTATTACATTGACTGGGGAGACGGAACAAACAGTGGCTGGAAAGGACCATTTGCTTCTGGAACAGGAACAACTGAATCACATACCTGGTCCGCAGACGGAGACTATACGATTAAGGCCAAAGCAAAGGACACCGCTGGTCATGAAAGCGATTATGGGACACTCACGGTGACAATGCCAGTATCACTTAACCTACCGTTCCATCAGCTCATGGAAAAAATATTCGAGCGGTTCCCACACGCGTTCCCGATACTAAGACAGCTGTTAGGGTATTAACACAACACCCTTTTTTTCTTTTTTTTTTCGATTTATTCTATCAACCTACGTAATAGAGGGTTTTGAAAAACCACCTCATAGAAACCCTGCATCTGACCCGTAGCGGATTCCGTAATATAAGGAGTGATGACGGTTAATTTTGACAAGTTTTTTGAAGCAACAGATGCTGGTTTTATCAAAGCAGATCTGGGACGGTAACAGGAGTTGACCAGCGGAGGAAAAACAAAAAAATGGTTAATAGCACCAGCGAAAACAGTAATTCCCGGTTTTTTTCATAGCAGAATATAGGAAAAGTCAAATATCAAGGGGTTATTCCAAAGTCCTCTATTATATACGTTTAAATCCTCGTTGCACATACTGTCGGATAGAAAGGACCATACGGTCTCGTCGGTAGGCAAGTGGCATAGTGAGTCCTTCTCCCCATGTTTTTTTCTTCTTAATTTCTGAGAGAATCGTATCAATCCGCAGATCTGTTGAATCAACAACCGTATATGCATACCCTGCATAGAGAGGATCATGGGAGTCGCTCCCCCCAGTTCCCCCAAGATTGAACGCACGAGCGACTTTTGCAGTTTTCAGGTTTGTACTAGGGACACTACAACCGTTAAACACTTCAATTGCTGATACTTTCGATTGAATTCCTATTAGTTTTTCTTTTTTGATACCAGAGAGAAGCCGAAAGAGATGAGGCACAATAGGTTCCCCGCCCGCATCGATGATGCGTTCTACGGTTTCTTCAACGGAAAGACCTCCTTGTATGTTCTCCGTAACATTAAATGCAAGCAGGTGTCCATCTGCGGTTGATATCTCAACGCTAGGGATTACAAGGAAATCTTTTGGTACGACCTTTTGTACCTTTATACATCCCTTGATCGTATTATGATCAGTAAGAGCCATCCCCTGGATACCTCGTTTCTTGAGTGATTTGATTAGGTCCTCAGGAGACCCAGTCGCATCATCTGAATAGCAGGAATGAAGGTGTAAATCCAATTTTAACATATAAGACACAACCGATGACACTTGGTAGGTTCAGTTCCTATTAGAAAGTTACGGTTCCACAACAGCGTCCTCTGTTGTCTCAGAAGAATCGGATAAAAAGAAAGTGTTAAATAACCGAAGGGTATTGTCCCGGTTCGGGAGAGGCAAATTTATGATATTCGAGAAAAATAAACAGTTAAGTACACATAGATTTGGTGAGTTAGAACTCGTTGATAAATCATTGTTTTTCATCTGTACAAACAGGCGAGACAACTAAGCTCATCCCCCCTATTTTTATCATTTTCTTTAAGAAACTTATTTAAGCATTTACCTTATAACAAATTTATACTCAGTGAATATTTTTAAACCTAGGGTGATGTGGAATGGAGAAATTTGGGATGGATTACCATGTATCGACAGAGGATAAAAGAGTTGGTACTGGAATTGAAGGGCTTGATGGTCTGCTCCAAGGAGGCTACCCACAAGGAAGTGTCACCTTAGTTGCAGGTACTCCTGGTACGGGGAAGACTATTGTGTGTTTTCAATACATTCACGCAGGGATTAAAAATGGAGAAAAATGCTTGTTTTTAACCTCTGATGAGCGGATTTACAACCTGGTCGGTCAAGCCAAGAAATTTGGGTTTGATTTTGATGCAGCAATGCAAAGCGGTCAGCTAAAATTTCTTGTACCTTGATCTGGAGAAACGTACGGTTCACAAGGAGATGGAAACGGAGATCCGAATAGGGAAGTATTCACGGGTTGTTCTTGACTCGCTCACGCCGCTCTCAGAAATGCCGGTGTGGGTGGTGAGCCGAGGATCAGAGATAATCCCTCCAGAAGATACGGTGATGAGCGCGCCCATTCCTCTTGATTCAATCCAGGCAACACGGATGCATGTGCGTAGACTTCTTCGCATTCTTGAGGAAGATGATTGTACCGCACTGGTGACATCAGAAATTACTGAAGGATCTCGGAATCTTTCACGGGACTCGGTTTCTGAATTCCTTGTTGATGGCATCCTTGTGCTTGATTTGGATCCTTCGATGGACCGCAGGAAACTCACCGTACGCAAGATGCGTGGGACGAAACATACGTTAAAACCGCGTGATATCGAGATAAACAGCAAAGGCGGCATCCGGGTTCTTTAATCATTTTTTACGGGTAAAAGACAAAAGATAAAAAGTCCTTCCGCTGTTATCGTTTTGTTATGAATGAAAGAATTCTCCCTAGTCCAGTGCTGCAAACACTCTTTGTCTCACGAGAAACAAGCAATTGTCCATTGATCTCTGAGATGATAAAACTTGGTCAGAGACTCGAAGAACTCGGACTTGCTGACAAGGAAACAGGTATTGTAAGTCTTGATTACGGCAAACGCCTTCTCATTAACGCAAAAAACATTGATGTCAAAAAGATGAAGCAACAGGACGTCGTGGAAATCGTTGATTATGATCCTCTGAAGAACATCATGATGGTGATAGGGACAAAAGACCCATGCTTGGAGACACCGGTGCATTGGGTCATTCAAAAAGCACGTCACGATATCAACGCACTGCTGCAGATCAACAGCACAACCTTGTTTGAGAAACTAAAAGAAACACTTCCTACAACAGAAAAAGAGACCCAACCGATAGCACTTGATCGTGCGAAAGAAATCTTAAAGACGCTCCGGAACGGAAAAACAATTCTGATAAAAAATGAAGGAATCTTATTTACAGGGATTAACATAAAAGAAATACAAACTGCCCTTCTTAAGTATCTAGGGGTACAGAAATGAAAATAAATGGAACACAATACCGGGCGTTATGGCACGACGGAAACGTCATTAAATTCATTGATCAGAGAAAACTACCGTATTCCTTTGAGATCTTTACTGCGAGAACCGTTGATGATGTTGCCTTTGCAATCAAAGAAATGGTGGTTCGTGGTGCCCCAGCTATTGGTGCTGCCGCGGTGTATGGCATGGCTCTCGGGGAAAAAGAGACTCAGAAATCCGCAGAACTATTACGATCGACACGTCCCACCGCCTATGATCTCTTCTATGCTGTTGAATATATGGTACAGGCAATCAATCACAGGGAAAATGCATTTGCTGCTGCATCAACCTACGTTGAAGATATCATAACCCGTTGTAAAAAAATAGGGGAGAACGGGGAGACGCTCATCAACGACACCATGAAGATTTTAACACATTGTAATGCCGGTGCATTAGCTACGGTGGATCATGGCACAGCATTAGCACCGTTGCGAGTAGCTCATGGAAAGAATAAAAAAATTTTTGTGTTCGCGGATGAAACACGACCACGACTCCAGGGGTTATTGACTGCCTGGGAGCTTTTTCAAGAAGGTATCCCTCACGCACTCATTGCTGACAATGCGGCCGGGTATTTCATGAAAAACAAAGAAATCGATCTCGTGATTGTCGGTGCGGATAGAATTGCAAAAAACGGTGATTTCGCAAACAAGATAGGGACGTATGAGAAAGCAGTGCTTGCAAAGGAAAACGGTATTCCTTTTTATGTTGCTGCGCCGGTGAGTACGTTTGATCCGAAATTAAAAGATGGATCGCAGATTGTTATTGAAGAACGAGGGAGAAAAGAACTCTCAGAAATCAATGGGAAAACCATTATGCCGGATTGGGTATCGGTGAAGAACCCTGCGTTTGATGTCACGCCACAGAAATATGTTACCGGATATATCACCGAGAGCGGGATACGTAAAAAATGGGTATAACGGTGAAGAAAACCGTTTATATAAGAACCACCATTCGATACATGAGGAATAAAAACTTCTTTGGAATGAATGCACATGAAGCTGGAAGGTTTGGACGAGCTTGATGACGATGAGCAATTTTTCTGTTGGTCCTGTGGAAAACAGTTAGAAACCATTGATGAGATCTCCCAGCGCATCTGCTATAAATGCAAACGGTCAATGAAGAAACAGAAAGAGGATAAAACATTTTTTTGTTGGGCTTGTGGAAAAGAACTCTTGGACATGGGCGAGGTCGCTCAGGGGCTGTGTCATAATTGTAAAGCATCTATTATCCGGAAGATTGATACGCCTGTGAAAAAAACCATCCCTTCGGCGGTACAAAAATAAGAAACAAGAAAAACCCGTGTTTTCAAATTATACTAACGAGATAATAAAAGAAAATAAAAGAAAAAAGGGTGGGTTTATGCTAACCCGGTTACGAAGAATAATAAGAGTTTCCCACTTACGCCCTTATTCACAGAACCCACAGATATGGTAACGTCGATATTACCAAAACCAAGCATAAACCCAGTGCTAATAGTCTTAGATTCACCTGGCTGCAAGGTAATTTGTCCTGTTTTTTCACCACCGAGAAACACAGTACCCTCTGTTACAATGCTCCAAGCCACATTCTCTGCTGCTCCAGTGCCACTATTTTTTATCACCGCGCTTACTCCGATACCACCAGAGACAGATTCAATTTGAAGGATTGCTTGCTTGAAATCAGTGGGTGCAAAGTAAATTGTATTTTCTGATTCATAAGCAAAACCCATTGCACATACGTCAGCACTTTCAATATTTTCTTCTTCGAATGCTTTCTCTGGTGTAGACCATGTGACTCCTCCATCTTCAGTAACTGTGTAATATGAATCTCCATTCTTAATGTATTCACAGATAGCCTTGTTTTCATCCATAATGCGATATTCTAGGTTTTCAGCATCTGCCATAATTGTTGTTTCAGAAAAAGCAATGTCCATTAGGGTCGCTGGAGGCGTCATCAGCATGGTACGCAATAATGTTCCCATCTCTTTCTGAGACAATGATAACATTATCTTTAAATGCTGAAATATCAAGGTTATTATCATTTCCAGATGTTGATATCAATGTCTACCCAATTGTTTTCATGTTGAGGAGGATCACCTGATGTACTCCACGTTCCAAAGTCCATTATAAACAAAAATATATCCATCTGTCCCATTATTATCATAATTATAAACCGCATAGCTATATAAAGTGTCTTGATCGATATCGACACTTGTAGATGTTGCACCATTAAATACACCTGGGTCACTTGTGAATCGATAAATCCATGCGTTACCCGCTCTCTAGCGCTTTGATATGAGAAGAATGGAGTTTGCTCACCTGCCAAACCGTGATCTCCAATCATTGAATGAGCTCCATAAGCCCATGTATTTTCTGCTGGATCAACAGCTGTATAACCTGCACATGCTATATCAATAAAATTTGTGTAACCCGCTCCTACATCATTCCATGTCCAAGATGGACAAGTATATCCCTCTTGCGTAGAAGCATCTGAAATTTCGACTTTATACATTGAGCTACCATCAGCGTCTAAACCATTAGGAAGCATAGTTCCAATTAATCTCCCATCGCCACAACCATCAATATCTGGTAACTCCGGTGGTTCATCCAAATTCCAACCAAAACCATCAGTCCATGTCACTCCTGCATCAATGGATCCAGAGAAGTAAACATTTTCAAGATCGATAGAATTATATCCAAATGCCATAGAAGATCCACTATTTGAAATTGCTGGGGTGATTCCTGGAAATAGATTGATACCTAACGCGCCCGAAGGTCGTGTATATATCTTTTTATTCTCAACTGTTCGAGAATAAGTACTATCCATGGGTTTGATATTTATTTTATTTGTTTGTGTTATTACTTTATTCTCATTTATTTGTGGTTCTTGTGCGATAGCACTTGCGGTAGAAATTATCAACAGCCCTACAATAACCAATGTTATTGTTTCCAAATAGATTGCTTTTTTTATGCTTTTCATTCTATTTCACCTCTATTATAGGGGAAACGGAAAAAAATTTGTTATTTCCTGTTTTTTCTACAAGAAAAATTAATATCTAGTGTGTACTGATTCAACATCTTAATATTTCTTGTCATATATCCCCCTAAGTTTCTTCATATTACATTACTAATATTTAATTGTTTTGTTTTATCATTAATATAGAACTTTTAGTATTTAAAATTTTGGTTTAATTTTTTGGACATTGTCAAAATAAGAACCTCTATATTTTTAAAAGAACCATATAATACAAACGCCATCACTCAATAGAAGTATTTGTATTGTGAAACGGAGATCGCATCTAATCTATTGTTTTTTTATTTTAATTTATAATAGTATGGTATAAAAAAAATAAAAGAAAAAAGGGTGGGTTTATGCTAATCTAGTATTACGAAGAATAATAGTAGTTTTCCACTTACTGTCTTTGTCACAGAACCCACAGTTATGGTGACGCTAATTGCACCAAATCCGAGCATTAACCCAGTCTTAATAGTCACAGACTTGTCTGGATCTAATGTTGTGATTTGTCCCGATTTTTCACCACCGAGGAATACAGTACCCGTCTGTTACAATGCTCCAGTCTACATTCTCCGCAGTTGCAGTGCCGATATTTTTAATCACAGCACTTACTCCAATACCACTAGAGATAGATTCAATTTCTAGAATCGATGTTATACTACCGCTGTCATAATAAATATCCTTATTTCCATCTCTATTATCTGTCCATAATACATTATTATACGATCTAATCTGTGCTGTTGCATATTCCATTTCAACTGTACCATCTTGTTCATTGATTTTTGCCGGTTCACTCCATGAGGCTCCACCATCTTTAGTCACTGTTGTAAAGAGGTTCCCATTAGAAACATATGCAATGGTTGCTTCGGTCCCAAAGGCAGTTATTGTTGGGTACATTCCATTTGATGCAACTGTAATTTGATTCCAATTTACACCATTATCACTGGAATAATAGCAAACTATTGCATCACCTGCTTCGCATATTAAATACACATATTGATTTACAGCAGCTACATCAGGATATTCGTTACTTTCTTCACCACCGAATGTTTTCCATGTTGGATCTGGTCCCCAATTTGCATAATCAGCAGCTAAATAGTCTTCTAAATACCCTGTTGCTAAAAGAATATCTATTGCACCTGTTGTTTCATTGTGGTATTCCCAGGCTGAATACATTTTTCCATTGCTATTATCGATATCAACAGCAGGATTGATCGAACGAGTTCCTGCTTCGCCCCATGTCCAAATCCATCCCTGATTTGCCGTTTCACCATTTGCAAAAAAGAATGTTGGCACATCAACAAAATCAGGTGAACTTACCGATCCGACCATCCAACCATAATATTCAGCAGCGTTTGGTATATCAGGGAATTCATATCCGGCTACTTCAAGATTTTTAAAATCATCGTAGTTAAAACTCGACCAATCCCAAGAAGCACCATTCCATGTTCCAGTGTCGAGTGGATCAGGCATAATAATACGCCACTGCTCAGAAGTACTAGGATCAGGTTGAAATGTAGCAACAATACCATCACCGAGTGAATCCACTGAAATATAATCTATATATCCAATTTCTGGGTTAAGACCACTCGGGCTTTCCCATGTATTTCCATTATCCGCCGAATAGATAAAATTAATTGATGATTCAAAAATACTTTGTTGTAAGCTATATCCCCCCCACAACAAACCGCTTCCATACCTTGTGATCGCGGGATGAATCTCATTATCAGTTGTAGAAACAACTGGGATATCCATTGGTAAAACTGTTCGTTTTATCGCCAATGGGACAGTAATTTCACTCTTTTGAGCGGATTGAGGTACTGGGGTACTATCCCAGGTTTTAACATTAATTTTATTTGTTTGTGTTATTACTTTATTTTCATTTATCTGTGGTTTTTGTGCGATAATACTTGCGGTAGAAATTATCAACAGCCCTACAATAACCAATGTTATTGTTTCCAAATAGATTGCTTTTTTTATGCTTTTCATTCTATTTCACCTCTATTATAGGGGAAACGGAAAAAAATTTGTTATTTCCTGTTTTTTTACAAGAAAAATTAATATCTAGAGTGTACTGACTCACTATTATAATGTTTCTTGTCATAGATTCCCCCTAAGTTTCTTGGTAATATTTACCAATATTTAATTGTTTGTTTTATCATTAATATAGGGCTATTGGTATTTAAATTTTGGGGTTAATTTTGGACATTGTCAAAATAAGAAGCTCCATATTTTAAAAAGAACCACATAACACAAACACCAGCGTTCAATAGAGGTGTTTGTGCTGTGAAACGGAACCGTTTTAGTCGATGTTTCACTGGTGAATGCCATTGTTCTACTGCGTTTCGTTCACCGAGAGTTGCATGTTTATAGGGCGGACCAAGACGTTGTAACGCCCAGGGATACCAAGATCCCATTGGTTTCTATGAAGTAAAAGCATTCGCATATGACAACTCAAACACTCATATTGTGGATTACCCAGTCATCACCAAGATGCTGATTATAACACTGTAAAAAAAAGGTTGAAGCGCCCCGGCTGGGATTCGAACCCAAGTCGAAGCCTCGACAGGGCTTCATGATAGGCCACTACACTACCGGGGCAGAGATTCTTGTTTGTGTGTAGCTGGGGGTAATCACTTCTCTTTCTTTAATTTTTTGGAAGAGCTAAATTTAAGAAAAAAAGAAAGAAAAGACCCCCACAGCGGTCAAAAAAATATAAGTTTATTGAATATCAGGGATCTCTCGGATGGTGCTGAAGAAGATATAACCATCGATCTGGTATCGAAACTCCTGGTATTCCTGCTGCGCTCCTTGGTAGGCTTGTTCGATAAGAGTGAAGTTCTCCATGAGTAGGGTCACAGCTTCCATGTTTCCAAATGACAGGTTCTCTGCCGCGCGTCTGAGATAATCGCTAGCGTTGTACCGTAACATGGTGATGTTTTGTCCTGCGCCTGCAAACCCGATGTAGTAGCCAAGCACCTCAAGGTATCGTGAGTTATTTGTGAAATTTTTTGCAATCTCAAAATAGGGTTTGGATTTCCCGAAATTCTCATGGGAGCCAAGGTATTTTTGCATCGCGTTTGTACAATTATCAATACACTGCTTCGTGAGATTTTTACTTTGATTGGCAAGCGCGTTATTGAACCAGAACAACGCGAAATCAAAATGGTAGTTGGCAACTTCTCTAACTTCACGTGCTGAATCCATTTTGACAGCACCTTGTAAGATAGTAATTGGTGAAGTTCTCATTTCTACTGTTGATATCTGAGATTTCAATACTATGTTGTTCGGTAAGTGTGTCTATTTTTGATCGGTTCATGATATCACCGACGAAGAACGTGATGATGATGACACCAACCATGATTGAGACCAGCATGATGAACATGTTTCGTGTGAATTCACGTGCCATACTTTCTACACCACCTTATGAAATGGAGATAAGGCTGACTGTGTGCTCATCCCAGAAGACAATCGGGCTGACTACCGGGTTTCGTGTGGAATACCATTCGACACGTGCAAGATTGCTGAAAGACGAGCCCAAGCCTTGGCCTGTAACAAAATCTGTCACTCCACCACCAGATCTCGACAGTGAATAATTCATAGCTGCATCTCCATTCTTCTCAATCCGTAATTTGTACCACCCATTATAGAGATATCCATTTGCATAATCAGAATGCAACTGAACCCATCCGCTTGGTGTTTTAATGCTCATTTTTACTTGATAGCAGGAGGAGTGAAGAGCGTCGCTGACGTAGACATAGTCAAATTTTATCTTTGTAATATCATTACCACTGGTTGTTTTGAAATCAGCGCAGAGGTCTGCTGGCTCGCTACTGTTACCACAGGCAAACCAGGTCTCCCATGAGGTTATTTCGCTGTTGAACATGGAGAAGGAATAGTTCCAATACTGAATAGTGCTTGTAGATCGGAGTTTGGTCTTGAAGGATTTCGCGGTGAAATAATGATAACTGGGGGAGACTTCGAAATTCGATTCACCGGATTGTTCACTGGTGTCAAACCAGACTTGACCTTGGTATGAGTCTTGTGCTTTGCCGCCGACGATATCTTCAAAGCCAGCGAAATCTTCAGTAAGAATGGTCGGTGCATCATACGACCAGACGCTGACGATGGTTGGGTCATCATCACCGGTTTCACCGTCTCCATCTTGGTCAATACCGTCGTTTACCGTAGGATCATCTGTAAGTTCGTTTTTCTCATTTATTCCATCTTCGTTTTCGTCCCAGTGGACGACCCCCTGATTTGAAATTTTCGTGCCGTTGACTAAACCAGTATTGACGCTGACCATGAAATTTAACGCGATACTGCTTTGCGCAGGGATGCTACCATCCCAGAGGATTTTGTTTGTTCCGCCGTCATAGGTGATAGTTCCTGACCCAGCGGTCGCAGAACCAGCAACATACTGCGTGTTTGCAGGGATGATATCTTCAAATTCAGGTCCCGGATTGTTGGTTTGAGTTGCGGTGCCAATATTACTTATGGTTATCGAATACTCTAACAAGTCTTCGCATTGGACAAGGCCACCATTGATGTCAGTGACTGTTTTTCGTGCGAGTATCTGTGTTTTTGCAAATCCGGAAAATCTGAGGTTATCGAAGAACGCCATACTGTCAAATTGATTATCCCCTTCGTCTTTCAAATCAATGGTAAGGGTAATAATTTCACCAGGGGACACCGGGTGTTCTCGACCAATGAGTGCGGATGCACCCGCATCGACACCATTGGAATTGGGTGTTGTCTGAAGCCAGTCGACTCCTGAGGGGCTATTATCCTGAGCAAACAAATTATACCCTGTCCCAAGCAGGGCTGTATCACGAGCGTTGAGGACGAAGTCTCCACCATTGACGTTAATTACGTAGGATGATACTCCCTTTGAAGGTGAGTTTACCGTAATGGTGAGTTGGTCATTATATTGGGTTCCGACATAATCCGGGTATTCAACAGTAAAGAATTGAACATCATAATAGAGATAATGCATGAAATGCGGGGACACGGAGTTGGAGTTGGAGGTTTGCTTCGTCTCGCGGGTTTCCATATTGTCCTCCTTGGAACCAGTTTCCACGTTCATTCCCTGGGTTTAGTCCATTTGAAGTGGCGAGAACAAGATCTGCACGTCCTGTACTAAACAATGCAAATGTTGATCCATCGGTTGGGATAAGGTTTCCTCGTGAGGCAAGAGCTACCGCTTGTCGATGTCCTGCGGTGTCTCTATCCCAATATTGAGAACTGATCAGAGTTGATTGATTTTCAAGCAAGGCAATTGCAAGATCATTTCCATCATACGAACCTGCGTTCACCGGCTCTGGGGAAATTGCTACGAAGACGAGAAACACCAGCAGGAAGGTGATCCCGATCGTAGATATTTTTTTGTTCATTTTCTATCCGCCTCCACCATAATTGATTATAATATAAGATATTGGACTCAGTGGTGACATCATCATACATCCCGTCATTTGGGGTGACAAGACATTTCCAGCTTTCATCAAGACGTATTTCTTCTGAAACAATGACACTTCTCGTTGTAGCTCCCATCTTTTGTACAGAGATAATTCTGATAGAGCTGTTCTGGTGTAAGGACTCGCGGATAGATTTTTACTTCATCAACGATGCCAGTGAAGTTAATTTCTCCTGCGAGTCGTACCCCGGTGATCTCCAGATCATCGATCGCCATGTATTTGTTTGCTGCGGATGTCCGCCATTTGAACTGCAAGCGAAGTACACTAAGTGATGTTGGCATGTCGAATTGCACTTGTGCCCAGGGTTTCTGACCACCGACCATTTGAGGATTAGTCACTTCAAAAATCGGTTTCCATTGGCTTCCATTTCGATAATATAATCCCAGGAAATCATTGCTTTCTGTGTTTTTGTAGCTGTACCATACGGAGATTTTTACATTTGTGTATCCTGAAAGGTCAATGCCGGTTCTGTTGAACGCAGCGTATTCTGGATCAAAGTCACCAGACCCACCAATTGAAAACGATCCGGTATGCGGTGTGAACGTGGTTGATGGGAGTAAAGTAAAATCACATTCTATTCTTGAATAGCTTGTTGCATTAATATAGATTTGATCAATATAGACAAGATCATCGTCGTAGCTTGCATCACATTGGAAGCGGAGTCTCATGTTGGTGGGGAATCGATAATTGCTTTCATTAATGTAGACGATGGTATGGTACCAGACACTTTTTGTATAGGTACTCGGGTAGTTGATATCAAGGACGGTAACCCAGGCGGTTCCATTGTAATAGCGAAGCCACCAGTCTTCTCCGTCTGCCCACCCGTTGCCTCGCCACATCCACCAGAAATCAACCTTTAAGGATTTGTAAGCGGGGGTATCAATATCGATACTGTTGGTGAGCGTGAACGCTGAAGATGTACCGCTGTTGTCTCGTACACATGCGGAGGAGGTTCCTTCGTGTTTATAGGAAGTAGATCGATAACAATCAGCATAGGTTCCATTGCTTCCAGGGACATAACTGCCCCATGCTGAGTTGAAATTATCATAGCGGAGGTTTGTCCAGTTCTGCTGTTGTGCTCCGCCGGTTCCATTGTTTTCTAGTCCACTGATTTTTTTCATCTTGTGCTTCGAAGCCGGTTGAGAAGATGGTTTGTCTGCCTGCAACACCGGTTCCTTTTCCAATGGCACCAACTGGGGTATCACCGGAGCCAAGGAGTTTGCCTGCGGCATGGATGTGCTTGTAGGTATCGAGTCTGCCGTCAACATAAATAGCGCAATCACCTAAAGAAGCATCGTAGGTCGCGGCAATGAGATGCCAGGTGTTATCATTGACCAGTAGGGTTCCGATAATATCGGCAGCACCATCACTTGAATTTGTACTCCATTTCACGTGTCCGTCTGTAAGTGCAAGTTCCCAGTATTTATTTCGGTTATATGACATGATTGTTCCTGAGGTAAGACTGGTTTTTATCCATGCTTCGACGGTGATCTTATCAATGTAGTTGTTTTCAAAACAGTACGGGATTGAAATGAAATCATCACCACCAAATTGGTACGCACCACCAAGATTCCCTGCGTTTGTCCAGGTTGCTCCGTTTATGGTTCCGTTGTAGAAATTTCCTGAGTAATCTTTGGTTTGGAAGGGGTTCTGGGTATCAAACGGCATTAAAATTCTTGTGAATGATGAATACGGTCCAGTTGAAGCAATCATCCAATTGTAGATGAAGGTAATCGGATTAATGTTCGGGTGGATTGTGTAATTATAACAAATAAGGTCTTCGTCAATTGTTCTGGTTCGTAAGGTTGATATCGACATAGGATCAGGTACAGGTTCGATGTACCCGGACCCGGGGGGTGTTCTCTGGTGTGAGGATACCATCGAAGATGATCTGTTCACTCCCATCTTCTTGTATACTATAGACTCTGACTTGTATTTGTTTTTCTGTTTCAAATAGACATATCATTGATAGGAGGAGTAGCATTGTCCCATCACCAGGGGTAATTTTCATAAACGACATATTTGTTTGTCCATCTGATTGCGTTCGAGCGGATTTTATAGGAGATAAGAGTTGCTCACCACCAACGTGTTGAAGTACAACGTTTCCATCGTCAGTAATATATCCCATGCAAGTTTGATATGTGAATCAGGTGAAGGAAGCGGCACCGGGAAAACTTGATAATAAATAGCGCCGAAAGCACCGACTGCAATAAGAACAAGAATAATCGCACCTATCACTTCCGATGCTGCATAAGAATTATCAGAGAACGTCTTGTTCTTCATCACTCCTAACCACAAGTACATTCTCTGTTGTCATTCTCTATTTAATGGTATCGTGACATTATGGCTGGTTTGACAATCTAGAAGAGGATTTTAAAGGTGAGAAAGGAGATGAGAACGAGGATAAACGCTTGGCGTATGCCTCCAGAGAGACGTCCCTCCATCATGAAGCCACCGAGGAGTCCGCCACCAAGGCTTTGGACAAAGACAAAGGTAAAGAACATGGTTTTTACCTCACTGGGATCAATATTTGCTATTCTGATGTTTCCGATTGCTTTTCCCGCCATTTTTCCTTGAAGGCGTAGATTGCCTGGAAGATCGTTCCGTTGATGACCAGGATGACGGCGAGGAACACAAAAAAACTAATGAAAATAACGATACTGTACATGGACATCTCGGTTCGTCGTTGTTGTTCGACGCGTCGGATTTGGTCGAGTTCTTTTGCGGCTGCGTTGAAGACCGCGGAGGTGTTTCCACCGATTTCCAAGGCCTTGTTGATGGTGATAGCGAGTCGTTTTACTTCATTGGTATTGACTCGTTCCCCAAAATTTGTTAACGCTTCATCTATGGGGATACCCCAGGATAGCTGTGCAACCGTCATTTTGAGTTCTTTGGTTAACTGCCCGTAGTCACCCTCAGATGCTGATCGGATGGAGTCGTAGATAGTCATCCCTGATGCGGAGGAGTTGGCGATGTCTCGTAGGAAGTCAGGGAGTTTATCCATGATTTCGCGTTTTTGTTTTTGCTTCATGGAGTTGTAAAAACCAAGTGGTCCGATGCAACCCAGGACGCCGAAGACAAGGTAATCGATGGGTTGGATAAAACCAACATTGATAATGGGATGACCGATGAAAGCGAAGAATCCAAAGACAAAGAAAAGAGATGCGAGAAGAACCGAAATTCCGATGATGATCTCTATTGTTTTATCTTTTCCGTATTTTCTGTTGATGTTGTATTCTTTGACGATTCTGAGTTTCTTTATACTTCTTCACCCATCCCTGATTTCATCATCACATAGAATCCGACAATATGCCATGGGGAGTATGAAAAGGGAGATGATATACAGGAAATCAAAGGAGATACCACCGCTGGTAAGTCCCATAATGGAGAGGATGATGACAAGGAACAAGGGGAACGCGATGACGGTGGTGACGAAACTTTCAGCCATGATGGCGAGGGACTCAAGGTTTTTTTTGCGTTCGTCTAAATCATCGAACATGTATCGGTCGACACAGCGATTAAAATACGGGGCTAACTCGCTTCCTGATTGGAGGACTGCGATGATCCCCTGAAGGAAGTCTTTGAATTTTCTTGAGGGGGAAATCACTATCGCGTTTTTTAATGCGGTGATCGCATCAAGGCCCATGAGCTCAATTTCTGTGGTGATTTTCTTTGCTTCTTTTTGTACTTCACCATAGAGTTCTATACCGGCGAGGGTTCCAAAGATTTCTGAGGGGGAAATCCCAGCAACAGACATCGTGTTGATGAAATTTGCGACGTAGGGGAGGTGACGGTCGATGTTTTTTCCTCGTGATTTTGCTTTTGTAGCTGGTAATTGAAGGTACACCATACCAATAAGAACAGGGACAATGGAGGTAACAACCAGGAGGAGTAACGCGGTGATGTTGTTCGGAACGAGAAGATAGAGGAACAGTGTTGAGAAGAATGAAGTGATAAATCCAAGTATGATGTTCATGAGAACCATCGAGTAGTACTCTTGGTACATCATGCTGATGTTTGCTTTTTCAAGCATGTTGTTTTTACTTGTCTCGCTGACGATTGAATTTTTCAAAAGTGTTAGATAAGAGTCGTCGACAAAATCGCGTGTATTTCGTCGATTTCATTCTTTCGTATCCCTCTTTACGAGTTCTAGGATTTTTTCAGGGAATTTCTTGTACTCTGCGATGATGTTGCCGAATTTCTTATATGATTTGATGTTTTTCTTTCGCATCCATTCAAGGACGAGGATCCGGTTGTTGAGTTCTTGCTGAAGTTGTTCGTCGGTCCAATCATTCTGTTGTTTGATGCGGTTGAAGATTTTACTTGATCCGGAGCTGTCAAAACGGTCGTCGGTCTTGGAAATCCAGGTGTAGGGTGCCATGAAGATGAGTTGGTTGGTGTCGGTGTCGAGTTTGATGATTTCGGTGACGCTGGTCATGCGTCTGACCATTTTTCCTCCGATGTCGACTGCGTTTTGGAAGACGATGATATCAAGTGAGGTGAGGAGTGCCCGTGGGAGTTCTATGGGTGGGTTTTCGAGTCGTTGAATAAGCGTATGAATCGTGCTTGCGTGGACTGTGGCGTACGCGGTGTGTCCGGTCGCCATGGCTTGGAAGAGGCTGTATGCTTCTTTTCCTCGGACTTCTCCGACGATGATGACGCGCGGTCGTTGTCGCAATGCTGCTCTGATGAGGTCGAACATGTCGATGTCTTTTCCGGTTTTGCTTTCATCACCTGCGGCAAATCCTTTTCTGGTGGTTCCTGCGATCCAGTTTTTATGGGGGATGTTGACTTCTCTGGTGTCTTCGATGGAGATGATTTTATGAGAAGAAGGGATGAACAGCATGAGGGCGTTAAGTGCCGTGGTTTTTCCGCTGGCGGTTCCTCCACAGAAGAGTACTGATGCGCCGTCTTCGATCGCCATCCAGAAGTAAGCTGCCATTTCTGTTGACATTGATTTGTATTCGATTAAGTCGATAGGGGTGAGCGGTATCTCTTTGAATTTTCGTATCGTGAAGGTTGATCCTTTCGTGACGGTTCGTGCGAGGGTTGCTTGTAAACGGGAGCCGTCAGGGAGTTTTCCGTCAACGATTGGTGAGAAAATTGAGATTTGTTTTCCGGAGACCTGGCAGAGTCGAACGAGAAATGAGTTGAGTTCTGGTTCTGAATCAAAATAAATGTTGGTTTCGATAGCCTCGTATTTTCGATGGTGGATGAAGATAGGGGTTTCTGGTCCGTCGCAGGAGATATCTTCAATCCCGTCGTCATGCATGAGGATATCGATGCGTCCGTAGCCAAGGAAATCTCTGAAGATATGGTAAAAGATCGTGTCTTTGGATTCTTCTTCGAAATAGATATGGTTATCGCTGATGACTTGTTCAATGGTTATTTCTAAAAATTTTTCCTTTTCTTCAGGGATCATATCAAATGTGTTAATATCTGCAAGCATTTTGAAGAGGTGGGAGATTTCGTTTTTTGTTTGTTTTTCTTCTTCGTTGAGTTGTGGTTCGATGACTTCGAAGACGTATTCATGGTTGGTGTGGTCGTAGATGATGCGTTTTGTTCCTTGTTTTTTCCAGCCAAATCCTTTTTGTTCTTCAATGATTTGGATTTTTTTCTCACCGATTTGTAGGATATCTCCAGGTGGTGCTTCGTCTTTTTTTTGTCGTGCTTGTGCAAGCAGGCTTTTTGGTGTTTCTGTGGTTTTTTGTTCTGGAGGCTGTGTTTGTTGTATTCGTTCAGGATTTGCTTTTTTTTGTTGTGCTTTTTCAAGAAGACTTCGTGGTTGTTTTATGGTTTTTTCTGGTGAAGCTATGCGATATGCTTCTGTTGATTTTTGGTTGTCTTCATTTTGTGTTGTTCCTTCTTGTTGATGAGTGTGTTGCTGTGGTTTTTTTGCCTTGACGAGGAGCAGTTCTTCTGCGACTGCAGCGTGCCCTTTTTTTTGTTGTGCTTTTTCTAAAAGACCCATGGTTCTCACTTTATTTTGTATTTATTCATTACTTTCTCGTACAGTTCAAAATCTTCTGATTGTGCAAATCGGTTGATGACGTCCTCAGGCAGTTCTCCAAGGAGTGTGTCGGTCATAAGAAGGATTTTTTTAATATCTTCGTCAAGCTCAAGTGATGTGGGGTGTTTTTCTTTCTTAAAAAGGCTTTTGCTTTCGGTTTTTTGTTTTGTTGGTTTTTGTGGTTTTTCTTTTCCTTTGCTTTTGAGGTGTTGTTGTTTCTGTTTTGTTTTGAGTGCTCGTTTTTCTTCCTTCTTGCGTCGTTTTTCTTCGATACGAGCTTGTCGTATTTCAAGACGTTGGAGTCGCTTTTGTTCTTTTTCTTGTTTTTTTGTGTCACGCTTGGTTCTTGCGAGCTGTGGTTCTTTTTTATGTGGTTTTTTTTCTTTTTGTTTGAGCTCTTGTTTTTTTTCTTCCAGTATTGCTTTTTTGGTTTCCAATTTTTCGAGTTTTTCGTGTTCACGTTCGAGTTGTTTGTGTATTTTTTCTTCTTGTTGTTGTTTTTGTTCTTCTTCTTCGTTCTGTTGTTCTTTGAGTTCTTTGGATCGTTCTTCGAAGTCGACAGGGATGTAGGTTTGTTCGATTTCTAGTTTTTTTTGTTTTTTATCGCTATTGTCTTTGCTGCTGAGATAAGTAGAGTTGTGATTTTTTTTCGCTTTGTTCGGCTTGTTTCATTGCGTTGTTTAAGACGTCTTCATATATTTTTTGTTTGAGTGATCGTGTATCGATAACCTCTATTCTTTTGTGATGATGGTCTTCAGATGCTGGGGTTTTTCTTTAGCGTGATTTTTTGGAGTAGTGAAGCTAGTGGTTTTTTTGAAGGTGGTATTATCACCGACGAGACTGCTCAGATCAAGGATTTCGACGCGTTCTTCCGCTGGTGGTTTTATTTGGAAGATGGTGTCTTTGAATTCTTGGCTTGTGATGAATTTAAATTCAGGGTTGAGGGTGAGTTCGGTTTTGAATTCTTCAGGGATGGTTCGTGTTGTCGTGCAAGATGGTTCTATGCTGGGTTCCCATGCGATTTCTCTATGAGAAAGTGTTTTGTTCAGTGGTGGTCGTGGTTCGATGGGTGCTGGGTGCTGGTGCAGGGATGATGGGTGGTGCGTGAAACGATTCAGGAGCCAGGGTTTCTGGTTCGTGTTCCGCTAGGAGGTTGTCGATTTTTTTAATCATGGTGAGGTGAAAATCAATGGAGTTTTCCTCTGGTGATTCCACGGGAATCGGTTTTTTTGAGAAAATCGTTCCAGTGATTGGTAAAAGTATGGTGAGTTGATTGTACCTGCCTGAGTTGCTTTTTTCTTGATGAGGCATACGTTTTCCCATCCCATCCTCTGTAGAAGATGCTCTACGGTAATGATTCGTTGTTGCATCCCAATATTATTACAAGTAGGTAAGGAACTATTTTCTAATAAACGTTTCGTTGTTGTAGCGATTAAATAATGTACTTATTTTAATAATCAGCGTCGAAGCTTGGATCAAAGATGGTGATTATTCTAGGAAATAGAGTGCTTTTCTTTTTAAAAGGAGTAGTTGTTTTTCGTTTTGTGTGTGGGTTCGGTTTGTTGTTTTATCGTTTTGTGATTTGACGGTTTTTGTATTCTTCTTACGAGAGTATAAATATGGTGAAAATAAAAACAGATGGTTAGGATTGGTATGCGTTAGCATACTTGGTTTGGAGAGAAAAAAAATAAAAACGGTTTGAAAGACAACAGATGAAGGGTAAGGAGGCGACTTGATGACGCATCTGTGTTTCAAAAAGTTTTTATACCAAGTATCATATGCATCTTCCAATAAAAAAGCTTTGAAAAAAAGCTAGGAGAGAATGGGAAAAATGAAAGCAAATAGAAAATTTATAGAAGCAGATGAACACGCAGTATCTGCTGTTATTGGTGTCATTTTAATGGTTGCCATAACAGTAGCAATTGCAGCAACAGTCTATGTCTACGTCAGTGGCATGATCGGTGGAACAAAAACACAAACACCTAATGTAGCCTGTACAACAGATGCAACAACCAATAGAATAACAAGTTGCTACCGCAGATTCAAACATAAAATGGACAGATATTGTGGTTACTGTGGATAAAGCAGGTGCATCATACCGAGCTTACTATGCTAATGGGACAGCCATAGCTGCAGTTAATAACACCGCTGGTGCAGGTGTTGCAGAAGTATCCGCTGGTGATTATATTCTGCTATCAACTTATGTCGGTAATGTTAAAGCGACGTTAAAATACAACCCCACAAACTCATTACTCGGCTCGTGGACAATCAACGTCTAAACCACAACAAATCTTTTCTTCTTTTATTTTTATATTTTTTTTCTTTCAACAAACACCCAACAGATATATAGTAACTTCATTAAAAAAATTAAATGGAGGAGACAAGATACATTATGATAACTCACAGAGGATTTAATCAAAGTAAACACGCTGTTTCAGCAGTTATCGGCGTCATCATCATGGTTGCGATAACCATAGCAATGGCAGCAGTCGCCTATGCCTATTTTACTGGCATGATCGGAGAGTCAAAAACAGAAACACCAGTCATTTCCTTTACACCATCTACTACAGAAAAAACAATTCAGGTTGCCTCAGCTGATGTTGATGCAAATTGGAACGATATCAACATAACATTTAACAATGCTACTGGTTTTGCATATCTTACAAAAACTGGGGTAGTGAGCGCTGGAGACACTATATATCTAGAAACCGATCAAACGCTTACTGGAACGGTGACTGTTACTTTCCGACATAATCCAACAAATACGCTGATGGGTGACGCCTATACATTCCAAAACGTCCAGTAATCAATCGAGATTTCTCCAGTTTTATTAATTTTAAGAAGAGAGATATCTCACTATTTCCTTAATAAATAACTCCGTTTTTTCTTTTGGAACCATCGCCCCGTAATAGCCTCTGATTTCCTATTGAATTCCAAGCCACTGAATTTTCATTTTAATAAACAAAAATCAGAAATCATTTTTACCTAACATAGCAGAGGTCTTTGGGAAAAAGCGTTTTCAGAAAAACGAATCAGGATGATATCACTGATTCCTGATTAATCATGTATGAATTTTCATTTATCTAAAAAAAGTTTAATATCGACTAGGACATACATCACTCAATAAAAAAGGTTTATAAAAAAGCTAAACGAGAAAAGGCAAAATGAAAGCAAATAAAAAATCAAGAGCACCGGACGAACATGCAGTATCCGCAGTGATTGGTGTTATCCTCATGGTTGCTATAACAGTAGCAATTGCAGCAACAGTCTATGTCTACGTCAGTGGCATGATCGGTGGCCCAATAGATCAAACAGCGAATGTCGCTTGTATCACTGATTCTGCGACAAATAGAATAACCATTACTACCGCTGCTGTGAATATACTATGGAAGGATATCGTCGTAATTCCTGATAATTCGACCGTGAACTGGAGGGTATATAATGCGAGTCACAATCCTTTGGATGCAGTAAAATCCACAAGTGGAGCTACCGCTGAAATAGCAGCTGGTGATTATATAGAATTTGACTTTACTGCACATCCAGGGATGTCAGGGAATGTGAAAGTGTCTTTGAGATTCACCCCAGCGAACACATTACTTGGAGCGTGGACCATAACTGTCTAATGAATCCAGTCAGATGATATTATTTTACTCGATACAAACAAATCATCAGCTCTATATTTTTACTGTTTTTTTGTTTCAACGGAAATTGATAGAAACCGCAATATCTGCTGTACAAACGACTCTGTTTTTTCTTTCGGAACCACCGCACCAAGAACTTCGGTTTTTCCTCCACAACGATACCCCAGCATTTTCCCTTGTTGTATCAATGGTTGTAGATTCTTGCTACTTCGTACATAAATCTGATCCATATCTTTGAAAAACCCGGTGTTCAGAACCACTGTATCCTTCCCTGAATCCCATGCAATCTTTCGCGTCACCGTTGAAATAATATTAAACTTCGTATGAATTCTTTTTAAGAGAAAACCTTGTTTTTCTTCACCAGGTGCAGCAACGTGTTTTGCTATCTCTTTCTCAAGCAAAACCAAATTATTTTTCCAGCGGATATTCTGCAGGATCCTCCGAGCATCGGTGTATTCCACAAGGAGATGCGGTGCTTCTTCGACTGCTTTTCGATCACCAACCTTATAGTTGGAATCAAGCAGATACACCATCATAAGGAGCTCATCAAACGTGAATCGCTTCTTTGTGCAAAAATCAGTGATCTTTGAATAGAACGCTTTGTTTGTTTGAATACGTTTCTCATGGTCACCAACAATGCCAAGCAACGCAAACACATTCACCGGGTTTCCTAGGAAATCGTTGACGATCCAGCTTGTAGAAGGGTATAACTGAGGGTCTTCACCTTTACCGATGGGATTATGATGAACCACATCTGGAATCGGCTGTTGCAGATGATGATCAAAGATGATTACCTTTGCATGCTTCGCTAATCGATTTATATTATCCTCAGGTAACGCCATATCAACGACAATGACAAAATCATAGGAAGAATACGCGGTCAGTTCTTCTTCAGTCAGAAAATAATTCCCAAGCACCGGGGTTTTATTCACGACATTTTTTGGAAGTTTTTCGAACAAGAGCCGTGCAGAGCAAATCCCGTCGGTATCCCAATGATGTATCAATACACCAGATCCTTCTAATTCCTCAAACATACATCAACCTCTGAAAGCCCAGAATGATAAATCAATTACCTTAATATGGTCTTTTCTGTTACTATCCTCTATGATGGTTGATGCAACAATACTAGATATTATTCGGCTGATAACAGGAGCGATACTGCTTGCCTACGCCTCTTATACAGACATTAAAACACGACGAGCGTCAAACATTCTGTGGGTGATCATGGCAATCGTTGGAGCAATTCTGATAATAATTCAATTCCTTTATGTTAAAGATGGATTTCCAAACATCTGGTACCTCGTCTTTATCCCGATCATGATCGGACTGATGTACCTATTTTTCCAAATGCGACTGTTATTCGGCGGGGCAGACGCAAAAGCACTCATGGCACTTGCGATACTCGTTCCCATCCAACCAGTAATTGAGGGTTTCCCGTTGTGGAGACCATATCTTTCCCTCCCAGGATCCTGGATTATCTTTGCGAACGCAACAATCCTCTTTCTGTTAATTCCCATAAGTCTCTTGGTCATTAATATCGGGAAACGAAACCTGCGGTTCCCCCACTGTTTGCTCGGCTACGTAATCTCAGTAGAAAAAGCAAAACAGACGTTTGTGTGGCCCATGGAAAAAATAAAGGACGGAAAACGAAAACTGGTGTACATGCCAAAGAATTTCGATGTTGACGAAGAACTTGCGGAATTCGAAAAACTCGGGATAAAAGAAATCTGGGTCACCCCAAAAATCCCGTTTATGATCCCGCTGCTCGCCGGGTTCCTTGCCGCATTCATCCTCGGAGACATCCTCCTTCAAATAGTCCAATTAATCCTGTAAATCATTTCACATCATAATAACAATGAAATACCCCTTTTGAATGTACAGTCGCTAGTTCTATGGCAAAGAAAGATTACTACGAAATCCTTGGAATAGATCATTCCGCAAGTAAAGAAGAAATTAAGAAAGTATATCGGAAACTCGCGTTACAATACCATCCAGATAAAAACAAAGACAAAGGCGCAGAAGAAAAATTCAAAGAAATCTCAGAAGCGTACGCGGTCCTGTATGATGACGAAAAACGAAAGATGTACGATCAGTACGGTCATGCAGGAATTGATCAACGGTACACCTCAGAGGATATCTTCCGAGGAGCGGACTTTGGTGACATCTTCCGAGGAATGGGGTTTGATTTTAATGACATTTTCGAGCAATTCTTCAGCCGAAGGAATGGATTTACCCAACGTCAACGTGCCCAACGTGGAAGCGACATTAGGTACGACATCGAGATACGTTTGGAAGATGCGTACCGGGGAATGGAAACCGAACTGGAGGTGCCACGAACTGAACTCTGTGATGCTTGTAGGGGAAGTGGAGCAAGACCCGGGACCAGCCCGAGACGGTGTTCAGCTTGTGGAGGCACAGGTCAGCTCCAGGCGTCCCGTCGGACCGCGTTTGGTATGTTCACCCAGATTAGTGACTGTTCCAAATGTCATGGCCAGGGAACCGTTATAGAAGACCCATGTCCCTCCTGTCGAGGACGAGGAAGCATACAAAAGACCAGGAAAATCGAGTTGAAAATCCCTAAAGGAATCGATGACGGGGCGCACCTCCGACTAGCAGGACAAGGAGAACACCCGAAGGGCGCTACCCAGAGCGGTGATCTGTACGTTGTAGTCCATATGAAGGAACACCCGGTCTTTGAACGACAAGGACCAGACCTCTACCGAAAACTTAACGTCTCCTTCCCACAGGCAACCCTAGGAGCAACCCTGCCCGTGGAGACTCTCGGTGGAATGGAAAAGCTAAAAATCCCAGAAGGAACTGAAAGTGGAACCCTTTTTAAGCTCAAAGGCAGCGGTATGCCGAAGATACACGGCTCCGGATCTGGGGACCTCTATGCCCTCATCCAGGTAAAAACCCCAAAGAAACTCAGCAAACGAGCCAAACTCCTCCTGGAAGAGCTCCAAAGAGAACTCGAAAACAACGACGAAAACTATAAATAGGGGTTCTACTAAGTAGTATATCGAAAAGAACTAAAAAAAGGGGGTAGTAAAATATGAATCCTTTTGATGACGAAAATCACGAAAGAAAAAAACGAAACCCGATTGACCCGTTCCGAGGAGACGATGATATCTTTAGAGATATCTTCAATAATGACAGGATACGAGATGTTTTTAATGATGATAAAATGATGGATGATATCAAGAAAATGGCAGAAGAAATGATGAAAATGTTTACGAACGCCCAACCAGGGAAATCCGTTGTTCACGGCTATAAAATCGACTTTGGCCCAGACGGGAAACCTCAGATTGAGGATTTCGGGAACCGATCGATAAAATCTCCCGGAGGAGAATCAACAATCTCTGAGGAAATCGAGCCGCTCACTGACATCATCGAAGGGAAAAACGACGTCGCCATCACCGTCGAAATTCCTGGTGTTGAGAAAGACGACATTGACCTGATCGCAACTGAGGGCACCCTCGAAATTAAGGTGGACGCACCGAAGCGTAAATATCACAAACTCATCGACCTGCCCTGCAATGTTAAAACCAAATCAACAAAGGCGACCTACAAGAACGGGATCCTTGACATCGTCCTTGACAAAAAGGAAAATAAAAAGGACAATGGTGGGTTCAAGGTCAGCATCGAATAAACAACCCTCTTTTTCCCTTCTTTCCGCTTTGGTGTACAAATCTTTATGTACGATACTCTCTATTTGTGAGGATGAAAACGGGGAGCATGAATGGTTAGTCTAACCTTCTACGGAGGAGTCAAGGAAATCGGGGGAAATAAAATCCTGCTCGATGACCATGGCACTAAAATCTTCCTTGATTTCGGCATGAGTTTTTCTCGAAGAGGTAAGTATTTTGAAGAGTTCCTAAACCCAAGAACAGCAAACGGCATCGGAGACTTCCTGGAGATGGGGTTACTTCCAGACATTCCAGGCATTTATCGAACAGACCTTCTCGAACACTATGGAAAAAAACCGGAAGAACCGGTCGTTTCTGGGATTGTATTGTCTCATGCACACGCTGACCATGCGAACTACATTTCATTCCTGCATAAAGACATCCCGATCTACTGCGGGGAAACATGCAAAAGAATCATAGATGCAGTCGCAGAGCAAACCACTCGAGACCTCGAAAACGAAGTGATTGACTTCCGCCTCAGACCCCTCTACCGTTCTAGATATAAGATACCACCTGTGATACGAAAATTTCATACATTTATCACAGGAAAAAAATTCAAGATTGATTCCATTGAAGTCGAACCAATCCATGTTGATCACTCAGTGCCAGGTGCTTACGCATTTATCATCTACACCTCCGAAGGACCTCTCATTTACACCGGTGACCTACGGATGCATGGATTACATGCGGACATGACCGACGACTTCGCAGCAGCAGCACAACAAGCCAAACCAATTGTGATGATCACTGAAGGAACCAGAATCGATAAAAAGAAAACCAATGAATCAGAACAGAAAATATACCATGACTCCAAACAGAAAATACGACAATGCAACACCCTTTCTATCGTCGATTTCAATTTCAAAGATATTGACCGATTCACCACCTTTTACAAGATGGCAAAAGACCTGGGAAAGATTTTAGTAATTAACTTCAAACACGCCTGCTTTTTAGAACAATACGGTCATGATAAAAAACTAAAGGTTCCATCAATTAACGACCAGAACCTCGCGCTTTTAAAACCAAAACGGCTCACCGGAACCTACATCGACGAAGACTACACCGACACCTATATCAAAAAACGATTACACTACAAGAACATTGTCACCGCAGCCGACATCACCAAAAACCCCTCTAAATACATGATCATCTTAAATTTCTGGTATTTCTCAGACCTCATTGACCTCAAACCAAAAAACGGACTATACATCCACTCACTCTCCGAACCATTCAACGAAGAAATGGAAATATCCTACGACCGGATGAAAAACTGGCTGCGGCATTTCGACATCGAATTCTTTCAATCCCACTGCTCCGGGCATATCAACGGCGACGACCTCAAAGAACTCATCACCACCGTTCATCCAAAGAAACTCTACCCCATTCATACAGAACACCCAGAATTATTCCAGAAACTCCCCATTAAGACAACCATGGTTAAGGAGGGAAAAACCTATAAGCTCTAAACGATATCGAACAACAAGTCAAGGGAGGATACCATAATGGTGGATATCTACCAATACGATAAGAAAAAAGATGAGCAAACTATTATTAAAACTGATACAGGAAAACGAAAGAAAGAACAATACATTGAAAACCTGCGGGAAGGCGACGCGGTCAATGATTTTTTTGCCGTGAAAATAAAAAAAGCACAACGACCCTATAAACGAGGCATGTTTTTCGAGTTCCTTGCTACCGATAAAACCGGGGAGGTCAGCGTCAAGTACTGGGGTGGAGACAACAAAGACCGGGTGAAACGACTCTATGAAAGTTTCAATACAGGCGATGTCGTCCAAGTTCGAACCGGGATGGTTGAAAACTATGAGGATAGACTCCAAATCTCGGTAAATGAGAACACGGGCGGGGTGCGAAAATGTGCTCCAAATGAGTACGATGTCACAGATTTCCTCCCAGCATTAACTGAAGAGCGGATCAAAGAACTCTACGAAGTAATTAAAAAAGAAATAAAAAGCGTTCAGAATGAACCGTTGAAACACTTGCTCGCATCTTTCTTTAACGACCATGAGTTTGTCATGTTGTATACACATTCACCTTCTGCGATCTCGCATCACCATAACTACGTTGGAGGAAACATGGAGCATACCGTTGGCGTGATTCGTCTTTGTCAGAATATTTTTGAGATGTATCCGAACATCAATAAGGATCTTCTCTATCTGCGGTGCATTACTTCACGATGTCGGGAAACTAAAGGAGTATACCTATGCTGCAGCCATCGATATCAGCGATGAAGGTAATTTCATTGGCCATATCGTGATTGGGGAGCAATGGATTAGAGAGAAAATCCAAGAACTCAAGACAAGCGGAAAAGAATTCCCAAAAGAGCTGGAAAACCAACTCATCCACCTTATCCTCAGTCACCATGGTAAATACGAGTGGGGTTCTCCAAAGATGCCAAAACTCGTGGAAGCATGCATTCTTCACCAAGCGGACCTCATGGATTCCCAGGTGAAAAACTACCTGCAGATGATCGAGGATGCGAAGAAACTCACCGATGAAGATTGGACGTTTATCTACGACGGAGATGCGAAAAAAAGACGAGCAATCTATTTAGGGGAATACTGATTAAGGGATACGATCATGAAAAAAGAAATCGTAAAAATACTCTGCTGTCCCACCTGCAAAGGAGATCTCAGTCTTGAGGTAAAAAAAGAGGAAAAAGGTAACATCATCACTGGAACTTTCACGTGCTCACACTGTCAATGTACATATCCTATCACCGATGGGATTCCTGATCTACTTCCACGTTAAAACATTAAGTGTATTCGTTCCAGCTTTTAATTTTAAGATCAGTAAGAGATGTCCTTGAGAGCGCTTCAACAAATCGTTTGGCAAGTTGTATGTTCGTAATCAGCGGAACATTGAAATCGACGGCTTTCCGTCGAATTAAATAATCATTATCCAGTTCTTCTTTTTCGATGTTTTTCGGGATGTTGATGACTAAATCGATTTTTCCTTCTGCAATGTAGGTCAGTGTGTTTGGTTCCCTTTCATCGAGCGGCCAATAAAGTACATCTGCATCGATGCCGTTGGTTTTCATGAAATCAGCGGTTCCTTTTGTCGCATAAAACATATACCCTAGAGTTTTGAGTATACGAGTGCTTGAGAGAAAATCTGCTTTACTATCAACCGGTCCTGTGGAAAGTAAAATGGTTTTCTTCGGTAGTTTGAATTCTACAGAAAGTAAGCTTTTAAGGAATGCCTCGTTGAAATCATCACCAAGGCAAGCGACTTCACCTGTTGACGCCATCTCCACACCTAGGATTGGGTCTGATCCTTTAAGTCGTGTAAATGAAAACTGTGATGCTTTGACGCCTACATAATCCAAATCAAATGCTGATCGATCAATACGAGGCACCCGTTTCCCCATAATAATTTTGGTTGCAAGATCAACAAAATTAATTTTAAACACTTTAGAGACAAACGGGAAACTGCGAGATGCACGCAGATTACACTCGATGACCTTCACATCATTTTCTTTTGCGATGAACTGGATATTGAATGGCCCTGTAATTTTTAATTGGTCTGCAATGTTTTTTGCAATGGTTTTCACCTGCCTCATTGTCTCAAGGTAAGTTCTCTGTGGAGGAAGTACAATCGTCGCATCACCAGAATGAACTCCAGCATTTTCCACATGTTCAGAAATTGCATAACAATAGAGTTTTCCATGGTTTGCTACCGCGTCGATCTCAATTTCTTTTGCTCCGATGATGAATTTACTTATCACAACCGGGTATTTCTTGCTGATATCAGATGCTTTTTTTAGGTACTCTCGTAGTTCTTTGTTACTGAGTGCGATGCTCATTGCTGCACCACTAAGGACATAACTTGGCCGTATCAAAACAGGGTAACCGACTTTATTTGCAAATTCTTCTGCATCCTCTAAATTGGTAAGCTCTTTCCATTCTGGTTGATCAACCTTTAATGTATCAAGTAAAGCTGAAAATTTATGGCGATCCTCGGCGATATCAATATCCTTCGGTGATGTTCCCAGAATTGGGATGTCAGACTCATACAACAGAAGTGCTAGGTTGTTGGGAATCTGGCCACCCATCGAAATAATCACCCCAAGCGGGGTTTCTTTTTCACAGACATCCAAAACCCGCTCAAAGGTCAGTTCATCAAAATACAATTTATCGCAGATATCATAGTCGGTACTCACAGTTTCGGGGTTATTGTTAATCATAATTGTTTGGTATTTTAGTTTTCGTAAAGTCGAAACAGAATTTACGCAACACCAATCAAACTCAACCGAGGAACCAATCCGGTACGCCCCACTACCAAGGACAATAACTTGATGCTTTTGTTTAAAATCGAGATCATCGGCATTTGCATTATACGTGAGATAAAGATAGTTGGTTTTCGCAGGGTATTCTGCAGCAAGGGTATCAATTTGTTTTACAAAAGGGATAATGGAATTTTTTTTCCGTCGTTTCCGCACATCAGATTCGCTACTCTTAGTCAATAATGCTATTTGATGATCTGAAAATCCTTTTTGTTTCGCTTCTTTTAGTAATGATAGTGGAATCGCAGATAGGCTATATCGTTTTAATCGTTCCTCAATCTCTACAATGTTACGTATTTTATACAGGAACCAGGGCGTCACCTTCGAAAACCTAGCGATATCCTCAATGGAATACTTTTCTTTAATAGCCTCAACGATTGCGAAAATCCGTTTATCAGAAGGTTCCCGTAACTCTTTTTCTAAATCAGAAAACTCTAAGGTATTACAGACGATGCCGTTCATTCCGACGTCCAACATCCGGATTGCTTTCTGTAAAGCTTCTTCAAAGCTCCTTCCAATCGCCATGACCTCCCCAACAGATTTCATCTCGGAACCAAGACGGATGCTTACCCGTTTGAATTTCTGCAGATCCCATCGAGGGAATTTCACGACAATATAATCAAGAGCTGGTTCAAAACACGCAGAGGTTTCACCAGTGATGATGTTCTGCAATTCAGTCAAACTATAACCAAGGCTTAGTTTTGCAGCGATAAACGCGAGCGGGTATCCTGTTGCTTTTGACGCAAGCGCAGAACTGCGACTTAACCGTGCATTGACCTCAATAATACGATAATCTTCGGATAGAGGATCGAAGGCAAATTGGATGTTACACTCGCCAATAATCCCCAGATGTCGAATGACTTTAATTGAGATAGAACGCAACATAAAATTCTCAGAGGCAGAAAGAGTCTGAACAGGAGCGGTAACGATGCTTTCACCCGTATGTATCCCCATCGGATCCACATTCTCCATGGAACACACCACGATACAGTTATCGTGGCAATCCCGCACCACCTCATATTCCAGTTCTTTCCACCCACCTAGATACTCCTCAATAAGGATTTGATTCGTATATGAAAACGCTTTTTTAGCCAGCTCTACTAATTGTTTTTTATTGGCAGCGACACCAGATCCAAGACCACCAAGTGCGTAAGCTATCCGACACATCACTGGATAGCCGATTTCCTCTGCAACAGCAATTGCATCGTCGACATTTTTTACACCTTTACTAAGAGGAACTTTCAGATTAATTTCTTTTATTTTTTTCACAAATAGTTCTCGATCCTCGGTGTTCTGAATTGCTTCAACCGGCGTCCCAAGAACATCTACTTTATATTTTTTAAAAATCCCATTCGCAGATAATTCCAGTCCCACATTAAGCCCGGTTTGCCCACCAAAACCAAGGAGGATGCCGTCTGGTTTTTCTTTTTTTATCACTTGTTCGACAAACGACGCAGTCACGGGCAAGAAATAAACTTTATCTGCAAGGTAATCAGAGGTTTGTATGGTGGCGATATTCGGGTTTACCAAAATCGTTTTAATTCCTTCTTCTTTTAGTGCCTTGATTGCTTGACTCCCTGAGTAATCGAATTCCCCTGCCTGGCCAATCCGTATTGCACCAGATCCCAGGAGTAGAATCTTTTTCCATTTTGGTTTCTTTTGTTTGATCATTTCATCGCTCTTACAAATAGGTCAAATAAAAATTCGGTATCATCAGGACCAGGGGATGCCTCTGGGTGGAACTGCGCCCCAAAAAACGGTTTTGAGATATGTTTAATGCCCTCGTTGGTCTGATCATTCCCGTTGTAGAACCATTCACGCCAATCCTGTGGCAATGTATTTGCATCAACTGCATACCCATGGTTCTGCGACGTGATATAACATCGGTTTGTTCCCGCTTCCACACACGGTTGATTCTGACTACGATGACCATACTTGAGTTTGTAGGTATCAGCACCTGCAGCAAGTGCCAGGATCTGAGACCCAAGACATATACCGAGAATCGGAATATTCTTCGATAAAACAGTTCTGACATGCTCAATTGTCTTTTCGCATTTCTTCGGATCACCGGGTCCATTAGACAAAATAATACCGTCAATATCTTGGTCGGTGAAATCATACTCCCAAGGAACACGAATTACCGTAAAATTACGTTTCAGAAATGCATTGATGATACTGTTTTTCACACCACAATCAACAACCATGACTTTCCTCTTACCTTTTAGATACACCACCGGTTCATGGACGCTGACATCGGCGACAAGGTTCTGCTTATTAGGATCATAAAACGATATTTTTTCATGTGCATGGACAATTTTTCCAAGAAGTGTTCCTTTTTTGCGTAACTTTTTCGTCAACTCTCGCGTATCAATTCCATAGATACCTGGGATATCGTGTTCCTTCATGAATTCAGATAATGATTTCTTCGCATTCCAATGAGAATAATTCTCTGAGTAATCTGCAATGATTAGTCCTTCAATTTGGATTTTTTCAGATTCAAAATATTTCAATAGATTGTCTTCTCGTTCGTTACCTGGTACTCCATAGTTTCCAATTAAAGGATATGTAAGGACTAAGATCTGTCCTTTATACGATGGATCAGTAAGACTCTCCGGGTACCCGACCATTCCGGTGTTGAACACGACTTCTCCAGCAACTGGACGAGAGCTCCCAAAGGAGTAGCCAGAAAAAAAAGAACCATCTTCAAGTACAAGTTTTAAGAGCATTTTTTTTGGTTCCACGATACAACAGCCTCGCCCGTCAAAATCTTTCTGACGTCATTGGATGAATGTATTAATGTTTTAAAAAAATACCTAATTTTTCTAATATACCGTTACGATTTCATGAAATGGCTAATGTCGGTTAGCAGATCCTTTGATTCCCGCATATCTTTTATATACTGATGAAACCGCGGTGCCCTTTTATCAAGGATCACAGCGACACCTCGATCATTCTCATTACGAATCAATCGACCGATCGCTTGAAGCATTTTACGTGCAGCAGGCCCCTGTACGGTGTATTCCCAACCTTTCCCAAACTTCTGATCATAATAGTTCTGCAGACCACGTTGGCGTGCAGTTGGTTTCGGATATGGAATGCCAATAATGACTGCTATCTCGAGTTGTTCTGCAGGGAAATCCATACCCTCGCTGATCCGTCCTCCCATCACGGAGAAAAGTGCGGCACCATCTCCGTCATCGTCCCCACAGGATTTGAAATCGGTGACCAGCTCCATGAGCTCTGACTGTGACATGTGTTGTTCCTCTATGTAGAGGCATCGTTGGATCTCCGCGAAATGCCCGTTCTTCCGAAACATCGACAGCGTATTAAAACTAGGGAAGAACACCATGGTATTCTTCTTGAATGTGTTGCAGATACCACTGACATGCCGCCACATTTGAGGCATGATGGTTTTATCTTTCATCAACTCATCATATCTTGTTGTGACATCGCGAACAAAAAAGATCTTCCGATTCTCCGGGGGGAATGGTGATGGATACACCGCAAGTCTGGTTTCTAGGGGAAGACCAAGGGAATCACGGTATTCATCCAATGGTTCAAGCGTTCCAGACATATGGATGCTACAATGGACCTGCTTGAGGATGCCCGTGCCGATTGATGGGTCTAGACAATATGCTTCCACCCGTGGGTTTTTTCCTTCACCAGCATCCAAGACGAGTTTTATATACTGGTCCATCTCAATAGTAATCCAGGAACCAAGGAAGAGCCCAAGCTTGTGTAAATAGGAACGAGGGAGTTTTCCATCTTTCTGTTTGTACTCTTGGATTTTTTCTCCGTACGCGAGGAGGTCGCTGACGATATCCTTGAGTGTTTTACTGGTGATCTTCAAGCGTGAGAGAAGTTCAATCTCAAGCTCATGGGAAGGGATGAGCGCATCGTTTTTTTCATGGTTGATTCTTCGTATACCGCCCTCCAAAATTCCGTACACGTAGGTGTCTCGCAGGTCGTTGACGACATCCATGAGTTCCTTACAGAACGCAGCAACGGTGATTCTCCCGTCTGCAAGTGAGGGGTTCCCAAAATGGTCTGCTTCCAGCAGGCAGCTGTTTAGCATCCAGGTGCTCAACTCCGCGGAGAACAACTCTCGGAGATAATCAGGGAGGTTGTGTGCCTCGTCAACAACAAGAATCACATCTTCTTCAGAGACAGAAAGCCAGTCAAACAGTTTGATTCGGATCGCTTTGTCAAACACGTAGACGTAGGGGACTACGACGACGAGGGCGTCATGGACGATGAGTTTATTGATCTCATATGGGCAGATTTTTTGTTTTTCACAAGCGTCGATGAATTCTTCTGTAGTAGGTAGGTGTTTCTGTGTCCATGCCATGATTGTTTCAACGCGATCTTTATCGCCAAGGTAACTTCGATAGTAGCTGCATCCTTTGCTTTTTCCTGAGACCGCGAGTTTCTTTTGATGGGAGCAGAATTTTGAGAGTTCCTCTGAGTTCCCGTTTTGGATTTCAGGGTCTTCTCGTGCGAGCAGGCACATGTTCCCGCGGCCTTGCATCCCAACGCCATAGATTCGTTTGTCTTTGGTCTTCTTTTTTATTGCACGGAGTTCCAGGATGACTTGTTGTTGTTGTGCGTTTGTCCGTGTTGTGTAAATGATTTTTTTATTGTTTTCTAAAGCGAAGGTGAGTGCTGCAGCGAGAACGCAGATGGTTTTGCCTGAACCGGTTCCTGACTCGAAGGTAAATTGCTTCCGCTGTGTGAGCGCATCGGTGATTTCCTGCATGATTTCTTTCTGGTTTTTTCGTAGTGAATAAGGAAATAACTCCGCCATCCAACCTGCGAATAGAGTTTGCAGTACATAGAGTTGTTGGAGCGGAAGGGATGATGTTTTATAGGGTACTGTTATGTAATTAGAGAGAATGCGACAGACACCTTTCGATCGTATTAAAAAAACGTTGTCTTTGATACTTCCTTCCGCTGTGATGAGTCACCTTCCCGACAAATGGGAAAAGGTCGGTACCGTGGTCACGATTAAATTACCTGACGAATTGAAACAACATCAAGAAATCATCGGGAAGGCGTATGCAGAGGTACTTGGTTGTACAACCGTGTTGAATGACGTGGGTGGGATTTCAGGGGTGTATCGTGAGCCAGTCGTTGAGGTAATTTCTGGTGCTTCAATAACTGAAACGATCCATACGGAGAATGGAATACGTTTTAAGTTGGATCCGCAAAAGATTATGTTTTCTTCAGGGAACATGGCAGAGCGGAGGCGGATGGCGACGATCTCAAATAGTTGTGAAACAGTGGTTGATTTGTTTGCAGGGATCGGATATTTCACGCTTCCGATGGCGGTGTATAGCAAGCCGAAGAAGGTGTTTGCGTGTGAGATTAATCCCATTGCGTACCGGTATCTGTGTGCAAATGTAGTGTTGAATCATGTGACCGATATTATAGAGCCGCTTCTGGGTGATAACCGGAAGATAGCTCCGAAGGATTGCGCGGATCGAGTGATTCTGGGGTATCTTAAAGAACCACAGGTGTTTTTACCCGTGGGTCTGGAGTGTTTGAGAAACCAGAGTGGGGTTCTTCATTATCATGAGGTAGTACCGGTTGAGTCGATTCCGGAGCTGCCACTCAAGCACATTGAAACCGCAGCGAAGAACTATCATCGATCTGTTGAACTCCTGAAGGTAAATGAGATTAAATCCTATGCTCCTGGTGTGGATCATGTGGTGCTTGATGTGAGGATTGTAGAATGAAGAAACCCGTGAGGCTTGTAGTGTATCACGCAAATGAGGATGATCCGAAGAAGTGTACGGCAAAGAAGTTACATCGGTTTGGGTATGCTGCTCTTGAGAAGAATATACGGCGATTGCCGTATCATGCGGTCCTGTTGAATCCGTTTGCTGAGAAGAGTCTTTCCAGGGAGGATTTACAGAATGCAAAGGATCATGGTCTTGTAGCGTTGGATTGTTCGTGGAAGACTGCAGAACAAACATTTGAATTTCTTGAGACAACAACTATCTCTCGTGCGTTACCGTTTTTATTGGCGGCAAACCCGGTGAATTATGGGAAGCCGTTTCAATTAAGTACTCTTGAGGCTTTTGCTGCTGCGTTATATATTCTTGGGGAGGTCGAGCACGCGAAGGAGATTGTGGGGATTTATACATGGAGTCCTCATTTTCTAGAGTTAAATCGAGAGCCGTTAGAGGATTATCGACAGGCACGTGATAGTGCTGAGGTAGTTCGCCTCATGAAACAATATATATAGTTGTATATTCAAAGAAATATATCATATATTTCAGTATATTTAAGTAACGAAAGGGAATGTCTGAAAAAAGAAAGAGAGGAAGATGTTATGAAGCAATCATTAGAGACGTTTTTCAATCCGAAAAGCATCGCAGTCGTTGGTGCATCAAAAAACCCGACAAAAATCGGACATGCATCATTGAAAAACATTCTGATCTCTGATTATGCCTGTCAGATTATACCCGGTGAATCCAAACGAAGATGAAATCCTTGGAATGAAATGCTACAAGAAATTGACTGATATTCCTGATACGATTGACCTCGTCATGGTTTCGGTACCTGAACCCCTCGTTGAACAGATCATCAAAGATTGTGTGAAAAAAAAGGTCAAATGGATCATTATTATCACCTCAGGGTTTAGCGAAATTGGAAACCACGAAGGAGAAGAAACCATTAAAAAACTCGTGGAAGGAACCGGAATCAGGATCTTAGGGCCGAACACCATGGGGTACAAGAATGCATCCTCCAACCTGGATGTCTCCTTTGTCTTTGGGATGCCACGGAAAGGAAACCTTGCGCTCATCAGTCAGAGCGGCGCACTCGGAATGGGTATGATTTACCTGGCGAACAACGAGTTCGTCGGACTATCAAAGATCATCGGCGTGGGAAACAAACTTGACATCGATGATGACGATCTTGTGGATTACTTCAGTAAAGACCCAGACACCAAAGTGATTGGATTGTATATCGAAGGGATCCGACACGGACGCGACTTTATGAATAGTATCAAAGCTTGTGACAAACCTATTCTTGTAGTAAAAGCTGGAAGAAGCGCAGCAGGTGCACGAGCAACCGCATCTCACACGGGTTCGATGGCAGGAAGCGACGAGTTGTACAGTGCTGCGATTAAACAAGCAGGCGGGATTCGTTGTCGTGATGTCGTGGAATTGTTTGATATGGCGCGTGCACTGGCCGGGCAGCCTCCAGCTAAAGGCAATCGGATTGGCATCATCACCAACGGTGGTGGACTTGGGATTCTTCTTACAGATGCCTGTGAAGCAAACGGTCTGACCGTCCCAAAATTGTCTCTGAAGACCTTTAAAAAAATCGAGAAAATCGTTCCTGGACTGGTAAAACCAAATAACCCTGTCGACCTTGTCGCAGACGCAGGCTTTTATCGCTATTGGGCATCCACCCTTGCGCTTCTGGAGGATAAAAATATCGATGGCATCATCGTTGCATCGGTCCACGCTGGGTACGCACGACCACGAGAGTACGCGGGTGCTATCCTGAAAATGATTCATCAACAGAAGCTACACCATGAGTACCAGAAACCAATACTAGGCTGCTGGGTAGGTGGTAAAGAATTCGAAGACTTGATCCTTGATTTGAAAGCAGTCGGAGTACCAATCTACCCGTCATCATGGAGAGCAGCACGAGCTATGCTTGCACTATCGCTCGAAGGAGAACGGGTGAAGCGAGAGCAAGGGAATTAATCAACCCAATCAACTTCAAGGATTTTCTTCCAATCTGTTTTTTTATTTTTCCATTTCTCAATAGTTTCCTTTGAAAGACAGTTTTGACACAAACCAACCATGGTAAAATAACAGGAACTGCACACGGAGTTCCCGCATTTGATACAGACGGATTTTGCCGGATGAACCCGACAGATGTCGCATTTCCCCTTTGGTTTCTTATCCTTTAATCTCGCGTTAATTGTTTTTGAGATATCTGCTTGTTCTTCTGCAGACACCCATTGCTCCAGATCCTTATTCATCGTAATCGTGGTATTTTTTATACGTTGTTTTTTTTGTGTTGTTTTCTGCTCGTTCATACTCCCGCCAGAACTATCAACTAGAAAGGAATCTTCTCGAACTCTTTAATTTTTTGTGTTCCTTTTACGTGCTTTTCGAAATAGAACGTTTGCTGTGATATGGATAAAAGGGGTGACAACCAGGAGTATCAGGATATGCCATATCGTGATGTTGTGGAAAAACCAGTGATGGCATGTCAACCCTAGAAGGTAGAGGAGTTCACTCATCAGGAAACTAAAGACAAGTGCACCTACCAGGAAATCAAGTTGGTCAAACGGTATCCAGTCCTGGCCGCGGTCTTTGCCCACACGTCGTTTGAAGAAACTCTCGATGACATCTCCAAGTAACGCACCAAAACAAAGGGAGAAAAGAATCAGGATCATCATCGGGAATCCTTCAAAATCCGTGACACCAAGAAACGCATATTCACTTGTTTTAAGGTATTTGGCGGCGACCACCAAACCGAACCCCGCAGTCATCCCAAGAAAGGTGCCTGCAAACAGTCCTCGCCAGGTTTTCCCGTCACCTAATATTCGACGTCCATCCTTCCAGGTTTTCCCAAAATCAATTGGGGCTCCTCCGCCAACGATCACTGCGCTTGCGTTCGCAACATAGATAGGAATGACAATCCAGAACGCTTGTATAATAACGGTATAATCCATTACAACTTGAATAGTTCGGGAGCTTAAAACAATTGTGAAAAAAATTTTAATTAATCTCAGGTCCGGGCGGGGTTCTGGTTATTTTTAAACCGGTGTATTGAAATTTATTGGATCGTTTTACTAAGGCTTTCAACGCGGTGTTGGAGATGCCGAAGTTCTCTGAGACCTTGTTGGCAAAGGTTCCAGTATCACTGATGAAATCGTAGATGTCTTCTTCAAGTTTCTTGAATTGACTATCGTTTAACGATGAGACATTAAAAATTTCGCTGATTTCGTTGACCGGGCAGGAGATGTTGATGCTAAAGAGTGAATAGAAGGAGCGATACATCTTCTGTGGTTTTCCGTCCATTCCATCTTCCGGTGTCGTCCATTTGGTTTCTGCGAGTTTCATTTTATCGAAGAATTCAAGGGCGGCTTGGCCGTCTTCACCGAATTTGTCAAGAATAAGGCTGGTTGGGATCCAGTCTTTTGATATCTCCATAAAGACTTCTTTTTTGATGGGTGAATCAAATGCTCTGATGATGGAGACCAAATCTGTTGAATCATTGATTACTTTTGTTCGTATCATTTGACCATTACCTATTTATATATAATGTACCCTCAAACAGGTTCTCTCATATTTAAAGTTTTTGTATTTGTTAAAATTTATTAAAAAGTTTATATTAAAATTGAGCAAGAAGTATTGTTTTTCAGATGAGATGCCAAATCTGTTAGTCGGTCGAGGTGTTAAAATCACCCTGTTTATTGCTAAAATTTATCATTTGTATATCTTTATTAGAGAAAAACGAAGTCATCAACGAAAAGGAAAAAAAGAAGAAATAGTGGACTCGTCGGGATTTGAACCCGAGGCCTCCCCCATGCCAAGGGGGCGATCTTCCGCTGATCTACGAGCCCAGAGGAAAACCTAGAACCACCACCAGCAAATAAAATTTTTGGATAAAAAACTATTAGTAAACAAACAATCTTTCATGATAATAAGATGAAACAGCGACAACTCGAAATCCTCCTTCAACAAGTCCCCAAACCAACAACACCAGTTCCCCAGCTTGAACAATACATGACACCAGCACCCATCGCTGCAGACATCATTTTTACCGCATACCAATGGGGAGACATCGAAAACAAAACAGTAGTCGACCTTGGCTGTGGCACCGGGATTTTTTCTGTTGGCGCAGTATATATGGGCGCAAAAAAGGTTCTTGGTTTTGATATCGACAAAAACGTCATCGCAGCAGCAAAAAAGTACGCAAAAACCAATGCTCTTCCAATAGCATACACGATAAAAGACGTCGCCGCGGTGGATACAGCCTGCGATACTGTACTAATGAACCCACCATTCGGAGCACAGAAAAGCAATCAGAAAGCAGACAGAAAATTCATCGAAAAAGCATTTGAAATCTCCCAGTGTTATTTATTCACTTCATCTCAAAAAAACAATCTTTTTTTTGGAAAAAATGATCAATGCATTAGAGGGAGAAATCACCTATCAAAAAGATTACGTCTTCCCGATTAAATGGATGTTTGAGTTCCATGATAAAGAAGTCGTCAAATACGATGTCACCCTGCTACGAATCACCACACATCCCTGAGATTTTTTGATAGAACTCCGGAAACCAAAATCATAATAAGAGATGTTTCTTTCACAGGATTACAAAATAATAAAGGAAACTTGCTATGTCGCAAGGAAGAAACAGAGATCAACGTGTCGGCGTGTTCGTTGATGTTCAAAACATGTACTATTCTGCAAAAAACTTATACAACAAGAAAGTAAATTTTAAAATACTCCTAAAAGAAGCAATAGCAGAACGACGACTAGTACGAGCGATTGCGTATGTGATTAAAGCAGACGTTAAAGACGAACAAACATTTTACAGTGTGCTTGAAGAAATCGGATTTGAAGTACGATCAAAGGAGCTACAGGTTTTTTATGGGGGTGCAAAGAAAGGTGACTGGGACGTCGGGATAGCCATGGATGTCATGCGACTTGCACCAAAGCTTGATACCATTGTCCTCATTAGCGGTGACGGTGATTTCTCTGATCTCCTGGAGCACGCGAAAAGCCTTGGATGCAGAACCGAGGTCATGGCGTTTGGACGAACCACTTCTCATAAACTCCTCGAAGTCGCAGATCTGTTCATTGATCTTGATAAAAACAACAAATACTTACTCACGCAGAAAAAGAAAAACTAGAATGGTTTAAAAACTCTTCAACTATTGACCCTAACAAAAATTAACCAATGCGGTGTTCCATAAAATCTTATGAGATGACACCGAGGATGAAGATAGACTCGAGACGATAGAATAAATGAGAAAAACCAGTGATTTAGACGTCTTGTTTATCTTTCATAACGTATCCGAAAAGATAATAATATAGTACTTTATCTGCTTTCGACTTAAAAAAGTACAAAGAAGAAATTGGAAAGTGATTGATGTGGCACGAACAAAGACTAAGAGATTCAGAGGATCCATGACACATGGGAAAGGAAAGAAAGGCGGTCGAGGCGCAGGGTTACGAGGTGGCAGAGGAAATGCTGGACTTCATAAACACAAGTTCATGCACATGCTGAAATACATGCCTGATCATTTTGGTGTTCATGGGTTCAAACGAGACCCCAGTCTTGTCAAGGATGACCGAATCATTAACGTTGGTCAGTTGGACGAAAAGTTCCACGGGAAGAAGGAAATTGATCTCTCAAAAGAAGGGTTTGATAAGCTGTTGGGTGCAGGAATCGTTGAACACGGATATAAGATTACGGTTAAATCCGCGTCACAGAAAGCAATCGACAAGATTGCAGAGCATGGCGGGGAAGTAAAAATAGAAGAATAAGGGTTTTTCCTATGGCAGAAGAGAAAAAGAGCCGTTTATATGCCTTAAAACCAATTATTGAACGCTGGCCTGCAGTGCAAAAACCAGAGGTTCATGTGAATTTTCGATCAAAGATGTTCTGGACCGTTCTCTGTTTGATCCTCTATTTCATTTTAACAAACGTTATGATTTATGGGGTCAGCGGACAAGTCCTGGATATGTTTGCCAGTTATCGTGCAATTATGGCCGGGGCATCAGGTTCGATCATGCATCTGGGTATTGGTCCGATTGTGACGGCGTCGATTATTCTTCAGCTCTTCGTTGGTGCCAAAATCATTAAACTCGATTTAACGAAAAAAGAGGATAAAGCGATTTATCAGGGAACTCAGAAAGTCCTCGTTATCGCCATGATCTTCATTGAAGCAATTCCTCAGGTGTATGGATATCTCAGTCCCAGTGATGGTCTCACTGCGATGGTGGGCGGGAGAGGGATAGCAGATCTGATTATCATTTTACAGTTGTCCTTAGGAGCATATCTTGTCTTCATGATGGATGAGCTGATCTCCAAATGGGGTATTGGTTCTGGTATCTCCATGTTTATTGCTGCTGGTGTGTCACAATCCATCTTTACCGGGCTCTTTAACTGGTTACCGGGACAGACGTCTCAACCAATCAGTATCTCAAATCCTCCTGCAGGGACCATCCCAGGGACGTACTATCTTGCATCTAACATGAATCTTGGTGAAATGGTGGATGGTGGATTCCAAATTCTGTTTATTGGTCATGGCGGATTTCAGAATGCGATTGTACCATTACTCGGTACCATCGTAGTCTTCCTGATTGTTGCCTTCACAGAGTCATCGAGGATTGAACTGCCGCTAGCACATGCGAAGGTGCGAGGCGCTCGAGGGCGGTATCCGATACGATTGATCTATGCTTCGAACATTCCAGTCATTCTGATGTCAGCATTGTTAGCAAATGTGAACATGTTTGCGTTGTTATTCTATACGCACCCTGGATTGCAGGGTTTACCAGGCATAGGACATCAATGGTGGATTGGTGCATATGATACGACCGGTGGTTCCACCATGCCGTATGCTGGAGGAGCGTGGTATCTGTCAAACCTCAATGGTGTGAACAGCTGGCTAATGCCAATTATCAGCGGTGGGTATGGTGGTCATGCGCCATGGCAATTCGCAGCTAAGGCTCTTATTTATTTATCGATTATGATCTTCGGATCGGTACTGTTTGCGAAATTCTGGATTGAAACAACAAATATGGGTCCGACTGACGTTGCAAAACAGATTCAAAAATCAGGCATGGTCATGCCTGGATTCAGACGAGACCCACGGGTCTTAGGCAGAGTACTCGAACGATACATCCCGGTTGTGACCGTGATTGGTGGTGCCGCGGTCGGTGCCCTGGCAGCGTGTGCTGATGCAGTTGGTACTATCGGAAATGCGAGTGGTACGGGGGTGCTACTGACGGTCGGTATCATGATTCAAATGTATGAGCAGATTGCAAAAGAACAAGCTATGGAGATGCATCCGATTCTGAGAGGATTCTTCGGAGCGGAATAGTGAGGAAGACCATGGGAGTCATTGTCGTGACCGGGATACCCGGGGTGGGGAAAACCACGGTGATGCAGAAAGCAGCGGAAGGAATGGACATCCAATTTGTCACCTTCGGGACGGTCATGATCGATATCGCAAAAGAACTTGGACTAGTGAAAGATCGCGATGAGATGAGAAAACTTACCCTGGATCAGCAGAAACAACTTCAGATAAAAACCGCTGAGAAAGTCGGTAAAATGAAAAACGTCATCCTTGATACCCATTGTACCGTGAAAACACCGAAAGGATACATGCCAGGGTTACCAGAATGGGTGTTACGGAAATTAAACCCGACCGCTATCGTCATTGTTGAAGCAGATCCACAAGAAATCTTCAACAGACGGGCAAAAGATACGACACGGAACCGAGATCCTGATTCTGTTGAAAAAATCGCGGAGCATCAGATGATAAACCGGGCAGCAGCCATGGCATATGCCACACTCACCGGCGCGACCGTGAAAATCGTGTTCAACCATGACAATGCACTCGATGCCGCAGTAAAAGAAGCCGAGCCTGTGATACGATGAGAAAACTAGATGATATCGCCCAAGCGGGACAAATGCTTCTTCTCATGCTTCTTCTCTTTGTCATGATTTTAATCTTTGGTGATGCAAATATTAGAAACGTGATCGCACTCTCACTCAATTCCGCGTTTGCACCTCTTATCGGGTTCGGTGGAGCAAACCCGTTGCTCACCATAGTGCTTGCTGGAGTCATTGTTGTGTTTCTTTCATCGTTTTTCACTCATTTGTTTACCAACTGGAAAGCAATGGGCCAGGCACAGGAAGCAAGCAAGGCATTCAATAAAGAAATCACCAAAGCAAGAAAGGAAGGTAACACAAATCGTTTGCAGAAACTTATGAAGATGCAGCCACAGATCATGAAGATGACCACCCAATCATCCGGTGGGATGATGAAGTCGATGTTCTTCCTGTTTATTTTCATCGCACCGATTTTCATCTGGCTTACCTATTTTTTAGGCAGTATTGTTCATTATTCTTTCTTTACGGTCCCTTGGGGGAGTGGTGTCTCCTTATTTGAGCGGGCAAGTTTCATCATGTCAAACTGGTTTTTACTCTACATGATTTTCTCGTTTTTAGCAGGTCAGCTGATACGACAGGGTTTAAAATGGATCAGCTGGTCGAACTGGTGGCAGAACATGAGAAAAACCATCAGACCGTCTCCGAAATAGGGGAACTATGACAACGATCACCATTAGTGGTCTTCCAGGAACCGGTAAAACAACAGTCGCGAGACTTTTAGAGAAACGACTCGGGTTGCGATACGTGTATTCTGGTGAGATTTTTCGAGAGATGGCAAAGAAATATAAGATGTCTCTTGAGGAGTTCGGCGAGTATTGTGAGACCCATCGGGAGATCGATGAGGAACTCGATCGGTATCAACTCGGCATTTTACGAGAGGGAAACGTCATTGTGGAAGGAAGGATATCCGGCTGGCTTGCGTATCAGAACCATATTCCTGCGGTGAAGGTGCTGTTAGATGCCGATATGAATGTCCGTGCCGGTCGTATCGTGAAACGAGAGCAAGGAGACGTTGAGAAGAGGAAAAAAGAGATCCTCAAACGGGAGAAGAGCGAGGCAACTAGGTATAAAAAATATTATGGTATCGATGTACGTGATACCTCAATTTACGATGTCATCATTAATGCGGGGGATAAAACTCCTGAGGAAATCATGGAGATTATTGTAGAGCATCTTGAGGAATAAACGAGTTTTTATATCCTTCTGTTATTCGGTGAGTGATAATGACTGAGAAAACACATATGTTGCCATCATTGAAACAGCGGAAGCGATTGATTAAAGTTACTGCGAAGACAAATTCACACTATGGAAAAGCCCCTGGTGAACGGACTGTAAGAGAGCTGTTGAAAAATGGTTTTATTAATCTTGATAAACCAGCTGGTCCGACGTCTCATCAGGTTGTCTCCTGGGTCAAAGAAATTTTAGAGATTGAAAAAGCAGGACATGGAGGGACTCTTGATCCTGCTGTGACCGGTGTGCTTCCGGTTGCTCTTGGTGATGCCGCTCGTGCATTGCAGGTACTTCTCGTTGCTGGGAAGGAATATGTTGCTCTCATGAAACTTCATAAGCATGTTGAGGAAAAGAAGATCCGTGAGGTCTGTAAGAGTTTCGTTGGGGAGATTTCTCAGATGCCGCCACTGCGTTCCGCGGTGAAACGGGTACGGCGGACACGAGAGGTGTACTACCTTGAGGTTCTTGAGGTGCATGATACTGAGGTGTTGTTCCGTGTCGGGTGTGAGGCAGGGACGTATATTCGAACCTTGTGTGTTGATATCGGCAAGAAGTTGGGGTGTGGCGCACAGCTTGCTGAATTGAGACGGACTAGAGTAGGAAATATTACAGAAGAGACAGTGGTCACGTTGCAGGATTTGAAGGATGCTTTTTTCTTTTGGAAGGAAGACGGTGATGACACCGAGCTACGGAAGACGATTCTTTCAATGGAACGACTTTTAGATGTTGTTCCGAAGATTGTGGTGCGTGATTCTGCGGTGGATGCCTTGTGTCATGGTGCGAACCTTGCGATGCCCGGGGTCGTTGAAATTGATGATGATATCAAGAAAGGTGAGATTGCAGCAGTGGTGTCGTTGAAAGGTGAAGGGGTTGCGCTTGTGAAGATGGAGGTTTCCTCTGAACAAGTTATTGAAAAAGACACAGGTATCTGTGCAAGCCTTGAGCGCGTGTTGATGAATAAAGGGACGTATCCGTCCATCTGGAAAAAGACATAAACAGGAATGATATTGTGGCCTTTGTTTTTGCCGAGGTGGCTCAGACCGGTACGGCGCGAGCCTGGAAAGCTCGTGGGGCATCCGCTCCGCAGGAGTTCAAATCTCCTCCTCGGCGTCTTTCATCTTCAGAGCATTGTTTTCCGTCTATAAGTACCAAACATCTGCTTAATTCAATGTCCACAAATGAGGAAATGTTCTCTCTTAATCATCTCTTCTTCCCGTCCTGTATCATCCCAAAATTGTTTTTCAGCATTATAGGAGAAATATTTAAAACCTTTACTCTGATTAATAATCATGAATATCCATATTTGGGAGGTAGAATTTTATGGGACCTATTAGAAAGTTATGTTCTCTAGTAATTATGATGCTGTTAATAGTAGTATCTACTGTACCAGTTTTTGGTAATAGCACTGCAGATGAAAATAATAGTGATATTATTTTTGATTATTCTTTTTCTAAACCTAAAATTGAAAAAGTCGAAATCAAAGGAGAAATATTTGATAGAGTAACCATCGATGGTCTTTCAAATACACATAATTATCAAGAGCCTTGTTTACCTGTTAAACCATTAAGAATACTACTTCCACAAGGTAAAGATGTTAAAGATATACGTGTTATTACAGATGAAAAAACTATTTTAGGTGTTGGCTATAAAACTGAGATTGGTGGTAGAGTTATACCGTTAGTATATGAACAGCAGGTTGTTCAAAATCAAATTTTTATCAAAAATGAATCAGTTAAGTTCACTGTTGAAGATTACCCTAGTTGTCTGTATTCTAAAGTTGGTGTATATGCTTACAGAGGTTTCTCAATATTACATGTTAATCTTCATCCAGTACATTACAATATGAAGACGGGGGAGATTTATTACTTTAATCATATGACACTTATTGTTGAAACAAAAGAATCAACAATTAACAATGCTTTTCGTGGTCTTCCAAGGGATTACGAGCTTGTTACAGATATTGTGGATAACCCATCGTATATTGATACATATAACCAAGATTTGTCAAAAAAATCATCTCCGACAGAAACCTATGAGTATGTAATTATTACTAGCAACAAATTAAAGAATGCTGATGCGGGATATACCTTTCAGGATTTAGCTGATTTCAAGAATGCGAATGGTGTATCATCTAAAATTGTAACTGTTGAAGAAATAATGCTTAATCCGGATTATCAAGTGACCGGTAAATGGGGGGATGCAAATCCGGATAATCCTTTTTACAACAGTGAAATAACTGGTGATGTTGAAAAATTTAATGATAAACAAGCAAGAATCCGTAATTTTATTCGATATGCATATAGCGAATGGGAAACAAATTATGTTTTACTAGGTGGTGATGCTGATGTTGCTACTCCTAGTGATAATATTATTCCTCTGAGAGGTCTTTTTGCAAACGAATCAGGTCTTCCCTTAAATCCTTATGCAGATGAAGAACAAGATGATATTCCTTCTGATGTCTATTATGCTTGTTTAGATGGTAATTTTAACTATGACTGTGATTTGCATTTTGGTGAAAGTCCTGATAGAAACGATGTCGCTAATGATTGATGAAGCAGATCTTTACGCTGAAGTATGGGTTGGACGATGCTGTGCTGACTCTGCAGAAGAAGTATCAAATTTTGTTATGAAAACACTACAATATGCGCAGACTACTGATGATCTATATTTATCTAAAATTATGTTTGTTGGTGAGGATCTTGGTGGACAATTTTATTACCAATATGGTGGAGATTACAAGGATATGATTGAATACTTGGTACCATCATCGTATAACATGAATAAACTCTACGACAACTGCCGATTTCACCTGGTATCCAGAGGATTTTATACAAGAATTATATGCTGTCCAGCCACAGATAATAAATCATGATGGACATGGGTATCCTGATTATATGCTAAAGATGGGGAGTGATAATTTCTATGCTTTTCAAAATGAAAAACCATTTTTTATTTACTCGCATTCCTGTTTAACTGGGTCTTTTGATAACTATTATCCAGGAGGCTATTATAGCGATGAGGATTGTATCGCAGAGATATTAACCTGTGAAATTCCATATGGTGCGTATGCCTGTATTTTAAATGCTAGATACGGTCTCGGTAGTGAAAATAGCCCCATAGCACCCTCTGGTTCATATGATGAATCATTTTATAAGGCACTATTCACAGAAAACATTAGAGAACTTGGAGGAGCAAGTCATTTTTCAAAGGAAGATAATGTTTGGAGAATTAATGAAAACGGTTACCGATGGTGTTATTATCAAACTAACCTGTTTGGTGACCCTCAGCTTAGGGTTAAATACCCAAATGAAATCCCACCAAATAAACCAATGACACCATCAGGTCCAACAAATGGGAAAATTGGTAGTGAATACACTTATTCTACAAGTACTACTGATCCAAATAATTATGATCTTTATTACCTGTTTGATTGGGGGGATGGTACTTTCAGCAGCTGGTTAGGTCCATATCCTTCAGGTGAAACATGCGAAGCAAAATACACTTGGGGTAAATCAGGTAATTATATAATAAAAGTAAAAGCGAAAAACTCAAACGAGGTTCAAAGCCAATGGTCAGATCCGGTACCAATAAATATGCCAAAAAACAATCTACTTATTAATAACCTGCAGAAGGGAAACCTTGATACGAATACAACTAGTGAAAACGGTGTTAAAAAACCATTACTCAACACACTTAATATGGTTCTATTCATTTTACATAACATAAAGGTAACAGCAGAGATGGATGGTGCTGATTTGGTAAAATTTATACTGGAAAAAAAGTGTAACAGTTAATAGCGCTGAAGTAACATCATCAGATGGAAAGTTTTTTTATACCTTTGATCAACCGGGCACCGGTTTTTACTCAATAACAGTGAAAGCTGTATAAAGGAATAAAATCATCCAAAATGAATCCCATAATTCCAGGGATATTCCTAATCTCACTTTAATCCCATCTTTTTACCTTTTTTAAAAAAAGGGAATATTCTAATATCCTAACAGCTGTCTTAGTATCGGGAACGTATGGGGGAAACGTTCAGACAGCGTTCCATTATTTTCCAGAGTCGTATCCATATGTTCTGAAGCATAAGTCAGGGATTTTCGTTACTGTTAACCATAATGGTATCCAAAAGGGTAGAGAACTCCCAAATGTCCATGGTTGACCCCGCAAGTATGGAGTATAGGTGGTCATAATCCAAAAGACAACTCGTGTGTCATCGGAGGTTAAAAAAATGTAATATCTTTTATTTGGAGTTACATCAATGTCATCAAAATCAATGGTGACCCAATCACCATAACTTTGCCATGGAACTTCCTCGATGGATACTGTTTTTGACACAAGATCTTTTCCATTGAGTTTCTGTCGAATTGAAATTGTGAAATTACCCGTGATATTCTCTAGTTTCCACAATCCAAGTTCCACTTTTGAGAGAATGGAAAGTTTTGGTTTGAATGACTGAGCGAGAAAGTCATTGTTAATACCGCATATATATCCATCAGTTCCCAGAGGTGTGCTTTGGTCAAGTGTTTCATCTTTTTGTTCGAATGCACTAACGCTTAAAAGTATTGGTCCGGTAAGTAGCATGAAAATTAAAATCCCAATTATTTTTTTTCTCATAGCATTACCTCAAAAAAGAGAACACAAAAACACCGCATAAAACTTTTTCCCTCAATATTGTACACAAATATAATAAAATAGGCAAGTGTGAAGCATTTGTCCAACTTTTGTTAAATTATCATTTTCCTTTTCAATGGATGATTTTATAATATTTTCTTTCTTAAAAACATATCCTCCTGAGGGAAAGCATTGACACGGTTTTAACCCAGGTTTTTTGTGCGAATCAAAATGATAAAAAAAAGATGGGGATTCTTAGTACCCCATTAGGTGTCGTAGTAGTGGGAACGCGTGTGGGAATCGCTGGAACAACAACTCCAAGAACTGTAGTATCGGCTTGTTAAACGAATACGGCATCGTGATAGGCAAGGGATCTGACCAAAAACTGAACTCCCCGTTTACATCTACATGGTAACTATTGTTAAACCCTTTTTCATCCATGGCAACTACTCTTATGTTGTAGGATCCTGATTCATTCCATACATGAGATATCTCACAGGTTTCACCAGAGTTAAAAAAACCTGTCCATTGATCGACTTGGAAATCACCGTTCCAGTCCCAACCGTATTGTATTTTATCGTTATCAAGATCTTGAGATGTTGTTATGAATGTATATGTTTCCCCGGGTTTACCTCTTGAGACTCCCAGAGGGTGGTGTTGGTACACCAGGGCAATATTCTATCTTACGAGCATATTTAAGATCAAGATTATTTCTATCCATATAACTCACCTGGGGAATACCTTGCTGGTCAACAGCGAGAGCAGCATAACAACCGACATAAATACCCAATTCTGGGGAATCAATAATTTCAAGGTTCCATATGCCATTAATTTTCCATGCGTAGTTTACAGTCTGCCAAGCCCAATTAAAATAACCGATATGAATCCTCCCTAAGTAATCAAAAACGATATTCGCACCACCTGTACCATAAACACCCCATAAATAAGGGTCAATTATTTCAATATGCCAACCATCATTAGAATTATACGCATGTTTTAATGAAAAATGATCAGGTGTCACATCATAATAGAGAATATGGACAAAACCATCGGGATCAAAAGTTATAGATGTGGAACCATAAAGTACACTCGTATCATCCACTACCTCAATAACCCATTTATTATCTGAGTAATATGCATGATACAAATGAAAATCATATCGATTCGTATAACTTATATGAGGATTACCATTCTTATCAAGTGTTATGGAAGAAATCTCACCAGTATCACCAACAGAATCAACAACATCAATGTCCCAGCCATCGTCAACTGATTTTGCATACTTCAAATCAGCATTATTTTCATCATGATAACTGATATGAATTTGATTCGTTGAATCAATCGCAATAGAAGTATCCAAACCAACATTCCCGCTACTGTCAACCACCTCTCTATGCCATTCTATCCCGTCAAAATAAGCATGTTTTAAAGTATGAAGTGTTTCATCGTAGTAACTAATATGAGGATTACCAAGACTATCCAAAGCAAGCGAGGCACACGCTCCTACATCCCCCTCTGAATCAACAACGGTAATACTCCGCTCATTATTTATTAAACGAGCAAATTTTAGATTTTTTTTAACAAGATCATAATAGGAAATGAACACCGTATTATCTGCAACAGCAATATCAGTATAAAACCCGACATCACCAAAGTTATCAACTGTTTCAACAGACCAAGTATGATAAAAATCATTTTTTTTAAGAAGTTGATTCTTTAAATACATACTTTCTGAGAGTTTCCCACTTAATACAGGAGCTGAAATAAAAGAGCAAACTATCAATATCAATACGAATATCCTAATCGCTTTGATTCTCATTTTCAAACACCCCTAATTCTATTAATAATGTAAATACTAGTATTATAAAATTTTGGAATAACTATAATAGTATATCTATTGTATGTCAAAATGCGTGCCCGCACCACCTGTAAAATAGACTGGTGGCATGCTCGGCTAGCTTCGTTAGCTTCTGCGGTCACGCTCTACGTGGTAAGGTTCAATTCTCAGTATTGATCCTCCATAGGAGTTCAAATCTCATCCTCAGCGTTTTTTTATAGAGGAACAGCAGAATAGTCAAGTAACTGAGTGTTATATATGTATATTTAAAAATATATACTTTTGTAATTCTTAGTATATATCTATAATAAGCAGCAATGGCAATGATTAATATATTCCTTCGCAATAAACCCGCAGACGACCATGAACAATTTCATACCGCAAACAAGTCTCTTTATTGGGATTATACCTGCATTAATAATACTCTATATAGGGTTAAAAGGCTATGAAGGACATTTCAAAGATAAACTTATTTTCTTAACTTTCATCGTTGGTATTATCATTGGATTTATATCAGCAGTTATTGAACTTTTCACAACAAGAGGAATCGGTCTCATCATCTACATTATCCTCTTTCCGGTCCTTGAGCAACTTTCTAAAACCATCGTGCTTAACCTTGGGAGATTTCAGGAGAAACAAGAGACAACGATTTATGGTCTTTCACTTGGGCTAGGATTTGGATCGGTGTTTACCCCTGCAGCCATCATCATGGGGAATTTTCAAGAAATAAATGTCGCATTTATCGCGGCCATCATCGGATCGTTTGGTATTATCCTCTTCCACGCTGCAACAGGGGCAATCATCGGATACGGTGTTTATTCCCACAAACTCTCAACCTATGTCACCTTTGCAATACTCCTTCAGATACCGATTACTACGGTCATTGGGGTAACAAATTTATTCACCATAAGTTATCTTCAGATCAGCATTGTTATTTATGGAATCATTGTGTATTGGTATGCAACAAAAAAGATCATGCCACGGATACTGCAAGAAAGTCAACGACGGAAACGAACGCAAAAAGAAATAGACATAAAAAGTAAATAATTATTACATAAAAAAAATGAGGAATAATACCATGGAAACATCCCAACAAGAAGAAAATATAATGAAAAATGATTTTTCAGAACAACCTATGTACCAGGAACAACCAACAAGCCCCAGATATATGCCACTTGTTGCTGGAATCTTGTTGATTGGTGCAGGATTACTAGGATTGTTTACATGGACATCAGCGCTAGCACTTGACTCTTCGATGCTCCAAAGCGTACTTCCGCCAGATGCACCTATCACCATTGAACAACTGCAATCTATTTTGGTTACATGTGGAATCATCGGATGTATCCTCTCAATCTTCGCTCTTACGGCGGGTATCGTCGCCGTGAAACGAAAAGCGTGGGGTCTTGCGATTGTGGGTGGTATCCTTGGAATATTCACCATTGGTCCATTATTCCTTGGAAGTATCATATCCCTCGTCGGTCTTATCCTTGTTGCAATCTCAAGAAAAGATTTCCGATAAAGAAACCTCGATTGAATATATACAAAAATACTTTTGTTCGATAAAGAAAAAAGAAAAGAAGTTGTGTTTATTCAAACTTCATTTCGATGCCGCCAACCCATTTTGCTACAATATTATAGAGAACGGCAACAATAATTCCACCAATAAGTCCACCAATTGCACCAATGATGGGAAATATTAGTATAGAGAGTACTCCAAAACCTGCCCAAAACATAGTCGGGTTAATTATAGCGGTTGTGTTTGTAAAAGAACTCGCGATAGAACCTACCATTGCAGCTATTATGGTGAAAATTATACCAACGATAAATCCCCATATAACCCCTAAAACTGCATAGACCTTTGCTAATGGCCATGGTTCAAGTCGTTTCAATTTTACTGTTCCTTCAATTTTTTTTACAGGTGTTTCATCCATACTTTCTCTCCTCAACCCTTTTTGATTCAGTATAAACCATAATTGAAATTAAACATTATAAAGTTTATGTCTTAGTTTTTTTTAAAAATATGAAAACGATGAAAGAAATGTATAGTACGGAGTTCATCGATAATAATTCCAATAGCGATCCCACAGATAATTCCCGCAGGAAGACCAGTAAGAATTCGAATGAGATTTGTACTCTCCCAGAATCCAAACAATTGCCCTATGCCATCAACACCGATTGGAATAAAACTAAGAATAATTGCAACTAAAAATTTTTCATTTAATTCTATTACATATAACACCATAAACCCTAGTCCCACCGCAAGTCCTATCCATATTGCAGTACATCGACTACAAAACGGCATCTCATTGCCATTCAAGAACAACGATCGATCAGCTTTCTGATGACACAACCGATCACCACTTTTATAGATGACACTCCAAGGGAACGACATATTCTCAATTACGTTATCATTATCGGAGAAAGCAACAACACCAGAGAGATCAGAAACACTCCCTGTTGGCAAGGTAAGAGGCGCGAGAAACTGAAGAAGTACCCATATAGAAAAGAGAAGGAAGACGAGGAAAATAATGTTTTTTAATCGATTTTTCCTTGGTTTCATATCCAAACCCTATCACAAGGTGTTCTTACAGTCGATAACAAGAACGAGAGCAGTGACATCATATTTAAATACAATATGTTTATTCTCGATACACCAAGGCGATAACCGATGACACGATTCCCAGAAGCTGAAAACCGATTATTAAACAAGAAAATCTGCATGAAATGTGGTGCATCCAACGCAATCAAAGCAGAGCGATGCAGGAAATGCAGATCAACAGAACTTCGAAGAAAAGCAAAGGAAGGCAGAGGGGTATAGAAACAAACCAGTATCTTTAAAAACAAGATATCTCTTTTTGGTTGAAATAGTGAAAAGGCTATGCCAGAGACAAAGGTAAAAAAAAGCGAGGATTTCAACGAGTGGTACAACGAAATAGTTGAACTTGCTGACTTATGTGATAAACGATACCCGATCAAAGGCATGAACATCTGGAGACCCTATGGCTGGAAACTGATGAACAACATTGACCGCCTCATCAGAGATGAGATGGTAAAAACCAACCATCAAGAAGTCTGTTTTCCATTGTTAATACCTGAGTCGTTCTTTAAAAAAGAAGAAGAACATATCGAAGGATTCGGAAAAGAAGTATTCTGGGTCACCCACGCAGGTATCAACCAACTGGAAGAACGCTGGCTTCTTCGACCAACCTCAGAGACCGCCATGTACCCGATATTCTCACTATGGATTCGTTCCCATACCGACCTACCGTTAAAGACTTTTCAAATCGTAAACACCTTCCGGTACGAAACGAAACAAACACGAGCGTTCATCCGGGTAAGAGAGATCCATTTCTTTGAGGCACACACCTGTCATGTTGATTTTGAGGATGCAGAAACGCAGATAAAAGAAGATAAAGAGATAGCCCACCGACTTTTACAGAAACTGTGCTTACCTTATGTGTTCAGTAAACGACCGGAGTGGGATAAATTCGCTGGGGCGTATTATACCATCAGCATCGACGTGCTTATGCCATCAGGAAGAACCCTACAGATAGGGTCCATTCATCAGTACCGTGATAATTTTGCAAAACCCTATGAGATCTCCTATGAAACAGAAAAAGGGGCTCATGCGTTCTGTCATCAGACCACCTACGGCATGAGCGAGCGATTACTTGGTGCACTCGTCGGGGTTCATGGGGACAACAAAGGACTCATCATACCTCCTGAGGTAGCGCCGCTTCAGGTCGTGATTATACCCATTATTTTTAAAGGAAAAGAAAAAGGTGTTCTCGAAGCAAGTGAAACCTTGCACAAGAAACTACTCAATCAGGGGATACGATCCCATATCGACGACCGGGAGACAACACCTGGAAATAAATATTATGACTGGGAGTTAAAAGGAGTGCCTCTTCGAATAGAAATTGGACCAAAAGATGTTGAAAAAAATGAACTCACGATGGTACGACGGGACATCAGCAAAAAGAGATCAGTACCTCTGAAAGACGCAGAAAAAGCAATCCAAGATGAGCTCCAAGCACTCGTTCAAACCATTTACGCTAATGCCGAAAAGCTTCTGAAAGAAAATATGCATAGTGTGCTGACGGTCGAGGAGGCTAAGGAGAAAACAGGTATTGTTGCGCTCCCATGGTGCGGTAATAAAGACTGTGCGTTAGAAATAGAAAATGTTTTAGAGGGGAACACATTAGGGGAACCGATTGAAAACGCAGTGTGTACAGACCCGTGTCCGGTGTGCGGTGCGCCTGCGAAAACATGGATGAGATTTGCAAAATCATATTGAGGTGAAAGAAAAATGAGCGGAAGAATAATCGGGTTTTTACGAGAATATATCCTTGGGTTAAGCATCCTGACCATAATTCCAGGAGTGGTGTTCATCTTCATGGGTGTTGTGTATTTATTTTTTATCAGTATCGCTGAACCTACAAATTCTCTCTTACATTTCATCAAAGATCCTCTTGACGTCTGGAACGATTATATCCTTGTCGCAGGGTTAATTATCTTTGGAATAGGGGTGTACTATCTCTATAGTTACTTGAACAAACGGAAGTTTGTGTTAGATGAGCTAAAGACAGATAAGCGCTCTGAGATCCTTAAAAAACGAAGCAAACTTGAAGCGACGGTGAAACATCTTCCCTCGAAATATCAGCGCATGCTTTCGGAGAAAGAAGAAGAATTTAATATCCGGTAATTCTGAATTCATGGCTGAGAAGAAAGCTCACCAGATTTTTTATATCGTTCTTGTTGAACCAAAGAACTCTGGGAACATCGGTGCGGTCGCCCGAGCGATGATGAATTTTGACGTTGACAAACTGTATTTGGTAAACCCCTGTGAGCTGGATAGCGTTTGTTATGCGCGGGCGATGCATGCAACAAAAATCCTTGATGATGCAAAAACGTTTTCCTGCTTTGAAGATGCAGTGAAAAACCTTGATTACCTGGTTGCAACGTCTTCGATTGAATCAAAGACTGATAAACGACATCTCAGAAACCCTCTGTTACTTGAGGATTTCGCAGAAAAGGTGTCAGAAGTAGAAGGAAAGGTTGGCCTCGTCTTTGGGAGAGAAGATTACGGATTGTTCAATGAAGAGATTGCTGCCTGCGACATTATGCTGAAGATACCAACGAGCGAATCTTATCCGTCCCTGAACCTTTCTCATGCAGTAACGATTGTCTTATACTCGTTATATCTCAAGAAAGCGTATATCCCAAAACGGCGCAGACCCATGGGATCGCTGGAAAAAAAGAAATTATATGAATTCTTTGGACAACTCCTGGAGGATATCGATTATCCACCTCATAAAAAAGAGCATACCAAGATTATGTTTAAGCGTATCATGGGGCGTGCGATGCCATCAAAATGGGAGTACCATACACTCATGGGTGTCTTTAGTAAATCACTTGGGAAAATCAAACGAACACAAGGAAAAAAATAAGTGTTAAACCGTTTCAATGTTAAAAAGGACCTTGCAATTCTTTAATGCCGCATGGACTTTATCTGCAAAAAAGATGAGTTCATTGATATCTGCTTTTTCTTTCCCCCAATCAAAGACAAAATCATAGTTACCCTTTGTTGCTTTAAACCCCATGTTCAGTAACTGGTTTTTTATCTCTGAAGGAGCGGCTCCTTCGCTGTTGAACATGACCTGGATGTACGTCTTCATACTGTTCACGTCATGGTACGGATTCATTATTGGGTATTAAATCATTACGATTCAGTTTCTAGAGAAGAAAAACGTAAGGGAAACGGTTTCACGCTGCGAACGGGATTGGAGCAAAGGAGAAGATAAAAATGATAAGTATCGCCAGACCAAGAAGTTTTCTTCTGGTATCCAATCGTGTAATCTCATTGAGAGGCGGTTGATGCTGGGTACCGATGAAGAGTAAAATGATTATCGCAAACATCAGCCATCCTGTGTAAAAAAAACTCAGTCCAGCAAGAACAAAGATAACCACCCAACTTACGTATTTATGTTTCTCCTTTAGTACCGCTCGTGCGACGTGGCCGCCATCAAGTTGACCAGCGGGTAACAAGTTCACCGCGGTTAGAAAGATGCCAACCCACCCTGCAAACAATGTCGGATGAATAATGGCATTTTGTGGGATGGAAAAAAGACCGCCCATCCATTGGAGTAGCAGCGGTGGAAGAAGAACCATATTTGCTCCGGTCGATTGGACGGTGAGAGGATCTTGTTGCATAAGGAAAAACCCTATCAAAGAAATAGGGATTGCGACAAGAAACCCACAAAGCGGCCCTGCGATTCCAATATCGAGTAACGCCTTTCTGTTTGGGATTGGTTCTCTAGTTGAGATCAATGCACCAAAGGTTCCAAGCAGAAACGGTGGAGGAAGCGGAATAAAATACGGTAACGACGCATCAACGTGATGTTTTTTTGACGCATAGTAATGTCCCATTTCATGAACACCAAGAATTAAAAGCAATGGAACAGAAAAAAAAATGAATCCTTGCCAGAGATACGAGAAAGAAATCATGTTTATCCAATCAACTTGGTTGATGTCAATCCATTGAAGAGCCCCGGCAAGCGTGGTCGTAAACACTGTTGCAACCAGAAGAATAATATTAATCCATATGGATTTTTTCTTTTTGCCCTCTGGTTTTTTTACGATATAAATAATGTGTTCTCCGTGTTCAAATCGAATCATAGGAATATAGTGTTTCTCTGAGAGCATGAGGCGAAGTGACTCGAATTTTTCTTCGAGGGTTTCTTCATCGATACGACAGAAAAATGCGACCGTGTTGATGTTTGATTTCATATCATAGAAGGGAAAGCGTTGACCGACTTCTCGCTGCAATAACTCGATATCGAATGGTGTTTCTACAGGAATTTGTTCAAAATTGTTCCACTTGGTCTGCCATGATATCTGCCCCGATACTGCAGTAGTTTTATAAAACCTTCGCAGAGAACACATTATCTCTAAGAAAAAGGAGAAAATTATCCTATTGTCATTAGATAATTACCCTAGAAAACAACAGATGACAAGATACACGAGAAACACAAGCAATAATCCCCAATAAATAGAGGAGAACTTCCGATGCGTTTGTTTGTACGGTCCCTCAATATATCGTCCTCTCGGAGCTGTTGATATTTCACGAGCATCCACATACCCGCTCATCACGATCACCCATCCGATATACTGTATTTCTTTGAAATTAATAATCTTTTTCACTGATGAACCGTCACACGGTAGCAAGGATTTTTTTCGAAGGTGCACAAGCAACATGGTGATCACGGGGGTTGTTTATAGATTTTTTAGTGGGTATAATTATATTACCTAATCACGAAAAATATATATGGTAAATTGGTGTTCTGGGATTGACAACTGGGAAAAAGAGGGATGCGTGATCATAAAAGATGGGAAAAGTAAAAAGTAGCATAACTTTTAATCTAGATTTTACTAAGAAGAAGACATTATGAGTGCAAGGAGGGGACACTCATTAAGACAACAATAACAATGAAATCACTCATTGGAAATCTGCTCTTCGCAGCGGTATTACTGCTTATTGTAACAAGGTTTCTCTCCATCTTTACGGGGACATTTTTCCCTATAGATATCGTCACCTCAGATTCAATGAACCCATCTCTCATGCAAGGAGACCTGATCGCATGGACCCCGATACGAATCGAGGATGTGAAAGTAGGGGACGTTGTCGTTTTTAAAAGCTGGTTGAGCTGGCCTGATCAAAAACTCGTGGTCCATCGTGTCGTCGAAATACGGACAGAGTGGGGTAAACCAGCACTTGTCACAAAAGGGGACGGAAACAACTACACAGACCAAGCAGGTCCTCATATCCCAGAGCCGTACATCATCGAGAAAAACTTCATCGGAAAAACACTTTCCATCGGCGATCTACCATTGAAAATCCCGTTTGTCGGCCTGGTCGGTATCTGGATTAACGAAGCATTCAAACTCCTCTCACAACCATCAGCCGCAAAAGGAACTGTTACATCTATAGGAATTTTTACTCCACTTATTATCTCCGTTGTCCTCCTCGTCACCTCACTCTTCATTCTTCCTGAAAGAGCGAAAACCACCAGAGAAAAAATACGGCTGAATATCTTTAGCTCTCAATCTCTCAGTATAAAAAACTCTTTTGTTTTTTTCCTCAGTATCTTTGTCATCTTTTTCATCGTGATCCATTTCTTTGCCTTTGACTCCGTCTCAGCAACAGTAGGGATCGGTGAATTCCCAGAAAAAAGCGGGTTTGAACTAGGGTCATTAAAACCAGGGCAAACCAGCTTTCCTCGGCCGTTGCCGGTGACGAACCCTAGTATCCTGCCGGTCAAGGGTGTTTTGTTTGGTAAAGGTGAGTTAGCCTCGTTTGTCAATCGTGATGTATTTACTATTGAGATGGGGAAGGTTAAAGAAATGAATGTGACAGCAACCGCACCTAACAGAACAATGAACGGAACGTTTGCTGGAGAAATTATGATTTATTCATCCCCTATCTGGTTTATGTTCCCTGATAATCTCATGAAAGATCTCTGCCAATGGAACGCAGAAGGCTCTGTCTATATCCTTGATATTCTCTCAGCCTGTATCTTAACAGCCCTCACCATCACACTCATCCTGATGTGCGCATGCATCGGAAATAATTACAGACGAATGGAGATCAACCTCTGCTGGCATTATGCACCCAAAGTGTACATGAAAAAAGGAATCGGACAACGTATGAGTTCGTTTGCAACACGGATAAAAAGACGGTTTGTAGAACGGTTCGGATGGCTCAGTGGTATGAACCTTGCAACCCTTGATGTCAAACCAGTGATCGTAGGATCTGTTCTTGTGGTGCCGCTGTTGTTTTTCCTGAACAGTGAGATCCTTGCGATGGTGATCGCATCCCTCCTAGCAGGCCTCGTTGCCTATGCAGTGAGCTGCAGGCTGCGAAGAAAAATCGTGGTAGCATCCGTGGCTGCAATGATCATTTCAATCATCTTCATTTCAATAAAAACAAACTATCTTGTGATGATACGAGGTAGGCCTCTTATGGAATCACTTGGTCTTGGTGTCGGAGCTATAGGGATTTATCTGCTTGCACTCGCTTTTTTCCTTTTCCCCTTATCCTGCTTCTCATGGTATTTCACTCATAAACTCCGAAATGTTAAAGAACAAAAAGACCCATTACTGGTACTGGAGGGTAGATGCGACCTGTGAAGGCGAGAGGGATGTGCTAGATGTCTTTTTTCAAAAAGAAAGAAACAGAAAATATCAATTCTCTAACAAATCAAACGATCACGTCAGATTCCACTCCAAAAATAAAAAGGAAGCTTCTTATCGGGTTTGTTCATAAAACGAAAAAAGAACACAAACACGGTATCTGTGAAAATATTAGAAGTGCGGAAGTACCAGAAAAAATCATCTCCCCTCTGAACGTAACTCCTGATAAAGAGAACACGATTCAACAACATGAAAACATTGACATGTTTTTAGAAGAACTTACTACAAAGGATAATGCAATAAAAGAAGGCATCCTAAACACGGAAACAGCGATAGAACACGAGTGGCCAGCAGGAAAACGAAAAGCATTCACTCAGAATGACATGAAAGGAAAACAGGTTTACCTCGAGGATACCGGAGAAAAAATAGGAACCGTGTTTGACGCGGTAATCGACGCAGATAAAAACTTGATTGGATATAAAATCAAAGACAGTAAATCAGAGACAATCCTGAGTTTTCCCTTAGACCAGTTTGATGAGGATAAAAACGGGTTGATTTTCGTCCCCAGCTGGTATATGAAAGGGATGAAGACAATCGAAAAACTCGAGTTCAAGGATAGGATTACCCCTGAGCTTATATGGCTTATTAAGGATAACACGGTCTCAACTGAGGAACTGTACAGTATTTTTGTTAAGCATGACGATAAGATTACAAACTACATCGAAGAAGCAGTCGCGCTTCGTGAACTTGTGAACAATCGTTTGAAGATTTTAGAAAAAGAACGACTCAGCCTTAAAGAGACGCTCATGGATTTAACAGAGAAACGATTGATAAAAGATATTGATAGGAGACAGTTTTCTGAGATCGTCATGGATCATCGAAGAAAAGTCAACATCGTGGATGTTAACATCAAGAAATGTAAAGAACTTCTTGACCGGTTACAACGCACATCCTTTGGACTGCTCAGTACGAGTATCGCATCTACGATTGAAAAAGAAGAACACCGAGAACAGCATCACGCTATAGAAAGCCCGAGAAAAGAAAATATATCGTCAGAGTTCACCAAAGAAGATCCCTATAAAGGGAAATACTTTGAACTGAAAGGTCATTACGAGAAACTTCAGGAAGGATACAACGAATTGAAGATCGCCGTTGAGAAATTACTTAACAAGAATGAGTTCTAGGGAAGGCACTAAAAAATATTCTCTCGGATTGCGAATAGATAAAAAAATTAAAAAAGATTAATAGGATGATAATGTATATTAGCTTCATCAATTACTCTAACAGCGGTTCGTATGCATGGGGTGAGGGGTAATTATGACCGATGAGACGTACACAAATAACGGTTTTGGGAGAGAAAAACGGACGAATGATGGGTTTTCGTTTAATATGAGTAATCTTCAGTTTATTACCAACAAGAAAGGGGAGATCATCGACGTCAGCGACGCGTTCTGTCAGAGGGTAGGATTCCTGAAAGAGGAGTTACTCGGAGTTGCATGGGAAGATACGGGGTTACTCACCGAAGAATCACGTAAAAAAATTCTGTATCGAAACGTTTCTCGCTTAGTAGGAAAAGAAAAACCTGTTTTCACGGTAGATGTAAAGACGCGCGAGGGGGGCATTATATCTCTAGAGGTTGACACAAAACCTTTCATCAAACAGGGAGAGATCGTTGGTGAGATAGGAATTGTGCGAAAAATCGTATCACTAAATGAAACCAGAAGAACCCAAGAAGATCAACCTCAAGCAAGACAACAGAGGATACCACTAACGGAATCCCGAGCTGAACTTGATAAAATCATCATGGAACGACGGGAGGCGAACAACCGCATTGAATCAGAGTTGGACTCCATCCAAAATGATCTCCAGAGAAAAGAACTTCACAAGATCAATGAACAACTCCGCAGAAACATGATTGAACTAGAGGAGAAACGAGGACAGGACCTCCGTGCAAGGAACGATGAAGCGGGAAGAGCGAAAGAAGAACTCGTGAATACAAAGGGTGATGTTGAGACATTACGAAGCGAAGTTGAAATCAGAAGTAGACTTCTTGACGACATGGAGCATCAGATAGTAGAACGACAAACACAACTTGTAGAAAAAATACAAATGGTTAAACAATTGCAAACAGAATTAGAATCACGAGATCAAGAACTTAAAGTATTAAAGAAAGAATTTGAGCAGAAACAAGGAGAATCAAAAACATTACAAGAAGAAATCGAAGAGCGAGACAAGATTATCCAGAATATCCAAAAGCAGGCACGAGCAGAACTCGACAGGGAACAAGGAGAAATCGACCCACGAAGCCGAATCATCGAAGATATGGAAGAACAACTTACAGCACGACAAACACAACTTGTAGAAAAAATACAAATGGTTAAACAATTGCAAACAGAATTAGAATCACGAGATCAAGAACTTAAAGTATTAAAGAAAGAATTTGAGCAGAAACAAGGAGAATCAAAAACATTACAAGAGGAAATCGAAGAGCGAGACAAGATTATCCAGGATACCAAAAGGGAGTTAACAGAGAATCACACTTGGATTGTGGAGAATAATCATTTTACCGAACAGTTGAGCAGAGAACTGGAGCAGAACAATCGTCTTCTTGGAAAGGTTCAGCAAGAGCTAGAGAAGAGAAACGAAGAGCTTAAAATCTCGGGAAAAGAACTACAAGATACAAAGGATGAGATGGATGAGCTACGAAGAGAAATTTTATCACGAAGTAAGATTATTGAAACAATCGAGGAACAACTTGAAGAACGACAAATATCTCTGATGGAAAAGACTCAACTGGTTGAGACATTACAGGATCATCTCAAAGAAAGAAATGCAGAGATAAGCGCACAAAAACAAAATTCGCAGGAAAAACAAGAAGAACTTGAAGGACTTCATCTTGAGATTGAGACGAGAAACAGAATCATCGAGAATATCAGGAAGCAATTAACCGAGAATCAAACAATTCTTGTTGAACACAGCACCATCACAGAACAACTACAGGAAGAGGTCGAGCGGAATAGACATCTCCTGCTAGAAACACAAGATAAACTAGAACAAAAACAACAGGATTTAAATCAGAAGGACAACGAGCTCCAAACACAGGGATTGCAGCTTCAAGAGACATGCGCAGAACTCGATATGGTACGAGGAGAAATCGACTCACGAAGCCGAATCATCGAAGATATGGAAGAACAACTTACAGCACATCAAACAACCCTTGTTGAAAAGACACAACTGGCTGAACACCTGCAAGGAGAGCTAGAACAGAAACAAAAGGAGAAAGGAATACGAGAGGAAGAACTAACCCTCAGCCAACTTCAGGTAGATAAGAAAGAACGTGAAATTACTCATATAAAAACAGAACTAAATGAGCGACTAAAAGATTTAGAATCCAGAAATACTGAATTAAACCAGAAAAAAGAATATATTAATCAACTGGAGAGAAACCTTGAAAAAACCTTACAGGATGTAAATGAAAAAAACACACATCTTCTGGTAAGCAGACGAGAGTTAAAAGAGAAAGACTGCGAGCTGAATAACATAAGGATGGATTCTGAGAAAAAATGGATTGATTTCGTTTTAACAAATATTGAACTTCGGGATGACCGTGAACAATTAAAAGAACTGGGGTTAAAACTTGAACAGCAAGAACATTTACTGATGAATGCTCAGGCTGAGCGTGATAACAGAACAAAAGAATTAACAACGAACAGAGAGGAGTTCGGGGAAAAACTAGAAACCCTCAACAGAGAGGTAGCGACACGAAGTAAACTGCTTGAGGACCTGGAAAAGCAGCTCACAGAGCGCCAAATGCTTCTGGTGGAAAAAACACAGATGGGAGAAACACTCCAAACAGAGTTAGCAATACGGGATAATGAACTGAGAACTCGCATGCGGGAACTTGAGGAGAGACAAGGAAGTATTGATTCTTTGCAAGCTGAGGTTATCTCAAGAAACCATATCATTGACGATATCAGAAGACAACTTACTGAGAACCAAACCGGTCTTCTGGAAAAAACCCTACGTGCGGATCAGTTAAGAGTTACACTTGAAGAGCAACAGCGCCTTGTCGCTGAAACGGAAACCGAGCTTTTGAGAAAAAATGATGAGTTGAGATTAAACAGACAAGAGATCGAACAAAAAGATAGCGAACTCCATCGTATGCAAACCGAATTGGAGGGACGATGGAAGGATCTAGAGATAGTAACAATCGATCTGAATAGTAAACAAGAAAAAATAGCAGAGCTTCAACAACAAGCAGAGAAGAATCATCAAGAATTAAATGAACAAGCTCAGAGGCTTACCCAGCTCGAAGCAGAAAGAGATCATCTCAATCTCCTGTTTGAGAGTATGAAAAACTCGGTTCCTTCTTCTGTTATTATGGTGAATAAAGATCATATGATAACGACATTAAATAAGAACGCAGAGAAGTTATTTGGGATTGCATCAAAACAAGCAATAGGCAGTGATATTTCTGATTTTTCACAGATAGGTAATCAGGAATTTTCTAAGACAATTAACATAAGTGAGCAGACGAAGAAATCGGTGTCGCTCCGATCTGTCCCAATGCGAGCGCGTGAGGGGGGGAGTGTCCTTACCAATATCTCGGAAATTCCTTTCCTCGATGGAAAGGGAGAATTCCAAGGGGCACTTTTAGTGATTGACGATGTAACGACAATAGTGAGAATGCAAGCGGAACTAGAGAGAAAACAAGAAGATTTACAGATGCTTGGTCAGAAATTCCAGCAGACCTACAAACAGCTCAATGTCGTTGACACTGAGATGAAGGTCACGGAATCCGAATTGAAGAAAAAACAAGAGGAAATTGAGCAGAAAGAACAAGCACTTGATTCGTTGAAACAGGATCTTGATGTTCGACAACAAGAATTAAAGGTACGCACAGAAGATTTGGAGAAGGTAACAACAGAGCTTCAGGAGAGAACCGTGGAGATCGATCAGGTAAAACGAGATCTCAAAGAACGACTTGATCAATTAGATGATAAGGGCTTTACGATTTGCCAATTGAAGGATGAACTGGAAAATCAACAGACGCGATTTACTTCCGTGGTAAACGAATTAGAAACAGTTAAGCAAGAGGCAGATATAAAAACCAGTGAGCTGGAGATTCTCAGAGAAAACCTGAGAAACAAACATACAGATCTTGATTCGGTAAAACTAAGGTTATCAGAGAAGGAAAAAGAATGTACATTAAAAACTCGGGAACTTGCTGCAACTATTGAAGAATTAAAGAAAAGTCAGGACCACATCGACGAACAGCAAGGGGAATCCAAGAAATTACTTCATCGAATGAAGATAAGCGAAGACGAGTTTGCTGCTAAAGAAAACGAGATGCGAAAAATTTCTGAGGAACTGGAGAAAAAACAGCAGGAATGGCGTTCTTTGAATAAACAACTGGAGGATCAGGAAATCAAGAGCTCTCAATTTCATATAAAACTCGAGGGGAGCGAACGAGAAGCAAAGAAGAAAAACGACGAGCTGCAACAGATGAAAGAGCAGATGAAGGATAGACATCATGAGATTCTTCGATTGACTCATGATCTTGAACAAAAAGACAGTGAACTCAATCGAATGCGAACAGAACTGGAAGAAAAAGGTAAAGGTCTGGAAATAGCAGCTTTCGACTTGAACAGTAAACAAGAAAAAATTCTACAGCTTCAAAACGATTTAGAGAGAAATCGTCAGGAACTAGAGAGCATACATCGAAATGTTGATTTGAGAAGTGCGGAAATCACCGCTCATAAGAGAGAAATCGAAGAATTAACAAAGGAATTGAAAGCAAGTAAAGCTGCGATAAGTTGGTTTAAAACAGAACTTGATGAAAAACAAGGAGAGTTACGGTTAAAAGGGGAAGATGTCGAAGCGCAACACCTTGAAGTAAAGAACCTTCGGAAACAATTAACAGATGGTAAAATTGAATTAATGGAGAAATCGCAGGTAATTGAGCGATTACAAAACGAGGTTGAAAAAAGCCAGAACGAAGAGACGTTAAAAGACAGGATATGCCAGGAGTTACAAAAAGAGTTAAACGAGAAACAAGCAGAACTCAAACTCAACGGTGAAGAGCTACATACCAGAGAAAGAACGATTCAACAGATGCAGCTTGATTTCCAGAAACTCCACAAAGACCGCGTAATACAGGAGGAAGACATGCAGGAAATTCAGTTAAAACTACATGGAAAGGAACATGAAATTTCCATGTTACACGAAGAAATTGAAAAGAAGGTAAAAGAATTTCAGGAGATGCAAACGAAATTCGAGGAAGAGCAGAAAAGCTCAAAAAAAATCGAGGTTGAGATATCATTAGAAGAGCTTCTGAGTAATCAATCTGAGCTTACACAGAAGCTTCAAGAACTCCCGCAAATCCAAAACGAGCTTCAAGAGAAGCAGTATCAGATAGAAATGTTGGATGCAGAGGTTGAAACCAGAAACAAACTGATCGAGGAGATGAAACGTCAACTTACTGAGAAACAGACATTACTTATCGAAAGGCTACAAGATACTGAACGATTACAAGCAGAACTTACCAAACAAAATCAAGAACTTCCGAGGAAAAACGATGCACTTCTAGGATTAAATGGGGAGGTCATCAGATTACAACAAGAGCTTGAAAAGCAGGCCGCAGAACTTATCCATATACGAACCGAGCGGGATAACCTGCATTTCGTGTTTGATCATATCGAGAATTCGATCCCCTCGTCCGTGATTATTGTAAATAACGATAATATTATTACGAGCTGGAATAAGAAAGCAGAGGAACTATTTGGGGTACCCGCGACGACAGCAATAGGGATGAATATCTCGCAAGTGGATCTGATGGATAAAGAGCGGGTACGGGAAGGGTTCGAACAGTGTAAAAAGAAGAAAGAAACGGTTACAGTTCATTCTGTTTCTCTCAAAGGAGACAGTGAGAAACGAATCCTTACCAATGTCTCCCAAATTCCCTTAATTGATAATACAGGTGAATCCAAGGGTATGATGATCGTCATCGATGATGTCACAGACTTTGTCGGAATACAGGCGGATCTGCAGATAAAACAACAAGAAATGACGGATTTAACGAAACGATTCCAAGACATGCACACCAGTTTAAAGGTCACGACAATTAACAAAGAGCCTGCAACAAAGATGTTGGAGACGCAGTCTAATGGAAAAGATAGCCCCCTATGCATCCTCAAAGACGATCAACCAATCATCCAGGGTGTAAGAAAGTCTCTTGCCGGAGATATTGACCATATCATCGAGAGAAGAGAGGAACATGCAGGTCAGCACCATGAGGAGAGTACTTGGAAAAAAGAATTACGGATCTGTGATGAGATCGAAAAATGTCTTGATCATGCTTCTGAGGATCATCTGAAAACAAAAAAATTGAAGGATGAAGAATCAAAATAATATGATTTTTTTATTCGTAGAGAGTAACGACGTGTTTTGTCGAGAGCGGGGATTCAAGGGTTACGGTTCGTCCCATACCCGGTGACGGTAGAATTGTGACTTTTAGTTCATCGCCATATCTCATTGCGATATCATCAGGGAGTTTCAGGAGGATAAACGTCATATCCGTATTTTTGTTTATGAGATGTGAATTAATAATAGAGTTATCGTCATCGATTGTAGAGATAAGGCTAAACGTCCCAGGGGTTACAGAATCCCAGAGCGGATGTTCAAAGAGGGAATGGGAGTTGAGGGATTCCGCAAGTCCATTGTAAAAAAGCAGTTGAAATTGTTCTCCATTGGAAAGTTCTATGGTCATGCGAGAAACATCGATATCTTGAGAAACGAGAGGTTTAATCAGGATTGCGATTTTTTGGATTTTTTCTTCGCCTTGTATTGTCTGGTATTTTCCGACGATATGTTTTATTTGGAGGTAGCTACATATTTCGTCGACAACCTCGTTGGTTATCTTATTGAGGTCTTCTTCTGAGATGTTATTTGAACCAGTCATGATGACCGATGCGGAAACCGCTCCGATAAGGATGAAGCCGATGAGTAGTATCCCGGCGAATACCCCGAGTTTTGCCTGGTCATTCATAATATCCCTGGTGTTCTCCACATAACTCTTCTTCTGGTTAATATATAAATATTGTTATACAATTGTTATCTATTCCAGGGAATTAAGCGATAAAACAAGTTTTTTCAAAGAAAATAAATGGTTGATGGATGGTCTTGTTTTCTCCTAATTTTCTGTGATGTATTAGGAAAAGATAGGGAGGGGATCAAAGAAATCGTTGGGGTGTGATTTTTACATTTTGTTTGTTCACCGCCGAACCTTTATATAGTGTAATTTGCGAACATGTTACATGCGAAAGACTGCCATGATTATAGATGGCACGAATCGAAAGGAAAGGAAGTGAAAAAAATGGAAAAACGGTATATGGAAAGGCTGGTGGGCAAATACTGTAAGATCGTAACCAAAGAACCCGGTGAAGAACGAGCAAATGTCGTAACTGGTATTCTGGAAGACGTTGACTACAAAGATGGCTTTATTTTAGTGGATTCCTCACAAGGATTAGGGTGCCTTAGAATCGATACCATTATAGCCATCAAACCAGGCAAGAAACACAGACCAGAGAATAAACCACGAATGAACGATGATGAGGCTGATGTTGGTATCGGAACTTTAATTGTTTTCATCGCCATGGTGTTGGTTGCAGCAGTGGCAGCAAGCGTCATTATGCAAACCGCAGAAAACTTACAACAGAGAGCATACGCGGTTGGTAAACAAACCATCCGAGATGTTTCAACCGGTCTCCGTGTCATCGGTGTCACAGGATACACAGATGTAAATAAAACAAAGCTCGAATACCTGGCAATTGCAATCACGCCCCGAGCAGGGTCCTATGATATCGATTTGAACAGAACACTTTTGTACATTCAACTGGATAATTATTCCGTCTTGAGTCTGAATCTAGCATCTAAAGCAAACAGAGTTACAGAGGGTGGTATATTCCATACACTCAACCTTAGTCAGTTAAACGCGACAACCTACGGAGTTATTTCAATCCATGACCGAGATGACTCCGTTATGAAAACCAACGGTATTAGTACGACAGACCAAGTGATTCTCATCGTCAACCTCACCGCAGTGCTCCCCACAACCAATGGGCTCCTGGCAGGTGAAGTTCTTGAAGGAAAACTTGTTCCAGATGTAGGAGCATCCGGTATCTTTGTTGTTCAATCGCCAAACGCGTTTAAATACCGAGTCTGTGACGTCTAAAAACACAAGAAAAGCAGCAAACATTTGGAGAGAGATAACCTCTCCTATTTTTTTATCTTTATTTTTTAGGGTCAGGTTCATCCATTGGTCTTGATTCTTGTTGATCTAAACAAGTAATTATAGCGATCTCGGCTTTTTCACCATTATAAATGGTTTGTTTGATACTGATCTCAACTAATATTTTGTTGTTATCCTTCGTTGAAAAAACGGTTTTATATGCAGAAACATTCTCGCCTTTCAATCGATCAAGATAATACTTCTCGACATCCGCAAGCCCTTCTAGTGCGATAAAATCAAAAAAGCTTTTCTCCACTACCTCATCCATGGCATATCCAAGCAGTGAGACAAACGAGCTATTGATTTGTTTTAATATACCTCGCTGAACGATCGCCGCAGATTGAGGAATTTTATCAAGTAGCTCGTGGTAATTAGAAATTGTAGGTACTGTGCTCTTAACAATTTCTGGCTTTTTAGAGATAGGTTCCCGAGTCGTAATAGCTACACGCTCTAAAAGGACATCCTCTTGTTTCATCAGTTCCTGCCGCCTTTTCTCAATCGCTGATTCTAGAAGCTCTAACTTTTCTCGCCACCTGCTGAATTCTTCGACACGAGCGTTAAACGTCGTCCGTTCTTTAATTAACTGTTCCTCAAAAGCATCCAATTGGTTTGTTCGGACTTCTATCTGCTGTTTTTGTAAGCGAAGCTCGCGGTGTTGTCGTTTGAATCCGAATGGATCTGAAAAAAACGTGACTTTTGCATTCTTGTCAAGTTCCTCGGTAAATGTTGTATTGTTCAGGTTTTTTTGTTTTCTCGTATGCCGTTTGTATCCTTTTTCAAGGAGTTGCATGTGTTTCCCTAGGTTCTTATGGTTTTTTTCTAATCGTTGGTCTTTCTTTTCCAGTTTGGCAAGACGTCTGGTCACAATATCATATTTTCGTGAAAGTTCTTTTGTTGATTTGTTCATCGAGTCCGGTTGTTCCGATTTGTTTTGCCTTATTTTTTTCATAGTTTCCAATGGTTTTGCGAAATATTCTTCACCAGCATTATTGATTGGTTCGTCCTCTGTTTTTCTTTCACTGGCAAACATTATTTTTTTTTGTACTTGTTTCATTGGCATCTCTCTCTTTTTTGGTTGTGGCATTGGTTTAGGAGCAATCATTTGTACATTCTCTTCTTTTAATTGAATAGATACAGTGGCGAGAGTGTCTGAGGATTGTATATTAATTTCTTCTTTTTTTTGCGGTTTTCCAAAGAGGCAGATATCCTTAATGGAACCATTTTCATCTTTAATCAGAAACCCAGTCCAGGATATCATATAGGTTTGATCATGTTTTGTTTTTATAGGAAGTGCAAAATCATCAACCCACATGGTTTGTCGAATAGATTCAAGAAGTGTTTTCCAGAGTGTGATAGATTCTTGTGGAAGTAATATCTCATCAAGTTTTTTATGTAATACCTCATCCCGCATGTATCCTGTGAATCGCTCGCATTCAATGTTGAATTGAATGATTTCCTCACTCAGGCTAAGACCGAGGATTAGTTCTTGGCTTGTATGTAAACCTTTATCATTTTCCTTTTGATCGATTGCGGTCATCTCCTCTACCCAGGTACGAATTGGTGCATCGTACAGTTTTTATTTGATTTCTCTATCTTCTGATTATTTTAAAACGTTTTGTTTTAATGAAAAGAGAAGAAAAAGAGGCATAAGAACCTTCGCTTCAGTTGTAACATTCTTCAGGATAGTCGATTGAATTATACCTGATTGACACCTAGTGAAGGAAAATGTCCAACAAAAAAATGTTCTCCGTAGAGCTAAAAATTTGAGATATTTTGTATCCTAATCAATCATGTACCCTATCCGTTGCAACCAACAGAAAAACAAAAAATTATACGAGAGAACCAACACGTCCGTACAATCAAACACATAAAAGTATAAATATACGATTATTGTTGATATCCTTGGGATTCAACTAGAGGTTTGGAATATACGGAGGGGTTCAGATAAAGTTAAAATTAGGGAAAGATGAGCCTACACCTTCTAAGGACGATTCACCGGGTAGTGCTGAGAAGATTCCCGAAGTAAAAGAACAACCCAAACCTGAGAAAAAACCAGAGCCTGAACGAAAAATCATTAAATTCGATACACCAGAGAAACCTGCCGAAAACAAAAAAGAAGAAGCTTCTCCCCAGGACCCAAAGAAAAAAATGACGCCGGAAACAAAAAAACCAGACGCACCAAAAATGAGAAGTATCCCTGATGTTACAAAAATCGTCGGTGATAAAACCCCCGGAGCATCAGCAGATGCGGCAAGAGAGGATCTGGAACAACGACGAACTATACTTCAAAACATGAAAGATTTTGATTTCCAAATCAAAAAAAACCAGGAGGACGTAACCAATTTATTAGAGAAAGTGGAGAACCTTTCTAAAGATCTTGATGATCTCGTCAGTTTATATGAAATCGTTTCAGAACAGATGAACCCTTTTGTCGGACTCTCTAAAGTCACGAAAAAACGAATAGATGCTCTTGAGAACTTCACAAAAGAGGTAGACAGTGTAAAAATACGGATGGGTGAGCTTGAATCAGTTATTGAAAAAAATGGCTTCAGCACAGGTGGAGGCATTATCTCGACTACAGTAAAACCAAGCAGCGAAGTAAAAACAGTATCCGATATGCCTGCAACACCAATAGTAAAAACAGTTACACCAACATCGATACCAACCGTAACAACGGTTACCCAAACACCGATAAAAATGCAACCAATAGAAACACAGAACATATCAGATAAAGAAATGGATGAGATTCTCAGTAAATCTTTAGAAGCATTATTTATTGAGCAGAATATCGATACCATGATTAATGAATTTTTCCTAAGTTTAAAATAAAGGAAATGCGTTTACAGATTGGAGTAAGTGATGAACGAAGGAGACCAAAACAGAGGAGAGAGACTTCTCGAAGAGTTTGAGGTAGCTGCAGAACTAGCTACCATCATCGAACGAAATATGCTACCTCAGAGAATTACACAAAGAATTGGAGAAAAAATAAAAGAAAAAAACATTAGGGTTACGAAAGATCAACTTTACAAATTAGTTGAAAAAATACAAAGCACACTACGTTCGTATACACCATCAACATCAAGTCAGCCTGAACAACCAAAGAAAGCGGAACCTCTAACCTTCGTAAAAGAGGAGAAAAAACCCTGGAATGGTACTACCGTGCAGACAACGGATATGAAGCAACTTGTAGAGGCGGTTGAAAAACTAGGCGAACGTATAAAGGTGATCGAAGAAAATCGAATTGATGGAATCAAAGGAGTGACCGGTAAACTCGTTAAAACAAAGGATATAAAAACCTTTGAGCCAGCAGATATCCTGGGAGAGGATATGCAGCCGTTAGAACATATCCCCAGTGACCCAGAAAGTATTGTTGTCATCATGAAATGGTTGCAGTATCTCGTCGAAAAGATAGGGAAAAACAATCTTCCTGATGTCCTTGGGTACTATGTTGATATTGGTTGGATTTCTGATGATGTACGATTAGATTTGATTAGCTATTCAAAGGGGATAACAGCAGAACCAGCGCAGGTAGGTACACAATCACCACATCTCCCGACGCGAGATCATCTCCAATCCTTACTATTCATCCAGAAACTGAAAGGATTACAACTGGATGAGCGGTTCCTTAGCAAGATAGAGCGGGATATGGAGAAGATGGTAAAAAGTCTTGAAGGGTACCAGCTGAAATAATGTTACGATGGGGAATAAACTTTATTAGATTTGTTTCATATTACAGGTACGTTATCTGATTCTCTGGATGCACATCCATAGAACACACTTGGAGGGTAAAAAAGATGGGGTTCTCACTGATTGCAGCAGCTGCAATTCTAGGCTTGACTCTGTTCATAGCAGCGGAGATCATAACCAGTGATGTTCTGCCCACTATCGAAGGCATCAATGATTCCTATGGTGACCTGAGAGATAGAATCAGGGATCAACTGCAAACCGATATCAACATCACCGTTGTTTCTCGGTCAGATAATGGAACAAATTACGATTATAATATCTCGGTACAGAACACGGGGAGCGTCACCCTTGACACGAAAGATTTTATGATTTTAATAAACGGAACTGGCTATCCATTCACCTGTTCTCACAGGTATCTGCATCCTGAAAACACGGTGTATTTCCGTATTGTTGACGTGGTAGGTGCTGAAGCTAAACGAATAAAAGTCATCTCAAATAACGGCATAGCAGACTACTATGCCTATATATCATGAGGGAAAAATATGGGATTTAGTTTAACCGGAACACATGTGATCTTCTTCATCGCAGCAGTCATTGTCGCTGGAATGGTATCAGGTGTTTTTATTGCGGTAACGATGAATGTCACGACAAGTCTTTCCAATCGTGGAGATCGAGTAAAAGAACAACTGGACACTGACTTTGCAATCATCAATGATCCAAACACAATCCCCGTAACAGGAGCATATTCTATCTTTTATCTGAAAAATATTGGAGGAGCAAAACTCACCACCACCAATCAGACATTTCAGGTCTTTATTGACGGCGAACTCATCGCGATTGCAAATTATTACTTTGGGAATACTTCAATTGCTGCAGAGGCCGTCACAAACCTATACGTCAACACAACGCTTACAACAGGCGATCATACGCTACGAGTCGTCGGACCACAAGCCATTGACAAGGACTTTACCTTTATAAAATAAAAAAGAAGAGAATGAGGAAATATGGAAGGAGTTAAATCCATCATCTTAGAACGAAAAGGAGAAAAAGATGGGTTTGCTGAAAGATTTGGGAAAGTCATCCCAAATGGCTCCTTGATATTCATCGAAGGAAAAGAAGGAACCGGAAAAAGTATTTTTTGTCAACGCTTCTGTTACAGTTTGTTAAAAAATGAATGTTCGTGTTCGTATGTGTCGACGCAATTTACCATTAAGAGTTTTTTACGGCAAACAGCATCAGTTGGATATGATGTTCGAAAATATCTCATGACCGGAAAGTTCTTTTTCATTTCTACAGAGGTAACACTAGCAGAAACACTCCCGAGAAAAACATTTCTTGAAGGATTACTCACTGGGAGAAAACTATTCGATCCTGAGATCATTTTTATTGATTCTCTGTCTACGCTACTCAAAGAAAGTCTCAATAAAGAGAATTTAACGGATCTTACCAGTTTCTTTAATCGGTTAACTGGATCTGGAAAAATCATCTTCGTCACCGCAAATCCAACTGAATGGCCTGAAGAAATCCATAACGCATTCCGGATGGTTACAACCATTCATTTTCGCACAGCACGTGAGTCAGCACCCGGTATTGGGATTGTCTACAATATCTATCTGGAGAAATTCAACGGCGCACGATATAAATACGACCCGATTACACGTTTCTCTGTTCGACCTGGTGTTGGTCTCACCATTGAATCAAGCGGCGTCGCGTTTTAAAGGAGGCAAAGGGTATGACAAAGATGGAAAAAAAAGAGGAAGACAAAATCATTAAAGAAAACCCTCACCTCCAAAAATACCTTGATGAACTACAAAGTAAAATGGAGCGACCTACCTTCTATAGTAAATTACCTCGTGATTTAAGGGGAGAAAAGTACCCAAACCTTATCTATCCAACGAAAGGGTCTGTGTTTGTTCATATTATTCGAACGAAAGACATGGAAGGTAAAGAGTATCATGCGATTGAACCAAGTCTTGACGAAAATGGAAAAGTAAAACGCGATCAGATGCTTGTATTACTATATGAGAAGACGCCCTCCTTGAAAACAGTTAAGACTGATGATGAGATAAAAGAAGCGATTGGGGCGTTGATGGACCAGCTCACCATCACTGATGAACGATCTGCAGGTGTGGTAAAATTATCTGGGGGAAAACTTAGGTTAACATCTGTTGAAAAGTTGAATATTGAATATGATATTACGAAAAACATCATTGGTGGTGGACCGCTAGAGCCATTCATGCGAGACCCGTATCTTGAGGATATCCACATTATCACTGGGGAAAATGTTCATCTCATTCATAAGGTTTTTGAGATGATTAAGACAAATATTTTTATCGATAAAGCCTGGGCGAACACGTTTTCTCAAGAGTTTAGCGAAAAGATAGGAAGTCCTGTGAGTGAAGGTCAACCCATCGCAGACGGAACACTTCCTGATGGGAGCCGGGTGAACATCATCCATAGTAAAGATGTAAGCCTTAAAGGACCGACAATGACGATTCGAAAATTCAGTGAAACACCTACGAGTGTCACTCAGCTTATTAACTGGGGAACCTTTGATACCGGTGTTGCTGCGTATCTGTGGTTATGTCTTCAATATGGAAGGAGTTTGTTTGTCTGTGGCGAAACCGCGTCAGGAAAAACCACCACAGCAAACGCCATCATTCCTTTTATTCCACCTGAGAAAAAGATTTTTTCTGTCGAAAACACCCCTGAGGTTCAGGTGCCTCATGCGGTATGGCAACAGCTGCTTACAAAATCCACAGGGCCAAAAGAGGGACATATTGAACTAGATGATCTCCTGCGAGCTGGTCTTCGATCGAGACCAGATTATATCATCCCTGGTGAGACTAGAGGAATTGAGGGACGTGTTGTTTTTCAGGCGATGCAGACTGGACATCCGGTGATTACAACGTTTCATGCAGGGAGTGTCACCAAGGTTATTCAGCGGTTTACTGGTCATCCTATTAACATTCCTAAGACATTTATGGATAACCTCGATGTTGTCCTGATTCAAATGGCAGTGGAACGGAAAGGAAAACGTATCAGACGGGTGCTATCTGTAGATGAAGTTGAAGGGTATAATAAAGAGGTTGATGGTATTATGTCCCGGAAGGCGTTTGAGTGGAACGCTGTTGATGATACTCACACCTTCAAAGCGAATAGAAATAGTTATATTTTAGAATCACGAATCGCGAAAATGGCTGGGTTAACCGATCCGATGCAGATTTATGAGGAATTTGACCGTAGAAAACATATCCTTGATCGGATGATTGAAGAGAAAATCTTTGATTATTATGAAGTTGTTCAATTTATCTGGACATTTTATAGAGAAGGAGAAAAAGCGTTACCAATATCAATATAAGAGAAAAATAACTGGGGATAACGTAAGGTAGAAGATTCATGATGAGGGGGTGAAAAAACTATGGCAACAATGGAAAAAGAAGAAAAAGAACAGCTCTTAAACGAGAATCCTCACCTGAAAGAATATTTAGAGACAATTAGACACAAAATTGGTGAACCTGTTTTTTATAGTAAAGTCCCTCGTGAAGTCAGAGATGAAGCGTATCCTAATTTTATTTACCCGACCAAAGGAGTTGTGTTTATCCATATCTATCGAACACAGGATATGGATGAAGTAGAATACCATGCGATTGAGCCAACGGTGGATGACGTCATTAAAGCTAAACTAGATGTGATCCTTAAATTGATTGTGAAGAAAGCACCAGAGAAAAAAAGTGTGCTTACTGATGAGGAAATGAAAGAGGTTTTAAAGGAGCTTATTGATGAAATCACAGTGATTGATGAGAGAGCAGTAAATATAGAACCAGCAAAGAAAGGAAAAATAGGTGGAAAAGATCGGGTAAAAGTCACTTCATTTCAAAAAAGCATTCTCCAATATGATATTATTAAGACTCTTGTTGGTGGTGGGCCGCTGGAGCCGTTCATGCGAGACCCATATCTTGAGGATATCCATTTTGTTGCAAATGAAAAAATTCATCTTATCCATAAAATCTACGGGATGATTAAAACCAATATCATTGTTGGGGAGAAAGAAGCACCTGCGTTTACCCGTGCAATAAGTGAAAAAATGGGGGCACCGGTGAGTGAAGGCCGACCGATTGTTGACGGTGTTCTTCCTGATGGGAGTCGAGGGAACGTTATCTATAGTTCCGCGGTGAGTATCAAAGGACCAAGTATGACGATTCGGCGGTTTACAGAAACTCCCATTAGTGTTACGCAGCTGATTAAATGGGGGACGCTCAATTCCAGTATTGCTGCGTATCTGTGGTTGTGTTTGCAGTATGGCAGGAGTTTTTTTCTCTGCGGGGGAACCGCATGTGGGAAGACGACAACGATGAACTCGATTATTCCGTTTATTCCGCCTGAAAAGAAGATTTTTACGGCGGAGGGAACCCCTGAGTTACAGGTTCCGCATACTGTGTGGCAGCGGTTATTGACAAAGACAACCGGGCCGAAAGAAGGCCAAGTTGACCTCTTTGACCTTTTAAAGGCTGCTTTACGGTCACGACCTGATTATATCATCCCTGGTGAGGTGAGAGGTGCAGAGGGAAATATCGTGTTTCAGGCGATGCAAACAGGGCATCCATGCATGACTACGTTTCATGCAGGGAGTATTACGCAGGTTATTCAGAGATTTACCGGGGATCCGATCAATGTTCCGAAAACGTTTATGGATAACCTTGATTTCGTGGTGATACAGCTTGCGATTGAACGGAATGGAAAAATGATACGCAGATGTACCGCTATTGATGAAATAGAAGGATATAACAGGGAGGTTGATGGGATTATGTCTCGGAAAGCGTTTGAGTGGAAATCAGATGAGGACGCGCATGTGTTTAAAGCGAACAGAAACAGTTTTATTTTAGAAGAAAAAATCGCAAAAAACGCTGGATACGCTGATACTTTCGCAGATTTATGATGAGCATGAACGACGAAAACATATCCTAGATCGTATGGTTGAAGAAGATATCATGGACTACTATGAGGTAGTTCAATCCATCTGGGGTTTCTACAGGGAAGGCGAGAAAGGGTTACCGATTTCAGTATGAGGGACAATGGCTAAAGAGGATACGAAGAAGGATAAAAAATCAAGAAAAGAGCGAAAAGAGAAAAAAGAATCATTTAAAGATCTGAAGATCGCATTTCGAAGTCTTGATGATCGGAAGAAATTTACCAGAACAATTTTACTTCCGTTGATCATCCTGGGTGTACTCGTCATGTGTCTGCCTTTTCTCCTTCAAATGCTTGTATCCACCCCGTTGCAATATAATCCTGCAACTTTTATTTTCGGTGGAATCATACCGATTCTTCTTGGTGTTTTTTACCCATACATCAGCTGGAAAAACAGGGAGTCTGATATCAACGGGAAAATGCATTTTTTTATCACTCACATCAGAGTATTAGCGATTTCGGATCTCACGTTAAAAGATATCATCAACATACTTGGAGGAAATAAAGCATATAAAAGTCTTGGAGAAGAGTTTCGAAAGATAAGTGTCCTTGCTGATCAATGGCGTGTTCCCATCTCAAAGTCTTTTCGATTCATAGGGGAGAGAACACCAAGTAAGATCCTCCGAGATTTCCTTGACCGGTTCTCACAGAGTCTGGATAGTGGTGTTGAGCATCGAGAGTTCATCGAGCATGAGCAAGACGCAGTCCTGCAGGAATATAAAACAATCTATGAGGCAAGTAATGAAAACATCGTGATTTTAAGTGAGGTGTATGTCAGTCTGCTCATCGCCATTATCTTTGTGATGGCTCTAGGGATCGTCCTTCCGATGGTGATGGGTTCTCAGGACATGGGAACTTTTATTTATGTTTCGTCGTTCATGATGCTCGCCTCAGAGGGAATGCTTCTTTATCTGTTGCGTTCTATGATTCCACCTGATGAGATGTGGCATTGTACCGGTGAAAAAGGAGAAATCGAGCTTTCGCTCATGCGTTCCTTTAAAACCTCGTTGGTCTTCTCGATTGTTCTTTCTGTGGTTCTGCTGGGCGCAAAATACTTTCTCATGCTACCGGTTTTTTCGATGATTCCTTTTGAGATTCTTGTCGCGTGCGGGCTGACACCGTTGTTTATCCCCGGGCTAAAAGTACTCCGTGAAGAGGAGCACATGTCACGAAAAGAACGGAATTTCATGGGATTTCTCCCTGCATTGGGTTCAATTTCAACCATGCGAGGAGGGAGAATTAACGATTCAGTGTACTATCTCAGTGAGAAGGACTACGGGGTTCTCAGCAGACACATCCGAGATCTCTATCGACGACTGCGAACACGTATTGACGATGATGCAGCCTGGGAATGGTTCGGTGTGGATACTGGGAGTAACTATATTCAACGATCAAGTGAGATGTTTCGACAAGCGACTTCAGCTGCCGCGAACCCTCGCACGGTGTCTCGGATGATTGCTGAGAATATCAGGAAAATCAGGGATCTTCGTGTGAAAAAACTTGCAATCGTAAGGACAACATCTGCCTTGTTTGGAGGAGTAACGTTTGGGATTGCGTTTTCTATCTATATTTCTTTTGTGGTTGCACGGCATCTGAATACGATTCTCATCACCAGCAAAGCAGGTCATCCTTTCGAAGGAACACCAGTTGATGTCGGATCAATCCTCACCACAGTTCCTCCAGAGGTTTTTACGCAGAATTTCCTTCTGATATTCGTTGTTTTGCTTGCTCATTCTTTTCTCATGGGGTTAACCATACGATCGCTGCGAGGCAGTCATATCTTGGTTACGTTATTTTATTTTGTTCCATTTGCATGGATTGTCTCAATTACTTCAGCGGCCGTGGATGTAGGATTACGTGGTTATCTTGGAATGTAAAAAAAATATTGTTCAAAAAAAGGGTGTTCTCGCTTTTTTTGTGTAAAGAGTTTACGTTAGGGTTGTAAATCAACAATCGTATTTACCAATACACTCGGGGTAGTAAATCCAATGACTCCACGAATGCCGTGCTCAGGGTACAACTCTCCTGAAACATCGGTGCGTGTCCCTATACCAGAAAAACATGCGGTTGTGTTTACTAACAGAACGATCGAGATCTTCATCATTGAGCACTGGTTTTGACATATTACATGAACCATCGATATCTCGTATCACCAGAACACCATATCGAGAAGAAGTTAAGTTACTTGCATTAAGCGTCCCAAAAAGACCATTGGAAACACTACTACTAAAACACCCGCTTGTATAATTTAATATAACTTTTTTTGTCGAATCGGAAAGAGAGAGAATTCCATACGTAAGATCGATATCATCAGAGGCTGCAGTGGTGCTCACAAAGAATGCTAACTGCGTGATTGTTGAATTACTGATATAGCCGCTTACATGGGTGACCTTTAGACCACTTGAGATATCCTTCAGTGTTTCTTCACTGGTTTTTATCGCCTGTTGTTGGAGGCTAGTCATCGTCTGAATCATGACCGAAGCAGTGACACCAGCAACCATGATCATAGCAATAAAGATAATCAATGCACCGATACCGACATCCGCATTGGTATCTGGTCATCAGTCTTTTGAAAGGCATAGAACTCTTTTTCACCCCCCTCCTACTGTGTTTGCATGGGTGTTAAGAAGTACCCCCACCACACGATACAGAAATACAAAAGAGCATAAAAAACTATGGGTTTTATAATGATACAGTTTTAATAAGGAGAAAAAATCAAGAGAAAAAATAAAAAAAAAGATAGTTGGGTGAATTACCACCCAAAGGGTTTATGTTGTTCTGTGTTTTGTCTTTAATAGAGGTCGTAGATTGTTTCAGGGTATGATGCAGGGGTTCTGAACGCAAATACTCCTGGTGCACCGCTTTCAGGTATTACCATGCCCCAGATATCGGTTCGCTCTGTTAGTCCTCCGGAAATTTTCTGCAGTGTATCATCGTTAGTAATACATGATCTCCTCTGTTAATTACTGGATTTGCTTGCGATACATGAACCATCTGCATCTTCGAGGACAATAACACCGAATTCCTTTGCAGTGCTGTTATCGAAGGGTGCTCCATCGAAGACTAATAGAGTTGAAAACACACCGGCTGCAGCAGGGTTCAGGAAGCAATAAGACGTTATTGTAGGTAAGAAGATATTTACTCGTTGAGTCTGATAATTCAACGACGGTATTTGACTAGATCAATATCCTTTGACCCTGAACGTGGAGAAACACCTATGGTCATATTGAGGATCGAATTATTTGATCCGCCCATTCGTCAGCTAGTCCTACAGATGAATTATAACTTCCTTTCTGACCAGTGATATCTTCGACACCGATACCTGTCGCAACTTCCTCGGTTGTTTCTTGACCGGTTTTCATCGCTTGAATCTCCAACCTGTTCGCTGTCTGAATCAACACCGAAGCTGCAATACCAGCAACCAGGACCATTGCGATAAACACAATCATCGCACCAATACCCATGTCACCAAGATCATTTTCCTTCAAAATTCTCTTAATATTTCTCATTTTTTCTCATCCTCCTCAGTATAAATCATAGACATTTTCAGTTAGTGATGATGGCACACGGAACGCAAAGATACCAGGTGCACCTTCTTCTGGCGAAACCATGCCCCAGACATCATCTCGTGGAGCTAGTCCAGGTCCACTAGTAAAACAAGCAGAAGTGTTTATGCAAAGCATGACGAGATCCCCACGGTTAAGAACTGGATTGGTAGCAGTCAACGAGCTATCCTCGTCCTGTAATACGAGGATACCAAATTGCTTCGTTTGTCATATTCCAGGATCCTGTATCGAAAATGCTTCCGGTTTCATCGTCGCTATGGTTGAATTGTCTTGCTGTAGTATCTATAAGTGAGTAATGTCTTTAGATGTTCCATCGGTAAGTTCAATAATTGTTTGAAAGATCTATATCACCAGATCCAGCTCGTGCTCGAACGGTGATGGTCATGCTGACAATCTGTCCGCCTGTGTTCACTCCCTCGATGTCCACAACCTGCAGACCAGTTGATACTTCACGAGTAGTCTCTTGTCCAGTGGTCATCGCTTGAATCTCTAAGCGGTTCGCTGTCTGAATCAACACTGAAGCTGCAATACCAGCAACCAGTACCATTGCGATAAACACAATCATCGCACCAATACCCATGTCACCAAGATCATTTTCCTTCAAAATTCTCTTAATGTTTCTCATTTCTTCTCATCCTCCTCAGTAGAGATCAAACACCAAATCCGCTGCAAATGACGCGGGTGTGGTAAATGCAAAGACACCAGGTGCTCCTTCTTCTGGTTGTACCAAACCCCAGACCGAAGTTCTGGTTTCAAGGCCTGGTCCAGTTGTGAACACATCATCTAGATTAATGGTGAGCAAGACCTGATCTCCTCTGTTAATAACAGGGTGAGTTGCAGTTATTGAGTTATCTGCATCCTCGAGGACAATTACACCGAAAGTTGTTGCAGTTAGGGCAGCGGGGAAGCAATGGCCAAAGATACTTCCGTTAATGGTCGCTGTATCATTAAACCCACCAGCGTATCATGAATCATCTACATCAGAACAACTTTTTTACTGGAGTCTGAGAGTTCTATATAGGTTTGTTCTAGATCAATACTGAATGATCCTGAACGTGGTTGTATTGCAATCGTCATAAGATCAAGGTATCGTGGTTGTCCTGTGTCCATGTAATAGCAGTAACGCCAAGACCTGTTGATACCTCACCTATTGTTTCTTGTCCTGTGGTCATCGCTTGAATTTCCAGCCTATTTGCCGTCTGTATCAAGACGGACGCTGCAATACCAGCAACTAGTACCATTGCGATAAAAACAATCATCGCGCCGATACCCATATCACCGATATCATCAGCTTTTAATTTTTTGGTTATTTTTCCCATCTGGTTCACATCCCTCCTATACATTTTCTATTTTCATCCCATTTTAGTTGTAACTAATAACTACAACTTTTGAGAGTGCTTAACCTAACAAATAAATATTTTCTTTAAATAGCTTGTTTGCAGATACGTTATCATGTGCATATGCAAGTATTATTTTAGATAAACATTTATATAAAAAATCAGAGAATAGATTTATCTTTGTAAATTTTTAAATTTACATTTATGAATCAATTTTAAAATTTTCTGAAAATTTAAAATCTTTATTTCAATGAAAATAAATCAACTATTGAATAGTACAATATTATAGTATACAATTCTAAAAAAATATCAAAAAAACTTTTTAGGGAATTTGTAAGGGTGGTTTGACAGCGCACCAGGGGCTCTTAGATTTCAAGCAGTGGAGCTTACCCGGTAAGGTTCCCGAAGGAACCAAACAAGGCTCTCCACCTAGTCTAAGAGTCCCAGCCCCCTTGCGGGGGTAATCTTCCCGTGGGCTCTCGCACCAAAGTACCAAAGAGTACGTATGCAGGCTTAACTGCCGGGTTCGAGATGAGACCGGGTGTTTCCCTGCCGCTTTGACCGTCAAACCACCGTTACCCTGACTATTTCTATGATTTTTATACGCAACCTGTTTAACGATTGAGCCAGTAATGAACGGTTAGTAGCTCTAGGCTGAACATGTCGCCGAAGCTTCATGCGTACACCTGAGCTCTATCAAACGAATCTTCTATTCGAGTTCTATGATGTCTCGTCTCGAGGTGAGCTTCATGCTTAGATGCTTTCAGCATTTATCCCTTACAGCGTGGCTACCCAGCATTGCCCTGTCGGACAACTGGTAAACTAGAGGCTGCAGACCCTTGTTCCTCTCGTACTAAAGGGTCTTTCCCCTCAAACATCAACGCTTCCAGAAGTTAGCAACAAACCTGTCTCACGACGGTCTAAACCCATCTCACGATCCGCTTTAATGGGCGAACAACCCCACCCTTGGCAGCTGCTGCACCGCCAGGATGCGGAGAGACGACATCGAAGTAGCAAGCCTCCAGGTCGATATGGGCTCTTGCTGGAGACGACTCAGTTATCCCCGGGGTAACTTTTCTGTTATCAATGACCCCCATAAATGAGGTTCATTGGTTCGCTAGGCCCTGCTTTCGCAATGCGGATTGTTATTGGCCCAATCCGTATAAAGCCACCTTTTACCCTTGCATTCTACAGGAGATTTCTGAACTCCTTGAGGTGACCTTTGGGCGCGCTTGATATCTTTTCGAGCGCGTGGCGCCCCACCCAAACTACCCACCGATCGTTGTCCTTTTGCAAGTTAGTGGTACGGCAAAGATAGGGTGGTGTCCCATTGGCGCCTCCACCAGAACTAGCGTCCTGGCTTCGACGGCTCCCACCTACGCTTCACAATCCAAACCGTATCACAGCGACAGGCTGTAGTAAAGCTCCACGGGGTCTTCGCTCCCTTCTGGAAGGTACTGGACTATGCGCCAGTAAGTCAATTTCACCGGTTTCCAAGCGGGGACAGTGGCGCTCTCGTTAAGCCACTCATGCAAGCCGCCAATTAAGCGGCAAGGTATTACGCTACCTTAAGAGGGTCATGGTTACCCCCGCCGTTTAGCGGTCCTTCGCCCCATTGAAATAGGTTTTCAGATACCGCCACTGGGCAGGATTCGGCGACCATACACATCCTTTCGGACTTGCGGTCTCCTACGTTTTTATTAAACAGTCGGAGCGCCCTAGTCACTGAGACCTGCTTTTCACAAAGCAGGCACCCCTTATACCGAAGGTACGGGGCTAATTTGCCGAGTTCCCTCGCCTGGATTTAGCCGACACACCTTGGCTTACTCAGCCAGGGGCACCTGTGTCAGTTCTCGGTACGGATCTACAAATTACATCTCATACTAATTTTCACGGGCACTCGAGCTCGATAAAATCCGTCTAAAACGACAGACCCATCACGCTTTGACCAAGTTCTCACCATGACGGTACTCCCTTAGCTTAATACGCTTAGACAGACAGACTAGTCTGTAAAATCTACCCGAATGCGTCAAAATATGAGCAAATGTTTGTAAAGTACAGGAATATTAACCTGTTTCCCATTCGGCAACTTCAATTAAGGGTTGCCTTAGGACCGACTAACCCTCGACTGATGGACATCGTCGAGGAAACCTAGCCCTTTCGGTGGTAGAGATTCTCACTCTACTATGCTGCTACTTTTCCCAGGATTCTCGTTCGAACGCGGTCCACTTGATCTTACGACCAAACTTCTACCCACGCACGACGCCCCCCTACTCATCTCCATTTTGGAGTGCTTACGTATCGGTGGTTAACTTAGCCCCGTCCATTTTCAAGGCATACAATCTCGACCAGTGAGCTGTTACGCTATCTTTAAAGGATGGCTGCTTCTAAGCCAACCTCCTGGTTGTCTGAGACCGTAAACGCTTTTTGTTCTTTGACACTTAGCTAACACTTAGGGACCTTAACGCAAGGCTGGGTTGTTTCCCTTTCGGACATCAAGTTTACCCCAGATGCCCTCACTACCCTGATTCTACGATGAATACACATTCGGAGTTTAGCAAGG
>CAWIEM010000009.1:0-8090 GCA_963835145.1 uncultured Thermoplasmata archaeon
AAAAAAATGTAACTATCCTACTTTATGTAATAATCACTGATTAGCTCCTGCAGTCCTAACGAATATCCTCCCTCGTAAACCTTAGTAAAAATGGCGGATAATTAGAGTAAATAATACTAATACTGCATTGCTGTTCGACTCTTTTCAGGGATTATGCTTATTTAATTTCTTCCTCGATGATTTTTCGTTTAAGGATGAAATCGGTGATATGAACCTTCTTTCCATTAGGAAACAAATTTAGAGGTGGTTTCTCACCTTGCTCATAAATCTTATATTTCGCACAAGCTAAATGGTTTTCTTGTGACAAACAGTATTGAACTGATAACTTGTAGAAGATTTCTCTCGTCTCCATATCACCAAGCATACTTGCTATAATTTTTGGAATGTTTTTTTTGTAAGCATTTCCGCAGGAAATAAGATATTTACATATAAACTCACTATTATAAATGAGATACGCTAGACATTTCGTATATTCATCTGATTCACACAAAGCAAAAGTGGGGAATTCAATAAATTCAGGAAATTTTTTTATACAATTCCTTGTAAAATCTTCGTATAAGGGGCAACTCATTTTTTACCTACAATAGAATCGAAAAATGGGATTATATAGTTTTTTATAGAACAGGTTTCACAACTAAATGTTACAATGTTCTTCCCTAAGAAAATAACCTTATTGTTTAGGTTGATTTTTTCGAGCTAAGAATTATTGCACAAAGCATAACTATCCAGAAATTTTTTAATGGCTTTTTATCATGTCTTATTCTTTTTCAAGCCTTGTCGAATTAGAATTGTGTTTTTGTTACGACGAGCTCCCCGTGTTCTACGCCTTTGAGTGCTTTGACGTTTTCTGAAAATTTTTTTACCCGACTCGATTGTCCACGAATCACAACAATTTCAAGACATGTTCGATCATCTATATGAATGTGGGTTGTGAAGATGATTTCTTCGTGATGATGATGTTGGAGGTGAAGCAATTTGTCTGTGACGTTTCCAATATCATGATCATAGATGATAGTCAGGGTCCCGATGACCTCGCTTTCCTCTTCTTTTATCCCTGATTCGATAATCTCCTTTCGTACCAGATCTCTAATAGCTTCAGAACGATTTGTATAACCCCTTTTTTTTATTAACATATCAAATTTGTTTAGTAAGTCTGGTTCAAAAGATACTCCTACTCTTTCTACAGGCATGGTAGCACGTCTATAGGAAAATCGTGGTACTATTATAAGAAAGCTGCTACGAATAATTATTTTACGATTCAGAGTCGATAGAGATTCCAAATCTTCTTATTGCCACCATGGTAACACGTTTGCCTGAGGAACGTAGCACGAATTAATTATTATTGTTACCATAATTCTTTTATACTATCGGATGTATTAAGGGCACGAAAAAATAAAAGTTGCTACGGAGACATGAGACATGTGGCTTATTACAACACTCGTTACAGCAATTGGCGCAACAATTCTCTGGTATGTAGCACCGAAAATATATAAGCTTGATTTGCTCAGCTTAATGCTCTGGGGTGCATCATTCATGATACTGGTTGATCACCTTTTAGGCTATGAAGGTGGGTCTTTCGTTGAAATGGAAACAGGAGGCTTCATTACTAATGGCATCGTACTTGGAATCGTTATGTTAATACCTGTGTTCATTATTTGGATAACCGTTCTTATTATAAAAAAACCAAAACAAAATATTGAAAGGAGGTAAAAAAAATGGCGTGTTTTATAGCACCAATGGCAACAGGAATAGTAACGACTGTGTTTAGAAAAAAAATTCCAGCAGCACTTAAAATAGGCTGGTTGAATATCATGCTATGGGGTGGAGTTGCAATGCTTGCAATCGAGCACATAGCACATGGAGAAGTGGTGTTTTATCCACCATTCCTGACTGCAATGCAGAACCCCGCTGATATCCCAGTTATGTTACAGGAATTAGCAACAGTAGGCGGAACAATGACAATTGCCATTGTGGTTGCATGGATCATCCTTGTAGCAATCACTTCAAGAATGCCACGTGTGTCAAAGCAGGTTGAATAAAACAGCTTGTCCAACCTTCTCTTTCTATTTTTTTATTCATTTTTTATTAAATTCGAATGAACTCAAAATTATCTATTTTCTTTCATAAAGCGAACCAAGAACAACTCGGAGTAAATTCGGATAAGTGTTTTTTGTTTTTCTCCTAAACAAATCACTGTAAATAGGTATTAATAGCCGATACTAAATCCCTAGTAGTTTGCGGGTACTATCTATATCAACAGGATATGGAGGTTTTTCCTCCTTATCTCACCACAAAAAGAAGCGAAAACCATGGAAAACAATGATCCTAAACCAAGCATATTGCGGAGGATTTCAACAAAGATTATAGGTCGCCCGCGCAATATCAACGACCCTTCAATTTTTCATAAATTATCATTAATAGCATTACTGTCATGGATAGGACTTGGAGCAGACGGTCTTTCATCTTCCTCCTACGGTCCTGAGGAGGCATTCAAAGCAATCGCAGGACATACCTATCTTGCGATCTTTTTAGCGATCGCAACAGCGCTCACCGTTTTTATCATATCGTATACCTACTCGAAAATAATTGAACAGTTCCCTCATGGTGGTGGAGGGTACATCGTTGCCACGCATACAATCGGTAAAAGTGCAGGGGTTGTCTCCGGGTCTGCCTTACTTATCGACTATGTCCTCACTATCACAGTTTCCATTGCCGCCTGTGGAGACGCTATCTTTAGTTTTTTACCTTTAGAATTCCATCAGTACAGTCTTCTATTCAAAGTCTCTTTAATTTTTATTCTGATCATTCTAAATCTGCGAGGAATTAAAGAGTCGGTGACTGTCCTTGCTCCTATCTTTCTCCTATTTATTATTACTCATATCATCCTGCTAGGATACGGTATTTTCAGTCAAGCATCTGCAGTTGGTACACATGTCAATCAATTTTCAACAGGATTGGGAGGTGATCTGCAGGTGATAGGGCTCTTTGGCATCCTTGCGATTTTCCTCCGCGCCTTCTCATTAGGAGGTGGAACATATACCGGAATTGAAGCTGTATCCAATGGTCTCCCGGTCATGAGAGAACCCAAAGTAAAGACCGGTAAACGAACTATGATGTATATGGCAATTTCCCTTGCTCTAGTGGCAGGGGTGCTTTTTATTTGCTATTTTCTTCTCGATATTCAAGCTGTGCAAGGTCAGACGTTAAACGCTGTCCTTGCAACAAGACTTTTTGGCGGGTGGCCAGCAGGAATTTGGATTGCGGCAATTATTATCTTTTCTGAGGGTTTGCTCCTTTTTGTTGCAGCTCAGACCGGTTTCATTGACGGACCGCGAGTGATGGCCAACATGGCCGTTGACTCATGGTTTCCAAAGAAATTCGCTGCGTTATCAGAACGACTCACTATGCGAAACGGTGTTTTGGTCATGGGAATTGCCGCTCTTTTTTTAATGATCGGTACCAATGGTTCCATCTCCGCGCTCGTGGTGATGTACGCGATTAATGTGTTCCTCACGTTCTCACTCTCACAATTAGGTATGGCAAAATTTTCGATAAAAATCAGAAAAAAGAAAGAGCATTGGATACGATACCTACTCATCTTCGTTATCGGATTTATTCTCTGTTTTACTATCCTGATCGTTACCATCTACGAAAAACTTTGGCAAGGTGGCTGGTTTACTCTAGTGATCACTTTGGCTGTAGTTATTATATGTTATTTGATTCATAATCATTATAAAAAAATCAAAAAAGCAATGCGGAAATTCGATGAGGTACTGTTGCTATCTAGCATTCATCTTGTTGGGCATCCAAATACAAAACCGGTGAATCCAAAACACATGACCGCGGTGATCCTGGTAACAGGGTATAATGGCTATGGGGTGAACACGTTTTTATCATTGATTCGAAGCTTCCCCGGGTTATATAAGAATATTATTTTTGTTTCAATTGCGGAGATCGACTCAGGCTCCTTCAAAGGCGCTGAGGAAGTAGAAGCATTGAAAACATCAGTACAAAGCTCATTACTCAAGTACGTCATTCTAGCACAAAGACTTGGATTCTCCGCTGACTATCGAATGGATATTGGTACTGATGTGGTAGAGACCGCGAGCCATCTCTGTGAATCCATCGCAGAAGAGTTCCCAAAAGTCATGTTTTTCACTGCAAAACTCGTTTTCCGACATGAGACCCTTTTTCATAAATTGTTGCACAACGAAACCGCGTTTTCAGTCCAGCGTCGATTGCAGTGGAAAGGTTTACCTGTAGTTATTTTGCCTGTACGTATTGACATATAAAATTTTTTTTAAAACCCCCGATAAATTAAAAAAGAACAAAACCTTTTTAATCACCTACACGATATGAATTATCACAATACAAAAAGGAGGAGATGTGGCAATGCCGGCAAAAAAGACAAAGAAAGCAGTAAAGAAAAAAGTCGTTAAAAAGAAGAAGAAATAAGTTTCTATAGAGATTTAATATTTTAGTTTAAAAGGTTGAACACTGTTTCTTCTTCAATAATTTTTTCTTTTTAACATCTCATATTTTTCAATTTGCTAGACACAGTCATGCCGCCGATCACAAATAAAATTTTTTCTCAATGAAATATGATGTTGTAAAAAAATTCACGGTAAACTAAATACTACCGCCTTCTCTCATTGTAATGATATCTTCAGCAGCAATATCGAGTGTCTGCTTTGTCGGTACTTTGGTTGATGATTTACAATATAACTAAAAAGCGTTGTACTGAACCATTTTGCAGAGCAGTTAATGGTATCGAGATATCTCTTAGTGATTGAACATTAACTGTCAATCACTCCTATCGAAAATAGACCATAGAAACATATTAAGAACTCTTTATAACCAATGAAAAAATTATTCAATTATCTATCTATACTCACGACAACAGATTATTAAAAACAGGAGATTGAACATTATGAAAAAAGTTCTTTTTATTTGTATAGGAAATACATGCCGAAGCCAGATGGCGAAAGGATTTTTCAACACGCTATCTCCAAAAAATTCCGCTGATAGTGCTGGTATACGACCAGAAGACCATGTTGAGCCTTTTGCAATTACAGTTATGAAAGAAGTTGGCATCGATATCAGCCACTACAAACCAAAGAAATTGACGTTCGCAGATGAATGACGTGTTCGACATTTTGGTGACAATGGGTTGTGTTGATGGCTGTCCTCTCACGCCTCGGGAAAAAACCATTGAGTGGAAGATTGAAGATCCAAAAGGAAAATCTCTTGATAAATATCGAGAGGTTCGAGACACGATTAGGAACCATGTTGAAAAACTGATTGTAGAGAGCATGGAAAAAAAATAAAGGAGCAGAACAACAATCCCTCAATATAGATTAAATCATATTTTACTTTTTTTTTAAATCTTGAACGAAGAGACCTTTTAAATACAACCATGTTTTTATCGATTTATGAAAATAAGTGAAGCCATACATCTCTATATTACAGTAAGTCGTTGGGAATTCCTACCCGCTGTGTTTATTGGTATTTTTATTGGAATTCTGATTGGTGCTAATTCAGTAGGTTCAATTCTAGCGGCAAGTTTTTTTCCTTTTCTAATTGAAGGCATTTTCATATTCATCTTATTATTTAACGTTGGGTTCATGGTGAATTGTTGGGCGGATTGGAAGGTTGATGAACTCTATAAGACTCGATTATACCAAGCTGTCAAAAAATTAGGTCGTCGTTCACTCGGAGTCATCATCATAATACATATTCTTCTAGCGTTTGTATTGGCGTTTCAATTAAGTATTGTCTTACACAGAATCGAAATTAGCATCCTTGTCTGGATTGGTACGTTTCTTGGTGTTGGTTACTCCATTGAACCTATTCGTTTTAAGAAGCGAGGAATTCTTCATTCAATAGTAGCGCTTCCAATTTTTTTTATCCCTGGAGTCTATTCCTATTTCCTTGTTTCATCGTTGTCTATTACTGATCTGTATACTATTTTTTTCCTTCTTGCAGCAACTGGGATAACCATAGGTCATTATGCGTTAATACTCGTTAGTCAAGCTGAGGATCAACCAGATGATAAGAAAATGGGTTTATTGACCCCTGCGGTGAAATGGGGGCTCTACAAAACAATTAGGCTATCATATCTGTTAAATGTAATCGGATCAATTCTGACAATACTCGCTCTTATAGGTTTATTTTTATTGATAAACATATGGTTGTTGATTCTCGTTCCTTTAGTAGCTCTAGGAAGGTATTTCTCTTTCAAAGAAGTCTATGCACTGGTGAAACGATCAAAATCGATATCCTCTGAAACCTTTTTTCTTCAAGAACTTCGGCAGAAGATGCCTGAATACCCATTATGGCATGCCTATGGTCTCTCAGGGATTACCATCAGCGGTTTATGTATACTATTGGTGAAAACCTTCGGTTTGGTTCAACCGGTTCTGAAGATTTAAACGAATGGGTACTTCCACGGTGCTATCCTTAGAGATACAAAAAGGAAACACGTTTCTTTATAATCGAAGAAGATCCTTACAATAAATATAGGCAAACCGTTTTACTAATTTCCATTGATACTCATGGAGTCTCCCCTGGTTATTCAATAGAGTAAGGACCATGTCAACAATTTGTGTATCTCTGGATAAAAGTCTGACATATTTTTCGCCACTATTCCTTTCCAATAATACTTTCAAGATACGTAAACAGAGTTTGATTTCTTTCCCGAAATCATTTTTCCAGAGCCGTTGGTATTTCGATAAGAAGAATGCGCTGGTGTCATCTGCTTCTAGCGCCTCTGTGCAAACCTCCGCTGCTATCTTACCTGAGGACATAGCATAATCGATGCCATCGCCAGTAAGTGGATTCATGAGTCCTGCTGCATCGCCACAGAGAACAACGCGATCTGCAAAGGTTTTTTTTAAAGGATTTAAGGGGAGGATTCCTCCCTGAATCTTTCCTAGGTTTATTGTTGGAGGGATAATTTTACTTTCCTTTAGAAGACGAATATAATTTTCATAAAATTCTTTTAAATTCGGCCTATTTGTTGTTTGGGACGCTGATGGTTTGATTTCGCCGATGCCAATATTTACACTATCTTTTTTGGGAAATACCCATCCATAGCCAATTATTCCCATGAATCTTAAGTGGAAGTGAAAAATTCTTTTTTCAGTAAAATAGTCATCGAGCAGACTACTTGCTAGAGGGAATTCTTGAAAGAGGCATCTGCCTGTATGTTGGTAGTAATGACCTAATCCAGATTTTTTAGCTATCGTACTCCAGATTCCATCAGCGCCTATAACCACTTGGGATTCAACGTATTCTCCTTTATTCAATTTGATTTTTACTTTTTCCGGAAGTATACTGACATCTGTAGCAGTTTTCCCTTCCATAAAAGTGGTTCCACTCTCAATTGCACGTTGCAGGAGTCCATCATCAAAATCCTTTCTGAGAACAAATGCTGCGATAGGTTCATCTTTATGTAATTGGACCTGATATTTGAGAGATGATGAATGGATGCTACCACCAAAGGAATACGAAGCAATCAAATCTTTTGAAATGTAGTTAAATCGTTTGAGAGTTCTGACTGATAACCCACCACCACATGGTTTATCTCTAGGGAACGTGCTTTTATCGATAAGAAGAACTTTTTCTCCTTTTTCAGCGAGGAATTTTGCTGCAGTTGCACCAGCAGGACCTGCACCAACTACGACAACATCGTAATTCATGATTCAACCAAACCTCTCCACCATAACGCATTTTCCATTATTTCCATCTTCCCTTAAAGTATGGGTTCACATAACTTAGGTTAATATAAAAGTTTTCCAATAGATAAAAATATCCTTCATGGACTCAAAGGTAAACAACCATAAAAAATTATTTTTTATTAGTAAATTCGTGTGAATTTCTCCTATAATACAAATATAAAAAGAATAGAAAAAGTAGCAAGAATAAATCCTACCTACTCATCGCTCTCTTGAACATCGGCACGGCAATTAACAGAAGCACGATACCAAATCCCACCAGGATCAATATCTCCGTTCCTACTGCAGAAATGTCCGCACCAAGCACCATCACCTTTCGTAATGCGGTTGTGGCATACGTCAAGGGAAGGAAAT
>CAWIEM010000010.1:0-471754 GCA_963835145.1 uncultured Thermoplasmata archaeon
ACAGAAAAAATAAATCGTGAAAAAATCCTTAAGTGTCAGGGGTTTTTTCAACAATATCTGCTCATAATAGTGACTATATTAAAGCAGCGAGAGCTTTATAGGCATTTACTCTCCCTGTACCAATGTATTTATCTCCTGAGTACGGGTCAACGTTGTTACAAAGAACTGCCTTTACTTCATCTGGGGTTAATGAAGGATCTTTTGATAATAGCAACGCAGCAACACCAGCAACTATCGGACATGCAAGAGAAGTACCTCCAGCAAAGTAATAGTTTTGTGAAGGTGATGTCGAATAGATCAGATTGCCAGGTGCAGCGATATCGACCCACTCACCATAGTTGGAATAACTACGCGCTTTATCTCTAGTGTCTGTCATTCCCACTGCAGTCACATTTTCATATGCTGCTGGATAATATTTCAAGTCTGAACCACTATTACCTGCTCCAGCGCACAGAAAGACTCCTTTAGCGATAGGCATAATTCACCGCATCTAATACGACATTGGGTACTTCAAAGTAAGCAGCACTGATACTAATGATATCAGCACCATTATCAGCAGCATATATGATCGCCTTTGCCATGTCCTCCCAAGAACCCCAGCCAGATTCATCCCAAACCTTTAGAGGCATAATCTTACAATTCCACGCAACTCCTGTCATTCCGATACCGTTATTCCCGACTGCGCCCGCAACACCAGCGCACAATGTCCCATGAACACCATCATCCTTTGGATCGTTATCATCATACGCAAAATCCCAACCTCTCACATCATCGATATATCCATTCTGGTCATCATCGATACCATTGTTCGGGATCTCATCGGTATTGTTCCAAATGTTCGCTGCAAGATCGGGGTGTGTATAATCAACCCCTGTATCCGGGATGGCGATCACGACATCCGGACTCCCTGTTTCTATATCCCATGCCTCGAAGTGCCTGAATGTCAATTCCAGGTTTCGCTCGAAAAGGAAACCGTATGGGAATTGTATCTCCTAAAAATGTGTTGACTCAAAATATCTGACCAGTGTTGTGCAAATACCACTGTTTTCTAAAATCAGGATCATTAGGGGTTTCATAGGAAAAGACCATGCTATTTAGCTTTACATTTTTAACGTCAACTCCTAAATTAGACGCTATATAGGTGTGGTCAATCAATTGTATGGAGTTCTCATTTTCCCTTTCGCTCATGATTCCTGCTACTGGGAGAAAAACAGTGGCAATCAACAAAATACAAACAAATATTCCTTCGATTTTCTTTTTCAATTTCTTCATCTCCCAAACACAAGAGTTTTAGTTGTAATTATGTCCATATGACATTAGCTGAGGGGCTAGTAATGGCGTCATGAAAAAGGAGTCTGATGATACAGTGAACTCATGCTGTATCTCTCCTCTATGTGTTCCTTCTTTTGTAAACAATAAATAAAGGATCAACATAAAAGGAACCTGTCCTCCGAACGGTAAGGCACTATATCCTGGATTTCCATTGGCAAGATAGATGACACCGATGTTCTTTGTCTCGTTGTAGAGCATCCACGTATCGCCGCCGGGGAGATCCCCGCCATGGCCTGAGAGACCCCCAATTGATTGATGCATCCATGCAAGACCATACCCAAGTTGATTCCCTGGTTGAATCGCATGCATCAACTCAACAGTCTCTTTTTTAAGGATCTGAGTGCCGTTGTAGATTCCATCATTCATATGTGCAATCAAAAAATGGGAAAGATCAAGAACAGTGCTATACAATCCCCCAGCTGGATAGAATCGCATCCGATAATACGGTTCTGGTAGCTCCCATCCAAATATGGATTCCAGCTCATTAATAGTATAGTATTTTCCTTTATAGCGTTGGTAGGGTATCGCCACCTGATTGATGTCAAAACGGGAGAAATTAAACCCGGTATGTTTCATATCTAAGGGGGAAAAAATATGGGTGTCACAATACTCCAGGAAGGGTTCACCAGAGATGATCTCCACAAGATAGGAGATAATGTCAAACCCGACATTTGCGTACATCGCATACTCTCCTGGTCGATATTCTGTACTCCAGACGCTGGGATCATAATATCTGCCTCCTGGTACAAGGAACTCCCTGAGGTAGGGTTCGGGGAAGAAACTATAGGGCGGATCACCGGAGAAGTTAAACCAATAATATTGCAGTTGCTCGTTTGTATTCAAGCTTGATGTATGGGAGAGTAGCATGCGAAACGTGATGGGATCCTCAGGGAAATTGGGGTTTCGAAGATCGAATGGTAAATATGTGTTGACATCGTCATCAAGGTCAAACAACCCTTGCTCATAGAGTTGCATGAGAGCAGTGCCAGTTATGGTCTTAGTGATTGATGCAAGGACATAGACGGTATCTGTCGTCGCAGGTTTTTGTCCAGAACGATCGTAATACCCATATCCTTTGGACCAGATCATCTGATTGTCCTTGATGATACAGGCAGCAAGAGAGGGAAACCCTGCTAATTTCATAAGAACGGAAATCTTGTGATCGAATGCAGCATCATTGAATGGTATATAGGCGGCTTTCTGTGTTGTGTCAGCCATGACGGGTAGGACACACGTTGTTATCAATAGGATACAAATACAAATTCCTATGAGTTTCTTTTTCATATTCATTTCACTCTCAAGGTATTTTTAATATTCCACCAGTTGTCTTAGTTTTGGAAACACATGTGGAAAATGCTGGAACAACAACTCCAAGAACTGGTTTTTTGGATGATACGAATAAGGCATTGTAATCGGCAAGGGATCGGACCAGCTACTCTCCGCACCATAGATGTCTTTTGCTTTCACCTTGATTTCATAATTTCCTTTTGAAGTCCACGTATGAAACGCATTGCATTCTTCTCCCGAATTATACGGTCCAAGCCATCCGCTGTTAGTACCATCACCCCAATCAAACCAATAAAATACTTGATTTCCTTCAGGGTCCGTCGTGCTACTTGTATAGGGGTACTCATTATTCACTTTTCCAGATATCGGACCATTAATTGTTGGTTTTAATGGAGGTAAGCGTTCCATTTCCTTGTGAAACTTTGATTAACCACATATCATATCCACCTGCACCATACGACGTTGTAGCTCCGACGACGATATAGTGTTCATCATCGATTTGTTGCAACTCCACAACTATACTCATCTGATACTCCTCCAATAGTCATATCCCAAAGTATGTTACCGTTCACAGTCAGTTTTTATTAACCAGGCATTCTTATCATTGAGACACGATTTTTTCCCCCGCAATGATGTAGCCCCCATCATTCGTTACATCTAATCCAAGCGTGTTCACATAGGATTCGGTTGATTGTCCTGTAGGAAATTTGTTTCTCCCATAGCAGATTCCCTCGTCTGTCTGTCTTTATCAACCACCATGGATCGTTTTAGGTCTGACTGGCAGTCGTCCATCCACCTAAAAGAAAACCATTATCCAGTCGTTTGAATCAACCGCTATCGCTATTTGAGGTGTCTCGGTCTCCAAATGTTTTCTCCCAGATCATAATTACCATTTGCATCGGTCTTTCATCAACCACATATCTGAATCTCCTGACAAATCGATTAGAGCCACCAAGTAAAATAAAACCACCATCTGACGTCATTGTGGATCGAATGACCAAAACCAAAATGGTCATCACTGTAACACCCTTACTCCATAGCTCATTGCCTGCTGAATCAAGTTTCATCACACAGAGATCAGATGTTCCACCAAGATCCCAATCCCCTATCAACACATAATCGCCACTGGGTAGTTGTAAAATTGCGTTACAATGATCTTGATTTACTCCCCCAAATGTTTTCTGCCATTGTATATTGCCTGATGCATCGGTTTTTATCACCCAAATATCATCTCCACTCCCAAACGATTGGGTGGTTCCTCCGATAATATAACCACCATCAGAGGTTTGTTGTACCGACGGCTAGATCACTTCCTCTTCCACCATATGTTTTAGACCGATTGTTGATTTCCTTCTGCATCGGTTTTGATTAACCAAATATCATGCAGATCCACTACCATATGATACTGTGTAACCAATCAGAATAAATCCTCCATCTTGTGTTTGTTGAACCATCCAGCCTTCTTCAGGCTGCAACACCGCCATATGTTTTATTCCATTCTCCAGTGGACAGGATTATCAAGTGGTACATTCAGTTCTATGTTCCTGTGAAGATTGTCTCCTTCCATTTGATCTACACTGAAGACACTAACGCCTGATGTCATACCTGAGAATATCATAACAAACGCCATAATCAAACATTTATAGAGATTCATTATTTTTTACCCCTTTTATTTTCATAAAGATCAATTTCTATATATATCCTATGACCAGAAATTTAGACAAATTAATAATAATTGATAGATTTATCTTAATAAAACAAAATAGAAAAAATACGAGGATGAAATAATTTGTGATTCTTTTATTAAAAATATATACTTAGAATAGTCACTTATCGATCAAGCATTGACACGGTTTTAACTCATTGTTTTTATTTGAATGATGATTGAAATAAAAAAGAAAGTGGATTATTCCTCCAATTGTATTTTTGCACGTCCAACCTCCAGATGATTACTAACGATTTTTACATAACAATAATCCTTATTTCCGATATTCAATGGTTCGTCGTCTAGATACGCTGTTTAATCGCTCAAGGAGTTGATCATGTGTTACAAGATCAGTAATGCCTTTATTCAATTCAATATCTTCGGTTTTTTCTGTTTTTATCATCTTTGCATCCCTTCAATTTACAATTTGGTTTTAATATCCATCTCGTCGACCAGTACCACGGCAACTTCTACAAGCGAGAACGCCAGAACCATGACATTCGTCGCATACGCCCAGGTCAATATCACTTAAAAAACCACCCATTTTTCTTCCTTTTCCCTTACACAACATACATTCCAATTCACCTTGTCCACCGCATGCCGTACATAATTCCCAGTCTGACATCTCATTCACCTTTATCCTTTATAATCTAGGGAGGAAGGGAAAAAGAATTTGGGGGTTGTAGATGATTTGCACGAAACGTCCCTTTCTCCTTCTTCTCGAAGTAAAACTTAACTTCCATTCATATTAATACCTTTCCATATTTTTTGTTACATTTGTAACAATACATAGTCAATACTCCTTTTATTATACCTGATATTAAACCATTTTTCTCATATAAAGGATAATATTTATCTATTAGTTCGCCATATATTTATATGGGGGTCTGAACTTTACAAAAATAAATTAACATTTATTTCCTTTCCTCCCTTGTTTAATTTTTAAAAAAAACCGGGCCCCCTCTTTTCTCCCCAAACTCTTGACTCCCAGTCATTTCCCTTCAGGTTTAGTGATTCTCTCATATACTTTTTCTAAAACGATTTGTGAGAAAACATCGCCATCTAGAAATATGTTATTCTTTTTTATTACCTAAACTTGTGATGAGTTGCTCTCGTTCTCTATTCCTATAGAAGTATTTTTCTTTAATCATTAATCCAAGATTGAAATGCTGTTTGATAACGAAATCGTCACACGTCATTTCTTTTACTTGTTCCTGGAATTCTGGTTTTAATATCTTCAGAATGTCATCGAGTATTTTGTCTACAGTTGAAAATCCAACTTTTTTTATCATTGTATTATCAGTTTACCCATCTTTTTTTTCCTTAAAAACATATCTTTAAAAACCGAAGCATTGACACGGTTTTAAGACTCATTGTTTTTTGTGCGAGTCGGTCCAGAAGTTCAAACCCCCTGCACATTTTTACTAGTAATTTTAATAAATCTATACATGTTACAATCTTATTGATTATATTGAATAAAACTTCGATTTTAATCATAGCAATGCTGCTTTTTTTAGCAATATCTGGTTGTATAAACGAAGAAAATGAAAATATGACAGACGGATTTAATCTTACTATAGCCTATGGTCAAGATGTATTCAATGGTTTTTATCCATGGACTGATTTTATTAATACACAAACCCTTTCTATCAATTCAAATATATTCAACAGTCTGGTAGAATTTGGCGAACAGTATCAAATTATTCCAAATCTCGCCGAAAGTTGGAATAATCCTAATAACCTTACTTGGAGATTCTTTTTAAGAAAGGATGTGACATTTCATAACGGTGATAATTTTTCAGCCGATGATGTAAAATATTCAATGGAACTAGTGAAAGGAGATAAGAATAATACTCTGTACAGTTACTTAACGATGGTAAAGGAGATACTTATTGTTGATGGCTTTACCGTTGATATTGTCACAGTAGAACCCTATCCATTGTTGTTAAATAAACTTGTTTATATTTTTATGGTTTCAAAACAAAACCATGAAGACATATCGAATGGTACTCCGATTGGTACAGGGGCATATAGGTTTTCAGAATATATAAAGGATACGTATCTTTTATTAGAACGATTTGAAGGATATTGGGGGAAAAAACCAGAATGCCAGAACGTCACATTTAAATTCTTTAATGATGATGAAGATCAACTTAATAATTTTCTTGAAGAAAATGTAGATATAATCAATAGTATTGATCCTAATGATTATGATAATCTATCAAAAATACCTGGGGTAAAAATATTACCTTTTACCTTTAATACTGTAACATATTTAGGTTTTAATTTTATTGAAAAGAACCCTTTTTTAGATTTACGTGTGAGAAAAGCGGTTTATCACGCTATTAATATCGATGAGATCATCGAAAATGCTCTTCATGGTTATGCTGAACCTGCTTCACAGTTTGTTACTCAGGATATTTTTGGTTACAATCCTGAGATAAAGCGATTGTCTTATGATCTTAAAAAAGCCCGTCAATATATGAAAGATGCGGGTTATGAAGAGGGATTTGAGATTACTCTAGATTGCCGAGAGAGTGAAATAAGGGAAAATGCATCTAGAATGATTGCTGATCAGCTTTCATTGATAAATATCACAGTGGAAGTAAATATTCTTTCAAGTAGTGATTTTTATTCTAAGATTTCGAATAGGGAGAGTTCATTTTATTTTTTCGGTTGGGCTACTGATTCAGCTGATGCGGGAGAGATATTTGATAATATTTTGAGTAGTGTTGATTTTGAGAATGGTTTTGGTTTATCTAATTTTGGTAATTACTCAAATCAAGTGATAGATGAGATAGCTGAGGATATTTCATATAATATGAATCCAGAAGCTAGATTACATCTTATGAAGGAGGGTTTTGCTATTGCAATGGAAGATGTAGTATGTGTTCCTTTGTACATTCTAAAAGGTTATTGTGTTGTCAGGGATGAATTTTCTTTGCCTATAAGAGCTGATGGATTAATAAAAATAGAGAATGTTAAAATAGATAATTAATCCACATGGATCTTTTTATTGTAATAAATGGAAAAAAATTAGAGAAATTAAAATTTATATTTATTCTCCTTTACTAGTAAATTACAGTACACATCCAAATGGGAACATTTTACCTCAATTTCTTTATTAGTTTTAACAGTAAAATACGGTTTAAATCCCTTCCCCCGCACTTTTTTCCTGCGGGCTTTTAACCTATACATCGTAGTCCCTTCGGCGGCTCTCTTACTTTTTCTCTTCTACCGAATTCCTAGAAAATTACATTCCAACAATTATAAATGTAAACTTTACAGTTATGATTTTACCCTTTTTGATCGCAGTGGAAAAAAATCAATACTACCTCTAGAAAGCGGGTTAATGTACATTGATTCTGATTTTCATATTTTCCTCAGCGATCTCTACTTTTTGAGGAAAATTGCTGAAGAATCCTTCAAAAAATGTTTTGATAAATCGTACTGATTCCGAGGTAGCAAGAATAAGTGTGAAACTGTTTTTTGAATCTACCTTTAAGCTGTACCAGTTTGTTTTCTCTATAAAATTTAAAATTTGTTGGACATCTCTGATTCCTTTATCAAAATATTCTTTCCGATGAAAATCTCCTGTTTTACGGACATCATCCCAGAATTTTTTCGATCCTTCACCTATCTCAATAAAGATAGATTTCCAATGTGCAATATCAAGAATGAGATGCTCATTGTCTCCAAGATAATCAACATATGTTAATATGTTTTCAACAGAGACTTTTTCAGCCGGTTCCTCAATAATACTCATCCAATGAAGAGCTCTTCTGATAACATCAGCTTGTGTTGTATCATATTTTGTTTGATATTTCTGTATGATGGCAAGTGATTTATCATTTAATGAAACGCTCAGTCTATCCATGCTAATCGTTGTAGCCCGACATTCACTTGGAATATATAATCTTTTGTAACCGAAACGATTAAAGATTAATATAATAATATGTTAATGATTAATTGCTAATCATCGGTATTCTTTGTTCGCACATAGTCTTTTAATTAACCTGATTTTCTCGGTTTTAAAAATAAATGTTTAACTGTTTAACATGGAAGGATGACTATGACAAAAGGAAAAACAAAATCTCATTTTGTTGGGGTACGTTTAACCGAAGAACAGAAAAAGGCGTTATACACATTACAAAAAACCTCTGATTTGAGTAAAACAGATATTCTTCTTAGGGGACTTGAAATTCTTTCAGAATACTATGCACTTGGTCTTGATCAACCTCCATTGAATATAGAATTGAAAAAACTTGAAGAAGAAGCAATCCAGCATCTCCAAGCACTCAAGCAAATCAAACGAAGAGAAGAATCTGTAAAACACATGATTCAAGAGCTACGAGAAATTGACGAAATCATTGATGACTACGACGGGGAGAAAAGCGCCCTGATACAAATTCTTTTAAAAATCCAGGAGAAAAATCATTGGCTTCCAAAACCAGCTTTGCTGTGGGTATCTGAACGGTTAAACATCCCGATGTCTCAGATACTGCATATCGCAACGTTTTACAAGTCATTTAGTCTTGAGCCCCGCGGGGAACATCTTGTCCGTGTATGCTTAGGAACCGCTTGTCATGTTCGCAACGGGCCAAAAATCCTGGAGGCTGCTGAACAATATCTTGGTATTCGTTCGGGGGAAACGACCCCGGATATGAAGTTCACGCTTGAAAGCGTTAATTGTCTGGGCTGTTGTGCCTTGGGACCTGTGATGATTGTAGATAATGAATATCATGGTAAATTAACGTCTTCACAGGTTTCTGATATCCTGTCAAATTACCGCATCGGAGAACTAACCATGACGAAAGAACAACAGAAACTTGCTCCGATCGCACTAAAACAACCACCAGCTAGACTAATGTAGGTGATATCATATGGTACAATGCTCGACTGTTAGAGATTTAGAAAACCATCGACAAGTTCTCCTGAAACAGAGAAACTCCAAAAAACTCTGCATTGCTATCTGCTCAGGAACAGGCTGCCATGCGTATGCAAGCGAAAAAGTCGTCGCAGCTTTTGAAGAACAACTAAAAAAACAAAACATGGATATCATGGTTGACATAAAAAGAACAGGCTGCCATGGGTTTTGTGAAAAAGGACCTATCGTGGTTATTTACCCACATGAAATTTGTTACTGCAAGGTAACACCTCAGGACGTACCAGAAATTATCACTCATACGATTCAACAAGGAAAACCAGTGGAACGATTATTATATACAGACCAAAAGACAGGAAAAACCATCACTCTGGAAACAGACATCCCCTTTTATAAAAATCAAACAAGGTTGATTTTCGGCAACAACCGAAAAATCGATCCAAAAAGCATTGATGACTATATTGCTCTTGGTGGATATTCGGCTTTGGCAAAAAGCCTTAGTGCAATGACACCGCAGAAGGTTCTTGACGAGGTAAAAAAAGCGAATCTTCGAGGACGAGGCGGTGGAGGATTCCCTACCGGGAGAAAATGGGAAACGACAAAAAATGCTTCTGAGGAACCAAAGTATGTTATTGTGAACTGTGATGAAGGTGACCCTGGGGCATATATGGATAGAAGCCTCATGGAAGGCAACCCTCACAGCGTTTTAGAAGGTCTAATCATTGGTGCGTACGCGATAGGTGCACATGAAGGTTATGTGTACGTACGACAGGAATATCCCTTAGCCGTGGAAAATACTGAACATGCGATAAAACAAGCCACAGAATATGGGCTTCTTGGGAAAAACATCCTTGGCTCTGGTTTTGATTTCACGATTAAAGTCCATCGAGGCGCTGGAGCGTTTGTCTCCGGGGAATCCAGCGCGCTTATGTCCGCTATCGAAGGACGCGTCGGCGAACCACGTCCTAAATATATTCATACCGCGGTGAGTGGTTTATGGAACAAACCAACCTGTTTAAATAACGTAGAAACCTGGGCGAATGTTCCCTTTATCATTAACAACGGTGCCCAATGGTTCGCGAGCATGGGTACGCCTACCAGTACAGGTACGAAGATTTTTTCCCTTGTCGGTAATGTGAATAACACTGGTTTGGTTGAAGTACCTATGGGGGTTACATTGCGGGAGATCATCTATAACATTGGTGGAGGAATCCCACATGGGAAACGCCTGAAAGCGGTTCAAACCGGTGGTCCATCAGGCGGATGTATCCCTGAGAAATATCTAGATCTGACCGTTGATTTTGATGAATTGTACAATGTCGGATCCATGATGGGATCTGGCGGGATGATTGTCATGGATGAGGATACCTGCATGGTCGATATCGCTCGGTACTTCGTCAATTTCCTTTCCCAGGAATCTTGCGGGAAATGTATCCCTTGCCGTGAAGGCCTGCGACAGATGGTGAGTATCTTAAATGATATCACAAACGGCAAAGCATTTGAAGAAGACGTTGAGCTTCTTGAAGAACTCTGTGAAGTTGTGCAAATGTCAGCACTATGCGCCTTAGGTCAATCAGCTCCAAATCCGATTCTGAGTACGTTGAAATATTTCCGTGATGAATATGACGCACACTTACGTGGTGAATGCCCAGCGAAAGTCTGCAAAGGACTTATCCAGTATTCTATTGATCCTATGAAATGCAAAAAATGTGGACTGTGTGCGAAGAATTGCCCAGTTGACGCTATCACAGGAGATAAAAAAAACATCTATCACATTGATGTAGAGCAGTGTATAAAATGTGGTAACTGTCTGGATAGCTGTAAGTTTAATGCAGTGAACAAAACAACTGGAAAACAGAAAGAATTTCTGAAAAAAGAACTACCGAATATCACGAGGTGAAATGTATGGCTAACCTTTCATTAACTATTGATGGAAAAAAAATTCAAGCAGAAGAAGGAACAACCGTGCTTCAAGCCGCACACAAAGCCGGCATCAACATTCCGACGTTGTGTTATGATGACAACTTAGAGCCGTATGGTGCCTGTCGATTTTGCATGGTGGAAATTGAAAAAAACAACAGGAAGAAGTTAGTTGCATCGTGTTGTTATCCAGCGGAAAGCGGACTTGTTGTTAACACGAAAACAGACAATACGGATAAAATACGAAAACTTCTCGCAGAGCTCTTACTTTCCATTTCTCCCAGTGGAGCTCATGTTGATATCGCGAAACAGTATGGCATTGTCCACTCTCGATTCAAACAAGCAGAGAATCCGGAATCTCCCTGCAGCTTATGTGGTCTTTGCGTACGGTATTGTGCTGAGGTAAAAAAGAAACACGCGGTGTGTTTTGTCGGTCGTGGAATTGATCGTACTGTCGCATTAGTACCTGGAGCATCTGATTCTTGTTCGTCTTGCAGGGAATGCTTTGATGTCTGTGATGCAGGGAAAATCGTTTATCTTGTGGACATGGTCCAGGAAATCTCTTGTCCCCCACTTCGATCAGCACGTCCCCAGTTAAAATAAATAGAAGTTTTTTTTCTGAAATAAACATTCTTTCTTTTCTTTTTATTGTGCATCAGTGACTTTATCGATGCACCAGATTTCCCGATCAACGGTTACTGTGATTCGATCTCCTTTCTTCAACCCTAACGAACGAATACAATCACGCGCGTCTTCCCATAACACTGATAATGTTTTTCGTTCTCCATTATCTAAACGCGTGTGGATCGCCCACGGACCTATAAATCCAGGAACCTCAGGTTTTATCCCCTGAAAAATCCCTTCATATTTTTCTAAAAGAAGAGGTGTAACATGATAACCGCACACCTTACACCTGTAATCTATGGTGGGTTTATTTAAAACAACATCTTTAATGAGCTCCTGCTGGATTTGTTTACCACCACATTGCGGACAAGTAGTAAGTTCCATTCATATTGCCCCCTTACTATAGTATGATAATCATAAGCAGGCCTTATAAATTTTCCTATCACGTAACCAAGTGTATTATTCCTTAAAATGGTAGGAATCCAGACATTTTTTACTTATTCCTTCGGCGGCTTCTTTATCATTAAAATTTCTTTTTTTAGTCAACTTTTAAATTTTATGAAAATGTACTATTTTTTTGTACAAAATTCAAGAAAAAAGTCTTTTATAGAGCTTTATTGTTCAATTTCTTGAGGTTATATCATGGGACGGAAAATATTGGGTATTTTAGTATGTATGCTGTTCATCCTAACAATGGTATCAACTGTAGGGGCTAAACAAGAAAGACAGGTGTTTAAAAATTGTTATTTCGAGGCAAAAGGAGATCTTGCAGAAGGCGTTCATAATTTTTGGAAATATGTCTTTCTGAGAGAAGAGGGTACCGACAATGTGTTTGCCTTGTTTTGGGTTATGCAGTGGTTGGAACCAAATGTTACTGTAAAAATATATGATGAAAAAAATGGCCAAGAGATATGGAACGAGGGAAATCAGGAAGGCTTATGGGCGACAATGCTCTTCGTGTACAGGGGAACCTACACATGGACCATTGAAGATGGACATGATGTGATGACCCTTGAGGGTACCGCAAAGGTTATAATAACCTACACTGGTGATTAAAAAATCTTTATTTTATTTCTTTCCTTTTTTTCGTTCTGTTCTTTCTTTTTCCAATAGTGAGATAAGAATGTCCAGTTGTTGCGATTTGACTGTTGAGAGAGGAAAACATTGTTTCTGCGGGCATTCTCTGTCAAGGATCGCACATTGGTTGTCTTTATCGTAGACCACGGGATAGAGGGTACATCCTTCGGGTCTTTGGTCATAAATGGTACATTGTGTTCCATTATGAAACACACAACTACCCTGGTGATTCTTCAATTGTAACCAACCATTGCGTTCTGAAACAAAAAATTTTCGATCATATCCCATTTTTTGAATGTTTTCAATATCACGATATGACAGTACCATGTTCGTTTCGATGCAACATTGTATGCATTTTGTTTCAAGACAGCAGTTCGACATACGACATATCCCTAATATCGCAAAGTATTAAAAATCATCTTGTGTTTCTTATATCTTAGAATAACAATCTATCCTTCTGAAAAAAGGGAGGAAAGGGGAAGTTGAAGAGCAAAAAAAGAGCTTTCATCTTATAACTCTGCAACCCCCAAAAGAAAATACTTTTTGGGAATATAAATGTTTCTCAAAAGGTCTTTATACTTGCTTAAACAAGCCCCTATGCGAAACATTTATAACATTAAATGGTATAGTGATTCTCTAGTCTCCTAGACAAAGTAAGGTAATAAAAGAGCCAAAAAATCAGCTCTTATAAAAACAATACATCACGGGGGAAAACAATTATGGCTAAAAGTAGCAAAAAACAAATAGACCAGGATGAGAAGCGAGTAATCGAGCAGCTGCAACGAAATTCCAACGAGAGCATAGACAAAATCGCAAAAACCTGCGGGTTTTCCAGACAGAAAGTATGGCGCATTATTAAACGACTCGAGAACAACAAAACAATTTGGGGATACACTGCAGTACCAGATAAGGAAAAACAAGGTGTGCGCCACTACATCATGTTGATCAAACGATCGAACGAGCCTGCATACGACGTCATTGATGACGTTATCGATGGATTCAAGAAATATTCAGCGAAAAACCTTGGTATTTTCGTCCAAACCGCTTGCATGCTCCAAGGTCAATATGACATGATGCTCTGTTTCACTGCAAAAGACATCAGCGTCGCAAAACGATTCACTGAGTTCATCAATAAGAAATACTCGGCATACATCAGAGAAATCATGATGTTGGAAGATATTTTCTCAGTGAGAATCAGCGGCATGATGAATCCAAAAGTCGATGACCTAAAAGAATTCTTCAAGACAAACTAATTCGTTTGAGGGCACTGCCCTCCCCTTTCTCCTTTTAATAGAGTAGTATATTATTTTCGAATAAAATGTACATCACGTTTTTTTATGAAGAATTTCGAGAAAGAGAATGAAGAGAAGGGGTCTAAAAAGTCTGGGAGGAAAAGAATGAAAAAGAATTTTTCAATTCAATTCTTTAGACCCCCTCACATGCCCCTGAATGAGAAACAGGTAGATAAATATAACTCCCTGATCCCTCCGCATACACAATGAGCAGCAACGAACCAAATAGCATTCATCCCCTATATCTCACGTTACCTGGATAATCCTTATCAGAAAACGCTTAAAACGAATGTATAAAAAAAGATTGGGGGAACTCTTCCTGCGAGGAGCTCTTTTTTCACCGAACCCTGATGATATTAATGATGAATCAGACCAAGTGAAGTGAGTTCCTGAGATAGCTTATCCACCGCAAGGGAAACATCCGTGATCTTCCGTGCCCCCGTGCACACGATCTTCCCGGAGCCAAACAAGAGCATAGCCACTTTGGGTTCTTTGATACGATAGACAAGCCCAGGGAACTGCTCTGGCTCATACTCAACGTTTTCTAAGCCAAGTGCCATGGCAACCTCATTGAGGTTCAACTCGCCGCCAAGATCAGAAATCGCGACAATGTTCTGAATGACGATCGCAGGGTCTTTATAGACCTCAACACCTAACTTCTTCAGTTTCTCCGCAATGATATTAATCGTGGTTCTAACGTCCTCAATATTTTTCGCACCAGTACAATTCGCCTTCCCACTCCGAAACAGGAGGGTAGCGGTTTTTGGACTACTCAATCGATACACAAGCCCAGGAAATTGCTCTGGTTCATATTCCGCTTCTTCCAATGATTGTGCGATAACGTCCAAATCCAATTTATCGGAAAACGACGTTGACGCGACAATATTTTCTACCTTTACTTCGGGCATACATTTTCCTCCTTTTTTATACCAAATGATAACAGTTTCTCCAACATTTTATCAAGAGCAACAGTAACGTCTTCAAGCCTGATTCCATTGCAGACAATCTTCCCCGAATCAAACAGCAGTATAACAGTGTTTGGGTCATCTCCTTTATAAACCAATCCAGGGAAAACCTTCCGGTTATATTCCACGGTTTGTAGGGATTTCGCGAGACGTCGTAATTTCAACGACTGGTGTAGATCAGTTGACACGGTCACGTTCATTACCTTAATCTCAGGTGTTTCTTCCAACGGTACACCAACGACATTCAGACGATCAGTAATCATTTTAACGACTTCATAGACTTCATCCATGCTTTTCGGCCCGGTAACCACTACGTTCCCCGCGGAAAAAAGTGTTGCCATAGAGCGTGGTTTAGAAAACTGCATTACTATTGCAGGAACCTCGTCAGCATTATACGTTGCATCAGGGAGAATTCCCGCAAGTTCCGATAAATCCAACGACGACGAAATTGTAAAAGAAACAACGATGTTTTCAACCTGGACCTCAACCATAAGTGGATTTCCCTCCTTGAAGTATATAAAGGCTTTTTATAAACATTTCGTAAAAAAGGAGTTTATCGAAGAAAACCTACCACACTTTATCAATATCGATATCCTCTTCCTCACCAGCTACCGCCTTTTTCTTGCTGTTGGTTTTTTCCCCGTTCACCTGATCCAGGATACCGTGGAACTCATGGGTTCTATCATTGATTCGTCGTTCACAGTTCGAAACCACGAGCTCCCCTCGGGTTTTTTCAATGAGACCACGGACCATGTCCTGCTTCTTTTTAATAGGAACCAATGCAGAAGGATAATCAAAACTCATTATTGCATCATAGATCCGGTCCATATGCTGCAGGTACTCGTTTGCTTTTGCGGTATTTCCCTCCAGCATAAAATCCAGGGCGCCGCGTCGCAGCTCACCCACGACATCACACAGCCCGAGCAGGTACGCGCTATACGTGGTTTGAATTGTATCCGGGTCAGGGAGATCCTGCCCTTTCATGATATTATACAGACAGTGAATCTCGACAAACTCCTGGGCCGCATTCTCCACAAATCCTGCATGAAAAATATCAGGATGATCCTTTGTAAAATCATATAACTGCGCAAGCTTCGCAGATGCTTGTTTAATATAGTTCTCCGCTTCATCCATTTGATCCCGATGGAGCTGCTGAATGCCTCTTCGACAACAAATAATAATATCCCGAGAAGTCTTCAACGCATCTTCCCGTATTTTTTCCTTCTCCCCGATATGATGGTCGATTTTTTCGATGATGCCATCAAGATTATTCATTGCGTTACTAGGAATGTGTTTTCTAGTCATTTCCCTTCCATCATTTTTTTATTCACCCAAAAATCAGGTGTCATTCCCGGAAAGAACAAGAAGCATCTGTTCAGCACAAATCTTACCAGCGCGCAGCTGTCCTTCTTTCGTTGATGCACCGATATGTGGAGTACAGACAACCTTCGGGTGATTGACAAGCTCTTTAAACGTCGGTGGTTCAGCTGCATAGACATCAAGAGCAGCAGCCCGTACCTTCCCACCATTCAAATACTTTAACAATGCCTGTTCATCAACCACGCCACCCCGGGCACAGTTGATGATGATGACACCATCTTTCATCTTCTCAAAATCAGGTTCTTTAATCGTGGCTCCTTCTTCTTTCACAAACGGGATATGCAGCGAAAGATAATCAGATTCTTTGAGTAATTTCTCCAACGACACCATCGCAATCTTCGCGGTCGGTGATTTCTGGATGTACTTGTCATAGGCAAGGACTTTCATGTTAAACGCGAGTGCTCGTTTCCCAAGCTCAGTCCCAATCCGCCCGATTCCGATAATTCCAAGCGTTTTTCCGCACAGCTCAACGCCTTTGAATGCTTTCTTCTCCCACAGCCCCTGCTTCATCGAATGGTCTGCCTGTGGAATTGACCGTGACGCGGCAAGCATCAGTCCGAACGCAAGCTCAGCGACACTTTCCGTCGTACCGGTCGGAGCGTTCACGACTTTGATCTTGTTCTTCGATGCCGTCGGAAGATCAATGTTGTCAACACCAATTCCTGCCCGTCCGATCACCTTCAGGCTGCCTTTTGCTCCTGCGTTGATGACATCAGCAGTTGCTTTTGTCCTGCTTCGCACCATCAACCCATCGTACTTCGGGATTTCTTTGAGCAGTGTTGCCGCATCCATTTCATTAAAAGTGACTTCTTGACCAGCGTCTTTCAACTGTTGGACAACCTCATTTTCTGTCTTATCAGTAATAAGTATTTTCATTACTATGCCTCCATGAGGTGTATCGCCACGTAGATAAAAATGTTTACGCTCTCTACAGGAGTTCTCGGAAATCAACTCCAGGGTACTCTGCTTTCTCCCCAAGTTCTTCTTCGATACGTATGAGTTGGTTATACTTCGCGTTTCGATCGCTTCTTGCTGGTGCACCAGTTTTAATCTGCCCCGCACTTGTCCCCACCACGAGATCAGCAATGAAATTATCTTCGGTTTCCCCACTGCGATGACTCACCACCGCAGTCCATCCCTCATCCTGCGCCATCTTAATCGCATTCAATGTCTCTGTGACAGAACCGATCTGATTGAGTTTAATGAGCACAGAGTTTGCCGCTTGCAATTCAATCCCTTTCTTAATGCGTTTTGTATTCGTGACAAACAAATCATCACCAACAATCTGAATTTTATTCCCTAATTTCTTTGTCATCTCCACCCAGGAGTCCCAGTCATCCTCCGCATGGCCATCTTCAATGCTCACAATTGGGTATGTTTTGCAGAGATCAACATAGAAATCAACCATCTCCCCACCAGAATATGATTTCTCGCCTATCTTGTAGATACCGTCATAGAAAAACTCACTGGACGCAGGATCTAATGCAATCTTCATCTTGTTGTTATATCCCGCGTTCTCAACTGCCTTTAACATCAGATCAAGACGGTCATGGATATCAATGATTTGAGCAGGTGCAAACCCACCTTCGTCACCTATCAGAACACCGCCCGCACCAAACTGCTCCTTTAATAGTTTTGCAAGATGATGGTAACTCTCAGAAATCATTCTGATTCCTTCAGTAAAATTTTTTGCACCGGTCGGCATGAGCATATGCTCCTGGATTGAGTTCTCCTGACCTGCATGTTTTCCTCCGTTAATGACATTACACATCGGAACGGGTAAACGATGGGGAATCACGCCGAATAATTCACCGATATACATGTAGAGAGGAATACCGTTGGCAACAGCACCAGCTTTCGTTACCGCCATCGAGACGGGAAGCACCGCGTTTGCGCCAAGCTTGCCTTTGTTTTCTGTCCCATCGATTTTAAGCAGGATAGAATCAATGGTTTCCTGGTGACGACAATCCAACCCAATCAATTTCGGGGCGATCTTCTTATTCACATTGTCAACTGCTTTCAACGTTCCTTTCCCGAGGTATCTTGTTTTGTCGCCATCTCGTAGTTCTAAGGCTTCATGGTGTCCTGCACTCGCACCACTAGGAGTCATCGCTCGAAAAACACCTTGTTTTGTAATCACATCGACTTCAACAGTTGGATTTCCCCGAGAATCAAGGACCTCGCGTGCCTTTATGTTAATAATTTCAGACATGGCTCATCTCCCCATAAAGGATACATTATAAGGGAGGGGGCTTTTTAAAAATATCGTTTCAATTAACACCTCTACAGAAACACTTAAGAATAGAAAGTAGTTTTTCGACATTGGAGGTAAAAAAAATTATGGCAGATATCAACACAATGCTTGTTGTTTTGTTTATTATCGTACTCTTTCTGATAGCAGTTCTTGCATCAGCGATAAAGATCATGCCGGAGTACCAACGAATTGTAATCTTCAGATTAGGAAGATTAATGGGGATAAAAGGGCCTGGTCTCGTGTTCATTATCCCTATTATTGACAAACCTATTCGAATGGATTTGAGAACGCGAGTCATTGATGTTCCAAAACAACGAATCATCACCCGTGATAACGTGACAGTAGATGTTGACGCTGTGGTGTATTTCAGAATAACAGATCCACAAAAAGCAATTGTTGAAGTGCAGCGCTATGACATGGCGACCAGTTTACTTGCACAGACGACGTTAAGAGATATCCTTGGTCAAAAAAACCTTGATGAACTCTTATCACAACGAGAAGAACTGAATAAAAGTCTTCAAGCCATCTTAGACAACGGCACTGACCCCTGGGGAATTAAGATATCAGCTGTCACATTACGAGATGTTTCACTACCGGAAGAAATGCTACGAGCAATTGCCAAACAAGCGGAAGCAGAACGAGAGAAACGATCAAGGATCATTATGGCAGAAGGAGAACTTCTAGCCTCAGCGAAAATGACGGAGGCGGCAAAACTGTATGAAAAGACACCGATCGCCTTACGACTCCGAGAATTACAGACACTCACGGAGATAGCACGGGAGAAAAACCTCATTATTGTTCCCGGCGGTGAAATTGGAACTATGGCGGGAATAGCAAAAGCAGTCAATAAAAAAGTCGAACAATGAGAAAGACCTACTCTCCTCTGATTTTTTTCTTTTTTCTTCTTCTTTTTTTGTCAAGTAGTGTATCCGCGCAAACCTCAAGTGTTGTCCTTGTAGAAATTACCGATACCATTGATCAATCCACGGTTGAAGTGATAACAGATAGTTTAAAGCAAGCAGAGGCAAACAATGCCCAAGCAGTGATCCTTCTTTTGAATACACCGGGAGGTGGGCTTGATCAAACCTTTGAAATCGCTGAGATAATCAGACAAAGTGACATCCCGGTTATCGGTTATGTCTATCCAAGTGGGGCGACCGCGTGGTCAGCGGGAACCTTCATTTTGCTGAGCACACCACTTGCAGCCATGGCAGATCACACCATCATCGGATCGTGTCAGCCTGTTGAAACAGGTCTTGAAGGAACACGATTCATCAATGATTCGAAAATCATCAACGCGCTCGTGGAATGGCTCCAGGAACGAGCGGTGATGTATGGGCGAAATGAAACACTGGCAAAGTTGTTCATCACCCAGAACAGGAACGTGAATGCGACCGTTGCGAAAAACAATGGTGTGATCGAAGTCGTTGCACCCACCATTGACCAGCTTTTAGACGATATTGACGGCAGAAACGTGACCACTGCAACCGGTACAATCACCTTGCATACAAAAGACGTAGAACAGATCCAGTATTCACCATCACTGAAAATACAGATACTGAAACTTATCTCAAACCCCATCCTGACTTCTTTGTTGTTGATGCTAGGGATTTTTGCATTGCTGGTAGGAATCTCCACACCAGGATATGGTGCTGAGGTGTTCGGTGTCATCGCAATCCTGCTCTCACTGATTGGGTCTGGATTTAGCATCTCCACGTTAAGCATAATCTTTATAATTATCGGATGCCTACTCCTCGCCGTAGAAATATTCGTCACCCCTGGTTTCGGTGTTGTTGGCATCGGTGGGATCATCTGCCTTGTCATCGGATCGATATTTCTCATTCCAAGCTATCCAACAAGAAAATGGTTGATATCAGGTGAGTATATGACAGACGCAATAATCATCATGCTATTCGTAATCGTGCTCTTCGCTCTATTCTTTGCATTCCTTCTCTATAAAGTACTTCAGATACGAAAGAAAAAATCATCTGTAGGTAAATTTGCTGGAGAAAAAGCGGTCGCAATCGAACGTATCACCCCAGAAAAACCAGGGTTCGTGCGATACAAAGGAGAATACTGGCAGGCGAAATCAGAGGCCGTGATTGAAACAAATACGAAAGTTTTAATCATTGAGAAAGACGAGACAATGCTCATTGTAAAGCCTCTGGAGAGATGACCAAAGATTAATCAACCTCTTTTTTCTTTAGGAGGCTCTGATTGTGAAAAGGTTTGATGTAAATGAATTCTAGTATGAAATGTCAATTTCTTGGTGGAAGCGACGAAGTCGGAAATCTCGCCATGGTGCTCGAGCTTGAAGATATGAGATTCCTGTTTGATTACGGGATGTCGCCAGGAAAACCACCCACGTTTCCACTGCCGCCACCACCGATTGATCTCACATTTCTTACGCATTCTCATCTTGATCACTGCGGGATGATCCCCTGGCTCTGCTCACAATCAGATCATCGCATCATCGCGACAGAACCAACCGCTGTCGTGAGCAATTTATTGCAAAAAGATACCGTAAAGATCGCACAGATGGACGGCTACTCAATTCCATTTAACAGTGCCGATGTCAGAGAAGCGGAACATAGTTTTGTCCCGGTCGAACCAGGAAAGATGCGAGATCTTGGTGAGAACTACAGCGTTCGTTTCCACTCCGCAGGTCATATTCCTGGTTCACTCATGTTTGAATTGGTTGGGGAAAAACGACTGTTGTTCACTGGTGATTTAAACGTAGTTGATACAAGACTTGTCAGAGGAACAAAACCGGTTCCTTGCGACATGCTTTTTATGGAGGGAACATACGCAGGGAGAGAACATGAAAACAGACAGCAAATGGAACGAGCATTTCTTGAAAAAATCGAGGAGGTCGTCAACCGAGGCGGTACCGTAATCATTCCAGCGTTTGCGGTCGCACGATCCCAAGAACTCCTTCTCGTACTGAAAAACGCTGGGTATGACGTCTGGTTTGATGGCATGGGAAAAAAGATTTCGAAACTCTATTTGAAGTACCCGAAGTACCTCCGGTCGGTCGATGACCTAAAAAAAGCGTTTAAGAAGGTCAACGTGGTCCATTCAGAACATGGCCGGAAGATGGCGATGAAAGGGCCGGTGATTATTACTTCCAGTGGAATGATGGATGGCGGTCCTGTTTTATCCTATATGAACAAGCTCAAGAATGATCGGAAAAGCGCGGTCCTTCTCACCGGGTATCAGGTCGAGGGAACCAATAGTAGACTTTTGATAGAAAAAGGGAAACTTAACTTCTACGGTGTCGTTGAAAATGTGGACTGTGAAGTCCAATACTATGATTTCTCTGCGCATGCAGGTCATAGTGAACTGGTTGAATTTGCAAAGCAATGTAAGCCAGAAAAAATCATTCTATTCCATAGTGCCGACAGGACACCACTCGTGGAATCATTGAAAGATACTGCAGAAGTCCTGACCCCGATGAAAGGGGAACGTTTTTCATTATAACAAATCCTTGTTATGATTTTAAGAATGATGATAAGAGAAAGTATATCAAAAAGGTGATACGACTATGGCAGATGAAATGACACAGCGGCAGATCTACGACCTGAAACGACAACTGGAAGAGTTGAAGAAATGCAGAGGTAAACACACCGAGCTTATTTCGTTGTATGTCCCGCCCTCTAAACAAATCTTTGATGTTGTATCGTACCTTCGAAATGAGTATTCGCAGTCTCAGAATATCAAGTCTAAGACAACCATGAAGAATGTTCTTTCTGCGATTGAATCGATCATGAGTCGTTTGAAAACGTTCAAGCAGCCTCCGCCGCACGGGCTTGCCATGTTCGTTGGCCATAAAAGCGTCGGTTCTGACAAAACCGACATGGTTGCATACGTCATCGAGCCACCAATGTCAGTGATCACGTTTTTGTATCGTTGTGACTCAGAGTTCTATACTCAACCGTTAGAAGAGATGCTGACAGAGAAGGAAATTTACGGATTATTTCTTATTGATCGAAGAGAATGTACGGTCGGGATGTTGCGCGGGAGTCGCGTTGAGATGCTACGGTACATGACATCGCAGGTTCCTGGGAAACACGGAAGAGGAGGTCAGTCTCAACGAAGATTCGAACGTAACACGGAGATTGCTGCCCATGAGTGGTTTGTAAAATGCGGGGAGCGGGCAAGTGAAATCTTCCTTGCAGAGCCAAAAATGAAAGGTATTTTGGTTGGCGGCTCTGGTCCGACGAAACAATATTTCGTTGATGAAGTGTATCTTCATTATGAGATTCAGAATAAGATCATCGATACGTTTGACACCGGCTATACCGATGAGTTTGGTCTGCGGGAGCTCGTTGCAAATGCAGCGGATAAGATGACCGATTTGAAAGTTTCTCAGGAAAAGAAGGTCATGAAGCGATTTTTATCTGAAGTAACAAAGTCAGAGAAAAGCATGGCTGTCTATGGGGAACATCAGGTGAGAAAAGCCCTTGAGATGGGTGTGGTTGATACGTTGCTTCTCTCGGAGGATCTGCGGAAGTACCGGGTGACCATGCAGTGTCACTCCTGTAGTTATACACAGGAGAAAACCATGGACGAGGAAACCTTAGATGGTTTTACGCCACCAGCATGTCCTACGTGTAAGACCTCAATTCCCATGGAGATTACTAAAAAAGTGGATTTGGTTGATGAGTTGTCTGACCTTGCGGAAAAAACGAGCGCAACGGTGAAGCTGATCTCAAGGAATAGCGAAGAAGGAGAATCATTGTTCGCTGCGTTCAGTGGTCTTGCCGGAATATTGCGATACCCTCTAGAGATATAACATTTTTTTCGTTCAATAGGAGAGACTTTTAACCGATGGTTTTATAAACACTGAAATATATTATTCATATTGATATCTTATGACATCTCGAGACGATTTCAAGTCATTTATCCCGGCTGAGAAGAAGATACCAGAATTAACAATTAAAGCAGTGTTGGTTGGGGCTCTTCTTGCCATTATTCTTGGCGCAGCGAACGCGTACCTCGGTTTGTATGCCGGAATGACCGTGTCTGCGGTTATCCCTGGGGCAGTTCTGGCGTTTGCGTTTCTCAAACCCTTTAAAGGAACGATTTTAGAAGTCAATATAGGGATGATGGGTGCTGCCGCTGGTGAAGCACTGGCCGCAGGAGTCATTTTTACGATCCCTGCTCTGGTCCTCATGGGAACCTGGACGGAGATTCATTATGTTGAAACGACATTGATTGCGTTATTTGGTGGTATGCTTGGTGTGCTGTGGATGGTACCGCTCAGACGCGCCCTTATCATTAACACTGATTTACCGTTCCCTGAAGGGGTCGCGGTTGCCGCGGTGTTAACCACAACGGTCGGTGGAGAAGGCGCTGAATCAGGGAAGAAATCTGGGGGAAGCGGTGTCAGCGGGGTTTGGCTTATTGTTGGTGTTCTGGCAGCTAGCTTGTTCAAATTCGGTCAGGTTGGTCTAAAAATATTTGCTGGTGCTATCCATGGCATTGCAAATATCGGGAAATTCGACATCGGCAGCGGAGAAAAATCAGGTGTCTTCTACGGGGGAGTTGCCACGTCTCCTGCCTTGCTTGGTGTCGGCTGGATCATCGGGCCTAAGATTGCCTCCTTCGTGTTTGTCGGAGGTCTCCTTGGCTGGGTTATTCTTGTTCCGCTTATCGCCTTGGCAACAGGGCTTCCAGCACCGGTTACTCCATCAGAGGTGACTGATGCACTTGCGTTAGGATTCGGAAATGCTGATGCCGGGTACCAGATCTGGGGGTTCTTCGCTATCTGGGGGAACTACATCCGGTACATTGGTGTTGGTGCCATGGTCGTCGGTGGTCTGTACACGATCTTTAAACTCCGATCGAACCTTGCCAGCGGCATTAAAGAAGCGATTGCAGGTATTACAGGCGGGAAAGTGGCAGTAAAGAAGAGAACAGACACCGATATTAATATTAAGTTAGTTTTCCTGATGATCGGATTACTCACTATTCCTGTCTTCCTTGTTTATGTGTGGATTTCAAGTCTATGGGTGGTGTCGGCGGTCATGGCGGTGTTCGCGATTTTATTTGCTTTCATTGCCAGCGCGATTGCTGGATACATGGCTGGATTGCTGGGATCATCCAATAACCCGATCTCTGGTGTCACGGTCTCCGTGTTACTGATCACCTCATTGATTCTTCTTGGGTTTGGTCTTTCCGGAAATGTTGGCGCTGCCGGTATTGCGATTCTCATCGCCGCGGTGATTTGCTGTGCCGCCGCTATCTCAGGGGATGTCTTGCAGTCGATGACGTGTGGTCAGATGATTGGTGCAACACCTCGGAACCAGCAGATCGCGGAAATCATCGGTGTTGCTGCTGCTGCCCCGATTCTTGCATTGGTTGTCCAAGCATTGGATAAGGCATACCATATTGGCAGTACGAATCTGCCTGCGCCACAGGCATTCCTCATGCAGGGTATCGTCCAGGGTGTCCTTGGTGGACAAATGGTCTGGCCGTTCGTGGTCGCAGGAGCAGTGCTTGCGTTCGTGTTAATCCTCATTAACCTGCCGGTCCTTCCTGTTGCGATCGGTATTTATCTCCCGTTCACGTTGAGTACTCCGATTTTTGCTGGCGGTATCGTCCGCGCTATCACCAACAGAGCTATCGCAAAGAAATACGGGTCAGCGGATGAAGAAGAGATAAGCGATTGGGAACTTGCTATCAAGCAAACCGATGTACAACCAAAAGAAAAGATTATAAGAACTGGACTTCTTCTCACCGCGGGATTGATTGCAGGAGAGGCCCTGATGGGCGTCATCGTCGCGTTCCTCATTATCGGAGGATTTAACTTCGCGGTCTTTGACTATCCGCCGATTCTACCAGCGGTGCTCGTCTGGGTCTTCATCGCAGCACTCCTTGCATACATCCCATTGAGGGAAATTTACGCGAAAGACAAAGAGTAAAGGGCTTCCGACCGCTGATGAGTTTCTGTTATACAAACCGAAACGGTTAGATTTCGAATGGTCAACGACCAACGACGGTCTTGTGGTGATAACAGTCCCAAAATTTACCAGTAAATTCGGCAAGTCCTTTTGTAAAGCTCTGAAGCGAGACAATACCTTCAAAGCCAATCTTGATAAACTCGGGTCAGCCATCTGGAAACAGTGTGAGGGAACCAAAACCGTGAAAGAAATCCTGGATGTAGTTACCAAGGAATTTGCTGATGAAAAAAACATCGATCAGCGACTCTTTCTGTTTCTCCAACAGCTCAGAGTCCTGTGCTACATCGTGTACTAGTGTTTCTCAAGATGCGCACTCTTCACCTGGAAAATACCATTATCTCGATTCCATTCTTTTAAGGATTCATCAATCACGAGTTTCTGGGAAAACAAGGGTCCGGAGAGCACGAGTGTTTCAAATTCGCCTCCTTCACCAGCGATGTTGATCTTATATTTTTCATGAAGGGAGACAAGGGCATCGATCGTTTGTTCATCGATGGTTTTGCCTAGCCAGGTCTCATCAAACCCAGCGGCGAACACGCCGACAATGATGATGTGGAATCCAGCTTTCACTTGGTCTCTCAACAGGAATTCCTGGTTCTTATGCCAGAGAGGGCTAAACGATTTGATTCCTATCTCGTCACATATTTTTTCGATACGGGTCCGTTGATACTCTGAGGCAATAGCCCCACTTATCACGCCGTCAATTTCAAGGTCCTGTAACAGATTTTTTAAATCGACGAGTTCTTTTTCTTTTTCACCTTTTGTTGATTTCTTCACAAGAGGGATATCGATTGCTTGCGCAAGCAGTTCAGTAAGATGGATATTGATCGAATGGAACATCCAGGAATCCTGTTTCTCTGAATGAAGGGTGACAAGAGGGAAAACATCCCATCCATACTGCTGAGCGATGTACACCGCAAAAACTGAATCCTTTCCACCGGAGAATAACGCTGCGACTCTCATCGCAATAGGTATCTCTTTAAACAAATAAAGACTATGGTCGGTAATACTTTAATCATGTTTTTCTGAATAACCTTCTGAAATTCCAGTCCACTTGTGAGTCGTATTTATAGTGACACCAGAATTGTAGGGCCCGAGCCATCCGCTGTTGTTACTATCACTCCAGTCAAACCAAAAAAAGACAGTGTCATTATCTAGGTCTATTGTGCATGTGGAAAAGTTATATGATGTTCCTACAATTCCTCGAGACGGACCTGTTAGGATAGGAGTCCCAGGTGGTAAATTTTCGTTATTCGAAGACAGTTTTATTAAAACCACATTCCTATCATTCATATAAAAAGAATCCGTATACCCTACAACAACAGAGCCGCCATCTTTTGTTGGACGAATAGAATAACCACAATCTTTCTGTGCTCCTTGAAATATAAGGTACCATTGTTCGCTTCCAGAGGCGTTCAATTTTCTAACCCATAAATCAGACAAACTGGTGTTATGTGATGTAATAGATCCTGTCGCTATAAAACCACCATCCATCATTTCCTGAACAGAATACCCGGTTTCATCAAAATACGCATCTCCAAGCACTGTCTGCCATTGAGAACTCCCGGAATCATCAGTTTTTACGAACCATGCGTCATAACCACCTGTAGAAAACGATGCGGTATCCCCGGTAATAATATACCCGCCATCGCAAGTTTGAGCTACTGATCCAAACCAATCATTATATTCCCCGCCAACAGTTATATTCCAGAGTTCGTTACCATCTGCATTGGTTTTTATAAGCCATCCATCATCTTTGCCAGCTCCAAATGATGATGTGCTTCCAGCGATAATAAATCCTTGGTCAATAGTCTGTTGAACCGACATACCATATTCCCCTCCCGGACCACCAAATGTTTTATTCCACACTTCATAGCCAGTTGGATCTGTTTTTATCAGCCACGCATCATTTGCTCCTGCACCAAAAGAATAGGTATATCCTGTAATGATAAACCCGCCATCGGTGGTTTGAAACACGGAAAATCCTGCCTCAGAGTGAGAACCTCCATAGGTTCTATTCCATAATTCATGACCCGTATTGTCGGTTTTTATCAACCAAAAATCATGATTATTATCATGGCCAAATGAATCCGTATACCCTGCCATAACGATACAAGAATCAATTGTAATCAAAACAGATCGTGCCCCGTCTTTTAAACCTCCACCAAACGTCTTATTCCAAACCTCAACTCCATCTTTATCGGTCTTTATCAACCAGGCATCATATCCTCCTGCTCCAAAAGACGTGGTTTCACCTGCGATGATATATCCACCATCATATGTTTGTTGGACACCCCAGCCCCAATCCAATTGACTGCCGCCAAAAAACTTGCTCCATTCTATCTGAGAATGATATAATGTATTCACTTGTTGTATGAAATAAGAATCTCCATTCACTCCGATATCCCTTGTTGAAAATGGAGAAACAACTGAACAACATAAACATATTATTACCGCAATCTCAATAAAAGTAATTATTGCTTTTATAGATGTTCCCCATGAATAGAAGAATTGTTATTAGATATAAACGTTACTATTGGATTTTTAGATAAAATGGATATTTGTATCTATAATTATTGCTAGATAGAAGAATTTTTCCCCCAGACTGGACTCCTTTTTTCAATTTTACAGCGTCACTATCCTACAAGTTGTCCATCATAATCGTAGATGTGTTAAAGATTATTGTCACTCGTCTGGTTCGATATGATTCCTGCACCGTTAATCTTGTTTTGAGCATCATAACGAATTATCGTATTGATGTGCTCTTTGGAGAGTTGACTAAACTTATCTTTGCCAATGCTGTATGAAATATCATTAAGAGCTATGCTAACCAAATCACATTGCTTACGTCGAGGCATATAACTTTCCTCCTAATAATATAAAGAAACAGGGTATTATAAGATTATTGCATGTGCTTATAAATTCTCCTTTAAATCGTTTCGTTATATGGTTTTGTGCCAGTTTAATAATTTCATTAAAGTATTTCCATCCATATAGTTTTAAACAAATAAACATTTCTTGTCCTTGGTTGCGCTGATGAAAATTGGGATACTCTGTGGGAATCACATACCGGATTTGATGAAAAAACCGGAAAAAATCAAGGTGCAAACACCCTATGGCGATGTTATTGTGTATGCTTCCAAACTCGGGGCTCATGATCTTTTCTTCATTCATCGTCATGGAGAACAATCCAATCTCCCACCCCACCGGGTCAATCATCGTGGCAATATCCAAGCATTTGCATCAAGTCATGTCTCCTGTATCCTTTCTGTGGGAACTGTTGGGTCTATGAAAAAGGAGATACGGCCAGGAGACCTGGTGATTCCTCATGATTTTATTGATGCGACGAAGTCTCGTTCGCAGACGTTCTTTGATGAGAAGAGGGTACATGTGGATATGACAGAACCGTTCTGTTCCTCACTACGAGAAGCATTGTTGCAAAGCTGTGATAAAACCAGAGATGTTACGTTTCATGAGAAAGGTGTGTATCTTGTTACCGAGGGGCCTCGTTTAGAGACTGCTGCGGAAATCAAATTGTATTCTATGGTTGCTGATATTGTTGGCATGACCATGGTTCCGGAGGTTGTCCTCGCTCGAGAGAAAGGGATTTGTTTTGCTTCCCTTTGTCTGGTGTGTAATATGGCTGCCGGCCTGCAGAACAGGTTGACTGCCGATGAGATCGCATCAGTGTATAAAAAGAAAGAGCCGGTGATTTCCAAAGTATTGCAATTCACGATTGAGTCTCTTGATCAGAACCGGTCTTGTCATTGTCCTGTCGATGTCTCCAAGGCAACATTATGAAACATTACGAGTTAATTGAACATACTGCTGATGTCGGTGTAAAAGCCTACGGAAAAACTGTTGCAGAGGCTTTTGAGCATGCTGCAGAGGCGATGTTTGATATTATCACCGATACATCAACCATTCAAGCTGTGGGTCAGTATGACATTGAGTTGGAAGCTCCAGATCTTGAACAGTTGCTGGTTGATTGGCTCTCAAAACTCCTTTTTTTGAATGACGCAGAGGATCTTGTGTTCGGGAAGTTCGAGGTGACTATTACAGGGACTCGTCTCTCCGCCCGTGTCTTAGGTGAGAAGTACAATACAAAGAAACATAGGATGGGGGTTGAAATTAAAGCAGTGACCTATCACATGGTAAAGGTTACTGAGAATGACCCGATCTTTGCGCAGGTTTTGTTTGACATATAAATAATAAAGTGGAGTATAAATACAGGAAAAAGATTTTTGTTTTATGAGAAAAGGGATAGTCGCCTGTGCAGGTATGATCCTTGCACTGGTATTGCTTGTTGTTGCGTTCCTCGGACCATGGTATATAGTCAGTGGGAGCGGAATATTGGGAGCGAACTATAACGTCGGGTTGTATCTGACAAGAATGGAAGTCCAAGGAACATTCGCGGGTCAGGACGTTTCACTGTCAATGGGGTATGCGGAAGCAAAATTAAACGCACCAAACACCGATGTGAACGTGGAGAGTTTTGCGGCAATCAACACGGCGATGTATCTCACGCTTCTTGCCATGGTGACCGCCCTTATTGCACTAATTTGTACGGCTGCATTTGTTTATAACAAGGCGAAACCAAAAACAATGAAACTAATGGGCGGTCTCTTTGGAATTCTTACGTTTCTATTTGCATTACTACCCGCATTATATTTCATGTACACAGGATTTGTGGAAAATAGCAGCGGATTTTGGTTCAGTCAAGTTGCCTTTGGCATGAGACTTTCTGGTGGTCCTGGGTACGCTTGGTATCTGATGATCGTCGTGGCGATCATTGCAGTGCTTTCAGCGGTTGCGATACTGCTTAAGAAAATCGTTCCTGAAGGAGTTTTATCTGAAACATTCTCCCCATAAACCAATTAATGCAAAGAAGAGATGGAATCATAGCCCGTTACGAATGGTTTCAACGACCCCTCCTTTTTATTTAAATACTCAGACGGCGGTTCACAGTCTAGGAAGCATATACCGGACGGGAAGCCTTCCTAGTTGAAGCTTATTTCTTTTTGCCGGATCCCACCGTCCGGTTCTCCTCACCAAAGTTTAATAATAACTCTTATATGGGAGGTCTTTATACCGAGGCAATACAAATAGGTGAAATCATGAATAAAAACAAGATTTCTGAAGAGATGACCATTAAGGAAGTAATTGATACCTACCCAGAGACTGCGATGGTATTCATGAAATACAATGTCGGCTGCATCGGCTGCCTTGCCGCGTCATTTGAAAAAGTAAAGGATATCGCAACAGTCCATGGTATCGACATTAAAGCATTGGTAAAAGATTTGAATCTGGCATTACAGAAAAAATAATCCTACAGTGACGTGTTGGTGAGTACTATCTCTCCCTGCTTTTGTTCCGTTTACTGCTTGCATTGAATCTACTGTTTTTTGTTCTTCCCCGTTTTTCTTTCGTAGTTTTATTTTTCCGTTTCTGTGCAAGTATCTCCAAGAAACACACGTAACACGTTCGGATACTCGCTTTGTATTTTCCCGCTGCCGTACCCGATCTTGCTGATTTTCATAGGTGGCATTTCACCAAAATTTTGTGCAAGAGTCGCGATGATTGCCGCACCGGTTGGGGTGACCAATTCCTGTTTCCTATCAACGGTATACACAGGAATTCCTTTGAGGAGCTCAACGGTTGCCGGGGCAGGCAACGGAAGGATTCCGTGGTCACATGAAACAAATCCATGACCAAAAGGGAGGGGCGAACAATAGATATGTTCGATGCCAAGCTTGGTAACCCCTATGACTGATCCGACGATGTCTATGATTGAATCGACAGCGCCTACTTCATGAAAATGTACTTTTTCAACATCGATTCTGTGTATTTTTGCTTCTGCTTTTCCCAGGTTATAAAAGATGTTTTGACTGTGTTTCTTCACCTTGGGATCTAAGGTGCTGCGTTTGAGAAGGTCGATGATATCAGAGAGACTTCGATGATGCTGCTCCTCAGTGACAGCAATCGTGACATCCATCGCAGCAATATGGTTGCACTCGACTGATTTTACTGTAATCTCATACCCGGTAAGAGGGAGTTTTTTTAGCTCGTTTTTTAAAAATGTTACGCCAACTCCTACATCGATGAGAGCACCAAGAATCATATCACCAGCGATCCCGGAGAAACAATCAAAGTACGCAATCTTCATTTTTTTCTCACCTGTTGATTAGGCTGGCGAAATACCCGGCGCCAAACCCGTTGTCAATATTGACGACCACGACACCTTCCGCACAACAATTCAACATGGTCAGTAACGGTGCTATTCCCTGGAAACTTGCGCCATACCCGACACTGGTCGGGACCGCGATCACTGGTTTTGAGGCAAGGCCACCAACAATACTTGCAAGGGCGCCCTCCATTCCTGCGATCACAATGATGACATTGGCATGAAAGATTTTTTCTTTGATGTCGAATAAGCGATGGACACCGGCGACACCCACGTCATAGACTTTCTCCACCTTGTTTCCCATGAGTTCCGCGGTGACTACTGCTTCTTCTGCAACAGGGATATCAGAGGTTCCTGCGGTGAGAATCAGGATTGTTCCTTTCTTTTGTTTTGGTCGGTATCGTTGGATAACAATGGTTTTTGCCGATTCATTGTACTCGGCATCATTATACAATTTCTTTACTGAAGCATAGACGTTTTTGTTTGCTTTTGTTAGGAGGATATTTTGGTCTTTTGAAAGTTTTTTAAGAATCTCAGAAATCTGAGAGAAGGTTTTTCCTTGGCAGAAAATCGTTTCAGGAAATCCTTTCCTAATTTCCCGATGCGTATCGATTTTTGCAAACCCTAGGTCCTCGTACGGCAATGACTTAAGTTTCTGAAGGACGGTTGCGAGACTTACTTTTCCTGCTTTGTAATCTTGTAAGAGTTTCTTCATTTGTTGAGCACCTCGTTTAAACTACCGGTGCGGTACCCTTCAAGGTCAAGGGTGACATACGTAAATCCAAGTTTTTTAAAACGTTTTACAATCCGTTGCGCATGGGTAAGAATGGCTGGAAAATCATCTGATGCTACTTCGATTCTGGCGATGTGGTCATGATAACGGACCCGGCATTGTCTGATTCCTAAGGAGAAAAGATACTCCTCTGCAGATTCGATCTTGTTTGAGTCGTTCTTTGGTTATTTTAGTTCCATAGGGGAATCGGGAGGCAAGGCAGGCGAACGCTGGTTTCTCAGAACTTTCAAGATGCATGGTGTGTGAAAGGCCTCTGATTTCTTGTTTGGTTAACCCAACCTCTTTTAACGGGCTTATTACCCCGAGTTCTTTGCGTGCTTTTGCCCCAGGTCGATAATCAAACGAGTCATCAGCGTTCGATCCGTCGAGGACTGCGTTAAGATGATGTTCTTGGGCGATCTGCTGTATTTTACGGAACAGCTCTTTCTTACAATAGTAACACCGATCTGGAGGGATTGTCTGAGAACTTTTTGATATCAAGTTCTTTAGAATGAATAATAACATGAGGGATTCCTATCTTTTGTGCGAAGCGTTTCGCATCCTGCAGTTCGCGTTGCGGGTAGGTTGAAGAGGTTGCAGTGACCGCAAGAGCGTTTTTGCCAAGAGTATCGTACGCGACCTTTATCAAAAAAGTACTGTCCACCCCGCCAGAATACGCTATCGCACAACTCTTCATGACCGTAAGCATCTGTTGCAGTTGTTTCAGCTTGGCTTGTGAAGTTGTTTTCACAGGAGAGACAAGAAATGTCTAGCCTATTTAATGATTATCTGAGAATTCTTACTTGAGCAGCTGATTCAGTTTCTGTTGTTTCCTCTTCTTCCAAGCACCCTTGTGGTACGCGTAACTTACTACGAGAGGGAATGTGATTGTCGCTTCGGAGTACACCATTTGTTCATAGCCGGTGTCAACTTTCCCCCAGGAGTTCGCCTCTTTCAATGTCGAACCAGATAATGCTCCATCGCGTTCATCTGCCACGGTGAGCTGTATCGCGTACTTATGCATGGGTGCGTCGATACCAAGGATATCTGCCGCAACAACGGTATCTTGCACAAAATTCTTTGGAACACCACCGCCGATCATTAACAATCCGGTTTGTTTTGATTTTACTTTCAACTCAGTGAGCTCTCTGAAATCTTTCACAGAATCAATCGTCACATAGTTGTTCTTGCGTTCATGCTGATGGAACACCAAACCAAATCCAGCGCTACAATCTGAAAACGCAGGAACAAAGATCGGTATCTCATGTTTATACGCCTCAAGGACAAACGAGTCAGGGTTCTTCCCGTGTTTTTCAAGGTACCGCCCCATTTCATAGATGAATTCACGAGAAGAATACGGCCGCGGAGGAAGCTCGTCAGCGATTTTTTTCGTAGTCATATCACAGATACGAAGATCATCCTCGTCAATGAAGGTATCATAGATTCTATCAATATGCATCTTCTGAAGTTTTGTGTCATCAACCCACACTTCCCCACGATAATGTTTAAACCCAAGTCCTTCGAAGAAATCTTGGTCTACCACGATCGCGCCTGTGGAGACAATCGCATCCACCATGTTGTGACGTATCATATCGACAATAACATTTTTTAACCCTGCACTGACCAATGATCCCGCGAGACATAGGATGACCGAGCACTCAGTATCCGCAAGCATCGTATCATAGATTTTACAGGCGTTCGCGAGGTTTCGTGACTGAAAGGCCATATGATCAAAGGCTTCGATTAAAGGAATGGCGTTGAACGTCTTGATGTCAATGTGCTTGATCTGTTCTGAAAGTAATTCCTTTTTTTCGTCTTTGATTTCGTATTTCATTGAGATAACCAGCAAGGAGTATTTCATCTGAGTTTTTCTTTTTTTCTACGATGAAAATAAAAAAAAGAATGCAGGAGAAACAAAGAAATTATTAAAGGAAAAGATGATGCTGTAAAAGAGGTCATCTGAGATGGACATCACGCAATCCTTGTTTCCTGTTCTTTACGTGTTCATCATAATCATCACTATCGTTCTGGTCATTGTTCTTTCGCTTTGGAGATACAGGACCATTAAACGTCTCATGGAACAACAGGCAATGAAACGAAGTGGAACCGTGGTCGGAACGTTTCTTCTACCGCTGCTCAAATTCTCCTATCGTGCTCTGCCCGTCTTGGTTACGTCGGTGCCGGGGAGTAAATATCGTCATGCAAAAACAGAGGTCAGCGTTACCTTGCTCAAGCCAGTACCGAAGAACCTCACCATCCTGAAAGAATCAGTCGCAACACGTCTGGGAAAGGCATGGGGAGCAGCAGACGTTCAACTGGAAAGTGATGAATTTGACAGGGAATTTCTGATAAAAACAGAGGATGATGCGTTCGCAAGAAATTTAGTAAATTTTACATTACAAAATAAACTCTTAGAAATGAAGCAGGAGAAACCCCGTATTACCCTCGAGGGTACGTGGCTGACTGTTCAGGTCCCCCGAGTGGTGAAGACGGAGGAGGGGTACGATCAATTAATCGACCTTGCGTTCGCCCTCGTCGATCGGATACAAGAACTTTAGGTACTGTATTTTTAGGGACCACTCTTTTTTTTCTCCAGGAAGTGTAGCGAGATTGAGTTCATGCAGTATCGCTGACCTGTCGGTTTGGGTCCATCATCGAACACATGCCCGAGATGTCCTCCGCAGCGAGCACATACCACCTCGGTTCGCTTCATCCCAAGGCTTGTATCAGTTTTCAGCAGAACAGCATCGTTTGAGACAAGGGCAAAGAAACTCGGCCATCCACTCCCCGAATCAAATTTGGTCTCGGAGGAAAACAGCTGGTTGCCGCACCCGGCGCAGACATACGTTCCTTCAGCGGTCTGATGAACATATTTTCCTTTGAACGGTGGTTCTGTTCCTTTCTTCCGCAACACCAAAAACTCTTCAGGTGTGAGGATCTTTTTCCATTCATCCTCAGATTTTTTCACTAATTTTTTTCTCCAGAGCGACCTACCTCCAGAAAAAGAGAATCTCTGCTTCTATTTAAACCTCTTATCTATCAGACCCTTTCCTTCTTCGTAACATTTAAACCATCTCCTCCTGTATCCGTTTTCTGTATGCATGAATGGGCACTTGCCGAATCCATCGTCATGGCTGCCGTGGAGACCGCACAGAAAGAAAATCTCAAGACAATCACGGAAGTCACGGTTCACATCGGTGAATTACAACAGATAGAGAAAGAGATTTTTCTGTTCGCACTCAACGAACTTGCCAAGTCACAGAAACCGAAAATAAAAAACGATGCGTTTCATCTGAAAACAGAAAAAGGTACCTTGACCTGTAAAACTTGTGGTCATACCTGGAAATACAGCGACATGAAAAAGAAATTGAATGAAACAGAATCAGAGTCAATTCATTTCATCCCTGAGGTCGTGTTTGTTCATGCGCGTTGCCCCAGTTGTGGGAGTCCGGATTTTGAGATTACGAAAGGACGAGGGGTCACGCTTACCTCCATTAAAGGAGTGCGATGACCATGGAGCCACGAACCAGCGTCATCGAGAAACGGTTGAAAAACATCAAAAGAATCATCGCGGTCGCAAGTGGGAAAGGCGGCGTTGGGAAAAGCCTTGTTGCCTCCAGCCTTGCGCTTCATCTCGCACATCACGGATATAAGGTTGGGCTTCTAGATCTTGACTTATACGGACCATCTTCCCATATCATCCTTGGCATCAAAGATGAATTCCCATCAGAGGAGAAGGGAATCATTCCACCAACGGTCCACGGGATTTCTTTCATGTCTATTGTCTATTTCACGCAGGAAAAACCATCTCCGTTTCGAGGCGTTGATATTTCAAATATCATCCTTGAATTGCTTGCGATCACCCAATGGGGGTCTCTTGACTTTCTGATTATTGATATGCCTCCTGGCATTGGTGATGAAACCCTTGATGTTATCCGGTATATGAAGACCAGCGAGTTTCTGGTGGTGACAACACCGTCGAAGGTGGCGATGGGCGCGGTCAGTAAACTATTAAAAATTTTAATAGAATTAAAGAAACCGGTGCTTGGTGTGATAGAAAATATGACGATGACCGACTCCTCGTTTATCGAGGAGGAAGTGAAGAAATTAAAGGTACGGTATCTCGGGAAAATCCATTTTGATGAAACACTGGAGGAAGCAATCGGAAATGCTGATCGTCTCGCAGAAACACAGGCGATGAAAAACCTTACCGTGATTCTTAGGAAAATCAATCTCTAGGACATCGACTTCTAAGACGTGGTTTTACCAGAGAGAATATAACTTCGTGCCTCCCCGACCGTGAACAACGACCCGGAAACACAGATCATGTCTTTTTGTTTCGCTATGCGTTTTGCATGGTCGATTGCTTCGGGGATTGAAGCTTCAATGTATATCTTTTTGTTTGCGTCAAATCTTTCAATTGTCTCCTTTAAGAACAGTGGATCAGACGCTCGAGGATTTGCTGATTTCGTGACGATGATAACATCGGAGAGTGGAACAATCGCTGACACCATCGTTTTGATATCTTTTTCTTTCAACACACCAAGAACAAGGATGAGTCGATGGGAGGAAAAATCCTCTTTCAATGTTTTTGCAAGCATGCTCATCCCGTCAGGGTTATGCGCCCCGTCAAGGAGAATCAACGGTTTCTCTGAAACGATCTCCATGCGCCCAGGATGGGTCGCAGCAGCGATGCCATCGAGAATATCACTATCGGTGATGTAAACGCCACCCATCTGCAACCGTTCAACCGCAGCGATAGCCACCGCTATGTTTTCACCCTGATGCAAGCCAAGCAGCGAGGTTTTCACCGTATAATCCTTGAAGGAACCCTGAATAACAAACTCTTGATATTTCTCCCTAAAAGACATTCGTTTCCACATGGTTCGGTCAATACAAACAATCGGTGCGTTCCTCTCCATTGCAACATGCTTGATGGTTTCACGTGCATTCTGTGTCGCCGCGGTAACCAATGGTACATGATCTTTGATGATTCCTGCTTTTTCAAATGCGATCGATGCGATATCCTTCCCAAGGATATCGGTGTGCTCCAGCGAAATATTCGTAATCACGGATACGAGCGGGGTCACCACGTTTGTCGCATCAAACCTCCCACCAAGCCCGACCTCGACGAACCGCATAGTCAACGTTACGGTTCTTGAAATGCAGAAACGCAAGTGCAGTTACAATCTCAAAAAACGTTGGAGTATTGTTGTTCTGTTTCATTTCTTCAACAAGTGGTCTGACCTGTGCAACAAGCATCGCGAGGTCTTCCTCGGAGATTTCCTGGTCGTTGACGACGATACGTTCTGAAAAACGCTCGACATGAGGAGAGAGATACACTCCAACGGTGTACCCTGCTTTCTGAAGAATGGAGCTGATATATTTACAGACCGAGCCTTTCCCATTCGTCCCTGCGACATGAATCACTTTCAGCTCGCTGGTGAGGTTTCCCGAGCTGTTCCAGAAGGGAGGTAATCCGCTCAAGGCCGAAGATCCACCCGTACTTATCAAAGCTACACAGCCATTCAAATGCATTCTCACGGGTGACGGTGCTAGTATCCTTCAGAATAGAGCACACCTGGGATTTCCTTGTGTTTCTTTTTCCATGAGTCACCAGGGAGGATGACTACGGTGCGACCTTCGATGAGTAACCGTTTCTGCGCGAAAAGTTGTACCGGTACGGGGGAGTATCTGATGCTCCACTGCGAGAATCCGAGCAGCAAGGGCATCGCGATCATCATCAGGCAGTACTTTTACTGCGGCCTGAAGAATAATCGGACCATGATCCATATCTGAATCCATGAAATGCGTGGTACACCCGGAGATCTTCACTCCGTATTGAAGCGCATCGCGTTGACCATTTGTTCCCTTAAAGGACGGCAGAAGCGCGGGATGAATATTGATGAGTTTACCTTGCCATTTTTTCACAAACGAGGGTGAAAGGAGCCGCATGTATCCTGCACCAACGACAAGCTCCACCTGATGATCTCGAAGAACCGCATCGATTTCGTCCTCATGAGCAGTGCGGTCTTTTCCTTTTGGATCAACAAAAAACCCAGGGATATGATGCGTTTTTGCCCGGTCCAACGCAAACGCGTCTTTTGTATCGCTGATCACCACAACAACTTCTGCATCGATCATTTCCTTCTCTGATGCATCGATGATGCTCTGCAGATCAGTCCCAGAACCAGAGGCAAGCACACCAACGGAAAGCTTCTTTGGCGTAGTTTTCATTGTTCAGTGATATCCTTCGTCATTTAAAAACTTCTGTGATGACGTCCAGAGGAGCATTTGTTTTAAATCCGGTTGGAGTACAATGGGTCTTGGTGACGACAAATCCTTTGTTCCGCAAACGTTCAAAGATATGTTCCATGGTCGGTGGCGACTGTTTCAGGAGGGAGGACAGGTCATTGGTGGTATAGAAAAACGGTGGGGCATCTGCCTCTTCTTCAAGGAGGTATAACAGTTTCCAGAGCATGTTCTTTGTGTTCAGCTCCTTGGTTGACAAGATGGTTCGTATCTCTTGCAGCACAGGTTTTTTCTGCAGTTTTCCAAGCCATAAGGGGCCAACCAGAGCAGTGTTTTCTTTGGAGAGGGGGACGTCTCTTGCGGGGATACTGGAAAATTGTGCCATGGACGCATTGGCAGCGTTTTTTCCGTTTTTGATTTGTACATACAATCGTACATAATGATCGGTCGTGTAACAGAGCAGCGGTTCGATGCCGCGGTCGTATTTCGCAGCCTCACGACACAGACAACCAAGAAGTATTCGCAGCCCTATTTCATGCATCGCGGGAACATGAAGCGGCCAGGCGCCATACCGTCGATAACATACCTTAGGAAATACACCGCAGAGCGCTGCGGTATCAGTCGCGGTACACGCAATGATTCCCTTGTTGTACACGCTTCGTACGGCAGCGTCAATAAAATACACGGGTGAGCCAAACGGGTCGATATCAATAGAGTTGTATCGACGCTCTGAAAGGAGCCCGTTGAGATCTCGTTGGAACACCGTGATGTTCTGCAGCGAGCTTTTCTGGATGTTCTGCTGGATCAATGAGAACGATTGATCATTCCAATCATTTATCGTTACCTCAAAATCTCCGTTCAGCTCATGGGCAAGCCGGATCCCTCTGATCCCGGATGCCGCTAGCCCGTCCAAGATATGAACGTGTTTGGTACTTGTGTTCACGAACCACTGATTGACAAGGATGGAGACATCCCGGTTTAATTCCATGGACGGGTTATAGAACGGCGTCTGGTCCCGAGTGCTTGGTCCTTTCGCAGACGTCTTTTTTTTATACACAAAAAGCTCGGTTGTTCCCTCTTTTACAAGATCAGTTGGTTCGTCGGTCATGGTTAAAACAAGGGCGGGAGTTTCTCAGCCATGATTTTTTCAATCTTATACGGAAGCAGATTCCGGTTCACCGCGGTCACCTCAAGGATGCGGATATCATCCCGCCTGCGGATATCCTGCAGGAGCGGTGTCCGTGATTTCTTATGCAACGTCACCATAATCGGTTTATCAGAATCAAGCGCCTCAATGACCATCTCGCAGAACTTCTCAGAAAGCATCTCCATCTTCCCGATTTCATCGATGACAATGATATCGGTGTCTTCATCGTTGATCGCTTTTTCTATCGCATGGACGCCGACTCTTTCCAGCGCAGCGAGGTCAACACCGTATTTCCCAACTTTATCCTTGGAATCGAGGTCAAGACGGGCGAAGACTTCTTTTTCTTTGGTCTGCCAGTCCTCCACATACAAACCCACCCGTTTTTTCTTTTCAATAAGCGGTGTGGTGATCATCCCTTCAAGTTTATAGCCACTTTTTTCAATTTTCTCGATGATTTTGATGAGCGTCTGGGTTTTTCCGACGCTTGGCATGCCTGTAATGCCAATCTTTGGTATATCGTCCATAACAGCAGTATGTAATGCAATTTTTGTTTAGAAATGTTTGGATTGAATTGAAATAAAAAAATCTCAAATTTGAAAAATTTCTATTTCTAGAGAAGTTTTACCTCATCAACCTCAAAATATTTATAATATACCCTCCATAATTATAGTGTTGTAAAGACGTTTTAATATGAAAAAAATAGCGGTTATCCTCACGATAGTCATTCTGTTAACTCCAGTCTTAAGTATACCTACATCAAGTGTAGGTCCGATTATTGGAAAAACGGAAGACGCGACTGCCGGCGAAATCATTGCGTTGTCCTGTTCTGATCTGTATCCGACGTTAGGCGAACCTGTGTATCTCTCGGTCACTTTGGAAGGAAAAGCAAGGATGCGATTCAACGAAACAGTTAATGTGACCGATGAGTTTTACGGATTGATCGCCACAGCGGGTGAAATGACGTGGATCTCCGAGAATGTAACAGTAAGTCAAATTGTTATTAATATTGGAAAGTTACCAAGGTACACCAAGAAAATAGCGTGGTATCCTTCTGTCGTCGGGAATCATACGTTCCATGTTGTTACAGGAACATTCCCTGAGAAACAACTGAACGTGAGTGTCGGCTTTGGCGTCGAAGGAATCATCGCCCCTTCCGTGGGATGCCCATCCATTATTATCAAGAATAACACAGATCATTTCGCAGTAACAATCTCAGAAGAACGAAACACGACAGAAGAACCAGCCCAGATACTTCAGGTGGAATTACAATCCATTGATAATACCACTCATTACGACCTCCAGAATCAAACATCGACATGGCACACCTGGATCAAAACAGGGACAAACATCCTCGAAGATGAACTAATAGTATCGTATAACATCGACAGCATCCCTGAGGGGTTCTACAATATTTCCGTGACAACAACAAAAGAGAATTACGCTTGGCCGCACGCGGTAAAAATACTGAACACAGAGCCAACCGAGTACACGATTGTTCAACTCACCGACATTCATATCGGAAAATACGCGAATTTCGTGAACAAGAAAAAGGAACTCATCCGCCTCATCACCTACCTAAATGAGAACATCCACCCTGATTTCGTTATCCTGTCCGGTGATTCAGTGGATTGGTACAACCAGAAATCTCATCGGAATGTCTACGCTGATTTGCAAGAAGCACTTCTCAGCTGTAACGTACCTGTCTTTACCACACCAGGGAACCATGAGCGGTACGGAAACAGCCTCTTATTCTTGTATTCACCATTTACCAATCTTACTGCCTACCATCGTTTTCTCAACCCCCTCAGCGATTATTCATTCGAATACGGGGGCGTGAATTTCGTCTTTCTCGATTCAGGATATGAATACAGCAGATGGGAGATCCAACCTCAAATTTGGAATCCGACACCAGAAGGAAGCGGTCTGACGACAACCCAGATGTGCCTTCTCGAACACACCTGGGGAAACAATCAGATGAACCAGATTATCACCATGCACCACCCCGCGATCAATGACAAGAACGATACAGCAATTGGCGCGTTACCAAACGACCTCCCCAGCGGCAATGACGAATGCATCGCGTTCAACCGAGGAGCATTCATCTCGTACTGTTTCGCAAATAACGTCTCATTGGTTCTCACCGGGCATACGCATGAAAACCATGTGTTCACCTCTCAAGGAAAAGAGACCGGCAATTACTCCGCATGGCCATTATTCATCCAAACAGACTCTGCAACCATGAACGGACAGAACAATGGAGGACGCGTCGTGCACATCAAAAACAGTGCTGTTCTCAATTACGAGTACGTTCCGTTCCGCTAGCTTTTCTTCTTTTTTTTATATGAAGATAGAACGGTCCGACAATGATGTAGGAGACAAGCGCTGCGAGAAGCAGCAATGGTGCGATATTATAAAACATGCTGTCAAGCAAGATGGTGGCAACGATAAAAACAGCGGCGACAAGATCCATTTTCAACTCTGGCTTTGGGAAACGGACCGAAGAAATCATCGCAAGCGCAAGGACAATGATAAAGGGGAGAATAACCCAGACATCCGGTTTCAGAAATGATGTTAAAACGAGAAACACCGCACTCGCAGACGTCGGCAGACCGATAAAGGAATGTTTTTCTTTCAAGAGAGAAAACGATGAGAGGCGTACCATGCTGCATATCAGAGAAAACACCAGAACGACACCAAGAAGAAGATGCATGGAGGGGTGCGAGGAAACCGCATCGTAGTACGTTTTGTACAGAAGAGCAAGCGGGGCAATCGACAGCGAGACCATATCGGCAATGGCTTCGAGATACTCCCCCATTTGTCCGTTCCCTATACGCCGGGCAACAATGCCATCAATGCCATCAGCAAGAAGACCAAGAAGGATAAATGAGGCGGCGAGTTGGAGTTGATTAGAAAACGCCATGAGGAGAGCCAGGAACCCTAGTACCGCGTTCATGATAGTGATAATGTCTGCAACGGACAGTAGTTTAATCATGGATTTCTGCAATGGTATCTTCTCCAGCTTTAATTTTGTCAGTTACCTGAATCGCAAGTGGTTTAATTCTTTTTGTTGGAAGATAAAGGTCAACGCGAGAACCAAGACGGATAAGCCCGATTTTTCCTCCTTTTTTCACGGCATTTCCTTTCGAAACATAAGGGACGATTCGACGTGCTAGGGTCCCTGCTATTTGAACAATTTTTATCCGCCCGATATCAGTGTGAATAAGCAGAACGACCCGTTCATTTTTTTCAGATTCTTTTTTGAATGCTGGTAGATGAGCTCCTTTGTAATGGGTGATTTCTTCAATGGTTCCATCCAGAGGCATACGATTCACATGCACATTATGAATATTCATAAACGTAGAAATTTGGATACACTCTCCAACCTCGGTATCATGTATGGTGGTTATTTCTCGTATCTTCCCATCAGCAACCGCGACAACACCGTGACCGATGGCTCGTTCAGGGTCTCGGAAAAAAACAATCAAAAGACAAGATATTAAAAAGAAAAACATAGAAACAACACCTAACAAGATCAGCAAGAGTCCTGTCGAAAAGAATGATGCACCGATAAATACAAAGGTCAACGCAAACAATGCCAGAATCCAGGAAAAACCACCGTTAGCGATGCGCATCACGTTTCTTCCCCACGATCCGCCCAATAAAAAGTTCTACAGGTCCTCTTCGTTTCGGCAAATCGATGATACCGACGATCTCATCATACAATTCTGGAACGATTTTAAAGGTGACAAACAACAGGACAATCAGAGCAAGTAAGGATCCTGCTTTTCCAATAACATTATGGGCAAGCTCAAAAGAGAACATGCCGCTTCCCACCATGAACACGACACCTGCGTTGCGAACCAGATTCAGCAAGTAAATCGGGATAACCGTCACCAACAACGCGAGCGTCTTTCGTTTCATATTCACGCGCGATAATGCACCGATCATACCAACAAACAGAACCATGGATTGAACAGCAGTACATGCAAAGATAATGGTTACCGGTGTATTGTTGTAGATGATAAGGGCCTGATTCCTACTGGCGTTGACCCCGAAAAGATGAAGCAGATCAGCACTTTGCGCTGCGACAGTTTCAATAAGCCAGTCTTTCAACCCTGGGACGATACCATTTTCAATCGTAAAATAGATGAGACCTGCAAGAAACGTGCCACCAGCAATCCAATTCAAACAAGAGACATGTTCGTTTCTTTTGAGAGAAAGCCATTCATGATACGCGATGTAGATAAGCACATACACGCCGATGACGCAGACTGCTGCGTTGAAGACATCACCGCCCTCAGAAAAATACAGGAAGCTCGGCATGGTGGCCCAGAAGAACGTAACCATGCCCCATCCAACAATTTTTAATGTACTCGCGGTGTTTTTCACTTTGAAGAAAAAACCAATACCGAGGAGGATCAACCCGAGAAACAAAGGGATGAACGAAAACTGTCTTGCGAGTGACGACGGTGGGTACGGGAAGAGAACATACCCAAAAATCAACATAATCGCAGGTATCAGAAAAAAAGAAAGAACTACACGTCCATTGTTTTTTTCAGATGGTACTGTCATGCAGAATCGTTCCCCTTATTCAAAACCTAGTTTAAGTCAGTTATGTGAAAGTAAAGATCGTTTTAGAAGTCTCTCCTTTGAAATGAAACACACGAGGGAGGTGCTAATAAACGACCTTATCGTTAGTCTCATACACCGGTTCGTTTCATTGTATATAATAACTGGGTCTGTTGTTAAAAACTTGCAGTATAATTGAACGGAAAAAAATTTAGTAAAAAAAAGGTATTTCCTTTTTCCAGCGGAGGAATCTGATGAATGAAGAAATGAAGGATTTTCTGGAAAAGAACCGAAAACGAAATCTGTATCAAAACACTTAAACGTCTCATGATATAAGGGGTATGGGGAACGGACATGAATGTGAAACTTATTGGATATACATCAGATCCAGAAAAGTTACCTGCACTGGCTGCCACCCTGACCCATAGTAAGATAAAACCAGAGAATCTTGACAAAATATCAGAGAAGGAACAGTCAGCCGTTTTAGAGCAAGTCTTAAAACTAGGGCATACCAGTGTCATCGAGCATGCCTCGTTTACGTTTGCTATTAGTGATGTAAGCAGGTCGCTCACCCATCAGCTGGTGCGACATCGCATCGCAAGTTTTTCTCAGCAAAGTCAGCGGTATGTAAATCTGAATGAGCCGAACTATGTGATTCCTCCTTCGATCGGGAAGAACAAGAAGACGAAGAAAGCGTATGAAGAAACCATGGGGGTCATCTGGGATCATTACAATAAATTACTGGAACTGAAGATACCAGCGGAGGACGCGAGGTACGTACTTCCGAATGGTACATGTACAAATATAATGGTGACAATGAATGCACGTTCATTACTGAATTTTTTCGAGCTTCGATGTTGTCTTCATGCACAATGGGAGATCCGCTTGCTTGCAAATAAAATGCTTCAGGAAGTAAAAAAAGTTGCTCCGATTATTTTTAAAAATTCGGGCCCTTCATGCAAAACAAAGCAGATCTGCCCGGAGAAGAAGAAAAATTGTCCTCTCTATCCACAGTGAGATGGTATGAAAAGACCCCGTGTTATCATAAATTGTGCGATGTCTGCTGACGGAAAAATTGCGTCACCGACACGAAAACAAATGCGGATTTCCTGCGATGAAGACATCGAACGGATGTATCGACTTCGCAACGATTGTGATGCAGTGCTGGTTGGGATTGGTACGATTTTAACTGATAATCCGAAACTTACAGTTAAAGAAAAATATGTAAAACATCCGAAACAACCATTACGGATTGTCCTAGATAGCAAAGGAAGAACGCCAGTTCATGCTCTGGTGTTGAATGATGTTTCTAAGACGTTGATTATTACTGCGAAAGGAAAGGAAAAAACCTACAAAGGGTCACATATTGAGGTTGTCGGATGCAAGACCGATAGAAAAGGGTTCATTGATGTGAAATGTGCCCTGGATTTTCTCTATCGGAAAGGTGTTCGGACTCTTCTCGTGGAAGGCGGTGGCACAATAATCTGGAATTTTCTGAAAAACAAGGTTGTCGATGATCTCTACATCTTCATCGGATCCTGTATTATCGGAGGGAAGGAGACACCGACGGTTGCAGAGGGCGAAGGGATAAAAAGTGAAAAGGATGCTATTCCTTTGAAAATTGTTGAAGTGAAACGAATAGGATCTGGCTTGTTGATTCATTATCAACCGCTATGATGAACATAATCATTTTCTTTGTGTTTTCTGTTGATTTTTGAACGAAATGACTTTTTTACTAATAGGTTTTCGAGTTTTGGCCAGATTTCTGTGGGGAACCTTTATTATTCTCATTGTAGCTCCTTATTCCATAGGGAAAATATGAAGTGATAGCATCAACGGGGGTAAGACGATAGAAATTTTAAGCGGACCTGGATTGGATTGTGGGAAAATATTTGTCTTTCCAAGGACAAATATGAAGTATTTTAGGATTAATTTTTTCCCATTCCTCCTCCTTCTCCTTATCAGTTGGGATATCGGCCTTAGATACCCAGAACTGAGTAATTATATGTTCAGGCCGCATTCGCTTCCTTAACAAATCTTCAAAATCGTGTTACCCCCCTGTGCTATACTTGTTGATAGGAAATTATATAGGGAGGGACGTTACTACATTTCCTTGAGGAAAAGGATTTATGAAAGTCTCTGTGTTCATTGTCATAGGACTGATGTTATCGGGCAGTGTTGCAGCAGTCAGCCTCACATACGAGGGACATACACAGATAGAATCCTTGTCGCTTTCATTCTCCGAACCTTCTTTTGTTGATGATGATTAGATTTATTTTAAACGATGATTGAATATACGCGTTTTCTTGAAGAAGACAGAAAGAATTTTCTCCAAGAGAATGTGACTGTTGTTCACTTTCGACACTGAAAACCTATAAATAATCTACTTTCAATCACCGTTCGTACATGTGTGGCATCATCGGTATTATTGGGGGACGGCCTGTTTCACATCTTATCTACCAGAGTTTATTTACAATCCAGCATAGAGGCCAATCATCAGCCGGTATGCTTACCTATGATGGGAACATCCATGTCACAAAAGACGCTGGCCTTGTGCGAGATGTTTTTAACGAGGAGAAGAAAATCAATAAACCAGGAAACATCGGGATCGGTCATACTCGGTATTCAACCGCTGGTATGGATGACGAAGAATCATTAAAAAAGAATGCGCAACCAGAATATCTGGTAAATCCCTTTTTAGCGGCGGTTCACAATGGAAATATCTTCAATTGTTCTGAGCTTTCGAACATCACGGAAAGAAAACCACGTACAGATTGCGACATTCAATGGCTCCTGCTTCCCATAGCTGATGAACTCTATAAAAAAGAACTAAGCCCGGAAGTAATCTTTTCCGCATGTGAACATGTCATGCGAAAAGCAAAGGGGAGCTACTCGGTCTTATACATCGCTGATTCAGGGGATAAACCGTATTTGTTCGCTATGACTGACCCTCGAAAGATTCGACCGCTTTCCCTTGGAAAAGTAAACGGTACCTATTGTCTAGCCTCAGAGACACGGGTTTTTAAAAAAATTAATTTTGAGTATGTGAAAGATATCCCTGGTGGCTCTGTTATTGTCATTGATCCAAAAGGAAATATCTATGAAAAGCAAATCATAAAAAAACAGGAACTTCCGTGTATGTTCGAATTTGTGTACTTTGCAAAACCTGATTCACGTATCAACGGACGATCCATTCACACGACTCGTCAGGAGATCGGGCGTTTACTTGCACAGGAACAACCGGCGGTGGCAGACCTTGTGATACCGGTCCCTGAATCAGGGAGAAGATATGCGATAGGTTATTCACGGGAATCTGGTATTCCTCTTGATGAAGGAATCATGAAGGATAAAGATGAACGATCATTCATTCAACAAACACAGGAGCATCGAGAGAAAGTAGTGGAGGAAGGACTGTCGTTTCTCCGTGCCGTCCTGGAGGATAAACGAGTTGTACTGTTAGATGATTCGATTGTTCGTGGAACTAATATCCGCAAGATCATTCGAGGAATGAGAAACGTTGGGGTAAAAGAAGTACATGTGAGGATTGGGTGCCCACCTCTTATCGCACCGTGTTATCTTGGTATTGACATGCGCAGTAAAAAAGAGTTTATCGCGCGAAACAGCGACGGCAATATCGAGTCATGGGATAAGATTGCACAGGAAATCGGAGCCGATTCTCTTGGTTATATCAGCATTGAAGGGTTAAAGAAAGCAATCGGATTTGATGTCTGTCAAGGATGCATTGACTTCCCAGAGGGATACCCTCCAGAAATGCGGGATGACGTGAAAAAACTCTTTAAAAACGATAAAAAAGGGATGCGCGCATACGAGTGCATATAATTCATGACCATCGTATGATAGAAATTACCATAGGATCGTTAGAGGAACAAATCATCAAGTTGTTGCAGAAAAAGTACCCTATCACAACCTTCGAACTTGCTTCGAAACTCCGGGTTTCACGAAAAGAAATTGAATGGGTTTTACAAAAATTTCAAATCAAAGGAATCGCAAAACTCGAGCCACTGCCAGATAAAACATACGTCAGATTATTACGAAATGATTTTCAGTTTGTCGGGCCGAGAAAACAAAGAAAAATAATGAAACATAGCACTAAGAACAAAAAAGAAGATGACAGGGACTACGACGGCATCATGTATTCCTAGAGGAAAACGAGAAGAGAAAGAAAGATAAACTGTACACTTGTTTAGAGTTTCATTTCATTTGCATTGCATTGCTTTGAAGGTGGAAGGTGGAGCAATGGAGACATCAACAGTAGAAATAAAAGCAGAAACAAATAATACGATAAGGCCGACAGGAAAACCAAAAATCGCGTATTTTTCCATGGAAATCGGTATTGATGAACATATACCTACCTACAGCGGTGGTCTTGGGATCCTTGCGGGAGATACTTTGAAATCATGTGCAGATCTAAATGTACCGATTGTCGGTGTAACGCTTCTTTCTGAGAAGGGATACTTCTATCAAGAAATCGATTTGGATGGGAATCAAATCGAGCTTCCTTATAATTTTAACATCAATGATTTCCTCAAGCTTCTGCCGAGTAAGACGTGCGTGAAAATTGAAGGGAGAGACGTCAACATTCGTACTTGGTACTATCCAGTACAAGGTACAGGTGGCTATATCGTTCCCGTGTTTTTCCTTGATACCAATCTTGAGGAGAATTCAAATTATGATAGAGAAATTACCAAGTATCTCTACGGTGGAGATAACAAATATCGCCTCGCACAAGAAATCGTGTTGGGTATCGGTGGTGTTCGAGCAATAGAGTCATTAGGGTATCGAACCATAGATAAGTATCATATGAACGAAGGGCATGCTGCTCTCGGTACTCTTGAGCTGTATGATCAAATAAAAGATGTGGAGAAAGTCAGAGAGCAATGTGTGTTTACGACACATACTCCTGTTGCTGCAGGGCATGACCAGTTTGATATGCCTCTTGCAAAATCGATGATAGGAGATTTAATTCCTGATTCTCTACTGCATGAGTTTACCTTTGAGAATAAGTTAAATATGACAAGGCTTGCGCTCTTTTTCAGCCACTATGTGAACGGGGTTGCGAAGAAACATGGGGAAGTATCACGATTGATGTTCCCGGGATATGCGATCGATTCAATTACAAATGGTGTACATACGCCGACATGGGTTTCTGAACCGTTCCAACGTGTGTTTGATAAGTATCTCCCAGGGTGGCGTTCTGATCCATACATGTTCCGAGCAGCGTTTGGTATCGATAAAGCAGATATCTGGGCGGCTCACATGGAAGCAAAAAAGAAGCTTATTGATTTTGTGAACAACAGGTATAACGTGGGGATGAACTATGATCATTTCACGATCGGTTTTGCCCGGAGACAGACCGCGTACAAGCGGCCTGAGTTGCTGATCTCTGATGCGCAACGGCTCATGAGTATTGCGGAAAAAGCAGGACCGATTCAGATCATTTACGCAGGGAAAGCGCACCCGAAAGACGGTTCTGGAAAAGATACGATTAAGAGGATTTTTTCTGCGATGAAAAATATCCATGGGAACGTAAAAATGGCATACATCCATAACTATGATATGGCGATCGGAAAACTCATGACCGCTGGTGTTGACGTCTGGTTAAACACACCGCGTCGACCTCAGGAAGCCTCGGGAACCTCAGGGATGAAAGCAGCACATAACGGCGTGCCTCAGTTGAGCACCCTTGACGGCTGGTGGATCGAGGGTCGTGTAGAAAACATCACGGGCTGGGCGATCGGTACAAGAAAATCAAATGAGCGGGAGTCTGACGATGATAACGACCGTAACGACCTATATAATAAACTTGAGACATGGATCATTCCGAAGTTCTACAACGATCGGGATAACTGGATACGAACAATGCGGAGCTGTATTGCAATTAATGCGTCATTCTTCAATACGAACAGGATGATTGAACAGTATGTGTTAAACGCCTATTTCATGTAGAAGAAGAGACTCGTATTTTGGTGTGATGTTCTCGACATCTTCCACCCAGGCACGTAGTATTTCTGCGACACTCCAGGCTTGGGTGATGCATCCTTGGGGCGCATAGGGGGGGTCTCCATCGAAGATCTCATGGATCGAGCCATCCCAGAGGTTGCCGTATACGTCAATCATAGGTTGTAAGAAATTTTGAAACGCATACCGTCTCTGTGCAGGTTCATGGTCTTTTACTTTCACGAATGCTTTGATGAACGGTCCCATCAACCACGGCCAGACCGTCCCGTTGTGGTAGGCAAGATCCTTGTTATGATTTCCAAGATATGTTCCTTTATATCGGGAATCCTGAGGAGAAAGCGTCCTTAAACCAAAGAGAGTGATCAACGTCTTCTGCACTTCAGCAACAATCCGTTCCTGCATATGTTTTTCAATAAGCGGAAAATCAAGAGAGACAAGGAAAATCTGATTTGGCCGCATCGAGAGATCCTTCGTGTCAATGACATCGTAGGGGTGATCGTACTGATGTCTGAAACTGTCTTTGACATTTCCGGCCAACTCGCTATACTGATCGTTTTTTCCTAAAAGAGTTGAAAGGGTGCTCATTATTTGTAAGGCGTTATACCATAGCGCTTGGATTTCCACGGCTTTCTTTGATCGTGGTGTTGGATAGTAATCCCCAAGTTTGACATCCATCCAGGTGAGTCCTTCGCCATGGCTGATGAGAAAATCATTGTCCATGTGGATGTCATAGTCTGTGCCTTTTTTGTATCCTTCAATAATTGATTGCATTGTCGGCCAGAGTTTCTCAGCAAGGCTCAAGTCATTAGTGTATTTGAGGTATTGGTAGACGCGATCCACATACCACAGTGATGCATCCACGGTGTTGTACATTGGTTTAGAATCTCGTTCTCCAAATACATTAGGGATTAATCCATTCTTGCAGTATTTGCCAAAGCTTTGGAGGATTTGTTTCGCATCATCGAACCGCTTCGTCACCAGGGTGATTCCTGGGAGTGCGATCAGGGTGTCACGTCCCCAGTCGCTAAACCAATGGTATCCTGCAACAATTGATTTTCCCGTGCCTTTTTTTACGATAAAATTATCGGCTGATAACACAAGTTTGTCGCATGCGCGGGGAAGTAGTGCCTGTGTTAGTAACTGTTGTTTTCGTTGCATTTCTCGGTCGTAGATATGTGAGGGATCATCCATGCAGTTCATCTTCGATGGTGAAGAGCAGATAGTATTCAGCAGATTTCTTAAGAGGTATCTGAAATTCACCGATATGAAAATTATGGTCTCTCCAGGAATCGTTCCGTTCTCTGTCTTTTTTATAGTAGAGTTCTTCCCAGTATCCATCTGGTATATAACAAGAGTTTTTCAGGACCATTTTGAGTGTTTTGTTGATGTTACTGGGTTTGACGACCACGCCCTCATCAACAACATCTTGAGAAAATGAAGCAGAACCAGGTGAGGTCATGTCGTAGAAATGCCGAGAGTTAACCACAGGAATGTGAGAAAGAACCAGTGATTTATTTGTCTCAACTGTGTATTTGATGATTGTCGTGTTTTTTCCATGATCCATGAAAAAGGTTTTTTTGAGCCTTACTCCGTCAATGTCGTATACGAGTGAGGGGAAGAAATCAAACACGAATTTACATTTATGACCTTTAAGGGGATACACACGATCTTTGATCTGTATTCTGTCGGTGACGTTGGAGACAAACATCCATCGTTTTGTCGGCGGCTCTAGACTTGCAACAAGCAATCCATGGAACTTACTTGTCGTCTCACCAGAATGAGTTAAGGATGCGTAGCTACCGAGACCGTTCGTTACAATCCATTCTCGCATATATGCCTCCTCACTACACGTGTAAACGGATACTATTGAAAAAACTTATCGTAAAAATTCTTTGTAAATATCAAGGGTTCGTCGAGTGACCGCATCCCAGCTGAATTCCTCTAAGACTCGTTGTCTCCCGTTTTTCCCCAGCTGGAGTCCTTTGTCCGGTAATTGAAGAACTTGTATGATCCCCCATGCGATGTCCTTAGGCTCAAAGGGGTTGACGTGGATGCCACATTGTTTTTCTCCAGAAGGGATGATTTGTTCCCGCATCCCATTGGTTCCTCGTGCACCAACAACCGTCGGTTTTGCCATGGACATTGCTTCGGTGCATACGATTCCAAATGGTTCATAAAGTGAGGGGAGTACGACTATGTCTGCTGCTGCGTAATGCCGGATTCTTTCTTCTTCACTAACGAACTCTGTTCTGAAAATCACCCGGTCATGGATACCTAAGCCATCGGCGGTCGATCGCAGTTCATTCTCCATATCCCCTATGCCAAGGATCAGTAATTTCGTGTTCGGGAAATCCTTGAGTATCTGGGGCATTGCTCGAACAAGTTTGTCTGCTCCTTTTACGGTGACGAGGCGACCAATGAAAAACAATAATGTTTCGTGGTCTTGGACACCGTAGCGTCGTCCGTAGAGCGAGGCGATCTTCGTTTGAAATCTCTTGCGGATCGTATTTTGCTGGGTCGACCCCATTCCAACACGGTCGGATTTTATCTTGGGGAAACCCAAGTTTTAGGAGCTCGTCTGCCATCGCGTTGGAGACGGTGATGACGCAATCCGCGACTTGACCTCCTTCAAATTCAATGTCTTTTATGGTATGGGATCCTCGTCCTATGGATCGTCCAACTTCTGTTGAGTGTACATGGAACACTAATGGAATGTTCAATTCTTTTTTAGCCACTATTCCTCCCATGATTCCGAGCCAGTCATGCGCGTCAATGATAGTAAATGACCGCCCATTCTTCCGAACGAGTGAGTTTACAAGCTGCGACGCAGACATGATATTGTAGCTTAAGACGTCAGCAAAAAACTTGAAGTTTGGCCCCCACGAGCGGAGTTCATGATCTGCGCAGAGGTAAAATGGTTTGCTGAGATCAAGTGTTTTCGGTCTGTACACCTCTACGCCATCGATCTGATCAGAGGTAGCAAGAGCATTATCCCTGTTAAGGGTAAAAACAGTGACTTCATGTTCAAGTTCTACTTGCTTTTTTGTAATCTCGGTGGCAAATGTACCAAGTCCACCGTAGATAACTGGGGGATACTCCCAGGAAAAATGCACAATCTTCATGATGTGTTACGTCTCCTCACCGTGATTCAGCTTTTTCCTTCAAGTCTTGTAAGGATGTTCATGTAGTTAATAAAACCATCATATGGGATGTCATACGGACTGAAGTACGCATGGACATTGCCGTCTTCAAAGCCTTTGGTTGAGATGTAGTAGAGGTGATCTGATGTTTGGAGTAATCGCCAGATGTACAGGAGATCTCTATCTCCTTTCTTTTTGAGTTTTCGTCCGATGTCTTTCAGTTCATTGAAGCAAGCGATCTGCATGTTGTTCCCAAGCCATGTCGAGACATTTCTGTCTTCGTCTGCCCAGGAGATCGCCCAGGGAGAGTCGATGTCGCCGACCGCGTTGTACCGCTCGACTGCTTCACTCACGGTAGCAAAATCAAGGTTATCGTGTTTGAGTACTTCACCGGGGAGATGTTTGAGGAATTCAAAGATCCCTGTTTCTACCCATTGGTGTTCCCCGAAGGTTTCGTAATCCATGAAAAGGTTAATGACGTCTCCAAACGAGTTGGACATCCAGTTCGCGTATTTATCCGCGGTAAGGGGGAACCCGGGCCAGTTACGTGCAGAAAATCGGAACCCAACATCATCACTGAGTTTATAGTTGCGCAAGAGGACTTTGAGGTTTGCGTTCACTGGTTTGTACACGAAGTTTGGTGAACGCCACCCAAGGATTCTTTCTGCTCCTTCGGTGATAATGCCTTTGTACCCGAGGTCTGCAATTTTTTGTGCGATCCTATTATCGTAGATTGCCTCAGTGTTTCGAAACACTTTTGGTTTGTAGTTGAAGATCCGCTTGATCATCTGCCGATGCATCTTGACTTGATCCTCAAACTCATCGAGATCATCGTAGAGTCCGGACAGAGAATGAAAGTAGGTCTCCTCGATGAGGTCAACAGCACCTGTTTTGAACAGTTCCTTGAAACTATCAAGAAGTTCCGGCAGGTACTTCTCACAGTATTCAACGAACGTTCCGGTAAGACTATAGGATATTCGGAATTTCCCATCGTATTTGCGAATCAAATCAAGTAATAAATTATTGGTAGGGAGATAACATTTCTTTGCCACTTTTTCAAAAATCTTTTGGTTAAGATGCTGATTAAAATAGGTGGAATGGAAATCTCTTGTATTTCCAATATTAAACACCGAGAAATGATTCAATCTAAATGGTTGGTGCACTTCGAAGTAGAAACATATGGATGGCATATTAGGCAAGACCCCTGTAGACGTCAAGCGTCCGTTCTGCGACGCGGTCCCAGGTAAATAATTGTATCTCCCTTTTTGAACTTTGCCTCATGGCATCCCGCAAGGAATCATACCGTAATAGTGCGATAATTTTGTTTGCCATCTCATCGGTATCCCAAAAGTCGACCTTGAAGCAATTCTTCAGTACCTCGGAGACGCCGGCGCTTTTTGACACAATTGTTGGTGTTCCTGCGGAGATCGCTTCAAGAGCGGTGATACCAAACGGTTCGCTGACTGATGGCATGACGTAGATGCTTGAGATTTTATAGATATGTTGGACTTCCTCTTCCGTCAGTTTTCCCGTAAAAATGACTTTATTTGATATCCCCATGTGTACAGCTTGTTCAATTAATCGAGGAAGCATGTCTCCGGCTCCTGCAATAACAAACCGAGCATCCTCGAACTCTAACACCTTTTTTGCAGCTTTCAGGAAGAACTCCGGGCCTTTCTGTATCGTCAGTCTCCCCAAGAACAGGATAAGATTTCGTTTCTCCCCTTCCCCAATGGGATAGACTGCATTGTGGACCACGGTGATTTTATCCGGGTGTATACCGTATTTCTCAACAATGACTCGTTTGGTGAACTCACTGACTGCGATGATACGGTCCGCCTTCTGCATGCCTTCTCGTTCGATATCAATGAACCATTGGTTTGGATAGATCCAACCCGATCGGTCATATTCAGTTGAGTGAATAGTCAGAACAAGAGGGACACCCATCTTTTCTTTCAGGGTTACCGCTGCTTTCATGGTAAGCCAGTCATGACAGTGTATCAAATCGTACTTTCCTTTGACTCTCTGAACTAACAGATCATTGTATCGATAGACCGCCTCAAAGAATTTCCCGCCAAGTTCTTTATCATCGGGTCGGTCGTACGGATATACCTCTGTTTCACCTACTTCAATGATAGTAATATTCTTGTTATCACTCTTGACTTTTTGTCTGAGCTTCGGCATGTAGAAGTCTATGTGAACGTTTTTATCGGCAAGACCATGGGTCAACCCGTAACAGTGGGTACCTAAGCCTCCCACTTTAAATGGTGGGTATTCCCAGCCGATCATTGCGATTTTCATTCCTCTGCTTCCTCACCAATGACACATGTTGTGTTTACTAATAATTTCTACTCCCAAGTATCTTCGTAAATTCATCGAGATTACACGGTAATTGAAATTTTTTTTATTTGATTTGCGATTTTTAACCGTAAAACCTACCTCATTGTTATAAGCTTTTCGTTTTTATTCGAGTTCTTTCTTTTTCTCAAATGAAATTAAGATTTTTCCTCCAAAGTCTATAAAGACCATCCTATTTTTTATTTGTTGATGGTATGCTTTTTTGGATTATAATAGTATCTGAGAAAACTTGTAAAAAAGAAAGTTATACGTAGAGATATGTTTGTTATAAATTGTTCCAGTTGTTGTAACTACAAATAGTTTTTGTCGCTGTCACCCAACACAAAACAATATGGTGCATTGGGTGTGGTGACACAACACTCTCCACAGTAAGCAGCAGCGGGAGAATGCTGCAACGCTTCTCGCGACATCTTTATGATATCGTGGTTATCCTCTTTTTCATCTCTTGACATTTCGTCTGCCTGATCGAACAGGGACCCTAATCGATATCAACTGTTACCTTGAACTTGCTTCTCCAATCATGCTATCATGGAGATCTTCTTATCAAGGATAAAAAAACATACCGCCTCTGATTAATTAAGGTTTCGCTATCTTTGTTTTTATCGATATTTATTGATTTCATTGCGAACCGATTCTGCTTTCTTGCGAGATTGTTCTGCGAAATCCTGTTGTTCACCTGCGAAGATGATTTCCCGTGAGGAATTAATAAGGGCCATCTCTTTCTTTGAATTCGTCCCATTCCTCACCGTTTTTTCAATATCACCACCTTGTTTACCAACACCGGGGATGAGAATAGGGATGTGCTCTCCAAGGATAGTACGAACGGTTTTGAGTTCCTCCGGGTACGTTGCACCTACGACCGCACCACAGTTATTATTCGTATTCCATTCCCGAATCTTCTTTGCGACGATTTGATATAATGGTGTCGATGAGACAGTGAGATCTTGAAAATCACCTGCAGAGGGGTTCGAGGTCCGACATAATATAAAACTGCATTTGTCTTTATAGTCTAAAAATGGGGTGATACCATCCTTCCCTAGATAGGGATTTATCGTTACCGCATCTGCCTTGAGTGTATCAAAGAGGGATTGCGCGTATTTCTGGGCGGTGTTGCCAATGTCATTGCGTTTCCCATCCAGGATGATGACGATGTTGTTGGGGATGTAACGTATGGTTTTTTCGAGTGCATCGATGCCTTTTTTCCCCTCGACTTCATAAAACGCCATGTTCAACTTGTATGCACACACCAGATCCTTAGTTGCATCAATAATTGCTTTGTTGAAATCAAACAATGGGTTTTTACTTGATTCTCGCAAGAATTTTGGTATTTTTCCTACATCGGTATCGAGTCCAACACAAAGCAGGCTGTTGTTCTGGCTAGTTCCATCCAACAGTTTTTGTCTCCAGTTCATTCAATCCCCAGTTGAAATAGTATTTCGTCTATAAAAACTAGTGTTTCGTTAGCTATTTAACGTCGTGCAAAATACAATGCCTCATATGGAAATTATCTATGGAGTATGTTCATGGGGTCTTGGTCATGCGACACGATCATTACCCGTGATTCGAAAACTTATCGCTGAAAAAAATAAGCTTACCATTATTTCAAATGGAAGAAGTTTAGAGTTACTCAAAAAGGAGCTTGGGGACGCTGCTGAGTATTTTGATATCCCGGATTATCCGATGCTGGTATCGGAGAACACCAGACAGTTTCTTGCTAAAAGCATGGTGTACTGGCCGGTGTTCATAAAAAGAATCGAGGACGGGTTATTAGCGCTTCAGAAAATACTTGATCAAAAACAATATGATTGCATTGTTTCTGATGCCAGATACGACATGTATAGTAAGAAGATACCATCGTTTTTTATCTCTCATCAGATGCGCATCATGAACCCTCTTCGAATCAAGATGTTTGAGCGTGCAATGGAGCGGTTCAATTTGTTTTTTTTCAAACGATACGTTGGCGTCATAGTACCTGATTACAAAGAAGATAGCCTCTCCGGTGATTTGTCTCATAATTTAAAAAGAATCGATGAAGACATGATCCATTATGTCGGAGTGCTTTCTGATTTTACGAAACGCTCCATGATAAAGGACATTGATTATTTGATTTCGATTTCAGGTCCTGAACCACAACGAAGTATCCTTGAGGAAAAACTCGCATCCCAGGTCAATGAGCTCGAAGGAAACGTAGTCATGACCCTAGGAAAAGCAGAGAAATATTCCACTGTGAAAAAGAAACATCTGACGACGTATTCTTTTGTTACAAAGGAGCTGCGGGAAGAGTTGTTGAATAAAGCAAAGCTGGTCGTATCACGCTCCGGATATTCAACGATCATGGACGTCGCAGTGGTTGGCACAAAAGCATTGTTCATCCCAACACCCGGTCAGATAGAACAAGAATACCTCTCAAAATATCATAACGAGTTAGGAACGTTTTATTCGGTGTCGCAGGATGCGATTCATCTGAAATCTGATGTGAAGATTGCACAGGAGAAAACCGGATATACGCGAGAATGTGATGTGAAAACAACCGTTGAGAATATCATTCGTATTATCACGGATAAAACATGATAATTTACCAAAACTGCTTTAAATGGAACAACTATTACCCTTGAGGAGAGACTTCCTACTTATGAAACTATGGGGGCTTCTGAAATCATGGTACTTCTGGTTGCTACTGATTACAGGTATTGCTATCGCGGTACGGTCGATCCCAGCTTGGACGAACGCTGCATGGGGTGGTGATTTTGGGATTTACTACGGTTTGACCTCGCGGTTCGTTGAAAATCAGCAGATCTTCAACGAGTATAACGGCTGGGGCGGGATGTATAACTACTTCCCGGTGCTCTATATTTTCTCCGCGTTTGGTCATTGGATAACCGGGGTTAATCTCCTCTGGGTGATGCCGAAGATCGCTCCGATTTTTGGCGGACTGACTGTGCTTATCTTCTATTTTATTGTCTATGAGATGACGAAACGACGCGACCTTGCACTCTTATCATCGATGTTTCTTGCGGTCATCCCCTTTCACGTGTATCAGACCAGCCATGCCGCACCATTAACCATGGGGCATTTCTTCATGATTCTCTCCACCTACCTGTTCCTTAAATTTATGAACGAGAAGAAATACCTGGTTCCCCTGTTGATCTCCACGGTGTTTCTTATCATGTCGCATCATCTCACCACCTATTTCTTCCTGATCACCATCTTCTTTATTGTTGTCATTAAAAGCCTTCATATCGACCTTCGAAGTATGTACCGAGATGTCGCATACGTCACGGTTGCATCAGCACTTACCTTTAGCTACTGGATGTTTATCGCCACACCCGTGTTCAGCACCTTCATGAACAACGGATTATCTGTTTCATCATATCTGGTGATTCTCCTGTTCTATGTCCTCTTATTTGGCCTTCTTCTGGGTATTGCTGCAATGAAAAAAAATAAATCAACATGGTTGAACAGACTTGAAAAAATGTTTACATTTAACCCTGCACATTCACGGAAACGCGCCATCATCTATTTTACTGCGGGATTTGTGTTTATTTTATCTGCTGAGATCGTATTTTTGTTTGTGAATTTCCCGGTCAGCGGCATGCGGATGAGGCCACTCTCCATTGTATATTCAATTCCGATGCTGCTGTTTATAGGGTTTGGATGCATAGGCGTTGAGTATCTAGATCAGATAAAGAACCGATGGTTTTTCCAAGCCTGGTTATGCGCGATCCTCGCATCCTTTATTTATTCGCTGGTGACCGTAAACACGACATTATTCCCTGATCGTCATGTCGAGTATCTGACGGTCCCTGCCTGTCTTTTTGCTGCTGTCGGCATGCTCTATTTCTTTAAAACCCGAGAACACAAGGTATCGTTGTCCTTCAAAAAACATCTCTCAAATCCTTCAATTCAGGTATTATTCGGACTTGTTGTTTGTGGTCTGGTGTTTTCAAACGCAGTCGCAGTCTACCCCGTTTACACATCATTGGAGTGGATGGATGAAAGCATCCCGAATGAGACTGCCAACGCTATCGATTGGATCCAGGAGAATCTTGATAGAAATGATACTATGGTTGCCACAGATCTGCGGCTATCTAAGATGATGTGGGCGGAAGGTATTAACGCGACATTTGAGGAAACAAATGAGACCTGGACTTGTGATACCTGGGTGGGATGTGTTGCTGATTTTGATGCCGAGGAAAATCATCGTGTGGTGACTCATGTATTGATCGATGATGTGATGCGTGACATGTCTGTCAACGTCCGCGTGCTCCAGAGCGTCTATATGACCAATGATTCGTATCTGAAGTTCAAACAAGAACCTTTTGAGCTGGTGTACCGGAACGTCACCGTGAATCAGAACCAAGAAGAAGTACATTGGGCTGAGGTTTATCGGGTCAACTGGACGTTTATTGAACAGCATCTTTTGGTGAAAAAATAAAGATCATTTGTTTTTATATTGTTGAAGGACTGTTTCGTACACCTGCTCATACTGAGAGCTAATGTTTCTCATCGAGTGTTTTTCACTCAGTTGAAGGCTTTTCTTTTTCATGGTGTTTCTCAGTTTTTTATCAGAAAGGATAGTGATGATGTTGGATGCAAGTTGGTTGCTGTTTTTTGGCTCAAAGATCAGACCATTTCCAAAACTTACGAGTTCAGGGACCGCTCCCTTGTTGACGACAACCGGTGGGACCCCTGAGGCGATTGCTTCGAGAGTGACGATGCTTTGGAGTTCTGACTCAGCAGGCATGACAAAAACGTCAGCAAGCGGGTAGATGTTCGGATAATCAGCCCAGGAAAGGAAATCGATAAATGTGGTATGATCATCCACCCCCAAATCCTGTGTTAATTTCATCATCTCTGGTTTCAGGCCACCAGACCCGCAGAAAAGGAAATGCGTGTCGACTTCTTTGAGGACGAAGGGTATTGCTTTTACAAGCACATCAACGTTTTTTTCTTGGTTGATTCTGCCGGTGTAGAGGACGAGTGGTTTTTTAGGTAGATTGAATCGTTTCCGAAGATATTCACCCTTGTTTTTTGGTTTGAACAACTCGGTGTTCACTCCATTTGAGATGGGGGTTACCGGCGTTTTCAATCCTTTTTCTTGATACATGGTGGCCCCAGTCTGAGTAGGGACCGTCGCCCAGTCAACACGGTTGTAGAAGTGGATCAGATAGGACCAGGTGTACTTCACTAGGGCAGCATACAAGGCGGATTTAAAGAACGGGGCAAGCACGTTTTCTGGGAGGATGTGAATGGAGCCGACCAAGGGGATGTGTTTCTTTTTTGCCCAGATAACCGCACAGATGCTAATAGGGTAGGGGGAGCAGATGTTGATCACATCTGGTTTGAATGTCTCAAGAATTTTTTTCACATACAAGAACGGGAACGGGGCGAAATGATATTTATTGTTCATGTAAAAGGGAAGGAGAAATGCGCGCGGTCGGTGGATTGTTGACCCGTTATCGTCTTCAACTGTATTTTTGAAGGAAAAACTAGGGGCAATCACTTGCACGTCGTGTCCTTTGTTGATTAGCTCATGGACGATGCGGTGTTGTGCAATAGCGCCACCATCGATGATCGGGTAATATGATTCTGTGGTGAAGAGTATCTTCATGAAAACCGATCCCTACCTACGGTATAACCAGTGATTGATACATAAGAGTTACCAAAAAAAACTAGGGGTGGTTATTTGAGGATGTACGGGCTCAGTGATGAATACAGAGAGCGAGGGGATGCGAACACGTCGGTGGCGAAGTACTGGTACCATCCGCAGCTTCGGCTGCATTCTTCCATTGCTGTTCGTGCTTCTTTTGCTTCTGGTGTTTTCAGGAATTTCATAAAGGAGCCTTCCGTGAAATTATAGCAATGTTTTCCTACGGTCCGACAGGGGTAGAACAGACCGCCGTCCGAGTCAATAATAACCGATGACGGGGAGCATCCATGGGGCGCGTTGATGTTATCCAAAAATCCCTTTGGCGTGGTAATCGTATTCGGATATTTCTTTTTCAATTTCAGAATTTCAGCTCGGAAGTCTTTCGGGTTAGGGTAGAAATCATCGGTTCCGTCTAAATGACAGGCAGGCATGACAACAGTGCGTGCGTTGACCTCGTAGACACGTTTGACTTTTTCTTCAAGTGCTGGGAGGGTTTCTTTTGTGACGACGATTTGGATGCAGATTTCTGGTCCGTAGCTTTGGAACTCTTCAAGCCGGTCAAAGAACTTGAGGTTGTCATGTCCCTCATCGATGCTGATGTGGAGGTAGTCGATGTGTTTGCCGTACTCTTTCATGGGTCGTTTATCAAGGAGGTGTCCGTTGGTTGTAAAGAAAAGGTAGAATGGTTTTTGGTGGGCGTACTGGAGGATTTCACCAAGGTCTTTTCTGACGAGCGGGTCTCCTCCCTCCAAACTTAAGACGACAATACTGGAATTGGCGATGTTATCGATGACGGTGAAGACATCTTCTTTTTTGAGATCCGGTGTTTTTTCTCTCCAGACGTTGCAGAAGCTGCATTTCAAGCTACAGACATGGGTGACTTTAAAGGAGGCGTAGAAGGGGTAGATACATTCTCGTGCAACGTAATTTGCTGCTGCGTAGCGCATGGTTTGCAGGTACTTACTGACAGGGAGTTTTTTCATAACGTCACAATCTTTAGGGAGTAATCAATCAGAGAACATAAGGTTTTTTATAAAACCAGACATGCGCAAACCACAAGAAACTTATAGCGTCTTTAAAATAACCTTCTTTGTTGACGAACGAGAAAAAGAAACTCAATAAAACAAAAATTTCTATTTTCGTAAGTATTGCATTGAGTCTCTCAATCATCGTGTTGATCTTGTATTTTACGATTGATGCTCAGACAATTCATTACCTGTCACAACTCTCGTTTCGAGCTGAATTCTTTTTGTTCTTTGGCGCCGCGGTGCTGTTAAATGTGCTGTATTGGATCATTTGGGGTGCACGGTTAAAGGTGTTAAGTAAAGCAATTGATCCGAAGATTCATATCAGTATATGGGAAGCAACCAAAATAGTAATTGCGAATCAGTTCCTCGCCGGTATTACACCTTCGGTTGCTGGTGGCGAACCGGTCCGTATTTATCTGCTGAATAAGGATGGGTCTGAGTACTGGTGGGGCGACCGCTGCTGTCCTGGGTGAACGGCTGATTGACGCGATTTTTATTCTCGTTCTTGTTCCGTTTGGTTTTTTTGTTTTTAAGGATCGGATTGAGGTGAAGCTAATCAGCTATGGACTCACCATAGGAATCATCGTGTTTGTCATGGGGATTGTACTGTTTGCTTTGGCATTGAAATACCCGAAGAAAACCAAAGCGTTGTTGATTCGTATTGGTGAGCGAGTTAGCCGGTTGTCGAAGAAGAAAGAGAAAAGCAAGCACGTGGTGGATCGAATCGGTCATGAGGTTGATAATTTTCATAACAGCATGGTATTTTTTTTAACCGGGGGAAAAAAGTCATTTCTTGCCGCAGGTGGTTTAACGGTACTGATGTGGTCAACTGGTTTTTTAATCCCATCAATGATCCTTTTAGCTCTTGGTCTTCCTCCGTTCTGGGTTGAGTCGTATGCCGCGCAGGCGCTTCTGTTGATTATTGTCATGCTTCCGACGACGCCGGGAAGTTCAGGGGTCACCGAACTTGGGATGGCTGCATTATATGGCGTTTTGCTTGGTGCCTCACATCAGTATCTGCTCGGTGTGTTTGTCTTATTATTCCGGTTTATCACCTATCACATGAATATGATTTGTGGAGCGATTCTCCAGTACCGGATTTTTAAATCACTCACCTCGTTCTCATTGGAAACCATAAGTAAAAAAGAAGGGTAATACTCCAAGAAAGCGGGGCGTCAGGTTTAAAAATAGGTAGGGTATACAGCTTTCCCTATGAAAAAAGCTGATCGATGCATTTCATGCGGAAAAGGCTTGCTTGAACAAGGGTCGACGACGTTCCAATGTGCAACCTGTGAGACTGTGATTGGACGGTGCTCAAACTGCAGGGAACAGAGTGTCGTGTATACCTGCCCGAAATGCGGATTCAGAGGACCATAGGAGGACTTGTTAATGGGGGAAGTAATAGCGCTTATTCGTCTCATGCCTGATGGAGTTATTAGTGACAAGGATATGGACTTTATTTCTGCTGAGGTAAAAAAAGCTGTTCAGAAACCAGCCCGGCTCGGCCGCGTTGAAGTAAAAGAAATCGCGTTTGGCCTCCGAGGTCTTGATGTGACGGTTGCGGTCCCTGATGTCGAGGGCGGACTTGATCCTATTGTGGAAAAACTTGGGAAAATAAAGAAAGTCGAAAACGTTGAAGTCGTTGATGTCGGCAGAATCTAAGCTGCTTTCCCGACGGTTGTTTTCAGATACTCGATATATGTCTCCATGAATTGTCGTCCTATTTCTGTGGGGTAGTAGATAGGATACGCGGAGTTGGTGGTGTCTCCTTCGATGAGTTCTGCTTCGTAGAGTTTGTTGATGTGCCATTTCACCACATGGTGGTTGATGGTAAGGGCATGGGCGATCTCGAGGAGGTGTTTTCCTGGGTGCTCTGAGAGGTATTGCATGATGTCTCTAGCGTTTTTGTTCCGCAGGATTGATTCTGCGACCGCTCGTTGTTTTGCTTCGATTCCTCCTTCGACGAGGTAGTAGACTTTTTTTCCTCCAATAGCTCTGCTTCTGACCAGGTTGGTTTGCTCAAGTTTTCTGAGGTGCCAGGCCGCGTTGCTTGGTTTGAGGTCGAGTTCTCTGGCGATTTCCCGGAGGTGGCTTCCTGGGTATTCGTCGATGTACTCGTAGAGGTTCTTTCGTATTTCGGTGTCTAGGACGTTTTCCGGGGTGACGTATTTTACTCCACCCATGAGGAAGAAGAACGCGAGCAGTAAGGCAATGACCGTGATGATGACCGCTATCGTGGTCACATTTGCCTCTGCTTGGAGTACTGGGGCAGCACTACTGCTGCTTACAGTTACTGTGAAGAAAAAAACTAGCATTATTGCTACTATATTGAGGAAGCGCATTGATTTCCCATCCTTTTTGTTTGCATCCCTGCAAGGATAAGAAATCGTCTTGGTGCTTAAATACCTTACTTCAAAATAAGGTGGAGAAGAGAGTGAGGTGCTTGGTTTTGATCTCCAAAGATTTATATAACATAAGGTTCTTTATTTTCTTATAGGGGCAGGAAAGCAATGGTTGGAAATCCTATTGTAAGGAAAAGTTGGGCGATTGGAATCATTCTCTTGTTCGGAATGAGATGAAAAGAGAAAGTATGAAATTGTCGTAACTGATTTAGAAATCAAATGCAAAAACAATGTCTGATCATTGGAATTCTTTTTCTTATCACGATTAGTTTGAGTGGATGTAACCAATCAAACAATGAGAGAGATAAATTTATTGGAACCTGGAAAACAGAACTGAAACAAAACCCTATGGGTGAAAATAATTATACGGAAACGAGAATATTCTACGCAAATGGCTCCTATGTTACCACGAACATGGGACTTGGTCGTATCCCTGGCACATGGTATCTTACCTATGGGATATTGATCATTGACACGTATTTTCCTGGGACGTATCACTATTCTTTTTCTCAGAACAACAGCATTCTTACGCTCACGTCTGTCGCGGGAGGATTTACTGAAAATCTTACAAAACAATAAACAATGTAATTATTTATGTGTAAAGATGCCGACAAGGTCTTTCTTCTGTTTTTCAAGTCGTACAAATCCAACGCGTTCAAACTGCACGATCTCTCCAACAGGTATACCTGAAACCGCTTTCTCTGCGTACCCCTGCAGCTCAGAAAGACTATCAGGGTTGTAGGTCTCACCTTTGAAAATAAGCCCGGGAACAATAACCTTGAGTGGGATATGATCATCAGTGGTCCATTGAATCTTCGCAGTCTCTGGAATGAGTTCTTCTCCAGCATAGGTTCCGGTAAGTGTGTCACCGGTTTTTGTGATCCTCACATTGTATAATCCTTTCAACCGGAAGACGTCTCCAGCCTTCATCTTCTGCGCATCTTCTTTTGGTACGAAAAACGTTGAACCCGTATGAATGGTTCTCTCACCCATCGTCGCATCAGGGTGCAACGACAGTTTCACGGTTTTTTTCGGCGCACCATCAACAGACAGTTGTACAGGATTCGGAACAAAGTAGTACCGTTTCACCCTTGAGTCAAGAAACTTCCGATTCACGGATTCAACCAAGCTGAAATCAACAACGGATTCCACCTTTGAAAAACCTTGCTGAAGCACAAATTGTTTGATCGCCTCAGGGACAATCCCACGCCGCTTCAACCCACGCAAGGTCGGTAATCGGACGTCATCAAATCCGGTCACCAAACCTTGTTCGATGAGTGGTTTTATCTTTCGTTTGGAAACCGGCATCCCATCAATCGAAAGCCTGGAAAACTCCATCAGATGAGGAGCCCGCAGATTCAACAGACTCAGAATACGGAAATACACCGGGTCTCGCAACTCGTACTCCTTGGTCCGGAACGGATGCGTCACCCCACTGATACTATCCTCAACAGCACCTGCGAAATCATACGTCGGCCACACATGGTATTTATCACCGGTCAACGGATGCTCCGCCTCAATGACACGAAACAAGGTCGGATCCCGCATCGCGGTGTTATCACTCCCCATCTCACCATGCAGACGAAGAATCCCGCTCACCTCAGGAGAAGCAAGCATGTCCTTCCACAGATCAAGTGCTTCCTCACCGGTGCGGTCCTCACGACAACTACAGGTCTTTGCATTAAACCTGCCTTCTTTGATCGCCTCTGATGTACATTTGCACAGATACGCATCCCCTTGTTTGATTAACTGCTCTGCAAGTTTGTAATGGGTTTCTAAATGATCAGAGGTATGGTACTCGCTGTCCCATTCGACCCCAAGCCAGCGCAAATCCTCTTTCTGCGCGTCATAAAACTCAAGGTGTGCGTTCTCCGGGTTCGTATCATCAAAACGTAAAATGAACTTCCCGTCATACATCCGCGCGTACTCATAATCGATGATCGCTGCCTTCGCATGACCAATATGCAGATAGCCGTTTGGCTCTGGAGGAAAACGAGTAACAACCTTCCCTTTCTCAGCAAATGGCAATGGGGGAAGCGAAAAATCCCGCTCTTTCTTCTCTTTCTGTAATAGCTCAGGAGCAAGTGACGTAAGCTCCGTGAGCTGATCATGTGCGGACATGCTATTTACTTGGGTAACGACCTTTGCGACAACCGGGATAATCTCTGCTGGTGTCACCCCATCTTTCTTCAACGCAGCGATAACCTTCCCGACAACCGCTTTTTCGTTTGCTTTTCCGTTGAACAAAATCGCGTTCTGCAATGCGAACTTCCGTGCCTCTGTCTGAATCTTCTGAGCTGACATAGTTACTTTTCTCGTTGAATGGTATAATCGATGAGTTGATACAAGAGTTCTTTTGCATCAGATTGCTTCAGTATCGTTATTGCGTCTTTTGCTTGGTTGACATAGTGTAATGCACGCTGCTGTGCATACTCCACAGATCCAAGTTCCCTGAAGAGATCGTAGACTTTCATGACATCGTGTTCTGATGCACTGCGGTTTCCAAAAATATCATCCAGCAGTTTCTTTTCCTTGCCGGTCGCATGAGACAGGCAATGTACCGCGATCAGCGTCTTTTTCCCGTTTCTGATATCATTGCCGATATCCTTGCCTAGTGTTGTTGCAGTACTGCTCATATCAAGGTAATCATCCCAGATCTGGAACGCTAAACCCAGTGCCATCCCGTATGTCTTCAGCGCAGCAACCTCTTGTGGGTTTCCACCACCGATCAACCCACCACCTTTGCCAGACAGTTCAAACAACGCACCTGTTTTCTTACTGATCATATCCAGATATTCCTGCTCAGTAACTGTTTTTCGTTGCTCAAACTCTATGTCCAATTGCTGACCTTCGCAGATAGCGATGACACAGTCAATAAAATCCTGCTGCAGTTGCTTAAATGTAGAAAAATCAACGGAGGTCTCTAGGATTGCTTCAAATGATTTTGCAAACAATAAATCACCGGAGAGGATAGCAGCAGGTTCACCGAACTTGACGTGAACTGCTGGAAGGTTTCGTCGAAGCATGAGAATGATCCATGATATCATCATGAACCAACGTGAAATTATGCATCAATTCAAGAGCCAGCAGCAAACGGGAGAGCTTTCTGTGAATCACCAGAGACGCTTTCACAGGAAACCATGGTAAGAAACGGTCTGATTCGTTTTCCACCAGCAAAAGGGAGATGTTGTGATGCCTCATACAGCGTCGTAGGTTTTTTTAGCTGCAGGTACCGCTGCCAATACGTATTGAACATCGTTGTTCGTTTCATCAGTTCATTCTGTAAGTCCATATTTCACTTCCACAGTCGATAGTTTTTCAACAGAATCAGCGCCAACAAGAAACATGGCGATCCGTAGCTCCCGAGTGATTACGTCAAGCTCCAGTTCCGTGGATTTTTTATCCTTCAGCGCTGGTTTCAGGAGTGCATGTGCCATTCCGGCTGCGTTCGCACCAAGAACCAAGGCTTTTGCGACATCAAGTCCATGACGAATCCCACCGGTAGCAATGATAGGGAGCTCCCAATTGGTTGCTTTTCCGACCTCAAGGATACATGTTGGTGTCGGGATTCCCCAGTCCCAGAACGTCTGGCCAGCACGCATGTTGTGCGTGTCACCTTTGATTTTCGCACGATAATATTCCACCGCGGAAAACGAAGTGCCGCCAGCACCTCCGACATCAATCCCGCAAATCTTTGTCTTCTTTAACTGATGTGCAACCTTGCCGCAGATACCTGCTCCGCTCTCCTTAATAATGATCGGGCGACCGAATTCCCGTGAAAGCATATCAATCGTAGCAAGGCAACCTTTTGCATGCGCCTCACCTTCCGGTTGTATCGCCTCCTGTAAAAAGTTCAAACACACCGCAAGCACGTCCGCATCAATCATCTCTACAATCTTTTCTGCGTTCTCAAGAATCTGTTTTTTATCCCAAAGCACCATCTGAGACGCACCGATATTTGCGATCTTCAGAGGAATATCATATTCTTTGATGACACTGTAGGTTTCCGCAAGTTTCTGATTTTCTAACGCAGCACGCTGTGACCCCACACCCATACCGACTTGGAATGTTGCTGCAGCAGCAGCAAGATGCTCGTTGATCTTCTTGCCCTCAGAATAACCACCGGTCATCCCAGAGATAATCAGTGGTGCATTCAGTTTCTTCCCGAACAACTGGATTGAGAGATCAATCTCGTTTTCATTAATCTCCGGTAGCGCGTTATGAAAAAGATGGACGTCGTCCCAGTAAGTTATGATGAGCAGAAACATTTTCTTTTAACGAGATTTGCACGTGTTCGCGCTTCCTTTCCTCGGTTTGGTTCATACTTCGTTCTCCCTGAACAATGGTGTGCCTTACCTTCTTCCCTTTCAAGGTATCATATAACCGGTTATGTACATTCCCATTCAATAAAATAGTGTCAACACCACCCCGAGCAATTTGTTTAATGGTGTGTAGCTTTCCTTCCATGCCTTTCGTCACATCAGCATGCGCATTCAAATGGGTCGTCAATTTATCCAAATCCTTGACTGTTGCTCTCTCAATGAAGGTTGCATTCCTATCGTCCTTTGGATTTGCTGAATACAACCCATCCTCATCAAGGACGAAAATAACTTTTTCTGGTTTGAACTCTGCAGCAAGCAACTGCACGAGCAGATCACCAGAGCAAATCGAAAAACCTAGTTTCTTGTCAAGGGCAACATCACCAAAACTCACCGGCATGAACCCCAAGTCAAGATACTTTTGGAAAATCGAATAATCCACTCGCGATAGTTTATGATTCGAAAGAGACAGAACTGCATGTGGAGGAATGGATACCGCAGGAAGATCATGGTTGTGTAGGGAAGCAAGAACAAGATTGTTTAACCGCTGAACCATCGCCTGCGTGAGCGCAAAACCTTCAACTTGTTTCTTTTGTTTGTACCCGTCATTTAATTTATATTTTTTCGCAAGAATATGGCCGAACGAGCCAGCGCCATGAATTAAAATTACTTCTTTTTTCGCATGTTTCAATTCTGCAGCAAGTCGGTCCACTACCTCTTGTTTGAAACAACATTCTTTTGCTTTATCGGTGATAACGCTGCCACCAAATTTAATAATAAACATACTCTACCAGCATGAGACTAGCTATAAAAAAGGATTTTGATAGAGTTCTGCTGGCGAATTGCTTGTAATTATCGGTTATTCTTTTCGTTTTGAGAACGGCGGTTTATTCTTGTTTTGCTCTTGGATCAACCAGAGAGAGATCGGCATCGCAGAGGCGGATTGGCGCATCGTGCTTTGTGACCACCCCATAATCTCTTGTTCGGGTGTGTTCGTACGGCAGTCCTCACAGATGAAGAATTTGTCATCAAAGACCAGCCCACATTGGTGTTCTTGGGGATGGAATTTATGCTTACACATCTCACATGTTTTTTCTGGAATATTTACTCCTCCTAAACCACTTCCAATTTTTGGTTGTGATCACATATCTTTATTAGGTTTATATATAAAACTCTTTTGGATGAAAAGAAAAAAAGGAGAGAGGGATGGGATGCAATCGAAGAGAGAAAGTGGCAGAAATGCCAGTTCGACTGGACTGGCATGTCCTCCGTATCTCAAGGTCAATTAATCATGTAAGGACTGTTCTTGGCTTATATATCTACAAGGAGGGTGAGTGAAAGTATTCACTGGCTTTGTCTCAAAAGTATTTTCTTGAAAGGGAGTGGATTTTATTAATCAGGTGTCGATGTTGGACCGTATAAGTATAAGGAATGTTCCCATGACGATTCCCCCAAGAGATATGCCTTCATGAACTCTCACCAGAGATTTTTAAAACACTGCGAGTGATCTTTTGGGAGAAGGTATACGCAACAAAGGCGATACAAATCACGCTCAAGCTACATCCTGAGTGGGAGGACAACAAACGAGCATTGTTTTCTGAGACAGTATACGATCTCATCCGATGGTGGAGACCGCTCTGGTACATCCTTGATCGAGACCCAGTACCAGAAGAAAAAGACCTCCAGAAACTCATCACTATCTACCTTTTTTCCAAGAAAGGAGACCTTACCGCACTCCAAAAGAAAAGAGGACTGGATGCAAACCAGGTGATACAAAGAATTGCTACCACAAAGAACCAGAGAGTTCTGCGAGAATCAATTCCTGATTGGCTTGATCATCAAGGAGAAAAAGAGCTTGGCTCACGATGGGATGCCGCTATTGCATCATTGAACAAATACCCTGACCTCATCATCAGAGTGAACACCCTGAAAACAACAGTAAAGGAGTTGACGGTTTTTCTCCGGAAAGAAGGAATCGTAGCTGAACCAATCGACTGGAGCCCTGACGCACTCCGCATCATGGAAAAAACAAACGTCTTCAAACTTTCTGGCTTCAGAGCAGGACTTTTCGAAGTCCAGGATGCTGCATCACAAATGGTTTCCCGGATTCTTGACCCACAACCAGGGATGCGCGTGGTTGACGCCTGTGCAGGGGAAGGAAGTAAAACCTTGCATCTTGCAGCCTTGATGAAAAACAAAGGGAAAATCATTGCCTTAGATATCCAGGAATGGAGACTGAACGAAATTCGAAAACGAGCGACGAAAGCAGGTGCTGACACCATTGAAACACGAATAATTACCTCATCCAAAGTATACAAAAGAATGGATGGAACAGCAGATCGATTGCTCCTCGATGTCCCCTGTTCAGGGCTCGGAACCTTGCGGAGAAACCCGGATATCAAATGGAAGCTTTCTTCGGACGATTTGAAACGACTCACAATTCTACAACAAGAGATTCTAGAAAAATACTGCATGATAACAAAACCAAACGGACGGATGGCCTATTCAGTCTGCAGTATTCTCCCATCAGAAGCAGAAGAGCAAGTCGTACGATTCCTCAAAAAACATACTGATTTTCTTCTGTTGAATGAAAAACGATACTGGCCTGAGACCGATGATACTGATGGATTCTACGTGGCGCTCATAGAGCGAAAAACATAAACACCACAAATTCCCATAACATATAAATTGTGGGCGGAAATAGCTGATACATTCTCAATAAGAAGAGGAGGGCGCGGATATGAAAATCCTGTCATGGAACGTCAACGGCATAAGAGCAGCAGATAAAAAAGGGTTCTTCACCTGGTTTCAGAAAGAATCACCAGACATCCTCTGCCTCCAAGAGATAAAAGCAACACCAGACCAACTTCCACCCTATCTCAGGAATATGCCAGGGTACTATACGTTCTGGAACCCGGCAGAACGAAAAGGTTACAGTGGGGTTGCAACCTTCACGAAACAAAAACCGATTGAGGTGAAAACGGGATTCGGGAGAGACGAGTTCGACAGCGAAGGAAGGATTCTTATCAACACATTCCCATCATTTACCTTATTTAACATCTACTTTCCAAACGGCAAGAAAAACCAAGAACGACTTCAGTATAAGCTTGATTTCTACGATGAGTTCCTCAGCTACGCTGATAACTTGAAAGCAAAAAAACGCAATATCATCGTCTGTGGTGACTTTAACACTGCTCACAAAGAAATTGATTTATCCAGACCAAAAGAAAACGAACACATCTCAGGTTTCCTCCCAGTAGAACGAGCATGGCTAGACACCTTGGTTGATCATGGCTATGCGGACACATTCAGGCATTACAATAAAGAACCGAATCAGTTCACGTGGTGGGACTTGAAAACCGGTGCACGCGCACGAAACGTCGGCTGGAGGATCGATTATTTCTTCGTCAACAAAGAATTCCTCCCACATGTGAAAAACGCGTTCATTTTACAACAAGTCACGGGCTCTGATCACTGCCCTGTCGGCATCGAAATCATCACATAAACAAGGAGAGATAAAAAATGAAGGAATCACTCGATTTCATCTACAAAGAACAAAAAGAATTATCCCATTTTGGAGGAATAGCTGCACTCCTCGGTTGGGACCAGATGACCTATATGCCACAGAAAGGAAGCGAAGAACGAGCAGAACAACTCTGCATGATCTCGCGCTTAGCCCATGAACGCGTGATCTCAGATGAATTCTACAATCATCTCAAAAAACTCGATGAAATGTCAAACACGCTCACCGAAAAAGATCGGATCATTGTCATCAAATTAAAAGAAGATGTCGAAAAAGCACGAAAAGTCCCCTCCGAGTTTGTCGAAAAAATGTCAAAGACCACGTCGCTTGCGTACACCGCTTGGGAAGAAGCACGTGAAAAAAACAAATTCTCCTTGTTTGCACCACATCTGGAAAAAATCATAGAACTAGAGAAACAATATTGCGACTACGTCAAACTACCAGGTCATCCGTACAACAGCCTGCTTGATGACTATGAAGAAGGAATGACCGTTGATACATTACGAAAAGAGTTTGGCGCACTCAGACCACAACTTGTCGAAATACTCAAAGAAATTACCTCAAGCGCTGTCTATCAAAAACAACAACCAGTGAAGATGAAACTAGGTGTTTATCAACAAAAAGAACTCTGCTCCATCCTATTGAAGCAAATGAAGCTCCCTGCAGATCGATCACGCCTTGACGTCTCCACACATCCCTTTACCACAACCATGGCTGATGATGACGTGAGAATCACCACGAACTACGAACGTGAAGGACTACTGTCTTCGTTTTTCTCAACGGTTCATGAGGCTGGTCATGCGCTCTATGAACTTGGACTTCTGAAAGGAGAATACAAAGACACGGTGATTTCAGATGCCCCGTCACTAGGGATCCATGAATCACAATCAAGGTTCTGGGAAAACATGATAGCCAGGAGCAAACCATTCTGGACTTACTTCGCACCCATGTTTAACAAAATCGCACCAGACACATGCAAAGGCATGAACACAGAGACCTGGTATCGAGCAATCAACCAAGTCAGACCCTCGTTCATCAGAGTGGAAGCAGATGAGCTGACGTACTGTCTTCATGTAATCCTCCGATTCGAATTAGAGCTGGATCTTATTGAGGAGAAAATCACGGTTGCGGAGCTACCACAGTGTTGGAATGAAAAAATTACTGACTTTTTAGGTATCACACCGAAAACCGATAAAGAAGGAGTATTGCAGGATATGCATTGGAGCGGGGGTGACTTCGGGTATTTCCCCACCTATGCAATCGGAACAATCTATGCATCACAGCTCTTCAAACAATTCTTAAAAGAACACACGACGATGAAGGAAGAAATCTCTCAGGGTAATTTTACCGCGATATTGAACTGGCTTTCCGAGCATGTTTATCAATACGGACGTTTGATGACCGCTGATGAGATCATCAAGAAAACCTGTGGCGAAGGGTTAAATTCTAAAGTCTTCGTTACATATCTAAAAGAGAAATACTACCCACTCTACGAGGTATAAGGAGTTGATAAGCCTGGCAACAATGGTATTAGTCAGACATGGACAATCACAATGGAATTTAGAAAACAGGTTTACCGGCTGGGTGGACGTTCCGCTGTCTGTAAAAGGAAGAGATGAAGCAATCTCTGCTGGAAAGAAACTCAAAGACATGCGATTTGACACTATGTATGTCTCTCATCTCATGAGAGCGATTCAAACAATGCATTATATCTTGCTTGAATTAACAGATACACGAATCCCGATTATCTATCATGAGGAAAAACGCATTCATGATTGGGAGCATTATAGCGGTGATCGGAAGAATGAGATTCCTATCTATCAATCCGTTGATTTAGCAGAGCGATATTATGGTGACCTTCAGGGATTAAACAAGGCAGATACCATGAAAAAATATGGCGAGCAACAAGTCCATATCTGGCGACGTAGCTACGATGTGAACCCACCGAAAGGAGAAAGCCTCAAAGACACCTGTGAACGAACCATCCCGTATTATAAAAATCATATTTTACCGGAGTTACAGGCAGGGAAAAACGTTCTCATCATCGCCCATGGAAACAGCCTCCGATCCATCATCAAATATGTAGAAAACATCTCTGACCAGGAGATCCCAAACGTGGAGATACCAACCGGTGTTCCAATCGTTTATACCTTTGATGCCCAGATGAAACTCCAGAAAAAGACGTTATTAGAGTAGGATAAAACCTAAATACCTGTTTTTTATCATTGTTTATTAATTAATTTCGGAAGAGAGTATATGATTGAGCAACGATTCAAATGCCCGAACTGTGGGGAAATCGCTTCCTTCTACGGAGATCCCGGGGAGCAGATGGTCGTCTCCTGCGCAGCGTGTAACTCAAAAGGTCGTATCACTATCGCTACTGGATGGACAGAACAACAACTATGCTATCGAGGTTTCTCATCTGAAAAAAGTCTATGGTGATCTTACTGCTGTTAACGATATCTCCTTTTCCGTGAAAACCGGAGAAATCTTCGCGTTCCTTGGACCAAACGGGGCAGGAAAAACAACCACCGTGGAAATGATTGAATCAATCAGACAGCCAACCGCTGGGTCCATCAAATTACTTGGAAAGGACATCAAAACCCAGTTTAACGACGTCAAAGAAAAAATCGGAATCCTTCCACAAGAGTTCCATTCCTTTGAAAGATTGACAGTTCGAGAGACATTGGTGTATTTCTCAAATCTCTATAAGAAAAAAACTGATGTTGACGAAATTATACAATCCTTAGATTTAACGTCTCATAAAAACATGTTGTACCGAAATCTTTCTGGTGGATTGAAGCAGCGGGTTGGTGTCGCAATCTCATTGGTCAATGACCCAGATATCATCTTCCTTGATGAACCGACAACAGGGTTGGACCCTAAAGCCCGACGAGAGGTCTGGGGTGTCATCGCAGGGTTACATAAGAAAAGGAAAAACTGTGTTTCTCACCACGCATTATATGGAGGAAGCTGAGTACTTGGCTGACCACATTGCAGTTATTTTCAAGGGAAAGATCATCGCAGAGGGCACCCTTGATGATTTGATCCGTAACTATGGAAAAAGTAGCGTCCTGCATATTAAGAAGTGTAAAAATGCCGCTGATGTTATTGAAATGCTGAAACAAGAAGGATACGATGAGGTATCCTCAGAAGGTAACGGTGATATTGCAATTAAGATAGACTACAAAGAACGTGTATTAGAAATATTATCGCATCTGCGACATGACTGCATTGAATATGAGAGTCTCGACATCAGACGATCAAATCTCGAAGAGGTCTTTTTACGACTGACTGGTTCAAAACTGACGGAGGACAAACAATGAACATAAAAATCGTATGGATGGATTTCATCTACAGTGTAAAGGGATGGTATCGCAGCAGAGGCGGCATGTTTTGGAGCCTCGCGTTTCCTGTGATTCTTATTTTATTGTTCGGAGCGATCTTTTCAGGTGTTGGCAGTTCGAAATACACCTTGTATATACAGGACCAGGATCAGACTGAGATGTCCAAAGGGTTTAATGCAACACTGAATGCAACAAAACTCTTTAACATCAACATTGTAAAAACTGATGTAAACGTTACCTCCTTTATCAAGGAGAAGAACATCAAAAGTTTGATCGTGATACCAAAGGGATTTGAACAGACGATCAAAAACTCGTTTATGAATCCATCGGCACGGGTAAATCTCTCATTTTATTTTGATCCCAGTGAGCAGACAACAACCCAGGTCATACGAAGTGTTATCTCCAGTATTCTACAAGAGATGAACAAAAATCTTTCCCAAGGGAGAACAATCATTGGGGTAAGCGAGATAAGCACGATTACTGAAAACTTCAATTTCATTGATTTCTTTCTGCCGGGGATGATTGGCTTTACCATCATGCAAGGCGCTATTTACGGCAGCATAGAACGGAACACGAAATACCGGAAAGACGGCATCCTTCGGAAATTACTCACAACACCGATCACGAGAACCGAATGGATACTTGCGAAGATGTTGTTCATGATGTTCCTTGCCGCTCTTACGACCGCATTGATTACGATCATTGGTATTTTAGTATTTGGCATGACCGTGAATATTACTCCTCTGGCGATTATTATCCTTATTGCGACCAGTTTCCTGTTCTCAGGGATGGGGATGCTTATTGGTCGGTTTGTCAAAGAAGAAGAAACCGCAGATACCGCGGCTGGGGCAATCAGCTTCCCTATGATGTTTCTTGCAGGAACCTTCTTTCCCTTAGAACAAATGCCGCAGTTCCTTCAAACAATCGCACACATACTCCCTCTTTACTATGTGAACGAAGGGTTACGCAATTCGATGATCTACATGAACCAAACAGAATCACTGATCAACGGTGCCGTCGTTATTATCTTCGCAGCTGTCTTCTTCATCTCCGGGGTGCTCTTGACAAAGTGGAAAGAAGATTAACTGGCTGGGTAACTAAAATTTGTATTTTTGAAAAATGAAAAATCAAGGTTGCCCCAGTCGTTAAAATCTCCTCGTCCATGAGAACCATCGGAAAAATCCATCATCGAATATGTGTATACATAATTTAGAAGACTCTTATACCTACAATATATCCAGAATTCTTTGTAGATGGGTTTCATCGTCATGTGGTTATCAATACCGTTATATTTAGTTACGATGAGACCAAAGGTATGTCCTACTTCGTGCATCGCTGAGGTCATCGCGAGCTGTTCGCGGCGATATTGTGGATGTTTTTCTGCTAATAATTGCGCACCAATGACAAATGAGTTCAGGTTATCCCAACCCACCACTGCGAATCCTGCTCCTTCGGTGTAGTCGCAAATTAATCCATAATGGAAGATGCGTTGCCGTGGGTTGTTCAAATCATTATGAAGGAAATAATCCCAATAGAGGCTTATGAGGTCTGCGTAGGAGACAAATAATCGAGAAGGTATTTCTTCTCCACCAGTGAGGTTCCCTGTGTCAACATGGAGAGTGATGTTGTGTTCTGCAAAGGCATCTATCATTTGAGTGATCTCCTTTGTTGGTGGTTTGTTGGTGACGTTTACATTCATGGTTTTTGTCCAGTCAAACTCAAGAAACACATCTTTTTTAAAGGGATTGGAGCCATATTGATCCATGTAGCATTCTTCGATGTTATGTAACGAATCATTATCGGAATCAAGATGCTGATGATCATCCCAGACGGCCGGGCTATATCCCCATTTTAATTCCCACCAGTCAGGAGCTCCATCACCATCTGTATCAGGTTCTACAAAAGTGATTTGCTCTGGCCAAGGGTTCGAGTATTCTGGTTTCTGGAATGTTTTATCAAGGTTCCAGTTTGGTCCGACATCCGGCATCGGGAATGAGAGCCAGGGTGCATAGGTAATCTCGCGTGGGTCCCAGGTACCACGATCTGCTCTAGTTAGACCCGTATGCGCTGGTCCGTTCTTGGATCCCCACCAGTTATACCTGGCATCAATAGCAGATGATTTTGCGTACAGTCCGTAGTTTTCGTTCTTGTAAAGGTTGCACCAGGAAACTGCGAATGCACTGTTCTCTGCGTAGATGCCGTAACGGAGATTTTTTGTAAAAATACAGTTGGTCAAAATAATACCGGATACTGTTTCTTTCAGTTTGCAGGCAAAATGGGTGTTGAGAGAAAAATTGCACTGGTCAATGTAACAGGCTGACGAATTAACGAGGTTGACACCAAAGCCATTATGCACGAGATAGCAATTGATGATGTTAATATAATTACTGTCTACGAAAAACATCCCTCCTTCATTATCGTCGTTATCGCGGGCAGCTGAGCTTGATATCTGAATGTTGGAGGAATGTTCGCAGAGGAATCCGATGCCGTTGGTGTCTGTGTAGGAATTTGTAATGGTGATACAAAGTGTATCATAAACGTAGACACCGATGCCGTTGTGGTAGAAGGTGCATTTATCGATGGTGACAAATGCGGACGATGAGAATGCGATGCCGTAGCCGTTGGTATGGAACCGGCTGTTTGTTATGATGGTTTCACTGCTGTTTTGTACAGAAATACCGGTGCGTGTCCGGTAGACGGTACATTCGGTGATGGTGGTGGTGTTTACGTTAATAGTGATTCCTGCATTTCCTTGGTATCCTCCAGAGTTTCTTATCGTGAATCTTCTGATGTACACATTGTCGCTTGTGACGGTAATGACAGATTCATTATTCTGTCCGTCGATGATGGTGTTATCCTGTTGTTGTCCTCGGAAATAAATGGATTTATTGATGGCGACTGTTTCGTTGTATACGCCGTTGAACACGTACACGGTGTCGCCGTCTGTTGCATGAAGGATGCCGTCGCGGATGTATTGATATGGATAGTCGTATGAGCCGTTCCATGGCCCTTGGGTGTTGTTGTCGTCGACGTAGATGGTTATTCCCGTGGGAAGTGTGGAATTATCTGTCGTCTCTTTTTGTTTTATTGGATTTGCTATGGATATTGTTGAGGTAAAAAGTATGAATGTTGTCAGAATCAGCAGATAGGGTTTTTTCATTGGTGTTCTCCTAGCTGAGACATGTAAGATTCTAATACATAAAGGTATCTCTATAAATATCGAAAAATAGAGAAAAGTATTTGTATTAATAATAACAAATAAATTTATTGTATTATATTATTAATTAACATCTTATGAAATGGAAAGGGACGTAAAAAAATGTTGGTCGTAGGAACCGTTTCAAGCAATGAAGAAGAACGCGAAGTACGATTCATCGCAGAAATATTTCTCATCGGAGAACGAATCAGATATCTTGCACGCCAACAAAAAAACAATAAAAAATAGAAAAAAAGAAGTTGGTTCCTCATTAACTTTTTATGAATCAAGATAAAAAAATTTTTATCCAGATAAGCTCTTTGTCCCAATCAATGTTTTTGAATCCATAACGCCTTGGATCGCCCGGATTTTATTAATCACAATACTCCCAATAGAATCGATATCCGATGCCTCAATTTTCACAAGAATATCGAATTCTCCAAATAGCGGGTGAACCTCAACGATCTCCGAGATATGGGTGAGTTTCTCATACACAGTTTTTTCATGAAGAGGGCTTATACTTAACAACGCAAATCCAATTGCCATGAGAGAGGAAATACTCTACCTCCATCTTATAGTTTTCTTTTGCCAATGGCCACCATGAGAAAATATTATGAGCCGAAAGCACTATCACATTATTCATCAATCATCCATCATCTTGAGGATAGAACATGGAAGTCAGAGAAGCAATTCAAAAAAGGCGTGCGTATCGTTCCCTTGATCCTGTTGATATTACAGAGGATTTGATAAGAGATCTGGCAGGATGTGCACAACTGTCTGCCTCATGTTTTAACAATCAACCTTGGCGTTTCGTGTTTGTCTATGATCCGGACATGCTGAAAAAGATGCATGAAGCACTTTCACAAGGAAATGAGTGGGCGCGCAGTGCCTCTATGATAATTGCAGTGTTAAGTAAAAAAGAATTTGATTGCGTCATCAAAGAACGTGTGTACCATCAGTTCGATACGGGGATGGCGACCGCGTTTCTCATCCTTCGGGCAACGGAGCTCGAGCTAGTTGCTCATCCGATTGCAGGGTACAGTCCAAAGAAAACACGGGAAGTACTAGGAATACCAGAGGATCTCGAAGTAATCACTCTCGTTATCATCGGAAAGCACGCGGTAACTATCAAACCAATTCTTTCAGAAAAACAAGTGAAAGACGAAAAAACAAGACCGGAACGATTTACCCTTAAAAAATTCGTGTACCTGAATCGATTTACGAATCTATAAAAAAGATTAGCCGTACATGTGTGTCGGGAGCTGTACGGTTGAGGGTGCCGTCGGTTGTGCCTGTTTAATAAATGCGCGTATTTTCTGTTCAATCTGTTCAGCTTCCTTATACAAAGGTTCAGTGTTGATCTTCATTCCAGGAAGCATTCTATCAAGTGTTTCAACAAGCAATGCTGCTGCCCGTGAATCCGGGTATGACGTATGCGCCTCTGCGAGAAGACAAAGGACATCGCGTTTCAATCGTACCCCCTCATAGAGTAACACGCCGGTTATACCAGTGATCATTCCTTCTTGTGTCTCTTCAATGGTATACGTCTTAAGGATATCCTTCATTTTTTGTGTACTTGCGACTCCATGAGTTTTTAATTTTTTTTGGTCCAGAGCATGTGTTCCTTCTAATGTTACAATAAAGCTGCATTCCTTTTTCTTTGCCCAAGCAAGAATTGCATCCCCAAGTGGGTGAATGATATCGACTGTGGGCATAAACTCAGAGATGATAACAACGATTTGTTCACAGATGCCCTCAGGCTCACATTTTTTCTTTCCAGCGTAGATTCGTACTGGTGGGGATGGGACTCCCTTATGGATGACTGCTGCAGGCATGAAATATCGGGATTGGATCGTTCCAATCTCCTCAAGTTTTAATTGATCGATGATGAAATGTCCAGCAATCGAACTGACAAGTCCAACTGTAGGGAATGCCTCAATAAGGATTGAATTTGAAAGATCAACTTCCTTATACTCTATGATCTGAATATCTTTCTCCATGATGCCCACAGGGTGTACATCTCTTGTATATTCTTAATTATTATCATTCCAAAGAAAAGAGATGTATGTATTTTATAATACAAGATCAGTTAATTCTGATAACCTCTGAATCGTGAGATCAGCATCAATGTTGAGACCGATGACAATACATCCTGCTGCTCGTCCTGCTTTGACATCGCTCTCTGTGTCTCCAACCAAGAGGGCGTTTTTCGGGGTAACACCAAGTCGTTTACATGCTGTAAACACGATCTCAGGATCAGGTTTTGCTTTCAGCACATCATCACTGGTAATAATCGCCTCGAAATACTGCGTGATATCAAACTTCTTAAGAATCTGTCGCGCACAATCGGTGGGTGTATTGGTAATGACCGCTTTCTTGTAAGAAACAAGCTGTTTCAATGCACTCTTGGTATCAGGATAAATTCTGATATAATCGAGATGATCACCATAGGTGATATTGCAAAACGGTGCAACCTTTGGGTTTAACTTCAATCGTTTCAAGTTCGCCCTGAGATCATGACCCCAATACGTCTCAATAAATTCGTTTCTTGTCAGTTCTTGGTGTTTGAATTTCTTCAGCGCACTGTTCAGCGCTTTCCACCAGGAATCCAGTGAATCGACCAGTACACCATCCATATCGAAGAGAATCGCACTTGGTTGAAGTTTCATGTCCTTCGAAGCCAGGAGTACCTCACCAGGGTACAAAAATGTTTTCCAACCAATACGATTTAAATAGAAAAAACTGATGATTCATTTATGAAAGAGATCCACATCTCATCCAAACAACGAAATCAAATGATCGATATCACCGATGATGTTCAACTGCTAGTTAAAGAAGAAAAAATCAACGAAGGGTACGTCATTGTCTATGTACCTCATACAACCGCTGGGATCACGATCAACGAAGGAGCAGACCCAAGCGTCCAACAGGACATTATTAAAACATTACAACAACTGATACCGGAAAAAAATAACTACGACCATGAAGAGGGAAATAGTGACGCGCACATTAAAGCAAGCCTCCTTGGTTCATCGGTAACACTGTTGGTTAACAATAGAAAACTTGTTCTTGGAACATGGCAACATATCTTTTTTTATGAAGGAGATGGGCCACGAAACAGATTGGTCTATATCCATATAGCTAAAACCAGGTGATTATGCAAATCCTTTGATTGCTGAAACACATTCTTGACAGATTTTTTTAGGTTTTCCTTTGACATGGATATGCTTTATTTTTTCTTCTTCAATTTCACAATTACACACAGCACATTTTACTATAGTTTTTCATCTCTCCTTTTAGCTTCCACCCCGGAAATCATCACATGGTTCATCGGCATCCATAGGCCGAGCATGCTCAGCGTGATCAGGTTGAAGACAAATATTAACCTGTATCTTCTTCATTGGTTTTCCACAGCAGGAAGGTTTTTTCGTCTCATCTTTAACTATTGTTTTTTTCTTACACTTTTGACATTGATAATAGGCAACGGTCATGCTTCAACCTCATTTATTATATAGTTTTTTCATATTTAAAACTAGTTTCCGAAAGAAGCATAAAGCTTTTAGATGCCAAGGAAATATAAGAGCAATGAAATGCGAAATAGTTCCTGGGAAGAAAAAAACGCATCAGGTGAAAATCTATACCCTAAGTACCTGCGGGTGGTGTAAAAAAACAAAAGAACTACTCAAAGCTCTGGATGTCGAATATGAATACATTGATGTGGATAAACTGATAGGAAATGATATCATCGAGGCAAACGAAGAAGTAAAAAAATATAATCCATATGGTACGTATCCAACGATCGTCATCGATAAGGGAAAACAGGTGATCCGCGGGTTTAACGACAAGGAAATTAAGGAGAAGCTTAGGTGATGACAGAAAGACAAGCGATTTTAGACTCTATGCAAAAGAATGCAACGGAGAATGGTTACTTCCTGTGTCCTGATGCGCAGCTATTAAATGATCTTATTGACGGGCTGGCAACGAACACGAATCGGTATGGGTACGGGTCGTGTCCATGTCGGGTCTCATGTGGCAGTAAAAAATACGATGTGGATATCATCTGTCCGTGTGAGTATCGGGATGCAGATATTGATGAGTTTGGTATGTGCTACTGCGGGTTGTTTGTAAGTAAGCAGATAAAAGAGAATCCTTCACAGATGGGACCGATCCCAGAACGACGCCCCAGAGAAATTCAAGACGCTGCGTTTTCTGCCATAGAAACGAAACAACATACATCGGTGAAGTCAAAAAACAATTCCCGTACAAATCAACAACCTCAGTGCCAGCTATCCCTGTATGGCGGTGCAGCGTATGTGGTTATTTATGTGCACGAGAAATACCACCACCAATCTGCCCGATTTGTAAAGCAAAATCAGAACGATTCGAACAATTCGCTCTTAGTTAAAAAGAGTTATTATTAGATAATCTCACGAATTTTTTTCATGATTTCTTCTTTTTGCGATGCGTCTAATTCTTGATCAAGTTTCGGGTACAATGATACTTCCTCAAATGTTTTATGTGCCATAATTAACTCTTTGAATTCATCATAATCAATGGGTCGCTGCCACATCAGATTTTTTCTCATCACCCGCAGTCTATTCAGAATATCATTGTGTTGTTGGATAAGTTCTGGTACCATCTTATAACCTTCCACGATGTTGATTGGTTTATATGAGGAAAAAATCGCTTTTTCTTCAATAAAAATATGTTTTTCCAGCTCCCATTCGAATGTATCAAACACCTTCATTGTAGAGATAAGCTCCATCCCGATACTTTTTTCAACATCGAGTAAAAGTTTCACAATTTTCCCATGGTCTTTAATCATTAAATCAAGAATTGCTGTTGATTTCATTTATTCTCAGCCCCCAAATTGTACTATAAGGAATAGATAAGAAAACTCTTTATAAGGATAGCTTCCGTGTAATAATTATTTTTCTGATGGGCAGGAGTTGCATGCGGAAGGGAAGACTCCCTTTGCCCTGAATATCTTGCAGATGCGGCAGGTTTCTTCGATGACATTTGTATCGGTGTTGTTGAGGATGCGTTCTGTAGAGAGGTTGATTTCTTTGATGAGTTCTTGGTCGTCTATCTTGACATTTCCTCGTTTGTGAGAGAGGTATTGGCAGATTGCCGCGGGTGTCACTCCAAGTTTTTCTGCGGCTTCTTTTTGGTTTAATCCGAAATTGGTTATCATGCTTTCTGCGATTTCTTTTCGGATGACAGGAAGTCCGTTCCACATCACATATTCACAAGGAGTGCGTTTCATCGAAGGGTACAAGCGTTCATTTATACTTATAATTAGTGTTTTTTATTTTTTACAGAAATTGATGGTTGTGAATATGGTAAAAGGGTTTCATATGGAGAAACAGGGGGGGCGAAAGATTTAAATAGAGTAGGTCCATTAACAATTGTTAATAGTGGTAGATTGGGGATAAAATAAGAAGAAACCAAAAAACTCACATTAACACGCGTGGAGATGTAAAAACAAACGGGGGAAATATTTTTGCATCCCATCCTTTCCTCCTCTCCTCACCAACCTAATACCTCCGTTTGTCTTACATCTTCCACCATATTTTTCAATAAAAAATCTTGAAGCTGAGACACTATGAACCAACTATTTAAGAAAATTCAATCATTAAAAAACAGTAACGTAAGCACCAAAGTAAATAAAAGAATCAAAGAATTCAAAAAAATAAACAAAAACTCCTCAGATGAACTATTCAAAGAAATGTGCTTCTGTGTTCTTACCGCAAACTTCAGCGCAGAACGAGGCATGCATATTCATAAAAAACTCAGCAAGTGTTTTCTTACCGACTCGCAAGAAACACTTGCAATAAAATTAAAAAACATCGGCTATCGATTCCCAAACACAAGAGCAGGCTACATCACCGAATCAACGAAATGCAAAGATACCCTCCAAACGATCATCTCGTCTCTTGAAGGAGAAGAACGACGAGAATGGCTTGTAAAAAACATCAAAGGACTTGGATTCAAAGAAGCAAGCCATTTCCTCAGAAACATCGGATTTGAAGACTATGCAATTATTGATTCCCATATCCTTGACTTGCTCGAGCGATATGAATTCATCAAACAACCAAAGACGCTTACGAGAAAAAAATATATGGAAATTGAAAAAATCTTACAAACAATCGCAACACAAACTAATCTCACACTTGCGGAACTCGATTTATACCTCTGGTACATGGAAACAGGAAAGATATTCAAATAAGAAAAGATATGAGACGTACAAACGGTGATATACATGGACTACGAAGAAATCCTTCAGAAACTGAAATCACTCTCAAACCCTGAAAATATCAAGGGAATGGCACGGTACGGGATCAATCCTCAGAACAATCTAGGTATTTCGATTTACATTCTCAGACCATTCGCAAAGGAAATCGGTACGAATCATAACCTTGCGTTACAACTCTGGGATTCAGGTATTCATGATGCTCGATTACTCGCTGTCTTCATCGAGGATACCGACACAAATCACCGGTGAACAAATGGATCGGTGGGCACAGACGTTCGACTCTTGGGACGTCTGCGATCAAGCATGCACAAGCCTTTTTGATCAGACCGTATATGCGTGGAAAAAAGTGTTCGAATGGGCGGAGAGAAATGAAGAATTTGTCAGACGTGCGGCATTCTCCTTAGTTGCAGGCCTTGCAGTCCATGATAAAAACGCAACAGACCATGAGTTCGAAACAGTATTTCCGTTGATTAAACAATATGCTGTGGATGAACGGAACTATGTGAAGAAAGCAGTCAACTGGGCGCTCAGAAATATTGGAAAACGAAACATCAGATTGAATAAAAAAACAATACAGCTAGCTGAAGAAATTCTTACCATGAAATCAAGATCTGCTAAATGGATAGCTCACGATGCGCTTCGGGAACTCCGTAGTGAAAAAGTACAGCAAAAACTAGAAAGGAAAAAGAAGAGAAAATAAAGTAATAATTATTTAGAGACTGATTGCTTGAACTGGACATTCATCAACGCAGGTACCGCAGTCAATGCAGGTGTCTTCGTTGACCTCTGCTTTCTCAACGACTTTAATCGCCTCGACAGGGCATACTGATTCACAAGCGGCACAGCCGGTACATGTTGCTTTATCTACTTTTACTGCCATAATTGTTTACCTCGTTGCACCCCTGAAGAGAGTTTTCCTATTTATCTTTTACCGTTTGTATCCTAAGAAATACAGTTTTCGTAAATATCGAGTGTATGTATTTTGAGAATCCCATACTTTTCAATCCCATTCCCCCCATCCATCTTCTTATTTTGGTTTATACTTCTCCATCTTTTTATTCGCTCGCTTATTATTAAAAGTAAAATAAAGATAAACAAAACCAAGTTCAAATGCAAAGATGATGAGAAAATAAAAGAAGGTGAAGCTTATTTTTTTAATCTCGAACCCGTATGAGAGAGTGACAGACCCAAGGAACGGAATGAACATACCAATCAATATCAGCAAAAGCACCTGGATGAGATCTCTTTTCTTCCCCATGGATGAGAATCGATAACCACATTCCTATTAAAAGGTATTTCTGCCTTTACAAACAATTTCTTAGAGGTTTTATCCTCTACGATTACGTTTAGGACAATGGCCATTCCACAGTCATCCCAACAGTTATCATTTTTTCATCCTAAGCAAGTTCATTCGCAGTATCGGTGAGTGCATCGATAAATGTTGTAATAGTCCTCTTGTGATTAACAGATTCGTGGCACGGGATCACCCAATGGTTTATGGATGATTCGTTTGCCACCAACCATGGTCTCCATAACAACACCATGGACGTGGCTTGTTGCTTCTCCTATGATTGCTGCGTGTCTCCCCAGAGGATGTTTTTTCAGAACAGCAAGAACATCATCTGCTTTTTCTTTCACAACACCAAGGACGACTTTTCCTTCATTTCCGATCTCCAAGGGATCAATTCCAAGCAGGTCACAGGCGGATCGAACACCATCGGGAATGGGAACAGCGTCTTCATGAAGAATAATTCCAACCTTGGATTTCTCGCTAAACTCGTTGACCGTGTTGGCAAGTCCCCCCCTAGTAGGGTCTTTTGCAGAGACAATGCCGCCCTCAACAAGTATCTTTTCCATGAGCCCATTAACCGGCGCGATATCTGACTTGATGGTAGTTTCAAAACCATATCCCTCACGAAACGACAACAGAGCAATACCGTGTTCACCGATATTACCGGAGAGAATAATCATATCTCCTTTTGAAAGACTGGAATCAAGCAGCCATCGTTGATTGAATGCACGATGACGTTTCACAACCTTAATGTTACTTTCAAGATATTTACCTCGTTTCCCGATGCCGCTGGTATTTATCATGAATTCTTGGATCGCGCCTTTTTCAACTACCTTTGTATCTCCAGTGATGATTGGAACACCTGCTTTGTTTGCGGTTTTTGCCATACTTCTCACAATGGTTTCGAAAGTCTCCATGGAGAATCCTTCTTCAATGATGAACCCTGCAGAAAGAGCAAGTGGTGTTGCTCCCATAACTGCGACATCGTTAATGGTACCACAGACTGCAAGAGACCCGATGTCACCCCCAGGAAAAATCAATGGTTGCACGGTATGAGAATCTGTTGAAAACACAATATCATCAATAACTGCAGCATCATCAAGAGCAGCAAGAGAGACTTCAGCAGTTCCTTGTTTCTTGAAATATTTCAGGATGCTTTGTTTGATAAGCTGATCCATGAGTTCGCCGCCAGCTCCTTGCGCGAGTGTGATTTTACTTGCCATTGCTTCTCCAAGAACATTGTTTTTGTATGGTATGCGATGGGGAGGATTTATTTATATCCTCTGTTAGCATCACTGAAAATATATGTGGCAATGGCAAGATCTTGTTCTTACGATCATCAACTTTGGGTTCATGGTAACCGCGATTCCAGCAATCATGCGAAATTATCAACTAAAAGAAGCGAAAAGTCAATCGCTGTCAATGTATCTATCAACTGCAGTTCTGTTGACTGTCATGGCATATGTTTTTTTCACTCTTGATATGTTGCTCAGTAGTGTGTCTACTGCAGGAACTGGTATCATGTGGTATATCTTGACGTATCAGAAGGTACAATATTCGAGATGAAATGGTAATGAGGGGATTTCAGTGGATTCTCTGATTATGTGTATCGGCAATCGAGACGGCGGCGACGATGGGATCGGACCATATGTTGCTGATACCCTAAAGATTGATTCCCTTGATGTTAATGTTCTTGATTGCGGAATGACACCGGAGAATTACACAGCGGTCGTGAAGCGGCATAAACCAAAAAAAGCGGTGATCACTTGATTGATATCCTGAAAGAGAAAAAATACGAACAGATACCAGTTCTTTAGTACGGGTATTTCTTGCCTAACACCTCAGTCGATGACAACGCGGCAATCGCACCCTTTGCACACGCAGTCACCACCTGTCGCAAACCTCCCGTAATATCACCAGCTGCATACACACCCCGAACACTTGTTCGTTGAACGTTGTCTACGACGATATACCCGTTTTCATCCAATTTCAAATGAAGCGCTTGTGCAATCTCATTTTGGGGAAACACTCCAACAGAGGCAAATACACCATCGGCAGCCAACCGCGATCGTTCACTTGTTTCTAAATTAAAAAGACCAACAGAGGAGACGCTCTCTTTCCCATGGATCTCCTCAACGATAGTATTGAAAATAAAATGCACACCTTTTTCTCGTGCTTCATCCTCATAAATCTTCTCCGCACGGAATTGATCACGACGGTGGATAATATACACATCCTTACACCCTAACTGTTTTAAAAAAATAGATTCCATGAGCGCGGTGTTTCCGCCACCAACCACAACAACCTGTTTCCCTTTGAAGAAAAAACCATCGCATGTAGCACAATACGATACTCCTTTCCCGATAAGTTCAGGTTCACCGGGTACATCGAGTTTTTGATGCTCGGTGCCTGTACAGAGAATCACTGCCCCTACATGATACGTGGCCTTATCAGTCGTAATCACAAAACCGGTAGACGATGGCCTGACTTCTTTAACGTCTTCATAGAAATGCAAATCAGCGTATCTGCTCGCATGTTGCTTCATCTTCTCAACAAGATCAATCCCAGGAATGGAAACAAATCCAGCATAATTTTCAATATTCGGGGCAAGTTGGAGAAGACCACCACCACTTCCACGATCAAACACAACAGTGGAAATCCCAGATCGTTTCGCATAAATCGCAGCGGAAAATCCAGCAGGCCCCGCACCAACAATCGCTAATTCATAGTCCATAGAGGACCTCATTGAATATGTACTATTTAGTTTTTTTAAATACCTCTCACTGCACAGCGTTTGAAAAATGGTTTAATTGCTGTGAGTGTTTCTAAAAAATAATCTCTAGGATAGGGAACTGCGTTTTCAAATGTGGATGACATGAGTGGCGAAATGGGTTTAAATTGTTGCAGATAATAAGCGTCTGCTCCTTCAATCCATTTCGCAATCTCAACGATATCCTCTTTTTTTAAAAGATCCTGGGATAAACGTGGTTTTAAACTCGTACGCTGGTGCTTTGTTTTTGATCAGATCAATCGATGCTTCAATCTTGGAGATATCAACATCGACACCAGCGAGTTGATGATATTTCCTTTTTGGTGCCTTCACATCCATGGCAATGTAATCAACAAGCTGTTTTTCCAGTAATTCACCAAGTTTTTCCGGAAACGCACCGTTCGTATCAATCTTGACAGGAAATCTCATGTTTTTTTATTTTTTCAATGAAATCAACGATATCTTCTTGAAACAGTGGCTCTCCACCAGAAATGACCACTCCTTCAAGTTGTTCTTTTCGTTTAGAAAGAAACGAGAGGATTTCATCCTCGGGGAATAACTCTGCGGTTCCCAGCGCAAGATTCTTGTTGTAACAGAACGGGCAGCGGAAGTTACATCCGCTGACCCAGACTATCGCACTGATCCTATCTGGATAATCAAGCAATGATGTTTTCTGAAAGCCACCTATTTTCATTGTGTAACAAGTACCTTCTCCCTAAGGTCAAATGTTGTTCGGTCGCGGAACTCCTGTTGTTTTCCTTTGTTCCATTGGTTCACCGGGCGGATGTACCCGACCACACGGGAGTAGATTTCGCATTCCGTGGTTTTTTGTCCTGCGTGACAGGTCGGGCAGAATTGATGTTCACCAGCGAGGTACCCATGGTCTGGACAGACGCTGAAGGTCGGAGTTATGGTATAATAAGGGAGTGCATAGCTCTGTGCAACCTTCCGAACAAGATTCTTTGTTGCAGTCGGGGAGGGTTCTTCCTCACCAAGGAAGATATGCAGTACCGTACCACCCGTGTATTTTGTCTGTAAGGAATCCTGCAGATCAAGAGCTTCAAAGACATCCGTTGTAAATCCAACAGGGAGTTGTGTCGAGTTGGTGTAGTATGGTTCGACGTCCCGTCCACGGTTTTGTGTATAGATCTCCTGGTTGAATGTTCGAATGTCAGGGTATTGTTTCTTATCGATTCGTGCGAGTCGATAGCTTGTTCCTTCTCCCGGTGTTGCCTCCAGGTTAAAGATGTTCCCAGATTCTTCCTGGAAGTCCGCGATGCGCTTGCGCATGTAATCAAGTACTTTTTCTGCGAATGCCTTCCCCTCGGTCTCTGCGATGCTCTTGTTCATGAAGTTCAGCAACGCATCGTTCATACCAATAAGACCGATAGTTGAGAAGTGGTTCTTCCAGTATTCTCCAAAGGTTTTCTTCACATCAGAGAGATAAAACCGTGAGTAGGGATGCAATCCACTATCGGTGAGATTTTCGATGAGATCTCGTTTGATTTCAAGGCTCTGCCGTGCAAGTATCATAAGTGAATCGAGTCGTTCGAAGAAATCAGTGTCATCTTTCGCAAGATACCCTATCCGTGGCATATTGAGAGTGACGACACCTATCGATCCGGTCTTGGGGTTCGCACCGAACAACCCACCACCGCGTTTCCGGAGTTCTCTGTTGTCGAAGCGTAAGCGGCAGCACATACTTCGCGCATCATCCGGTTTCATGTCGCTGTTAATGAAATTTGAAAAGTAAGGAATACCGTATTTCGCAGTCATATCCCAGAGTGGCGTCAGTCCATCGTTATTCCAGTTGAAATCTTTGGTGATATTATAGGTTGGGATGGGAAACGTAAAAGGCCGTCCTTTTGCATCTCCATCATACATGATTTCTGCGAACGCGTGGTTCACCATGTCCATCTCATCAGAGTACTCGCTGTAGTTATTGTCAGTGAGCTCTCCACCGATGATCGCTGGCTCCTCTGCCATGTAACCAGGGACGGTAAGATCCATGGTAATGTTCGTAAAGGGACTTTGGAACCCGACTCGTGTGGGTACGTTCATGTTGAACATGAATTTCTGCATTTCTTGTTTCACGTTCTCATACTGGAGGCCATCCTTTTCTATGAATGGCGCGAGTAATGAATCGAAATTCGACAAGGCTTGCGCTCCCGCAGCCTCACCCTGCAGCGTGTACAGATAATTCACAATTTGCATCAATGCGGTACTGAAGTGTTTTGCTGGTTTGCTTTCGATTTTCCCGGAGACGCCTTTGAACCCGAGGAGTAATAAATCTTTCAAATCCCACCCCACGCAATATGCTCCGAGGGTCCCAAGATCGTGAATGTGGTATTCTCCTTTGGTGTGAGCATCTCCAATCTCAGGAGGATAAATCTTATTGAGCCAGTAATGAGAAATGATGCTCTCGGTCGCGTACACATTGAGTCCCTGGAGCGAGTAGCTCATGTTGCTGTTCTCGTTGACCTTCCAGTCCAACATGCTGAGGTAGTCATCGACCACGTCAATATCCTTCAGAAGCCCACCGATTTCTCGCATGTCCTGGTGTTGTTTCCGGTAGAGAATGTAGGCTTTCGCGGTTTTCGCATGACCATCCTCTACAAGGACTTTTTCTACGACATCCTGGACTTGTTCAACTGTAGGGATTTCACTGCGTTTCAACTCTTTTTCTAAGATAGCGATAACTTTGTCAGTCAGTTCTGCTGCTCTCTTGTAGTCTTTTCCACCGACTGCTTGTGCTGCTTTCCAGATTGCTTCTGTGATTCTGACTGGGTTGAAGTCAACGATTTTTCCGTCTCGTTTTTTTATCTTTCGTATCATGTGGTTCTCTCCTCTTATTTCTCTATTAAATTTTTAACCTCTTTTTCAAAGCTGGTGACGTCAGTGAACTGACGATAGACCGATGCGAACCTGATGTAGGCGACATGATCCACGTCCTTTAATGCATCCATGACGTATTCCCCTATGAGGGCGGTCTCAATTTCTTCTTTCCCCACTCGTCTAATTTTTTCTTCAATTCCATCAATCATTTCTTCGATTTTTTCATGGGTGATTGGACGTTTCTCAAGTGCTTTTTCCATTCCGTTTCTGATTTTACAGCGGTCGAATCGTTCTCGCCTGCCGTCTTTTTTAATGACAAAAAGTGGTGCCATTTCGATGTATTCGTAGGTCGTGAACCGCTTGTTACAGCTGAGACATTCTCGCCGTCTGCGTATCGATCCTCCCGTATCGCGAGAGTCGGTAACCTTCGTGTCAATATGGCTGCAATAGGGACAGTTCATCTCACCACACCAGATACAATATATAGTATAGCAAAAATTCTAAGCTACAAAATGTAGTATAGTTTGGTGGTTTTTAAGCCTTTTCATTTTTCTAAAAAATGTAGTTTTCTTCCGTCTGATTTATTAACTATTTTGACTGTGAAATGTTAGAGCTTGACGTTCGTTTTATGCGTGACTGCGAACTTTACAAGCTCATCAACATTGATTTTTTGTTCTTCGGTAAGTATCTGCTCAAGACGCGCCTGCGTCGATGGTTTGATCGGGACTGCACCACATCCATCAGCAGGTGCAATTGACAAATCAAAAGTACCAATCTTTTTTGCAATCTGAATCGTGTCTTCCTTATCAAACCCAATCAATGGTCTGAGAATAGGGATACTGACTGCTTGTTCCACGACTCGAATGTTTTGTAGTGTCTGCGATGCAACCTGACCGAGGGAATCACCCATCACAATTGCATCAGCGTGCTCTTTTTTTGCGATTGCTTCTGCGTACCGAAGCATCATCCGTTTGCAGACGACGCACGTGAATTTGTTGTCACAACTTGTTTTGTAGGACTGAAGAGTCTGTCCATGCGGAATAAGTATTGCTTTCAGTTTTGATGGCAATTGTTTCTTGAGGTATTTCGCAAGAGTAACAAATTTTTCTATCTCTCGTTCATCGGTAAACGGTCGATTATCAGCATGAACTAAAATAATCTCTTCTGCTTTCTTGGAAAGCAGGTATGTAGCAACTGGGGAATCGATACCACTAGAGACCAATGCGACGAATTTCATGCGGTCTCCTCTTCAACATACGCAAGATATTCCTTTAGTCCACCGACAGGAGGAAACACGATGATATCAGGGACTTCATAGGGGTGCAATGAACGAATCTTCTGTATTGCTTTCTCAACGTTCCTTTCTGTGGTTTTCGCAATGAAGGCACATTCATTGCTTTCCTCGATTTTCCCCTGCCACCGATATATTGATTCAACCTTTGGAATGATATTGACACAGGCGACCAGTTTGTCTTTTAACAGCGCGTGAGCAATTCTTCGTGCGTCTTCAATGGTACCGGTTGTTGAATAGAGAATCGAAACCATGGTCATACTCATAGAATAGATGATTTTAAGAGTTTGCATCCAGTGGATATGATTTCATTTGAAGATGTAATTGCTACCTGAGTTATTTCTTCAGAAGATCCATAGAACAAATGACTTTTACAGGAACAATCACTGCACCCAAAACCTGGAATACTTGCGAAATTTCTTTCTAAAGCCTTGAGCTATCCTACATTCTTCCCTTCGATTATTTTCTTTATAAAATATTTCAACGATCTCTGTAAAAGGAAGAAGATAATCAATATGCCAATGGGTCTTTTTGTCTGTCCTGAGATGTCGCTGTATCCGTTGATCTAGTCCATTTAACGCAGAACCTACGTACGCATAGCATCCTTTTTTAAAATGGATTATCCCGTGTTTTCCTACCATTACAGAGGTGTCTTTCGGAAGTGTCATAATAAGGAGATAGGTACCTTTCATCGGAAGGGTATGTGCATATGTTCTTATAAGACCAATTCTGATTCCTCCTCTAATGACAACGCATAATCCTCAGCTTCATTACAATCGATTCACTTGATGCTGCAAAAAAAGAAATCCAAAAGATAGGAAGCGATCCGAACAGCATTGATATCATGGCTCCCAAAGCGATTTTTAAGGTCATTAAACTTGAGCAGGTGGTATTGCAGGATGCAATCATCATTAAACAGGATATGCTTTCTCTTGGAGGAGAGGTGGCGATCCCGCGGGATGCATTTGAGTTGAAAAAAAGCCCTGCGGATATTTTAGTGATGGGGACTGTTACACATCTCCGGGAGTTGGTTGGTAAACTGCAGCGTCATTACCCTCGTATCCAGGCGATTGCCGCTGAACTTGCTGTTTTATTAAAAGATATCTCTTAAGAGAACTCGCCCCAAAAAAGACATTAACTCATAGATGATTCTAGGTTGGAGGCCGTATGGAGAACCCTGTGTGTCCCCTTGATTTTCGATATGGGAGAAAAGAAATAAAAGAAGTCTTTGGTGAAACAAGTAAACTACAATATCTCTTAGGATGTAGAGGCTGCACTGGCTCGAGCTCATGCGGCAGTTGGTAATATTTCAAAGAAGGCTGCTGATGAGATTTCAAAGAAAGCCTCCGTGAAATACGTCACGGTAAAACGAGTCAATGAAATCGAGAAAGAAACCAGACATGACATCATGGCAGTCACCAAAGCCTTAAGTGAGGTATGCAGTGGTGACGCAGGAAAATACGTTCATCTGGGTGCAACCAGCTATGATATTGTGGATACCGCGAATGCGTTGCAGTTCGCAGCTGCAACAGATCTGATCAAAGCACAAGTCAGGGAACTCCGGGTTACCCTTGTTGGTCTTGCGAAGGAATACAAGAATACGATCATGGCGGGACGGACCCATGGGCAGTATTCCATTCCGATTACTTTTGGTTTGAAAATGGCGGTGTACGCGATGGAGGTCGACCGGCATCTGGAACGGCTCCATGAGTGTAAATCACGGTTGCTTGTCGGTAAGATGTCTGGTGCGGTCGGATCTGGTGCTGCGATGGGGAAACATGCCTTGAAAATCCAGGAACTGGTCATGGCTGATCTGAAACTCGGAACTGAGGAGGCATCAACCCAGATTGTGGGTCGTGACCGCTACATCGAACTGTTGTCGGTGCTAGCAAATATCGCAAGCAGCATGGAGAAATTTGCTACCGAGATTCGCAATTTGCAACGCAGTGAGATCGGTGAGGTCTCTGAGGCGTTCGAAGCTAAAAAACAGGTTGGTTCATCGACGATGCCACAGAAGCGAAACCCGATTCTCTGTGAACAAGTCTGTGGGTTAGCCCGAGTTATTCGAAGTTTTATCATCCCTGCGTATGAGAACGCGATCCAGTGGCATGAACGAGATCTCTGTAATTCCTCCTCAGAACGATTCATCCTTCCGCATTCATTGATTATGACTGATTGGATCGTGTTTCAGATGAACAAGGTGTTCCGGAACCTGCAGGTGAACCCAGAGCGGATGCGAGAGAACTTGGAGAACTCCAAAGGCCTTCCTATGGCTGAAGCAGTCATGACGAAACTCGTGGAGAAAGGCATGGGTCGGGGTGATGCCCATGAACTAGTCAGAACCTGTTCTTTGAAAGCAGCTAGTGAGAATAAACAACTCCTCTCGGTGCTACTTGAGAATCCGAAGATTACCAAGCTATTAAAGAAGAAAGAACTCGAAGAGGTTATGAACCCGCGGAACTATCTTGGTGTCTCCGATAAAATCGTTGATCATGTGGTAAAGAAACTCACGCGATAAAGAAAAGGTGCAAAGCCATGGAAAAACTCGAAAGACTGACCGCAAACACGGAAGAAATCATCACGATCGAAGAACTGAAAACAGTGTTGAATAAGCCGAACCCAAAAGCATACATCGGGTTTGAGCCCTCAGGGGTGGTGCATCTTGGATGGAAGATTTGTACCAACAAGATAAAAGACTTCCTCGCCTGTGGTTTTGATTTTACGGTGCTGCTTGCTGATTGGCATGCATATATCAACGATAAACTCGGTGGAGATATCGAGAAGATTAAACTCTGTGGTAAATATATGGAGGATTGTTTTGCAGCGATGGGGATTGACACCAGCAAGGTACGGTTTGTGTACGCAAGTGACTATGTGAACGATGCCAAATATTGGGAGCTGGTGTTAAAAACATCAAAAGCAACGTCGGTCGCTCGGGTGAAACGTGCGATGGATATCATGGGACGAGGAGAGGAAGAAGCAGAGAAAGATCTCTCGAAATTGTTTTACCCAGCAATGCAGGTCTCTGATATTTTTTATCTTGAGTTGGATGTCGCATACGGCGGGACGGACCAGCGTCACGCTCATATGCTCGCTCGAGACGTGGCAAAAAAAATAGGACGGGTTGCTCCGGTTGCGATTCATACACCGCTTTTAACCGGACTTCAGGCAGGCGGCCGGATGAACCCAATCGAAGCGAAAATGAGTAAGAGCAAACCAGATACCATGATATCGATTCACGATACATCTGATATAGTGAAAAAGAAATTGAGCAAAGCATATTGTCCCGAGAAGCAAATCGAGGGAAATCCGGTATTGGAGATTTGTAAGTTCGTCATATTCCCAGACCTTGAAGGAAAATCATTTTTGATTGAGCGACCTGAGAAATTCGGGGGAAATCTGGAGTTTTCGACCTATACAGACTTGGAACAGGCTTTTATTGCAGGACTTCATCCCCTGGATTTGAAGAATGCAACCGCAAATCACATTAATAAAATCCTTGAACCGGTTCATGCGTTCTTTGAGAAACACCCTGAGAATTTACAGAAAATGAAAACAGCAGGAATTCTTCAATAACAATGTTTCTAGTTCAGATTAAAAAATAGATTTAAATCATATCTTTAGATTATCCTCACCAATGTTACTGCAAAACGGGTTGATTGTCGGTCTTTTCATGTTTCTTATTGGTATTGCATTATTTGCTGTAGGTCTCTATTTTTACAAAAAGAAACAGCTGATAGCAGATACTCCTACATCGAAGATTCGGTCAATTGCGATGGGACTAGTTGAAATCTTTGGGAAGGTTATACCAATAAAGGAACGGTTGTTTAAAAGTCCATTTACTGACAAGGAATGTGTGTATTATCAATTTACCATAGAGGAATATCGGAGTAGTGGGAAAAATTCTCATTGGGTTACGGTTAAGAAAGGGGAGCAGCGAGGTCTTTTTTATCTTAAGGACGACACAGGGATGGTATTGATTGATCCGACTGGCGCAAAGATTGAAGCAAGAAGGGATTTTGAATACCAATCAGGTCTTGGGAAGGACCCACCAGAACAGGTCATTCGATTCCTCGCTGCAAATAATTTGGCACATGAGGGATTTTTGGGACTAAATAAGACAATGCGTTATCAGGAAACTATTATTGTTCCAGACGATACCTTATATATCATGGGGACCGCAGGTGAGAATCCTTTAAAAATAGAGGCAACAGAAAACCATGTCGATTCCATCATGATTCAAAAAGGGAAATATGAGAAGCAATACTATATTTCAGATAAATCAGAGAAACAAATTTTGAAAAACCTTGCGATACTTACCTATGGAATATGGGGGTTTGGGATAGCATTAATTATTGTTGGAGCAATATTGTTTTTCGAACTTATGTAGGTGATAAAGGAGAGATGAAATAATGGAGCTTTGGGTAATTATTTTTCTCATCATCGGGCTGCTATTCTTTACGTTATTGATCGCACTCCTATTGATCTATAATGGTCTTGTACGTCTAAAAAACAATATTAAGAAATCTTGGGCAAACATCGATGTATTATTGAAACAACGATCAGATGAACTCCCGAATCTCATCGCTAGTGTCAAGGGATACATGGAGCACGAGCGAGCCACCCTTGAGGCATTAACAAAGGCACGTACTGACGTTCTCCAGGCGACGACACTTTCAAAAAAAGCAGCATCAGATATGCTCATTACCGAGTCGCTGAAAACAATTTTTGCTGTCGCGGAAAACTATCCGAATTTAAAGGCGAATGAGAATTTCCTTAAATTACAAATTAGAATTACTGCGCTTGAAAATGAGCTTGCAGATCGTCGCGAGTTCTATAACGATAGTGTCAACATCTACAATATTCGTATTCATTCGTTCCCAGATATGATGGTTGCCCGGATGATGAAGTGCATCGATGAACAGTTATTCAAGACATCAGATGAAGACAAGGCTGTTGTTCAAGTAAAGATGTAAAATAAAAAATGGGAAGGGCTTTAGTCTAATTTATTAAAAAAAATAATGAGAGAAGGGGGTAATTATTTCCCTTCGTTGCACGGTTCGTACGTGTTTAACGCCGGATCACCAAAGAGTATGTATTCCTGGAAGCTCACGTATTTTGATTCCATCATTGGACTAAGGCCTTTAGATGCTGTGCTCTTGAATAAATCAGCATAGTTGTTATTTGCCATTTCAAGGTCTAACATTGCATTTCCAGTGTAAATATTGAGGGGTGGCGACCACCAGAGCTGCCAGTCTGCATCTGCAATCAAATAATTGTTTTTTGCGTTTCTAAGCGCTAATCCTACACTGGTGTTGTGTTGTCTCATATCGGTACAAACATCTTCATATAGCTTCTCCCCAAAGTGCGCATCGGGGAAAATTTCTTTATTCCATTCACCTTTTGCTTTTATGTATTTTAGATATGTTTGGATTGGCAGATCGTATTTTGTTTTCTTTGGTTCAAGATAACCGCCACCAATATTTGATCCAGTAGGTGATGCAATAAGAGAAGCAACTCCTGCATGTAATAATGATTGACCAATATTCGCTTTTGCATACATTCCATCGAGTTTTCCACATATACAGCTTTCCAACCACATAAATGATGGCCCAAGATTCATGTTTGATACTGTTCTTGTATTATAGTCACCCGCGGCACTTAAGTCTCCTCCGGGGCCTGCGAAACCACCAGCTATCGGTATAATAGTTTGCGTAAGCAATGCTTTTATGAGTGGGCCACCAAGTCCTGATGCCACGATATCATTTCCGCCCACACCAAATAGATGTTGATTACCATGACCGTTTACAAACAAAAAGTTGCTTGACTCAAATATATCTCCGCCTATAACATTACCTTCCCCAGCGAGTTTTCTTACCTGCCATTTTTCAAAGAAGAGTCTGTTTAAGAGGTTGCTCTTTTTAATTTTGGATAAAGTTTGTTCGCTCAGTCCCTTTGCCATACCCTCTTCATATAAAGCCCCTTGCAGGTTGAATCCTAAGGGTTCCACAACGTCGGATGCGGCTCGTTTATATGTCATTTCAGCATAACCAGTGAAGGCTTTCATAGGTTCACCACGTTTAACCATTTTAAGTATGTCACCAAAGATTAGGTATCTGACTAATGGTTTTTGGAAATCTTGGCCTCCACCAACTAAAAGACCAAAGTTATCTTTCCATGTCTCCGAGGTACTCGTAAGTTCATTATAGAACACACTTTTGAGTATCAAAGCATTTGCATCCTGAACATCCCAACCGGTTATACGACCTACAATGTTTTCTATGAAGGGGTATTTCTCCTCAGTGTCACTGTATATATCATTTGCTAAATTAGACCAGTCATACTGTATGGGGTCAATATTACCGTAGAGAACATCGCTAGGGGTTCCGCCACCGCTATAGTAGGGGGTATCATCAGTACCATCTCCATCAAGATCTCCAATAGGTTCAACATGATTTTGATAGAAGAAATTCGGAAGAACAGTCGCATCACCAACTAAAGCAATATACACAGGATTCTCTTTATAATGGTCTCTTAATCCTTTGATATCTCGATTATCAGCTATTGAAAGACCTGCAAGGTTTGCAAGTAAGGCATTTAAAGGACCATGTATTTTATCAAAAAAATGTTTATTTGAAATAGGTACCAGTTTCGGGTTTTTCCCACCTACGTATATACCAGGGCAGGTTTCTCCAGTATTAGTAATGATATTATCATCAGCGGTAAACGCAAATTCAGGTTTACCAAAAATAATCCCTCTATGGTATGCAGTCAGATACGGTGCAACAGATGAAAGACATTTCATCATTGGATAAACTGGATTTTCGAGTTTTTCAACGACCACTCGAGCTGATACTTCACCTTCTTTTTTCACTAACCAGCTACCGGAAGCACTAATAGTATATTCAACTCCACCTCGACCATACACGACAGTTTCAGAATGTAAAACATCTTTTGTTATTTTACCACTTGTATCTCTTTCGGCGATACCACCGGTAGCTGTACCACCTGGAAGAGCTTCATATTTTCGTAAACCGGAGGGCAATTCTTCTAAATTAGGGCCCATTGAAAACGTTACCTGATCTCCCATATCGTCACAATTTTCAGCATCATGATTAATACCCTCAAATTTAATCAAAGCGTACTCGTAATCGTTAGGTATTGTGTAACTCCATGTGACCGTGCCTGAACCTGTTATCAAACCAAGAACAGTTCGTACAAGCTGGCTCATGGAGCCTGATTTTATTTTTTCAGGTCCAAAGTTAAACTCCACACTATCTAAAACCTCAGGTGGCCAAGCATCTACTGGATTTGTGAGAGTAATATAGTCGACTTTCTGGTTAAGTTTATTTTCAACAATTACAATAGATGCATTCACAATTTCATCAACGGAATTAAATTTTAAAACATCACCGTAACCCTTGATATTTTCACCACAGACAAAGGTTTTTTTCACACCAAGATCGTTAAGAACGCTGATTACATCAGAATCTATTTCTTGAGTTACAATGACTGGTATTCTAAGATAAGACGCTATAGGTGTCGCTACTACACCTAAATTATATCCAGGTTCATCGTATTCAATAATTAAAGCTGCCTCACTGCTATCCCAGTAGTCTTTAGCTAATCGTAAAGAGGCGTTTTTGGCAGATTCATCATCAATTATTTCACCTTTTGTACTGCCTTCTAATTGATCTTGCAGTCTTGTAATTGCTGTTGAGGGATTTTCAAAATTCATTACGTAAAGTGGTATAACTGTTTGCTCACCATTTTCATCATAATTCACTGCCAACGGTGTCGCTATAAGTGGATAAAATGGACAGCTATCAGAAACAGTAATAGAACCAGGCATTTCTTTCATGACACCAGTAACATCAATAAATTCGTTTGCATTCACAGACTGCAACTCTGCTTTTTCTGGAACCCAATAATAGATACCAATTGAAGCAAGAATAAGTATAGCTACTCCCAATACAACAATTATTTTATCATTTTTCATCATTTTTTTATCCCCCGTACAGGATAATAAATTCTATTTGTGTATATTTACACCTTTCTATATAATATTTTCTATTATATATATAGATGAGTTGTAGGTATAAAAACCCCATGTTTATGAATATATTTAAGAAGGAGACGATTATTACCACCACCAAAGGAGAAAAAAGACTATGTCGAGTGACGAAGTATCCCCTCAACTGCAGGACCAAATTAACAGATTACAACAAGCACGAGCACAGCTTCAAATGATTGCACAACAACGCCAACAGGTAGAGATTCAACTCAAAGAGACCGAAGAGGCGATAAAAGAAATTGAAGCGGTGACCGAGAAAACCCCGATTTACAAGAGTATTGGTGCGTTGCTCATCAAAACGAAAGGAAAAAGTGACATTAAAAAAGAGTTAACATCAACCAAAGAATCTCTTGAGCTACGAAAAATCACATTGGAGAAGCAAGAGGGGCGAAGCAGAGAGAAACTAACCGAGTTACAAAGTAAGGTGGAAAGCTCCTTGAAGTTAGCAGGCGGGCAGGAAGCCTAAATGGTTAAAAAACATCTATTTTCAGCGCATAACGATTTAAAAACCGGTTTTTTCTGTAAATTCTTTCTGATTCTTGGATGTATCCTCTTCATTATGTACCTTGTTGAAACACTGCTACACCCTGTTGGGTTTAGCGATGGTGTTATCGGGACTATTCTCGCGTTCGCGATTCTCAGTTTAGGTTTAGGGTTAATCTTGTATTTTTTTTCGTATCAATTTGCGAAGCTTTCAAAGATAGCTGAGGAAGTTGAAAATGATGAATCTCTTATAGACAAAGAAGAAACAAAGGAGCAATCGTAACTATCTCTTTTATTTCCCGAAACGTCGTTTTCTATGCTGATATGTTCGGATTGCTTGTAAGAAGTCTCGTTTTTGGAGTGCAGGCCAGTATACATCAGAGAAATAGAGTTCTGAATAGGCGAGCTGCCATAACAAGAAGTTCGATATGCGCTCTTCTCCAGAAGTTCGAAGTATGAGATCTGGGTCAGGTAAACCACTCGTATAAAGATAGGATGAGACGGTTTTTTGAGAGATATCCTTGACTTTAAGTTTCCCTTTTTTAATGTCACTTGCCATATGTTGGATGGCTTGGATGATTTCCTCTCGACCACCATATGCGAGGGCAATGTTCAAATGATAGGTTTTGTATGTTTTGGTCATATCCATAATGGATTGTGCTGACTGTTGGATGTCTTTTGGTAAGGATTCAAGGTGACCAAGAATTCGTATCCTTACTTTGTTCTTATGAATACGGGAGTCTTCTTTTGCTTGATCCAATTCTTCTTTAAACAACATCATAAGGGTCTTGACTTCTTTTTCGCTTCGTTTAAAATTCTCAGTGGAAAATGCGAAAATCGTCAGAACATGGATGCCAAGGTCAAAGCACCAGTCCAGGACTTCTTCGATTTTCTCTTTTCCGAATATATGCCCGGCTTCCCATGATAATCCAAGTTCTTTCGCGAACCGACGGTTTCCATCCATGATAATCGCAATATGTTTTGGCAGAGGATACTGTTTAATCTCTTCAATCAGCTTGTAATCGCGAAACTCGTTTATTTTCCATGAGAAATAGCTGTAGAGAGAAGAACGGTAGAGCGCTGCGAGTATTCTTTTTCCTGTTGGACTATGAAGTGCGTATTTCTCCCACTCATCGATTTTTTTTCCGGCAAGGGTTCTAAGTGATGGTTTCTGAGGACTGATGTTGTTCCCTCCAGAGATATCAACACTATTGCTATTTATATAGATTTACTGATATTCTTCTGAGTATAAAAAAATAATAGGCCGATATGGATATACTGAATTTCTATACGATTTTAATTTTTTTTTATTACTTACAAATCAACCTTCTGGGTAGCCTCGGAAAGCTCGTTCGCGGTTTTTTGAATTTCCTTTTCATAGCTATCCGGGTCTTCTAGTGCTCTGATGGTATCCTCAAGTTCTCGTTTTTCCGTTCCGGTAACGACCTTCACGTCTAGAACCTTCTTTAGCAAGGGAATTGTATCTTGTCGTTCCTGTTTTACAAAATTATATGTGAAATCCTCAATGTGGAACCATCCTTTGTATCGCCATGGCTTGTCGATAAAATCTTTAGTGATCTTTACCATGAAATCATACGGTGCTGGGCCGATTATCCCGGTTAACGCACCCACTAAATAAGAGTTATATTTCTTGTTGTCAAACGCTTCCTCAAGATCTTCGATGAGCAGGATAATTGAAGGATCCCCGATATCCTGAAGCGCGAACATTGCTTCTTCATTTGCCATGGAATCATCAGATTCTTTTTTTAAAAAAGCGATAATTGCAGGAACCGCTAGCGGATCTTTTGTGTCACGAAGAACCACTAATGCAAAAAAACAACTCCACGTAAATTCGGTATGAAGCAGTTCAATAAGTTCGTTTGTTGCAGGATTACCTAATTGAATAAGTTCCTGAATAGTGTTGTGAGCGTACTTCGGACCTCGTCTTCGTCTTTATTATAAAACTCCTCTGTATCAAGTGATTTTAAGAAATCAATATGTTTATTCGGCATCTCTATCTGATCTTGCATAGGTACCCCTCAACTACGTAAAGTGATTCTCGTTACTTAAATATTTGTTCACAAGGAAAAGAGCCAGCTACTGTTCGGAGAAATATTGATTGAAATAGGGAAAAAACCCTAGGTTGTACTGAAAATATAGGTGTCTGCAATAGGAGATGGGAGATTAGTTCGAGTGTTTCGTATTTTTCACAAAGGTAAACAGCAAGAGAGAACAAATTGTAAGAGCTAGGGCAAAGAGAAACGTGGCCTGCGGAGAGAACTTGTCCCAAAGAAGTCCTGCTATAACTCCAGCAGGTAACGCAATCAAACCGGTTGCTGTATGGAAGGTCCCCAGCGCAGTCCCTTTGAGATCGGAGGGTGCTAAATCAACAACGAAGGCACGCTGTACTCCATCGATGAGCCCGAAGAAAATCCCATAGAGAATAAAGACGAATATCAGCATGTAAAGTTGTGAGGTAAAAAGGAGACAGACTGCGGTTGCTGCAAATAGTACATATCCTGCAATCAGAACTGGTTTCCTGCCGATTTTATCAGAGAGCATCCCAGCAGGGATCGTAAATAAAGTATACACAATATAAAATAATACGTAGAGAAGGAGTGCGGTATTGTCAGAGAGCCCGATGTTTTTTGCTTTTAATATGAGGAATGCGTACCCGAAATTTGCACAAGCAAACACGGTGGAAACGAGGATGAATATCTGGAGGTTGCGAGGGAGTTTTTTCATGCTTACGCGAAACGGTGTTGACGAACGTTTCATTGGTATGTTTTGTTCCCGTTTTTCTTTGATAAACAGGATGAACAGGACCGCGATGATTCCTGGGAAGAACGCAATGAGAAAGAGATCTCTATACCCAAACAACGGTAAGAGAATAACTGCGATAATTGCACCGGAAAATGAACCGATGCCGTCCATCGCCCGTTGGAACCCGTATGCTTTTCCCCTCACGGAGACATCCACTGATTCTGCGACCATTGCATCTCGTGGCGCATCTCTAATTCCTTTTCCAACCCGTTCAACAACCCGGAAAAAAAGGACAAACGGCCAGGTCTGTGCAAACGCGAATAATGGTTTTGTAAGAGAGGAAAGCCCGTAGCCAGCAAAAACAAATGGTTTTCGTCGCTTAATCTTATCAGACCAATATCCGGAAAAGACTTTGAGCAAGGAAGCGGTTGTTTCAGCTGCTCCTTCGACAAGCCCTACCACCCATGCGCTCGCACCAAGTGATAGTAAAAATAAGGGAACGACAGGGAACACCATTTGACTGGAAAGATCGGTAAATAAACTGACAAAACCAACAATAATTATGTTCCGTACAAGTCCGTTGAAAAACGATTGTTTTTTCATCGTACATCTCATAGTAGATTCGGAAATTTTGTTGTTCTAATACGTTTTCTTCGTTTCAGTGTTTCGGTTTGTAGAAGAGAATACCTTAAAAAGAAAAAACCATTACGGGGACCGGGGAGTATGTCAGCAGTTGAAGTAAAGAATTTAGTAAAGAAATATGGGTCAATTGATGCAGTGAAAGGTATCTCGTTCTCTATAAATGAGGGAGAAATCTTTGGGCTTATTGGTCCGAATGGCGCAGGTAAGACCACGGCATTACGGGTGTTGTCCACCTTGCTATCCATTAATGGCGGATCGGTCACTATATTAGGATATGATCTTAGTAAACAAGCAGGGGAAATCAGGAAGCTTATCAGTTATCTTCCAGAGGATGCCGGGGCGTATAAGAATCTGAGTGGGAGAGCGTATCTTCAGTTTATCGCGAATTTCTTTGATCCGAAAGAAGTACCAGCAATGGTGCAAAAAGGTATCGAGATTACGGATCTTGGAGAACGTATTGATGACCGAGTTGACACCTATAGCAAAGGCATGATGCGCCGACTCCTTGTCGGGAGGGCGTTAATGACAAATCCGAAACTCGCTATCCTTGATGAACCTACGTCAGGACTTGATGTAATCAACGCACAGGAGATCAGAAAGCTGATAAAGTCCACGGCTCAAAAAGGGACGACGGTTCTTCTCTCATCTCATAACATGCTTGAGGTAGAGTACCTCTGTGACCGAATAGCCCTGATATCCGATGGAAAAATAGTCGAAGAGGGCAAACCAAAGGCTTTAATGGAGAAATATAAGGCGCGTAACATCGAAGAAGTGTTCATACGGACGGTGCATGAATGAGCGGACTGGGAAACATCACAAAAAAAGAGATACGCGAGCTACTCACCCCAGCAACCTTTGTTCCGATTATCCTTGTCGCTTTGATTTTTGCGACCATGGGAAATAGCATACAAGGTATCCAAGAACAATCACAAGCACCACCTATCATTGGTGTTATTAACGAGGATAACAGCACATTAGGTGCAATCGCTTCCACGATTCTGCATGACCATGCAAAGGTCAGTATATAACTCGACATCAAGTTCAGACAAACAAGTTGGGTTGGAGACACTCAAAGAAAAAAATGGGGTTGCCCTAATCATAATTCCTCAGAATTTTACAGAACGGATCCGTCATGAACAACCAGGGAATATCGAGGTCTACTGGATCATGAAAGGCGCGGGGCTTATGGATACCCTCTCCTCAAGTATGTTTGAATCCTTAATTGTTTACATTAACACAAACATCTCCAAGGAACTGATTCAAGAAAATACCTCGATTCACAACGCCTCTTTTGTTCTCTCACCAACAAAAAGATTGGAAACCACGTATTTCAAAAACCGGGAGTTCCAGGGGCTGTCGCCAAGCACAATTTCTGGTATGTTGTCGTCTCAGACTATGCTGATCCCGATTGTGATGATGATGATTATCATCATGGCAGGAAGTATTGTGATCACCTCGATGGCTCTGGAAAAGGAGAATAAAACCCTTGAGACACTGTTGACGTTACCGGTGAAGCGAACCAGTATTGTCACCGGGAAAATTGTTGCGGCTGCTGTCATCGGACTTCTTCTTGCTATTATCTATATGATTGGTATGCAGTTTTATTTCTCAGGATTCCAGTTTTCTCGGGAGTTGAACCTTGCCTCCTATGGTCTTGTGATCACCTCGATGGATTTCATTTGGATTGGTGTCTCACTCTTCATCACCCTCATTGCAGGACTCTCGCTGTGCATGCTCATGGGAACCTTTGCGAAGAACTACAAGAGCGCACAAACGCTCACCTTCCCGATCACGATGCTGGCTATGATCCCGATGTTCATCACCATGTTCGCTGATTTTGATACACTTCCCTTAGCACTTAAAATTTTCACGTTTGCGATTCCGTTTTCGCATCCGATGATGGCGCCTCGGGCATTGCTCTTCCACGACTACACGCTGGTCATCGGGGGCATTGTGTACGTCGCTATTTTTGCTATGGTGACCATTAGTATTGTCGTCTGGGTGTTTAAAACGGATCGGCTCCTGATCGGAACGACAAAATTCAAGTGGCTCAAAGGATTAATACGTCGTCGACGATTCTAAAACAAAATCTCCACTTATTCCTCCTTTTCTTCTTTCTTTTCAATTGTAGTGATAGGAAAACTTTTTATAGCGAAGAAGCTACTCTTTTCATAAGGGGATAGTTATGAAGAATCATGCTCATCATAAGAAATCGACGAATCTGGCAGAAAATGACAAGCTGGAAGGGGATTTGGTTCCATGTCGCAGGTATTATTGCAATCATTTGGTTTCTCATCCGAGTTGTCCCCAACACCTCAACGAGCACGATATCCCTGTCAACAGGTCGCTATTTCAATTTCACTTGGATATATCGCATTCTGGAGTATTTTGTTCACCGGCCTTGTGATATGGCTGCGAAACGTGAAGACAAAATTCGCGAAAACAATACCAACAGTCTTCGCAGGTTTTGTTGTTTTGTTCACGATCACTGGTGCTGTGTTTGCCACGAATTATTTCCAAGGAAACGAGCAACCAGCGGCATCTCCTGGGATCCTATCCCGAAACAACCAATGGGAGTCGGAACTGGGGTTAATCCTGGTCGGGTCGTCTGGGTATGGAATCCGAATGCAACAGAAGAAGACCTTGCAGGGTACTGGTGGGAACAGGAGAACAATAACCAGGATGTCATTGATCAGATGTTTTCGATAGGAGTTCAAGAGCTCACCGGGACATCAACTGATTCTGATGCATGGAATGCCATCTTTTCCTATTTTAATGAAGTTCATGGGAATGGAAACATAGGCTATCAACCAGGGGAAAAGATAGCGATCAAAATGAATTTGAATAACGCGCTTGGTGGTGTTGGTGATCCCTACGTCAAAGAGGATAACGATCGAGACGCAAGTCCGTATGTGGTAAAAGCATTGTTACATCAACTTGTCAACGTTGTTGGTGTAGCCCAGGAGGACATCACGGTATTTGACGCCTCACGACCGATTACGAACTGTCTCTATAACCGGATCTATTATGAGAACTATCCTGCCGATCCGTTAGTTGAGGAATTCTCCCAAATCCATTACGTTGATTCATCTTGGAGGGGCAACTGGTCGTGAGCAGGTAATCCCTAGCTTAACGAAAATGTATTTTTCCGATGGAGTCGTTCGCACGCTTCCTACCTGTGTTGTCGAGGCAAAATATCTCATCAACATGCCACTGCTGAAAAGACATCCCATCAATATGGGTGTGACCTTATCTGGGAAGAACTTTTTCGGATGCTTCATCGAACCTGTCTCTGATATCCATACCTATCATATCTCAGGTTTGACTATGGGAAATGCTGCACCGCAAGTAGATTTATTTTCATATGAGCATCTCGGAGGAAAAACACTGTTGTATCTCGGGGATGGGACGTTTGCTACCAAGGTGGACCATCGGACCATTGCGAAGTTCTTGATGTACCCCTTCACAGATGACTGGACCAACAGCCTGTTCTTCTCGCAAGATCCAGTTGCCATTGATTCCGTGATGTATGATTTCCTATTAACAGAAGGGACGAATCCAATTGAAGGAGCACAGAATTATCTTCACCAGTCCGCAGCACCAGCACCAAATGTCTACGACCCTGAACATGATGGGATTTATCTCTCAACGAGCCTTGGGGTCCATGAACATTGGGACCGAACAATCGATATCTTCTCCTCAGATCGATACTCTGGTCTTGCTGGACATGGAATCGATTATCGTACCTTAGGAGAAGAGTTTGTACAGCCCAGGAGTGGTATTTGCGACATCCTTTAGAAAAACATCTTTATCTCTTTGGAGCAGATAAAGGAGCATTCCCTGTGTCCCTCATTATCGGGAAAATAGATGTGGAAGCACAGGTCAACAGAATCTCAGTAGCAATCGAAAAAATCGAGTTTTATATGGACAATACGTTACAATTCACAGATGTCGAAGCCCCGTACATCTGGACATGGAATAAGCTATCGTTCTTCAGTCATACGATAAAAATCATCGCTTATTATGACGCTGTGAATACAACAAGCAATCAAATTAAGGTCTGGAAAATACTCTGACATCAGGAAGCGGACGTGGCGGGATTCGAACCCGCGGTTACCGACTTAGAAGGCCGGTGCCTTATCCAGGCTAGGCCACACGCCCAAATAGAGCGCTGAGGGGGAGATTCGAACTCCCGCTCCCCTTGCGGAGAACCGGCTCTCAAGGCCGGCGCGGTGAACCGAGCTTTGCTACCTCAGCAGTGTATCAAATAATGCAAGGGTATAAGATATCCTTATAAAAAAGGGTTGTTCTTTTAAGATTTCAGAACAATTTCGATATGAACGCCGTCAGGGACCTGGATTCTCATAAGTTGTCGCAACGCACGATCACTCGCATCGAGATCAATGAGTCGTTTGTGAATCCGCATTTCCCAATGGTCAATGGTTTCTGTTCCTTCACCATCAGGGGATTTTCGGCAGGGGACTCGTAACCGCTTCGTTGGCATTGGCACCGGCCCTCGCAGTGCGACACCGGTTTTTTCTGCAATCATCTTAATTTGCGTACACACTTCCTCAAGCTTTGTTGATTCCGTGCTGGTGAGTGATATTCGTGCTTTCTGCGCTGACATACTCGGGTGCCCCTATTATTAAAATATAAAAAAGAAGAGAGGAGGATCTATTTTACCGCCTCGACTTCTAAACAGACACCGGCTGCAACCGTCTGCCCCATATCTCGAATGGCGAACCGTCCAAGTTGTGGAATTTTTTTGGATGATTCAATAACCATCGGACGGGTCGGGATGATTTTTACTATCGCGGCGTCACCTGTTTTAATGAAGTCCGGGTTCTCTTCTTTTACTTGCCCGGTTTTCGGATCAAGTTTCTTTTGGATTTCCTCGAACCTGCACGCAACCTGTGCAGTGTAGCAGTGGAAGACAGGGGTGTATCCCTTGGTGATGACGGAGGGATGGTTCAACACCATAATCTGTGCGATGAATGACTTGGCAACGGTTGGTGGATCATTGGCTGGTCCGGCGACGTCTCCTCTTTTTATATCTCCTTTGTTGAGACCACGGACGTTTACACCAATGTTGTCACCAGGCATTGCTTGATTAATCATTTCATGGTGCATTTCAATGGTTTTTACTTCTCCAGAAACCCCGCCAGGTTTCATACTGGGTTTAAACACCAGTACTTGCCCAGGTTTCATGATACCGCACTCGACTTTTCCGACAGGAACCGTACCGACACCTTTAATGGTGTAGACATCTTGGATTGGCCATCGGAGTGGTAGGTTTACTGGTTTTTCAGGAATCGTAAATTTGTCAATAGCTTTCAGAATGGTATCTCCAGTCCACCAGGTGATATTCTTCTTTGTCTTTAATGTTGTCGCCTTCGAAAGCAGAGACGGGGAGGAACTGAAGTTGCTCATCTTTGTAACCGACACTTTTCGCTAATGCATGTACATCAGCTTTAACCAGTTCATAACGGGCTTTGTCGTATGGTGGTGTGGTTGCATCTATTTGGTTAATCGCGACGATCAGCTGTTTCACACCGAGTGTTCGAGCAAGGAACATGTGTTCTTTTGTCTGTGCCATAACACCATGTTGTGCAGCGACCACAAGGATTGCTGCATCTGCTTGGGACGTACCCGTAATCATGTTTTTAACGAAATCTCGGTGACCAGGAGCATCAATGATCGTGATATAGTATTTATCTGTGTCAAATCGTTTGTGAGCAACATCAATAGTGACTCCTCTCTCCCGCTCTTCTTTTAGTTGATCGAAGATCCATGCAAGAGCGAAACTTTCTTTTCCTTTTGCTTTTGCTTCTTCTCTGAATTTCTCTACCATGTGTGCGGGGAATTGTCCGGTATCAAGTAAGATTCTTCCGACGAGTGTGGACTTTCCGTGATCGACGTGACCAATAATTACTAAATTTAGGTGTGGTTTTTCAGCCATAATTTTACCTCCATGAGTCTACATTTCAATTCAGTATTTATCTTTTCCTATTCCTTTCTTTCCTTTGAAGGTTTGATAGCGTATAGCCTTCTTATTTATAAGTTTTACCTAGATGACAGGAGGTGTTATAACCATAGAAAAAATGATATCCTACACGCGTTGAATAAGAGATTCGACAAGGTTTTTGTAGGTTGTCACTAACTGTTCGGCACGTTGTTTTTCTTTTGCTTCTACAAAGAGCCGGAATATCGGCTCTGTCCCTGATGGACGCATCAGCACCCAGCCGCCTTTCACGTAGAGTTTTACTCCGTCGGTTCTATCGATGTTTTTTACGTCTTTGTTGCCTTTCACCTGTTTCATTACAAGGTCCATGACACGTTCTTTTTTCTCATTTGGGCATGTTATTTTTGTTTTATACATCTCATAGGACGGTATCTCTCCGATAAGCTCAGAAAGCGACCTTTTTTCTTTTGCAAGGATTTCTAGTATTTTTACCAGAGACATTGCTGAATCACGACAGTACTGGAATTCAGGAAAGATGAGACCGCCGTTCTCTTCGCCGCCAAACACCGCATTTTTTTCTTTCATGACCCGGGCGACAACCGGGGATCCTACTTTGGTGTAGATGACGCTCCCGCCGTTCTCTCGTATCACGTCTTCGAAACACGTAGAGGTAGTTACTGGTGTGACCACGACGCCTCCTTTCTTTTTCCCAGTGATATATTTTCCAACAAGCGAGAGTGATTTGTCACCCGAGATGTATGTTCCGTTTTCATCAACGAAGATAGCGCGGTCAGCGTCCCCATCCTGGGCGATACCGAATGATGCGCCAGCTTCGTGTACTGTTTTAAGCAGAGTTGTAAGGTTTTCAGGGATTGGCTCTGAGTTATGCCCAGGGAACCGACCATCAGGTTCACAGTATAATTCTGTAACCTCGCATCCGAGTTTTCTGAGAAGGATTGGGGCAACGAGGCTTCCAGCACCGTTGCCACAGTCAAGAACCACGTGGAATTTCTGTTTTTTAATGAGTGTGACGTCCACTGTTGAGAGGATCCCTTCTATATAGAAATCTATTGCACCATCCCAGATGGAATAGGTTCCGACATCTCTCCAGGTTGCAAGGGAGTATTGTCGTGAGAAATATATTTTTTCGATTGCTTCTTCAACGTCTTTAGAAAACTCGGTTCCGTCGCTTGCCGCTCCTTTGATACCGTTAAACTGCGGTGGATTATGCGACGCGGTGATGATGACACCGGAATCAAATTTTTTCTCCTTAATAGTATATTGTAATGTTGGTGTGGGTACAAGCCCCACGTCGATAACGTCACATCCTGTGGATAGCAGTCCTGCGGTGATAGCGGATTTAAGCATGCTGTTGGAAAGTCGTGCATCGGTTCCAATAGCAAGCTTTGGTCGTGTTATTGTTTGTTTCAGATAGGTGCCCCAGGCTTTCCCGATACCCAAGGCAAGTTCATTGTTCATCTCTTGGTTGACGATGCCTCTGATGCCGTTGGTGCCAAAAAGTCGTGTCATGTTCTTTCGTACCTTTACGGGGTTGTTGCCTTCATGTGTTCAATAATCTCATGTGTTCTTGCCAGAAATTTGGTTGTCAGGTCCTGAAGAATGGTTTCGTTGTCTGCTTCAGTGGTTAATCGGATGATCGGGCTGGTGTTTGAGGGCCGGATTAGAATCCAGCCGTCTGGGAGATCAACGCGTACACCATCCATGGTGTTCACGTGGTCAAATTCTTTAGTGAGTTTTTGTTTGAGTTGTTGGACTACATCGAATTTTATCTCATCAGCGCATTCTATTTCTTCTTTTTTCGTTGGATACATCGGTATCTCGCTGACAAGTTCGTGTAATGGTTTTTTAACGTGCTCAAGAATTTCTGCGATCTTCAACGGAACGACCAGTGCATCATCAAATAAGAAATATTCAGGCAGGATAAGATGCCCTGATGATTCAATCCCAAGAGGCGCGTGCTCTTGTTTTGCCTCTAGTGTTAAAAAGGTATGGCCGACCGGTATCTGTTTGATGGTAAATCCAAGTGGCTCGAGTTGTTCTTTGACGGATTTGGAGCATTCGACGTTCACGATGACCGTTCCTTTTTTTTCTTTAAAACCGTATTTTCCAAGGATAATCCCTGTTTGATCCGCGGAAAGGATCTTCCCTGTGTTATCAACAATGACTGATCTGTCCCCATCACCGTCGAAGGCGACACCAAAATCACATCGTTGTTTTTTCACCGTTTCAACAAGTGTCGTCAGGTTCTTTGGTTTTGGGTCAGACGGGCGTTGTGAGAATGTTGGGTCAGGATCACAGTACACCGGTACCATATGGAGTCCAAGAATGGTAAAAATCTCTGGTGCAGAAAGTGTCATACTTGCGCCACCACAGTCAAGTGCGACTTTGAGTTTTTTCTTGAACTTGAAATGAGAGGTGAAGAAGTTTTTATACCCGATTTTCGCGTCAACAGATTTTACCTGACCGATTTTATCCCAGGGAGCACAATTCGAAGGTATCATCGGAGAACAAGGTCTCTGATGGCCATGAGTTTATCTTCTGGAAACCCGACACCATCGCCATAGTAGAACTTGATCCCGTTCCATTCTGGTGGCAGGTGACTTGCGGTGACAAACGCAATCAGATCGGCGTGAAGCTCTCCTCCAGTGAACAGGGTTTGTCCGAATGATGTCGTCCCGGTGTGTTGTATGTGTACTCCAGTTGCGGTGACGCCTGCGATAAACGCATGTGTGAGTGGAGGGCTGGATTGACGGATGTCGCTACCAATCACAATTTGTGATCCTTTCATCATCTGTTTCACATAGGTTCCTGCAGCAAGTCCGATTTTGTAAAACACGTCAGGGGAAATATCTTTGTTGTAAAGTCCTCTGATATCATAGGCTCGGAAGATTTGTTTGGATATAGGTTGACTCATTACAAGGCAAATGAGCAGCCTGTTATAAAAATCTGATTGCTGAAACCCCTAGTTTATTCTCCAATCACATTCCCAATTTGTTTGTTTGGATATCCTTGTGGGATCGGCTGATTCCACACAACAGCATTGTCAAGTTTTGTGTGTTTCTCAATTATTTCGTTGTCACCAACCGCGACGTTCCTCAGAACTGATCCATCGCCTATCTCACAGTGTTCACCAATCACGCAATGATCCAAGCAAACGTTGTCTCCAATGGTGACCTGATCAAACAGAATACTGGATTCGACAGTTGTATTATTTCCGATACGGACCGTGTTTCCAGTACAGGAATATTTTAGTGTTCCTTGGATTGTGCACTGTTCTCCAGTGGCAAAAGTTTTCTTTTGCTTTTCTAAGAGGAGTGCATGGACGCTGATGTAGCTACTGATTCTGCCGACATCAATCCAGTGTCCCTGGAACTTGTAGCCAAAAAAACGCCCTGTGTTATTGATGATTTGTGGGAAGATTTGTTTTTCCATGGATACTAACTTGCCTGGTTCGATATAATTGAGCACCTGTGGTTCGAGGAGGTACGCCCCAGCATTAATAAGGTCAGAGGGGGCATCCTCTGCTTTTGGTTTTTCCACAAATTTTGTGATATTTCCATCTTTTTTGATGTCAACTACACCAAACTCTGAGACGTTCTCTATCGGCCAGAGCGAGATCGTAGCAGTTGCTTTTTTCTTTTCATGAAATCGGAGCATCTCTGCAAGATTTAAGGAACAGATAATATCAGCATTCAGCACAAAAAAAGGTCCGACGATATACTGGGAAGCATACTTGACTGCTCCACCAGTTCCAAGCGGCTCTGGTTCTTCGTTGACAATGATGGTTTTCCCGAAATCGTGCTTGTTGAAATATTCTTCAATTTGTTCTCTGCGGTAGTTCACCGCGAGAATAACAGTATCGACTTTTTTCGGTAGTGTCTTAATTAAATGGGAGATCATTGGTTCATTTAGTATAGGTAAGAGCGATTTTGCTCGGGTAAAGGTGAACGGTCGAAGTCTGGTTCCAAAGCCTCCTGCAAGGATTATTGCCTCCATGATGTTCTCCTAAAATCCTGTATGACCCTGAAATAGTTGTTGCGTATTAAATCGTTTGTTTTTTCCTTTTTTAAAAAGAAAAGAATTTTTATGATTGTATTATTATGATTACTATATATCTGAGTAAACACTATGAAAAGAAAAATGAAATGGAGCGTGGGCATTATTTCTTTTATTTGTGTTGTTTTACTTGTTTCTCCAGTGTGTACCGCTGGATTAAGTTCCCTAATTCTGAAAAAGAAAAACACACGGACTCAAGAAACAACACAATCTCGGTACCGGGCATTATTATTCGCAGTGTGAGTATATGAAACTGCTCCTAATGTAGAGCAGATTGCCTAGAGATGCTTCAAACCTGTGATGACCTCTATAATATTCTAATTGATTGACCAGGGGGAGTTCTCTATGACGACTTCTTAGGAAGGTACACTGAAACATTTAAAAAGTAATAGAAATTCTGGTTGCACTACATACAGTCATAATGATTTTACTATTGGGCTCGTGGTCTAGTTGGTTATGACGTTTCCCTGACACGGAGAAGGTCTTGAGTTCGAATCTCAACGAGCCCACTCCAATTCTTTTGTACTTTCTGTGACTTACTTACCGCATCAATGAACGAGAAATACTCCTGGAGTTTATTCATCTAAAGCCTGTTAATAATCAAACTTTGTGCTCTAACTGATGATATGATAAATATAACGAGGGATCATCGAAAAGGTATGTTGAAAAATGTTACTTCTTAAAAATTACTTAGATACCTTTTTCAAAAATGGCCAGACATCCTCAGCGGTTTTTGCACTATTCACCAAGTTTTGTTTCTCTTTCCACCACTCGGTGTTCTGGATGTCCTCACGACATTTCGCTAGTTTTTCATTCATATGGTTAATCTCAACTATCTTCTGCATTGAATGAAGCGTATATTCCATATAGACAATCACATCACAAAGAACATCCATATCCTGTGCAAGCTCAGGGTTAATCATACTACGTATCTCTTCACCAACAAACTCAAGGGAAAACGCAGGAAACTTCCTATTCAGTAGACCCATTCCTACAACCTCCAATGACCACCTAATAATCGTGTGATATGAAAGTTCATATCGGTTGTTTCTTTATAAGTTCTCCCTTTATTTCTTTATCACAAAATAGAAATAGCGTTGGTTCTTTCCACGGGCCCGTGAAGAACAAAGCACCAGAGGAAACAAGCGATTCTTTTGATTCGTCTGAAACACAAACGAAAGGCGTGAAAGCGTTGCTTGGTGACCCGAAGAAAGCGATTCTTACATTATCTCTTCCCATGATTGTTGCAATGGTCGTACAAACATTATACAATCTTATTAATCGTATTTGGGTCTCCGGTCTTGGTACCGATGCAGCAGCCGCAGTTGGATTTGCATTCCCGCTTCTGTTCATGGGAACCGCGATTGCCACAGGGCTTGGTGTAGGTGGCGGCTCAGCAATCTCCAGAAAAATTGGTGCAAAGGATAAGAAGGGCGGAGATATCGCAGCGGTTCATACGCTTATCCTCATGGTCGTGGTCGCTCTTGTCTATGCCATTCCATTGTTCGTGTTCGCGGAAGATATTTTTCGCATGATAGGAGCTGCACAAGCAACAGGTACCGCAGCACTCTACGCACGCATCATGTATTCTGCATCTATCGTTTGGTTTTTCACTTCGATTGCGACTGCTCTTCTTCGATCGGAAGGCGATGCAAAACGATCCATGCTTGCGATGGTACTGGGGGGAATTTTGAATGCGGTCCTTGATCCAATATTTATCTACGTTTTCGGATGGGGCGTTCCTGGTGCCGCGATTGCATCGGTTGTTTCAATATGCGTTTCTGCAGTATTATTGTTCTATTGGTTATTCCTGAAAAAAAATACCTTTCTTTCATTTCCCTTCCGTGGGTTTCATTTCAGCAAAAGCGTCATTAAGGATATTCTTGCTGTTGGGTTTCCTGCATCATTATTGCAGTTGTCCATGGCAATTATGTTGTTTATCATGAACATTATCGTCGAACGAATCAGTGGAACAGATGGCGTTGCAGTGTTTTCCGCAGGGTGGGCGGTCGCAATGACAGCATCAATGCCGCTTCTTGGCATGGCAACCGCGGTTGTTTCAGTGACCGGTGCGGCGTATGGTGCCCGTGAATATAAAAAACTCGATATTGCCCATATCTATGCACTGAAAATCGGGATTATCATCGAGACGTCGATTGCAATTGTGACTTTTATATTTGCACCAGTTATCACCCTTGCATTCACGGTATCTTCTGATATGGCTCATCTCGGAAACGATATTACCATGTTCCTGAGAATTATATGCATCTTTTATCCTGCAACTGCATTTGGTATGTTGTCGTCATCGCTCTTCCAAGGAGTTGGAAAGGGGCTCTATTCTCTTATTGTCACTATTCTTCGTACTATTATCTTGATAATACCACTCGCCTGGATATTTGGTGTCATCTTAGGGTGGGGTCTTGTCGGTGCTTGGTGGGGACTTGTCGTTGCCAATATTATTGGATCATCCATCACATTCATCTGGGCAAAACTGTATGTCAATGGTCTGCTCAAATCATCTCCTCTTGCATCATAACAAGTCTTAAATGGCTGTTGCAGAATTCTCCTTTTAGTGATGAACGAACCTTTGCTGAGCCAATCTGGCGATGATGAAGATCTTGAGTACTGAAAAAAATCTATCTCTCAGATATGCTGATGTAGCATATCTGCAATTTTTTCTAAAAACATTTCATCAGTCTTGTTAAACGCAGCAGGAACATCAGAATCGATATCGATTTCACCGATCACTGTATTTTTCTTTTTGATCGGGACGACAATCTCTGACCTGGTTGAAAGAAAACAGGAAAGATACCGACTGTCTTTCGACACATCATCAACAACCTCGGTTTTTCCGCTTTGTGCAGCAGATCCACAGACACCTTTCCCAATCGGGATCTTTATGTGTTCTGTCGCTTGTTTCCCCTTCCATGGACCAAGCACAAGGCCGTCTCCTTCCACCAGATAAATACCCACCCAGCTGTATTTCTCAAAGCTTTCATAGAGAACATCGACGACATCCTGTAGGATCGTTGTTGATTTGTTTTTTGTGATAATTCCTTTGATTTTTTGTTCGGCAATCTTATAATTCAAGAAAATCACCGTACCTCAATAATCAAGCAGACTGGTTTGTGAGTTTTTCGGGCCGAGAGAAATAGGAATGATCTGTTCTTCTGTAGGAAGCTCAATGGTGCCGTATTTTCCTCCACCACCAGGGATGATGATTACCTTATGTTCGCGAAACGCCTGGACTGCCTCGACAATCGCCGGGATCGTTACCTTTGCGACTTCATGGATGTCGGCATCGAGAAGTACTGCTATTTCACTACCAAACGCGGCAATGAGTTCATCCCATCGTTTGGTAACACTTTGGGTAAACGGTGTATGTTGCCCAAGTGCTTTTGCGATAATTTCTGAGAGAGGAATAAGATAAATATACGGTGGTCGATGATCAGGGTGACGGGGTTCTTTGAAGGTAGCTATCTCTCTGATACGATCTCTTACGCCTTTTTTGATTCGTTTACCGCAGCTACATTTCCATCGTCGTTTGATCGCCTCATCAAGAGTGTAATGGGTAAAGCACGAGATGCATGCGGTCTCGTTGTATTTTCCCTCCTGAGGCGGTAAACCAACGTTCAACACCGGTTTATTACCACCGGTGCGAAGTATCGCTTTCTTGATCTCTTGAAATGTTGTATCGTGTACTTCAAAACGGGTGAACTCCCTGGCAAGTCGTACCGGATGTGGACTATGACAATCGGAGTTCGTAAGAAATGTGAGTCGATGGAGCTCCTGGATTGTATCCGCATAATCAGAGTCAGCGCTTAACCCAAGCTCGACAAAGGAGATGTATGATGCAAGATCACCGTAGCAATCCTCCAGAGAAGAATGGTACGCGTACATCGCAGTCCATGGAGTAAACGCATGCGCCGGACCAATGAGAGCATCAACGTCTTTTGCAAGTGTTGCTAGTTCTATACCGTTCATATCGACGTTTGGTCGTCCGTCTGTCTCAATGTTTTTTGATTTCGGCTTGATCTTTTCTTTGAAGGTTTCCACGGCAGAAAAACTAGGAAAATAGAGGAGATGGTGAACCCGATGGTTATCCTCAACTTCAGCACTGAGAATAAATCGTGTACCATTCATTTCAAATGTTCCGTCATCGATGACGGTGCAGGTCTTGATTTCTTTTTGCCATGCTCCATGTAGACAGTCCCCGGTTGCCAGGACATTGATTCCTTTTCGAGGTGCCTCTACGGAAAGAGAGGCTATTGTCATTTTATCGCTGGTTGCACCAGAATATCTCGAATGTATATGCAAGTCAGCATTAATCAGCATGAGCGTTCCCTGTTTTCAATCAGATTATTTTTCCTTCTTCTCTTCATTGACTTCTTCTTGTTTCTTCTTTTTTTCTTTGAGAATGGGAAATGTCTCTTTTTCTTCAAAGAATTGCGCGTGCGCTGTAATTTCGATAAGACCTGCCATGATCAAAAGTATACCAGCAAACATCAACAGATAGATGCCTATCCCGAAACCCCATTGCAGATGCACAGATCCTCCTCCATCGACTCCGGAGAGTTGGACAGTATATTGACCATTGAAGGGAGCTGCAGACACCTCATTCATCGCACTGAACACATCGGTATTGTCTTTCATATTGACAGGAGCGAACTGAGGAATAAGCGATCCGATTGCCATGATAAAAATAAAGATCAGGATGAAGGGTACCAGGAGTCTTATCCCACGGAGTGATATATTTTTTCCCAAGTTTTTTACTCTGAGGATATCCCAATTGTTGAAAGCACGATGAACACAAGTCCAATACCTAAAATGAGGTAGAAGGGGAGAGCAAACGTTCCAAGAGGGACCGGCCCACTTCTGTCAGGAAGCCGTATTTGTATTCCATTGATGCCATCAATCGAGACTGCATTGAACATGCCTGTTTCCTGGTACGATGGTATGGAAACATTTGCCGCAACGGTGTACCACGGAAGGAATAAACCGATGATCGCAACGATAATCGCAACAATACAAAGGATGTTCCCGATGCTTTTTGCGTTTACGCCATCAATGTAGAAAAGCGAGAGTTTTCGAGGTCCGAGACCATGTTTCTTATAGCGTCGGTAGATGAAAAAGCCAAGGAGAAGAAGAGACAGCAAGGTAACAAGGAAAAACAACATGACGAAGTTATACACGAACCATTCCAGGATGAAAAGGTAATCGTTAGCTGGTTGGAGCCCACCAGCCCAAACCAGAGGCTTATACATATTACCATTTTCTCTGAACTGGGGGCCATTCGGCCCTGCTTCTCCCAGGATTGCTGCTTCAGCTGCCGCTGATTGGTTCGCGCCAGTCCAGCCCCAACGTCCTGCAAAGTTTAACCAGGGTTGATCCTTTAATATTTCCACAGTGTAATCAGTGACTGGCCGTAAGGTCTTTCCATTATCACCAACATCGTCACTTGCTAACCCGATTTTCCCTGAGTAAGGCTTGATATAGTTGGCATGACTACCTCGTGCCACATAGACTTTAACGTGATCTCCTTGTTTCTCTACTTGATTCCATGTCGCGGTTTGACCTGCATAGTGTTGACTGTACATGACTTGCGTTGGTTGTTCAGCTGAGAACATAACTTGGATCATTTCCCAGTCGCCTTCATGGCGATTCAGATCACCACCGTTGAACGCGTAGAAAAACCAGTATTGAATGATGTTGCTTGTGGTATCAACATGAGCGTAGATTTTGTACCCTAGCGTCGCCATCTTACTCTGATAATCATTCTCGATACCATTGTCGGCTACCTCTACCGTTCCTCGTTGATTATCAAGATAATATTTATCCAAGGTGTTGTTCGACAGCATTGTTGCAGTTGGCGACATAGAAATCGGGGTCGTGTTATCGATCTCATATAAATAGGAATTATCGAGAGCGTAAGAGACATCCACAGGATAACATTTCTCGCCGTCTACGAAATATAGGATAGGGGCATATTGTTCTGCATCTTGATCTGTCAAAGCGGATGCGATACCAGCATAACTAATTCCTACGATAAATAGGCCTATAACAGAGTGTTATCATGATGATTTTTTTGTTCATAAACCTCCACCGGATGGGAGATACCTTGCTGCTTATTTAATTCTTCTTAAAAAGATGGAAAAAAGAGAGGTTACAAAAAGAAGTATAAATACCCATTTATGTACTTGTAAATGTTAAGTACTTTACTAAACTCTATAATATGTTAAGATTTCCTTAGGAAAGATATGATTTGAAATTATTAAGGTCCACCCGATAGTAACCTTTATTAGGCTTTACTCCATATGAGTCTCCTGTAAATCTACCCTAGGAAAATGGGAAAAAACTCTAACTAAAAAGACAACCAGAACTAGTGTAGACTATATTACGAGGGATTTCCAATGAAAGACAATAAAGCAGTGCTCGAAAGCTCGTATGATTCCGATAAAATTCAGGTCCTCGAAGGACTCGAATCTGTACGAAAAAACCCTGGAATGTACATCGGTAGTACCGATGCTCGAGGATTACACCATCTTGTCTATGAAGTTGTTGACAACGCGGTTGATGAAGCACTCGCAGGATATTGTACTACAGTGTTAGTGTTTATCCATAAAAACGGAGCGGTCTCTGTTGCTGATAACGGTCGAGGCATCCCAGTTGATATCCATGAGAAATACAAAAAACCAGGCGTAGAACTTGTGCTGACCACTCTATATTCTGGGGGTAAATTCGACGGACAAGCATACAAGGTATCGGGAGGGCTGCATGGTGTTGGTGTTTCTTGCGTAAACGCACTCTCAAAATGGCTAGAGGTAAAAGTAAGGAGAAACAGCAAAGAATATCATCAGAGGTACGAACGAGGTAAAACAGCAACTGATCTGAAAATCATTGGAAAAGCAAACGACACAGGTACCACCGTGACGTTCTTACCGGATAACGATATTTTTGAGACAACGGAGTTTGACTATGATATCATTGCCACTCGTCTGCGTGAGATGGCTTTTCTCAACGCTGGCCTGCAGATAGAAATCACTGATGAGCGAACCGATAAACAGGAGGTATTTCGATACGACGGTGGAGTCAGTGAGTTCGTCGCCCATATTAATAAAAATAAGGTACCATTGCATCCGAAACCCATTTATCTGCAAGGGGAAAAAGACGCGGTTCAAGTTGAAGTCGCGCTACAATACACCGATGGATACACGGAAAATATCCACACCTTCGCAAATAACATTAACACGATAGAGGGAGGAACACATCTCATAGGATTCAAAGGGGCGTTAACCAGGGTACTAAATGATTACGGACGGAAGAATAAGCTCTTTGATGAGAGTTTTAGTTTGAGCGGGGAGGATTCACGAGAAGGAATCACCGCGATCGTCTCCTGTAAAGTTCGTAAACCACAGTTTGAAGGGCAAACCAAGTCAAGACTGGGAAATTCCGAAGTCCGTGGGATTGTTGAAAGTATCACGTCTGAAAAGTTATCTGAGTTTTTTGAGGAAAACCCACCAGTTGCTCATATGATCATTGATAAAGCAATGCTTTCGAGCAAGGCTCGTGAGGCAGCACGAAAAGCACGAGAACTTACACAGGAGAAAAGGATTACTTGAATCATCAGCTCTTCCAGGGAAACTAGCTGATTGTTCCAGTCGTGACCCGAGTCAATCGGAAATTTATCTTGTGGAAGGGGATTCTGCAGGAGGCTGTTTTTCAGGGGATACAAAAATTTCCCTTCTTGATGGGAGAACTGTAACATTTAAACAGCTTGTTGAAGAAGATAAACAAGGGAAAAGAAACTTCTGCTACACCATTAAACAGGATGGGTCAATCGGTGTTGAAGAAATTAAAAACCCACGAATAACAAAAAGAAATGCCGATGTAATTAAAATCATGTTGGACAATAAAGAAGAGATTGTGTGCACACCAAACCATCTGTTCATGACTAGAGATGGAACATACAAACAAGCAAAAGATATCACTCCTACCGATTCCTTGATGCCATTGAGATTCTTTGAAGGAAATCGCGATTCTGCACTTGAAGCAGTGTCGAATGATAATCACAAAATTATCGAAATTACATTATTACAAGAAAAAATAGATGTTTATGATATCGAGATTCCTCAGACCCATAACTTTGCGTTAGCAAGCGGGGTGTTCGTCCATAACAGTGCAAAACAAGCCAGGGATAAGGAATTCCAGGCGATTCTACCGCTCCGAGGGAAGATTCTGAATGTGGAGAAAGCCAGGATGGATAAAATCCTGAAAAGCGAAGAAATCCTACATTTGATCACCGCGGTTGGAACCGGTATTGCTGAGGAGTTTAACATTGAGAATGCTCGGTATCATCGGATTATTCTGATGACCGATGCTGATGTCGACGGGGAACATATCAGGACGTTGCTGCTTACGTTTTTCTTCCGATATATGCGACCACTCATTGAGAAAGGATACTTGTATATCGCCCAGCCGCCGTTGTATAAGCTTACCAAAGGAAAATCTGTTGACTATGCGTTTTCAGAGCAAGAAAGAGTGCAGAAAGCGAAACAAATGGGGGAAACCGGTCTTGGTATTCAGCGGTATAAAGGTCTTGGTGAGATGAACCCGCAGCAGCTCTGGGAAACAACCATGGATCCTGACTGCCGGCTGATGCTTCAGGTGACTATTGAAAATGCCGTTGAGGCTGATGAGTTATTTACGATTCTGATGGGTGAGGCTGTTGAACCAAGAAGAATGTTTATTGAACAGCATGCCAAAGATGTGGTGAATCTGGATATCTGAGGTGAGGAAAAATGGCTGAGATTAACAAGAAAAATGATCAACCACGTGATATTAACGAAGAGATGAAACGAGCGTTCATTGATTATTCGATGAGTGTGATTATGAGCCGGGCGCTTCCTGACATAAGGGACGGGCTCAAACCAGTGCATCGACGGATATTATACGCGATGAATGAAAAAGGGGTTACCTTTGAAAAACCGTATAAGAAATCTGCGAATATCGTCGGAGAAGTCCTGGGAAAATATCATCCACATGGTGACCAGGCTATCTATGACTCTATGGTGCGTATGGCACAGGATTTTTCGCTACGGTACCCATTGATCGCTGGTCAAGGGAATTTTGGTTCAGTCGATGGTGACAGCGCTGCAGCGATGAGATACACAGAAACAAAGATGGCGAAGATCACCAAACTCATGCTTCAGGATATTGACAAGGAAACAGTGGGATGGCACGATAATTATGATGGGTCCCTCAAGGAGCCTGATGTGCTTCCTGCTGTACTGCCGAATCTGCTAGTGAACGGTTCATCTGGTATCGCGGTTGGTATGGCGACAAATATGGCGCCTCATAACATCTGCGAAGTCATCGATGGAACCATCCGGATGATCGATGCTCCTGAGACCTCAACTGCCGAGCTTATGGAGATCATCAAAGGACCTGATTTTCCAACCGGTGGTATTATTTGTGGTCGTGGCGGGATTCTTTCTGCGTATTCTACGGGACGTGGTTCACTTGTTGTGCGTGCGAAAACTTCTATCGAGGAAGGTGAGCAGAAAAACAAGATCATCGTCCATGAGCTGCCGTATCAGGTGAATAAATCTGTTTTACTCCAAACGATTGCTGAGCTTGTTAAAGAAAAGAAAATCGAAGGCATCTCTGATCTTCGTGATGAAAGCGACCGGAAAGGCATGCGTATTGTCATTGAGCTGAAACGAGACGCTATTGATGATGTTGTCCTAAATCAACTGTTTGAACATACCGAGCTTCAATCCTCGTTTGGTGTGCTTAATTTAGCGATTGTCAAAGGTGAGCCAAAGGTCCTGATGCTCAGAGAAATTCTTCAGTATTACATTGAATATAGAATAGAAATCATTACTCGACGGACCACCTATGATCTGAAGAAAGCCAACGAAAAAATGCATATCCTTGAAGGGCTCATGATTGCACTGCGCAACATCGATGAAGTCATTAAGATCATTCGGCAGAGCAAAGAAGTCGAGGAAGCAAAAACTCGACTGATGACACGGTTTAAACTTTCTGAGATTCAAGCAAAATCTATCCTTGACATGAGGCTGCAGAAACTTACAGGTATGGAAATAGATGCAGTGGAGCAAGACTACAAAGAAACCAAACAGCTGATTGAAGCACTTGAAACACTCCTTGCAGATAAACAGAAGATCTTAACTGAAATTAAACGAGAGCTTTTAGAGATTAAAGAAAAATTTGGGGACGCGCGACGCACCCAGATCGTGGAAGGGGATGCAGGCATCGATATAGAAGATCTCATACCGGTCCAGGAAGTCGTTGTAACCATTACAAAAGACGGTTATATTAAACGGATTCCATCGGAAACGTATCATACACAACACAGGGGTGGAAAAGGGTTAATCGGCGTTCGGCCAAAAGAAGAAGATTTCGTGGTTGACTCATTTATCACCAGCACCCATGATTACCTGATGTTTTTTACGAATCACGGGCGGGTCTATTGGTTGAAAGGTTATAAGATTCCTGAAGGCGATCGTCATGCCAAAGGAAAAGCAATTATTAACCTGCTTCCACGTCTTGAAGAAGGAGAGAAGATTGCAACTGCTGTTCCCATCCATGAATTTGATGATACACATTATCTTATTTTTACGACAAAACAAGGGACTATCAAGAAGACGGTGTTGTCTGCGTATGGTAATATCCGGGTGAATGGGATCATTGCCATAAAACTTGAGGACGGCGATGAGCTCATGGGCGTGGAACTCTCCGATGGAACCAAGACTGTGATGATCGCAACCGCTGGTGGTCAGGCCTGCAGGTTTAATGAAAAGGAACTCAGGCCGATGGGACGGGCAACCAAGGGCGTGATTGGTATCCGACTTAAGAACAAGAATGATGCGGTGGTCGCTTTGACCGTGGTGGATATCACAGGTTCGTTGTTTACGATTACAGAAAACGGTTTTGGGAAACGCTCCCCGATTGATGAATACCGGATGACTCATCGGGGAAGCAAAGGAGTACGAACAATTGTTACCAACGAACGAAACGGGAACGTGGTGTTCGTTAGTCAGGTCACTGATGAAAACGAGCTGATTATTACAACTGAGCATGGAATGACCGTACGAATAGCGGTACGGGACATCAGGGAACAAGGTCGGAACACGATGGGTGTGCGAATCATGCGTTTGAACGAGGGCGACAAGGTTGTTTCTGTCACTATTACAAAAATGTTGTCCGAAAACGAAGTGAAATGCGAAATTGCAGCAGTAGAACAGATGCCGATCGGTATGATTGCTGAACAACCCCGGAAAGAAGAACCAGCAGCACCAGTTGAAGAGGCTGAGGAATTACCAAAAGAAGTCGAAGAATCTTTTCCGGTTGTTAAACCAGCGGAACCTGAAAAAACAGTTAAGAAACCTGAGGAATCAAGAAAAATCGAGAAGCAAAAGAAAGCAAAAGTAAAGATGGTACCGCTAATAAAAGGCAAGGGAAAACCACTGAAAATAAAAAAAGCAGCACCAGCGAAAAAGAAACCAGTTCAAAAGAATAAAATAAAACCAGTGAAAAAACTAAAAGCAGTAAAACCAAAGAAGATTAAAACAAAACCGGTGAAAAAACCAAAGAAAAGTAAACCATTCAAGAAAGTAAAAGTGGTAAAAACAAAGAAACCTCAGACGAAAAAAATCTCTGAAAAGAAAAAACCAAAGCGAAAATGATACATTAGGCCGATGGAACAGGTTGTTTTTCTGTTTCCTTTTTCTTTTTCTTCGGACATTCAGAGTTGATACAGAGTTCCCATATCTGTCGTCCTTTCATTTTCACTTTAACAATAGGGGTGTTGCAGGCGTCACACAGTTTCGTCGTCATCGTCAGACCGCCTTGTTGAGGGAGTGAATACGTGTTCGTACACTCCGGGTACCCGGTGCAGCCGACAAACCGTTTCGCTTTCCTAGACACCCGGACCACGAGTGGTTTCCCGCATTTCGGACATGCTCCAATCGTATTTTGCTCTCTGACAGCGTTGGTGATATTTGTTTTAATCTTCTCTTTCTCAGGCTCAAGTTCCTGCATTACTTTCGTGAGCATCTCCCGTGATTCCTTTACGGTTGCGTCTAGTGTCTTTTTTCCTTCTGCGATTTCATTCATGTCTGATTCTAGCTCAGCGGTCATTTTTGGTTTTACCACATCACAGTTTATCAACGCATCAACAACCGCGATCGCAGTTGATGTCGGAATAGGAGTCGCTCCGGTGACATACTTTCGACTGTATAATTTACTGATAATCTCATGACGAGTAGATTTCGTCCCTAGCGAAAGCTGCTCCATCTTCCCGATCAATGCCCCTTGGGTGTACCGCTGTGGTGGTTTTGTCGTGTCTTCCTTGACAAGGATCTGGACGATGTCAAGTTTCTCTCCTTCGATCAGTTCCGGTAGTGTTTTCTTTTTGTTTTTGATGTAGGGATAAAGATTTTTCCAGTGTGGTTCCACAAGCCGGTACCCGCTGGTGATAAATTTCTCCCCGGAGATATCGAACCATACATCGGTTGTCTCAGAGATCGCGTCTTTTGCTAGTGTCGCAAAAAACCTCCGGCAGATAAGCTCATAGATTGCTGCTTGGTCGGCGCTGAGTTTTTTAGACGGTGCATCAACAGGGTGAATCGGGGGGTGATCGGTTGTTTGTTGTTTCCCTCGTGTTGGGTAGCTCCTTCCGTTCGTTTGTACTTCTTGGACTTCTTTAGAAAACTGAGCAGCTGAGAGTTTCTGTAAAATACCGCTAATGTTCAATGACGGGGGATAGACAGTGTTGTCTGTTCGTGGGTACGACGTCAACCCCGTCATATAGAGTTCTTCTGCGATGCTCATTGCCTTTGCCGCGGAAAAACCAAGATAAGAGGCTGCTTGTATAAACGTAGTGGTGTTGAATGGAGTTGGTGGAAGCTCGTTGTTGACGATTTTCTTTACTTCCTGTACCAATGCTTCTTTGCTTTCCTTGATTTTCGTATAAATCTCTTGAGCGAGGTGTTCTTCTCGGAATACGCCGTGCTCATGGTTGGCATCCAAGGGTTTGTCTTTTTTAAGTCGAGCGATAATCTGCCAATATGGTTTTGTTACAAAGTTTTTGATCTCTTTTTCCCGTTGGACAAGTAAAGCAAGGGTTGGTGATTGTACCCGTCCGATTGAAAGGAAATCTTGCCCAAGTCGACGAGACGTTAAAGAAATAAATCGCGTGAGCACTGCCCCCCATACCAAATCAATGAATTGTCGTGCTTCACCAGCGCTGGAAAGGTTATAGTCCACTTCAGTGAGATTATCAAATGCAGTGTTAATTTCAAAAGGAGTAATAGCGCTGTATCTGGCTCGTTTTATTTGTGTAATGTTTTGGTTGTAACTTTTCAGAAGGTTGACAACTTCGACACCGATGAGTTCTCCTTCTCGGTCAAAATCAGTCGCAACAATGAGGGAGGGGGTGTTTTCAACGAGGGTTTTTAATGCTAAAGCGATCCCTTTTTCACTAACGTTTTTTAAGGGTTCTACATTAATAAGTTCGTGAGGAGCAATCTTGTTCCATTGGTTAAAATCACTGGGGTAATCCAGGTTGATGATATGCCCTTTTAATCCGATGACGCTCCATGGTTCATTGTCTTTTGTGAAGTCGTAAACCGGTATTTTTCCGAGATACGTGCTTTTTGTTTTTCCTCCGGAAAGAATGTATGCGATTCTTCTCGCCGCAATGTTTTTTTCACAAATGATAAGCTTCATGGTGAGTCCTAGCTTGAAAAGTCAACATAAAGATTAGATATAATTAGTTTACGATAGTAAAAAAAGGTAGGTTGAAACTATTTATATGGTCATGGTATTTCCTGATGTGAGACTATGAAAATCCAAATAATCATGGGGTCGTCTTCTGATATGCCGGTTGCTGAGAAAGCAAAAACAATTTTTGAGGAATTTGGGATTGATTACGATATCAAGGTTGCATCTGCGCATCGGACACCGGAGGTACTTAAAAAGCTCGTAGAGAAAAGCAATGCTGATGTGTTTATTGGGATTGCTGGGCTTTCCGCAGCTTTACCAGGGACCATTGCTGCTCATACCATTAAACCAGTGATTGGTGTGCCGGTGAGTGGGAAGGTGAATCTTGATGCGATTCTTTCTATCATTCAAATGCCTCCAGGGATTCCCGTGGGAGCAGTGGGCCTTGACCGGGGCGAGAACGCGGCGTTGCTTGCTGTTGAAATCCTTGCAGTGAGTGATAAAAAATTAACAAAGAAATTGGAGAATTACCGGAAAAAGATGCGGGAGAAGGCACTGTCGAAATAGAGGTTTATCAGATGTTTAATGCGGAGAAATTCATCGAGAAAACAATTTCAAACCTTCAGAAAGATATCCAGAGGAAAGCACTTATTGCGTTCTCCGGTGGTGTTGATAGTACGGTCTGTGCTGCATTGGTGAATAAGGCGATTGGTGACCGCTTAATTGCAGTTCATGTAGACACTGGGTATATGCGGAAGAATGAGCCCAAACAGGTTAAACAGATGATGGAAGACCTGTCATTGAACTATCGTTTCGTTGATGCAAGTAATGAGTATTATGCTGCTTTGAAAGGTGTGGAAGACCCTGAGAAGAAACGAAAGATTATTGGTGAAAAGTTCATCAGGATATTTGAAAAAGTTGCCAGAGAAGAAAAAATCGATTGCTTAGTGCAGGGGACCATTGCACCTGATTGGATCGAATCTGGTGGGGGGTTGCGTGATACCATTAAATCGCATCATAATGTCGGTGGATTGCCCAAGGATATGAAGTTGAAACTAGCTGAACCACTCCGTGATTTGTATAAAGATGAGGTGAGGAAAGTCGCCCGCGTTCTCCATTTGAAGGTCTCAGAACGACAACCGTTTCCTGGCCCAGGGCTTGCAATTCGGATCATCGGTGAGCCAACACCAGAACGCACCGAACTTGTACGAGAAGCATGTGATATTGTTGAAAAGGAAATCGAGAGTGCATCTGAACATGGACTCATGGAACGCCCGTGGCAGTATTTTGCGGTACTTATACCGATAAAAACCGTTGGAGTCCATGGTGATAAACGAGCCTATGGAAATACAATCGCGATTCGTGCGGTGCAAAGTATCGATGCGATGACCTGTCATTATAGCACGATTCCTCATGAGGTGTTGGATACGATTTCTACAAAAATAACTAATACTTTAAAGGAGAAAGTAAACCGCATTGTCTATGATGTAACGAATAAGCCTCCGGGGACTGTTGAGTGGGAATAAATCTATGGTACGAATCTACGTAATTGATAATGGCGGGCAATGGACGCATCGCGAATGGCGTACCCTGCGGGACCTTGAGATTCAGACAAAAATTGTACCGAACACGACTATTTTTAAGGATTTACAAAAAGAGAATATACAAGGTCTGGTTCTCTCCGGTGGGGCACCACGAATAGGGCTTGATGGCAGCCTAGGGAACTGCGCTGAGTATTTAGAGAAGGCTGACTTTCCAATCCTTGGGATATGCGCTGGGCATCAGTTCATGGCACGTCATTTTGGTGGTGAGGTGAAACCATCGAAGATACCAGAGTTTGGGCGGGTTGAAATGATGTTAATTAAAGATGATGATGCATTATTTGAAGGTGTGTTAAAAAAGTCGATTGTGTGGGAATCGCACAATGACGAGGTGACTGTTTTACCCAAGGATTTTGTTAGAATTGCAGAAAGCGAAAATTGTAAGATCCAGGCGATGCAACATAAGAAAAAACAATTTTATGGTTTGCAGTTTCATCCTGAAGTGGAGCATACGGAATGCGGGGAGCATATCTTTAAGAATTTTATACAACTGTGTGAAGAGTAATTGATTTTCATACCACGACTGAAAGACCTGCCGTGATGAGCAATTGGACAGTTAATCATTTTTTTTAACTCGTACACTTCGGTATATCGTTTCGACGAGTACAATCAGGAGAAAGAAAAAAATCAACACACCCAAAAAACTACCAATTACATAGAGTACGATTGTAAAGAGATCATCATTGGAGAAAAGAACATTATTGACTCCGAAGTAACTACTACCCAGCAGAGTAATAAAAAACATAATGGAGAGAATCATTGCGAGGACAAATTCAAAAAAATAGTTTTTCTTTTTAGGACTTTTAGGAGTGTCTTCTGTTTCGTTTAAAAATTCTAATACCTGTCTCTTCTCTTCTTTCAGTTCGACAGATTCTTCTTCCATGTTTTCTTCTTTGATTTCTTCTTTTTGTTCTTCGGTTTGTTTTTTTGCATTTGAAAGCGCGTCTATGAATTTCTTATATTCAGTCTCAGAATCAAAGAGAAGAGATGCTCCTTGGTACCCGCAGTCCTTACATACTTCTTTCCACGAGGACAATCCAGAGATTATGCCATCGCCAAGTGTCCCAATACCGATATTTTTACTTCCACAATTTGGGCATGCGGTAATTTCCATCGTTCACACCATCCATTATTTCCATCGTTTGAACAGAGAATGTTGGAGGCCAAGTTGATCAAAGACTTTCCCAACAATAAAATCAACTAACTCTTCAATATTTTTTGGTTGATGATAAAATGCAGGCATCGCAGGTAAGATGATCGCTCCGCTTTCTTTTGCAGCTAGCATGTTTCTAATCCCTGGTGCATCAAGTGGTGTTTCACGAACAACAAGAACGAGTTTTCTCCCTTCCTTTAAACAACAGCTCGCTGCTCGTGACGTCAACGAATCTCCGTATCCATTGGCGATCGCAGAGAGTGTTTTCATGCTACACGGAATAACAATCATGCCATCGAGAGGGAATGAACCGCTTGCTGGACCAGCATAGAAATCATCGTTGTCGTAGATGACCGCTGCTTTTTTCTTGATAGCATTAGAGGTGTAACCGGTTTCGTGGTTGACGATCTTTTTTGCTGCATCAGAGATAACAAGATGTACCTCGTGTCCCGCTTTGTTCAATTCTTGTAGTAATCGAATCCCGTAGATACTACCAGAGGCTCCCCCGATGCTCACAAAATATCTCATATCTTACAGTCCTTCTATTGCGGTAACAATATCGGTGAGTGTTGTCTTGAAATGTTTGTCTTTTTCAATCGCAGTACCAGTAATGATGATGTCTGCTCCTGCACGTGCTTTTTCTTTGGCAGTTTCGGGGTCTCGGATGCCCCCACCGACGATGACAGGGATAGAGGTGTTTTTCTTCACCGCCTGGATCATCTCATTTGGAACTGGTGTTGGAGCACCAGAGCCAGCCTCAATATAGAAAAACTTCATGCCAAGGTATTCTGCGGCAAGGGCATATCCCACCGCGGTTTGAGGATCGTCTCTTTTGATTAACTCAGCTTCTCCGACACGACCAGCGGTCATCCCTGGTTCTACAATCACGTAACCCATGGAAATCGGCTCAAGCCCTGAGTATTTGACAAATGGCGCTCCTTTGACATGCTCCCGAATCACGTAATTCAGATTATTTGAGTTGAGGAGACTCATGAAGAAGACCGCATCAGCGTATTTACTCAGGAATTTCGCACCAGAGGGAAACAGGATGACAGGGAGATCTGAATTTTTTTTGATTGCTTGAACGGTTTCATCTACCTGTTTCTGCGACAGGAGGGTAGACCCACCAACCATGATCGCACTACTTCCGGCATCAGAAACTGTCTGTGCAATTTGCCCCGCAACACTTGGTTTTTGTTTATCCGGGTCGAGGAGCGCAAAATGAAGTCTCTTTTTCCGTGCTAGTTCTACAATCGTATCTGCGATAGTCATTAGGGGTTAAAGAACACCGGATGTATTTATGTTTTATGCCTTGGGGAGAAGGTCACAGATTAACTTCTCTGAACATGCGGCAAGAACACTGGTTCTCTCCACTAAATTAAACTCCATATCCAGGTCGTCGCCGGAGATGGTTTTCACAAAACCCCCCGCCTCCCGAACAATCAGGGTGGACGCGGCGATATCAATAACTCGAATAATGTCCTTTCCCACGAAATAGTAATCAAGGGCACCGATTGCGACCATGCACATCTCAAGGGATGCTGAGCCTAATGATCGAACGTTCCCTTTTTTTGATAATGAACCGGCTCTTGTGGTATGGTTCTTCCCCAGGGAAATCGATGAAAGCATCTCAGGAGATGGCACCTCACAGACCCGAATTGGTGTGTTGTTGAGAAACGCACCATGATGTTTCTCTGCGGTGAACACATCGCCCGTTGGGATGTTTTTCACAATACCATATTCGATATCGCTGATCTTCGATGTACCTATCGCCAAGGAGACGGAGTAGAACGGGATGCCCCGATACGCGTTCCGTGTTCCATCCACCGGGTCTAACACGAATACGTACTTCCCACCAAAATCAACAAACCCTATCTCTTCACTGAGTAAATTTATCTTCATGTCAGATTTTTTTAGTATTTTAAGTGCAACATCCTCAGCGACTTTATCGATATAGGAGGTGGGTGTCCCATCAGCCCCAAGGCCGATGGTCTTCCCAAGTGTATAGAAATTAGTCTTAGATTCCTTTTTTACTTCTTTGCTGATTTTTTCTACAATCTGATGAGCAATATGTTTTAGTTTTTCATCCATGTGTTATCCCTTGATGTTGATACCAAGATAGGTGAGCATCCAACTGATATAAAGTGTGAGTATAATCATAATCACTGCAGCAAGAATCAGTCCAATGAAGATAGCAAGCAGAGATTTGGAGAATTTTAAATCAAAAAGATACGCGATCAATGCACCTGTCCATGCACCAGTGAAGGGGACAGGTAATGCGACAAATGCAAATAAGCCAAGATACTGATACTTGCTGATTCGATCATCTGCTTTCTTTCGTGTTCGTGCAAATAACCAATCCATAATCTTTGCCCAAAATGAGTACTTTCGAAGGAATTTTTCAACGTAGCGAAAAAACAGAAGGATAAACGGGATCGGTAACATATTCCCTGCAATAGCGAGAGGAAACGCCTGCCACCACTCCCATCCATATTGCAACATCGAAAATGGTATCACATATCGTGCTTCGAGCCAGGGAACCATGGAGAAAAAAAATATTTGAAACCATTGCGGTAAAAAGTCAAGCATGTATTATACTCCAACGAACCTACCAAATCCTGGTTTCACCAACATCTGACGATCTTCTATAACTTTTTCTCCTCTGATGAAAATCGTGGAGGGGAAGACCGCAGGGAATCCTTCGAACGGTGTCCATCCGCATTTCGAATGAAGCTTCTCTGCAGTGATCGATTCTGTTTTTTTCAAATCAACAATAATAAAATCAGCATCTCGCCCAACCTCGATTTTTCCTTTTGGGAGGTTCAGGAGCTGCGCAGGTCGTTCACAGAGCAGAGTCAAGAGAGTGGTGAGTTTGATTTGCTCTTTTTTCATAGCGGTAAGCAAGAGAGGATACATGGTTTCAACTCCGGGCAGACCTGAGGGTGCATCGCCAAACGCAACGTTTTTTTCTTCTCCAGTGTGTGGCGCGTGATCTGATTCAAAGATATCGATGAGCTTGTTGTTCACGCCGTACCAGAGTGTATCGCGATCAAAACTTGATCGGATCGGTGGATTTACTTTATATAACGTCTGTTTCGTGTTAAGGGCATGTACATCAAAGAAAAGATGATGAGGGGTGACCCCAACGGTTACGTGGTTTGGTTTTGTTCGGAGCATTTCAAAGCCTTCACAGGAAGAAAGGTGGCAGATATGAATCGGCGAAGAAAGACCAGGGGAGTTGTTGATGATGGATCTGATAGCGGTTTCCTCGCATTCCGCGGATCGACATCGAAGATGATCAACAAGATTGTTTTCCCTATCTTCATGTGTTTTAAGACAGTGCTCATCTTCAGCATGAATCAGTGTTATTTTCTTTGTTCGATTGGTTTCAAGCAATGCGACTCGAAGATTTTGTGTGCTGAGTTGGAGAGAATGTGTACTGCCTCCTAAGAAGATTTTAAAACCACTGCAAAAAGGGGAGATTTCTGCGATTCGCCCGATATTCTCGTCACTCACCGCTGCATAAAGCCCGAAATCCACATAGCTTTTTTCTGAAGCAACCTGTGTCTTTTCTTTGAGTGTCTGTTTGCTTGTGGTTTGAGGCTGGGTGTTGGGCATGTCAAAGACACAGGAGATACCTCCGAATGCTGCTGCCATTGAACCAGTTGAGAAATCTTCCTTGTGGGTAAAACCAGGGTCACGGAAATGAACATGAAGGTCGATTCCAGCTGGGAGGATGAGGTTGTTGCCGACGTTGATATGATTGTCTGTTTTGAGGCTTTTTTTTATTGCGACGATTTTTCCTTGTTCGATGCCAAGGCAGCCTTGCTCGAAAGTTCCGTTATAATAGAGTTTTCCCTCAATTGTGAGATCCATCAAGATGTGTCTCCTTTATTGATCCGTGTGGTTTTGTTTCGGTAAAAATCTGCCCCTGAAACTTCGAGATTTTTGTGGTTTTTTCAAACCACGCGTCAGGGGGCAATCCCGCTTTCATGCAGGTATGCGAAAGATATTCTTCTTTATTCCATTCTTGTTCTACAGGCACCTGAGGAAGTAACAAGCCTTTGTAAAAGCTTTGTTCAACAATTAACCCATCTCGTCCAATGTCTATGTGCGCAGGATAGTCTTGAGGTTGTGTTACTTTAATGAGTTCTGGTTTTGTAAGCACGGTGACTTCTACAATGATCGTATCAAGTTCCGTTTCTGCCAATGGTGGAAATCGAGGGTCTCTCGTGACTGATTGAGCTGATTCGATAATTGCATCCTGTAAAGTCATGACTGGGAAGCGGGATACCGATACATCCTCGTAACTCGTGATCTGGGAAGGTGTGAAGGGTGACAAAAACCCCTTGTTTTTGATGAAAAGATTTTCCAAGATTTGATGATGACTTCTTCTCACGTTTGACATATTCTTCGAGTATCTGTCGTGCAAACTGAACGGCTTTTGTCCCCTCAACAAGACTCAACATGGCAGAAAGTATAAGGAAACGCATTAAATAAAATTTGGTGAGGGAGAAAAAACTCCTCTCACTTTTTTATGGTGACTGTTCTCGTGTCAATAGAATGTCAAATGTCCTTGGCACATCACCAATAGATAGGGTGATGTGTCCGGTGCCCTTATATGTTATATTTTGGCCACTTTCGTTGACGAGTTCTTCAACACTAGCGTTATATGAACCTGGTGTCAGTTCAATGGTGTAAGTTCCATTCCTATCGGTTTTCACGCTTTTTGTTACTGCAGGATTGTTCGCAATTCCTAAATCCTTTGAGAAGAGAATGGTCATGTTTGCTTTCCCTACATCATTGTATTTTGTACTTCCGCTGACAGTAACAGATACTTTGGTAACAGCGATATTGTAAGAGGCAGTTCCTTTCCCGATGGAAATAAATAGTTTTCCTGTAAAGTTGTATACCAGGGTTGCTGTCTCTGTTTTTTTGACGGTAACATTGTATGTTCCTGGTGTGAGTTTCGCTACGTAGAGTCCCTGAGCATCAGACGTCGCAGAAATTTGTGTTGTTGCAGTGTTGTTCTTTACCGTTTTGTCTGGAGCGAAGGTGATTGGAATACCGCCGATGTTTGCACTATTATTTGTTGTGTACCCGCTGGTAATAACTGGGGCATAAGTAAGGGAGACATTTACCCAAGAAGTCTTGTTTGCGGTAAGGGTCACAGTCTGAGTGGTTAAGTAATCGAGAAATTCTGTTGTCATATTGAGCTTGGTCGCATTTACGGTATACACACCAGGTATTAATGATGAAAATGAATAAGCCCCGGTTGCATCTGTGATTGTGGTATCATTGTACACTTGAGTGCTGTCTAGTTTGGTATAGGTCAGTTCAATGTTCACGCCACTGGCTTGTTCTCCTATTGTATATTTCTTATCACCATTGCTATCAGTATAGACAACTCCTTTGACTTCAGCTAATTTTGGTTTTGAGATGTTGTATGAGTTATTGCCAGGTTCAACATTGATAGGTTCTCTGTTAAGGAGGGTGTATTCATTTTCGACTGCAGAAATATTATATTTACTTGGGTATAAATTATGGAAGATGTAGTATCCTTGTTCGTCTGTTGTCACCGGTTGAGTTGGCCTTCCGAAATAATAATCGTTTAATTCGATGGTTATGCCTGGTAACGGTGTGTCGTTAGCAGGTTCGTAGGAACCGTTGTTGTTATTATCCTGATAGACAAAACCTTCTAGGGTTGAAAGGCTCACATTGATATTGAAATTGCGTGAATATCTCGAACCGTTGAGACGCATGGCTTCTGCGTCTGTCACTGGAGAATATAACGTATTATTGGTGTTGTTAAACGTGATTTTTTTCAGGAACACGTCATTGGCGTAAGAGAAAAGCAGGGTGATATTGCCACCAGGTGCAAGGAGGTTAAAACTACCGTTTTCATCGGTGGCCATGTTATCGTGTGGGAGCCCGTAATCATCAAGAATTGCGACCGTTACATAGGGAAGCGGCGTGGTATTGCAGCTGATGGAACCGTTGAAGAACGCGCCTTCATAATACTTCGCGATGACCACTGCGTTTCTGCCTTGCCCGTAGTAGGGGTAGGGTGAAACATAGACCGGGATGAAATGCCTCATAGCATAGCAGGGGATTTGTTGCTGCGGTGTTTGATAGACTCCGCTCTGATCTTGTTGCGGGGGGGTACCAATGTAGGTTCGATAGAACATGGTGTTGAAATAATCTTGTTTGTTAACGGTTGTTGTTCCTGTTACGGCGATACGGTTTCGCTGCTCTTGGGGCATATCGTTGAGTTCTTTTGCTGTCCATTGACCGTCGGGCCCCTGGGATCCATCTGTGTTTACCGAATAACCCGTGTATATGACTTGCATGAAATCGTCCTCAGGGTTGTGATACTGTTTTCCTGCGGTTCGAAGTGCGGTTAAGACGTTGCTTTTATCACCTAGGAATGCGAAGATGTTGAAAATCTGCTCGTCATACCCTTCTACCCCATAATATCGAATGCTGTAGCCAGTGGCTTGTTGAATATCATGGTATAACCAGGTGATTTGTTCATCGGTTAAGGTATCGTTCAGGAGTTGTACGATATCGTGATAATAAGCGTTTTCAGGATATTGCGCTCCCACGAGCAGGGTCTTGCTCAGATTAACATCATATTCTGCTCCGATTGGTTTCTTCTGCGAAGGAGAAAGCGCGGGATTGATCATCCATGAGGTTATTTTAGTTGTATTGTTATTCCCAAGATGTTTCTGAAGTGCAGTAATGACTGAATCAGAGAAGGTCATGTCGTTGTTATCTTTTCGATTTCCTTCCAATAATCGGACTATCCAGACTGCGACTCCTTCTTTTTCGCTTTTTGCGGTATGGAAATTAGCAGCAGGCGGAATTCCATCTTGGAAGTTGTCAGCGACGGTCGGATGCGCTCCAACCGCAACTTCGTAGAACCCGTAGTCCCACCAGGAGATAAAACCAGGTCGTTTTGATGGATCTGCGATGTTTGTGTCTTGCTTGTTTAACCAAGAATACGCGGCGACCCAGTATTGCTCTTTGTAAGAGCTAGAGCCGAACGCAGAGGAATGATTTTCTCCGAAGAAATCATATTTCAAATTACTTGTACCGTTTTTTGATGCGGCTGATGGTACCGCTGCATCGAGTGCGAGGTATCCATTAGGTATCAGGATGAGGAAAGCTACAAAGAGAACACCGAAGATGTGGTAGATTTTTACACTTTTTCGAATACCTCGGACACCACCACCTGCGTTCCTTATGTTTCGTGCCATTTGTTTGTAGTCAATTTTACTAATCAAAAACCAAATAATCCAACCTGCCAGAAGAGCAATGAGGGGTACCATGTCGTTAAGAAAACGACCAGCGGTTGATGTCAGCCAGATGTTGATTACGAATAATGAAAGGATGAAGAGGTAGTCACGTCTTCCTTTCTGTTTCACATATTGATAGACAAGAAATACAAAGCCAGCCCAAGCAAGCCAGTATAAAGCAGGGCCATACGACATCACGGTTCTGCTTATATTATAGGTCCCTGCCTCTGCGATGGTAAGAGATACCTTTGACCCATAAATCCCAGCGCCATAGAGGATATTCGAGATTGCTGTTAAGGGAGAAAATATTGAGAACGTCTTAGGATTGACATAAACGATATAGAGAACTGCTGCAGCAGCCGCTCCAATACAGGCAATTATCGGATATGAAATGACCCAAGGAATCTGTTTTCGTTTGAAGAGGATGCAGACACCACCAAAGACTGCTACCCCAAGCGCTAAATAAAAAGGAAGGTCTAAAAGGACACCGCCTGCGAATGAGACAGGCCATGACACAAAAAATCCAGTGAACAACGCAATGGCGATGCTCATGACGAATCGCTCTTCAACTTTATTGGTGAAAATATCTATCAAAAGTTGCACAACTGCATAAATAGTGATAACGGTGTAAAGGAATTGTGCTTCTACCCAAACCATGGAGAGCGCTGCAAGCGGGATTCCTGCGAGGAATGCGTAGAGAATTGAGCGTTTCGAATCTTTTTCCTTGATGCTTTTAATTAAAAAGAGGAACGTGAGGAAATATAAGAGCAGGTTAAACGAGTCGTGGTCAAACAAACCATATGCGGAACCATGCCCTGAACCAATATGAATAGGTATAATCGCGATAAGAAGTGCAGCGATAAGACCTGCTTTACGTCCAAAGAGGATTTTCCCAATGAAATACACGGGGAAGACGAGCAAAGCACCAAATAACGCAGGGACTAACTGCATTGCATACCCGATTGCATCTGCTTCACTCATAAAGGGGACAAGGAGTTTACTGAAACCGATCGCAGACATGACGAGTAACGGAGCACGCCCTCCTGATTTCCCAAATGGATAGGCGAGCAGGGGATCGTTGGAAGAGAAGAAGGGAAAACGCCCGGTCTGCACGGTATTATCAACGAGTCGCATGTTATAGTACGGGTCAGGACCAGATAAATAGAACGTATCGACCATGGTTGTCCCTGATGGGTTCATATTCACGTTTGATACGATGTTGAAATAGGAGTTCATGAATAAAACTAAGAAGAAAATTGCTATCAATGAGGCTCCAATCCACCAGTTTTTCTTGAATCGAAATCGCTTTCGTTCCGGGGCGTTTGCTACGCTTACTGGTTGTGGAGTTTGAGCTGTTTCTGATTGCATCGGCATTTTAAATTGTGCTCGTTTCCGCATACGTTTCACCCTAGGATGATTACAACCGTAAATCCATGGTCTTATAAATAACTTATCTCCAAAAGAATCCTCTTAATTTTTAATATGCGGGAGCGTTTTTAAGAGGACTTCTGCGATGCAATCTGCAGCACTGACCTTGCTGAACTCAGTTTCTATCGTGTCCGTTGAAATAATTTCATCGCAGTCTGCAGACAGGAGTTTTTCTTTCGCACCACCGACAAATAATCCATGGGTACATGCAACCGAGACTGTTTTAGCACCTTGTTTCTTTAGCTCTTTAATGGAGTTGGCCATGGTACCGCCAGTGGAGATAATATCATCGATGATAGCGACGTGTTTACCACGTGCATCAAGTTTTTTAGGTGTTACCTTAACGGTGGTTCCATCGATGCGTGTTTTCTCCAAATAATCGTACTCGCAGTCAATGAGAGTTGCTGCTTCTTTGGCTCGGTCTTTAGCTCCCTTATCTGGTGCAAGCACAAAATCAATGTTTTTTTCTTTGAGATGTTGAGCGATGGTTGAAACCGCGGAACAACTATACGCGGGAACTGTAAAGAATTTCAGAATATGCTGCTTATGCGGATCAACGGTGATAACACAATCAGCATGCATGCTGATGTGCTGCGCGACAGCTCTTGAACTGATTGCTTCGCCTTCCTCGAATTTTTTATCTTGTCTGCTGTATCCAAAGTAAGGAAGGACGACCGTGATTTTCTTTGCGCCTGCATCATGAACCGCGTCCTGCATGAGGAGGAGTTCAACAATTTTTTGGTCAGGATATGCAGTTTGAACAATCATGACATCCTCACCTGAAATGTCATCTAACACGCGGACGTAAAATTCATCGTCAGGAAACCGTTTGTATGTTGCCTGTAAAAGCGGCTGCTGAATTTTGTTCGCAAGATTTCCTGCAACGTTTTTTGCTGAGGTTCCCCCAAGGATGTACATAATGCGACATCGTAAATGGTCGATGTCTTTTTAGTGATTTCGTAAGAAAGTTTTTATAAGAGTTTTTGCTTAATTCCTTAGAAGTACTGGATGAGATGATTAGATGCAGCGATATCGATTAATGCAGATTTTGACGGTTGTGCTTCTCTTGTTCTCTGTCGTTTTCGTCTCTACGACACCCGCAGAAAACACATCAGAGACTCAAGTTGAAGCAACGATAATAAGCACCTTTGAAACAGGATCACAACTGAGTATCCATGCCCAAATGATTGTGAACCGCATTAGTAATATTTATGAGACTACCTACACAAGGCAAATGATTGAAACAACGACAGACTCTGATGCTCTTGCAGTTATTAAAAACCAACTCCACATCCTTGTTAAAAATCAAATCGAAGAAACATTTCAGAATGCAAACGTTTCTGCAATCACAAAAAAACCAACCTATGAGAAACCCTATTTCATTGATGAATTTCGCGTGAATCTCACCGCTTCCTTCTTTCACTACAATGGTTCTATGAATCTGACGAATTTCATCAATGGAGTAATGGATATGGGTGCTACAGTGACGTATCATTTTAATGTATCACGCGGAACAAGGGTGGAACATTACCTACCGCTATGTACTTCCGAGCACCTCGACTCTTGCATATGCCAATACCGCAGAAACCACCCCCATTACATGGGTTGTACGGAATTGGGATGGAAACGACACAGGAAAAGACGCAACGTTATCAGTTAACTCGAAAAACCCGACAACACCGGCTTCAGAGACCGAAGATATTGCCGTTGAATTTACCTTAGACACCAGAACAGTAGACGATATCAGTTTTACCGATTCCATTGTTGTGAAAAAAATGAACATCCACAGTTACAATATGTTGCCTGAGTTTGTCACTGGGTTAGGCATTATACCAGCTGATGGAGTACGATTATGTATCGATAACGGGCTGTTTTCCTGGACAGACCTGCTTGAAAAAACAATTCGACCGATTGAACAACAGACCACTCCGTTAATCGAGAATTCCTCTTTTCAACAAACCCTTGGCCTGTCATTTACCTGGGATGCTGAAAGCACCATTAATTGTTCAACCCCGTACAACATCACCCATATGGATGACTCACCGGCGATACGCGCTGACTTCAAAGATCCTGATGTAAATCTGCAGATATGCCAGATGCCAGCCAGAGCGTTCTTTGGATTGATAAATGCAGGGGCAACTGCAACGATTGCTTCAGCGGACGTGAACTTTGATGTAGACCTTGAAGGAATCAACTATACCACCATACTGCGTCTTCCCACAAACATCTCTCTTAACGGAGACAATGTATATTCCTGGAATAAAACGACACATATCGCAGGAACATTTCTTTCAGGTCTTCAACCGACGCCTCCGTACACAGAAGAACATGTTGAGACACACGTTGAAATCGAGCTGTTGAAGATGGATTTGAACATCCCGAGTGTGTTCACAGGAAAAACCGAGTTAACGGCATCGACTAAAATGAAAGAAGATGATCGGCTCTACGTGATTCGCCGCGATGGCGAGATTTCCTTTTCCCCGAAAATAAATATGACTTTTTTGAATTCAGATTCTTTCCGTCTTTGCACCGAAGAAAATGTCTTTAGTGAAGATCAGATAAACTCGTTTCTCTCACAGAAAACAGAGATGTTTCAGCAGCGGTTATCCGAGATCTTCCATGGACTGCGTGTGAAGGGTATAATCGACAGAAAAATCTTTTCCAACTCGCTTGTATGGGATGGGGATATCTCTGCGATGGATAATGTTGTACCGGTCGTGGTTTCCAATTATGCAAATGAGGTATACGCAGTTGGATTCAATGTTTCGTTATGGCCTACTGAACTTACGCTTGCACCGCAACGATTTACCTTCCAGGGTGTGGAGAACCAGACCGTGACATACCGGATTATCTTCCCACGAGGTATTACGGTTAACGCGAGTGATAGTGCGGGAAAGCCGCTTATCGCAGGAAAAACAAATGATGGGCGGGATTATGTTGAGCTTTCTTTTGATGCGGAGTCGGCAACGCAATCAACAGTCCTTACCTGCGTTTTGACTGTATCACCTGTGTATATCCTTGGATTGTTTTTACCCTGCATTCTTGTCTTTATCTTGTTGGTTGTTCTTGTGGTTATTATTTATTTGATACGAAAAAAGAGAGGGGGGCTGCGGAGAGGAAAAAAGAAACTCTTCGAACCGGAGGATAACGAGCCGTCTGATTACGGCGGGCAGGATTATTATGTACCGCCTCCACCGCCGTCAACAAAGAAGAAAAAATAAATCTTATTGCTTTGTCCGTTTCAGCATCGCTGGAGCAAGAGACAGCAGAGAAGGTGATGTTCTTATGAGTGGAAGAGCAAGTTGTGATGGGTAATCGATATCTCCATGGGTGTTGATGATGTCGATTGTTTTTTTGTTGTTCAGTTTCTCGAGATATTTGGTAAGTTGTTCATCGGTGAGGTTGGTGAAGATTTTTCTGAATCGCATGCCCAGGGAGAGTTCTCGTCCGATTTCTTTTATCCATTTCGTATGATAGCGTTTTAAAAATTCTCCATCGAATTGTTGTTTTTGTAACGCTTCTTCAGCGACAATTGCGCATTGTGTCGCGCAGAGTAAACCAGGGTAGATACCGCCGCCTGATGTTGGTTTGACCTGTGCAGCTGCATCTCCGATGAGCATGACATGATCATCAACAGTTTTTTTCAGCGGCCCTAATGGAATTGCTCCGCCGAATCGTTTCATCACCGTGGTCCCTTGTAGGAGTGGTTGTTGGAGCAATGCGGTAAAATAGTGTTGGAGTGAATGGTTGCTTTGTTTTCCGATACAGAGTCCGATGCGCGCGGTAGTGCCTTGTGTATTGGTGGGGATGACCCAGGCAAAGAAGCCTGGTGCAATGTTACGTCCTACGAAAATATGGACAAACCGAGGGTCGAGCGTGGTATCAGAAAGTTCAGCGCCGATTCCTTGCAACATTTCGTTGGGGTGCGGGAATCCGAAGATTTTTCGTATACTTGAATGAGGTCCGTCCGCACCAATGAGTATGTTGCATCGAACAGGGAACGTTTGTTCGTTTTGTTGTATGGTAAGTGTCATATGATTGTCTTCCTTTTTGGCGGAAACAACTTTGTATCCTGTTAATAGTTCCGCTCCGGCGGTCTGTGCGTTCTGTGAGAGTGTTTCGTCAAATCGCTGACGGTTGATCACAAGCCCATGGACCTTCTCCCCGCCAATGGTGAGAGTTGATCCTGCGGGGCTATGGATACATGCCCCGTAAATTTTATTTTGAACAATTCCTGTTTGAGAACATTTGGAAATATCGAAGACACGTTGGGTGACCAATCCTGCACAGTGAACTGGTTCCCCGATTGTTCTGTGTTCTTCAAAAACAGCGACATGTCTTCCTTTTGACGCAAGCTGTTCTGCAACAAAGCACCCCACGGGTCCTCCGCCGGCAACAGCAATATCGTACTCGTCCATTGCTTCTCAGAATATCACCAAAGATTTATAATAAAAACGGTATTACAGGGCTCCATGGTTTCTAAACTCACTATTTTGCTGCTCACGTCAGAATATATTGGTAGCATATTCTTTTTTAGCAAGAAAAAAGAAACCACTGAAACGAAGAAAAATATCGAGAACGCTAATCCATCGATGATCTGTAAATTTGTGCTGGATGGTACGGGTAAAAAAATCGGGGAGAGCGTTTCCATTGATCATGATGTGCTTATCATTAAATCAGGGTCTCAGTTTTTAGGTGTTCCTCTGAAACACGTGGAACCAGGAGAGAAAACCCTTGTGGTGAAAGGTCTCCTTGATTTTACAAAAGCTTATGAACTGGGTGAGAAATGGCGGAAGGAATCGTATCGTGAGATGAATCAGCATGATTGCCCAGAAGAAAAATCAAAGCGACTTTGATTACAAAATGGTGATTGTGACTCGTTCTGATCTTTCTGCTTTCTGCCGGGAAGCTTGCGGCACAGGTGTCTCATGCTGCGGTGACGTGTACGCTTCTGACGAAGAAAAATAAACCTGAGTGGTTTGCGAAATGGCAGCGGGAGGGGGCAAAAAAGGTCGTGGTGAAGGTGGAGACTCTTGAGGAGTTTTTTCCGTTGAAAGAAAAAGCGGAGAAGCTTGGGATTACTACGAATATTGTTACTGATGCAGGGCATACGGAGATACCGGAAGGAACGCAGACGGTTCTTGGGATTGGTCCTGCGCCAAGTAATTTAATTGATCAGGTGACGGGGCAGTTATCGTTATTATAGTTATACTTGTTGAGATTATCAATCGAAAAAAATGCATCACGTCTGTGGACGTAATGTAGCGGTTGAGCCGTTGGTGGCTTTCTTTTTCAAAACTCTTTTAATGTTCTCTGTCGGTTATCCGGTAACACAACTTTTCGTTCGACTTCTCGCCATTCCAAATCATGTTCCTCAAGGAGTTTTTTGACCATATCAGGGACACGTGGGGCACAAAGAATCCCGCGCACCTTCGGTTCCTTTCTGTCTTTTTTGATGTCTTTTACATACATACGGAGCTGATGCACGGAGCTAATGGTAGCCAGGCTTCGTTTCACCTCGATGACCACCGGCACATGATCTTTATCAAACCCATACAAATCAATGGACCCTGTTTTCACTGGTTTTTCACGTTTCACTATCCTAAGACCGTCCTCGATAATACTTGGATCATTCACAATTTGATTTACCACATCGACCTCCATACCAGCGATGATGAGGTTTGCGCGGTCGATAAGTGAGGTCGCGGTCACCAGCTTCAGCTGGCGGAACGTTACCTTCATTTTCTCAGCGGGACGGAGGTGTCTGCAATTGAGAATGAGTTGATCATCCTTGGTTTTGAATTCGGTGATGCTGCCGGTTGGCTGCCAGTTCACCGGCTCCCGCATCACCGGTTGATGCACGAGCACAGTCCCGTCCTGCTTAATCATGATGAGACGTTCCCCCCAGTCCAGCAACGATTTTGCACGCCCCTGATAATCTACCATGCATTCACCCATCACTAGCAGCATGGTTTTTTCTGGTTTTGAGGTGTGATGCTCCTTGATAAAATGTAATGCATCGGATGCAGACGGACGAATAACCGTATTCATGAAGTAACTCCTCAACACATCAGGAACTTGAACGCCATCTTAGACAGTGAGCCGTGCTTGCCCTTTCATCTTATAGTTCGCAAGCTCTTTGAACATATCGTCTTCCTGCAGAACAGTCAGTAAATCTTTCGAGGAAGAAGACGAGGACATCTGAATCTCCGTCGTTCGCCCATGCCGTCCCTTGGAAATCACACGGGCGGTAATGATACCAAGCATATCAAGCTCAGAGATAAGATCAGCGGTTCTCCGCTGTGTCAAACAGTTATACCTCGCTTTCTTACAAAGTTCTCTATAAACATCATAGACCTCACCGGTCGTCAGCGCCCGTGTCGTCCCTGCTTTTTTGTTTTGTTTATCCAGCAAAATAATCGAATACAAAACCAGTTTGGATTGGTTTGGAAGGGTGCGGACGACTTCAGTGACACGATCAAGCTCGATTTTGTTTTGTGCAAGGCGCACATGAGACCGGGTGACCTTTGGGACTTTACCACGCTCCGCAAGCTCCGCAGACACCCGCAGGAGATCCAGTGCGCGACGGGCGTCCCCGTGTTCCTGCGCAGAGAGTGCGGCACACAACGGAATCACATCATCCTCGATGACGCCTTTTTTCAACGCTGTTTTTATCCGAGCACGTAAAATATCCTGGAGCTGCTCTGCGTCATAGGGGTAGAAAATCATGCTTTCTTCGCCAAGGCTTGATTTGACGCGAGGATCAAGAAACTCAGTGAACTTCAAATCATTGGAAATACCGACGACGGAGACACGTGCTTTGTCCAAATCACTGTTGATACGAGTGAGGTTATACAACGCTTCGTCTCCCTTGAGCTTGTCGATTTCGTCAAGGACGATGACCGTGACGCTTTTTTCCTTGTCCATCATCGCTTTTACTTTTGAATAGACTTCATCGGTAGGCCATCCGGTGAACGGTACGTGATCGTTCCATTCGTTAATGAACCGGTTTGCGATGTTCTGCAACAGCCGGTATTGCGTGTCGACAATCTCACAGTTCATGTAAATGAAATTGACTTTCTTGCCGGTCTGTTCGCCTTTTTTCAGGAGTTCTTTACCGACGAATTTCACGACCGCTGTTTTCCCGGTTCCTGTTTTCCCGTAAATGAAGACATTCGATGGTGTTTCTCCCCGCAGAGCAGGTACAAGAATGTTTGCGAGATCATTGATTTCTTTTTCTCGGTGTGGGAGGACTTCTGGCATATACGTTGGCCGCATGACTTCTCTGTTGGTGAACAGTCCTTCGCTGTTGAGTAGATGGCTGAATATGTCTCTGGTCACTGGTTCTTTAGGAATAAAATACGCCTCCTCGCAGGGTCGTAAGGGGTTACGGTATAATAAATTTTTGTGTCAATTTTTTAAGATTTCTTCTCTGTTGGACACGAGGGCGGGGGAGGGGATGATTTCGCATGGAAACAGGTAACACACATCGTTTTAATTTTAAAATTTTTTTAATTTTATAATTTTAAAAATAGCAATATTCAAATAGTTCGAAATGCATAACTGTTCGGGACTACTGACGTCCATTTTTTCTATATTTTCGACTACCTCCCTTATTCTATTTTCCACACGAAATAAAGGGGTCCCTCCATGTAGAAAAAAAATGAGAAACTTCTCCTAGAAAAAAGTAATTCTATCAGAAGAAAAAAAGAAGATAAACGGGAGAGTAAAACGGTTGTTTACCCGCCCACGATGATAACGTCTTTTACCGATCTAATCGCTTCGAACGGGAACACCAAATGACCGACCTCATCAAGATGATAAAGCCGCGGATCAATATCCTCAGAAGGCTCCACAAGAATACTGAGCAACTGACCAGTTCTCTCGTCCACCAATGAATTCCTCAGAATGCCGAGGTACAAACCCTCTTCACTCATGACTGTTTTTCCTCTCAAATCACTCTCCAGTAATTTCATCATATCCCTCTTGTTTTTTTATTATACACTTACATATATTGAATGTCTCGTTCTTTTTTATCCTTTTTGGCGATGCTACTACCCATACTATCCTTTACTTTCTTATAATATTTTATAACATCTTCCGTCAGGCTGCCGCGGGCTTCGCCCATCGCATGTTCAAAATGAATCTTCCGTACTTCTTTTACGTTGATATCACCACGAAGTGCGATCATCGCCGCCTCCCGACAGAGCGCATCGATATCCGCACCAGAATATCCTATGGTTTTCTCTGCTAAATCATCGAGCGATACATCCTTTGCAAGCGGCATATCTTTCGTATGAATCTTAAAGATCTCCAGCCGTGAGATACTATCTGGTGCTGGAATCAGAAGCAAGCGGTCAAAGCGACCAGGACGCAATAATCCAGGGTCGATAATATCTGGTCGGTTGGTCGCCCCAATCACCACCACGCCTTCCATGCTTTCTAATCCATCAATACTCGTAAGCAATTGATTGACAACACTCTCGGTCACATGCGATCCTTCAAACGTTCCACGACGCGGGGCAATGGAATCAATTTCATCAAGGAACACAATGGTAGGCGCGACCTGACGAGCCTTTTTGAACAACTCACGAACTGCTTTCTCACTCTCACCAACCCACTTACTCAACACCTCCGGTCCTTTGATGGAGATGAAATTCGCTTTGGACTCATGCGCAACAGCTTTCGCAAGCAACGTCTTACCAGTTCCAGGAGGACCATACAGTAGAATTCCGCGAGGTGCGTGAATACCCATACGTTTAAACACCTCTGGTTGGGACAATGGCCATTCCACCGCTTCCTTTAAACTCTGTTTCACGTCTTCAAGGCCACCAACATCCCCCCAGGAGATTTTAGGAATCTCAACAAAGAACTCACGCAACGCTGAAGGTTCAATGCCACGGTGCGCATTCTTAAAATCATCCAATGTAACCTCCATTTTCTCCAGAAGCTCGATAGGAATCGGTTTTTCCAAATCAATCTCCGGGAGGTATCGTCGTAACGCGTTCATCGCGGCCTCCCTGGCTAACGCAGCAAGATCCGCTCCGACAAATCCATAGGTGATATCAGCAATATCATCAAGCAGTGATTCTTTCGAGATCCTCTTAATGAAATCATCCGGACTTTCTCTAATGGTAGCAAGCCGTTCATTAATCTGCTGTTCTGCACTCACGTTTGACTCAGTGTCATCTAAATCATACGGCAATAAATTCGTAATTTCATCAGCCATCAAGCGGATCACTTTCTCATAGAAAAGAGAAGGCATCTCACCTTTAAATGAATCAAAAATCACTTTGAGATAATTGCCGACAACCTCAGAACGTTTATTCCTATCTTTAGACCGTAACATACTCCGCAACAGATCAGAGATATGGATCTTCTTAATTCCGTGCTTGATAGCGCTCAGTATTTTTTCTTCATTGACTGTCTCCCCGGGGTACAACTCAGCAAGACCCGGGTTAATCGGCATGCCTCGTGTATGAATGAGCAGTATCTCTTTTCGTCCATTTCTGTCAGGAACATCAATGCGGATTTCTCGATCGAACCGGCCCGGTCTTCGTAACGCAGGATCGATTACATCAGGAATATTGGTTGCACCAATGACAATGACTTTTCCTCGTCCCTTTAGTCCGTCCATCAAAGTAAGGAGCTGAGAGACAACACGACGTTCAACCTCACCATGCACTTCACTGCGCTTTGGCGCAATCGCATCAATCTCGTCAAGGAAGACAATAGAAGGGGCATTCTTCTGTGCTTCTTCGAAGATTTTGCGGAGATTCTCTTCGCTTTGCCCATAGAATTTACTCATAATTTCCGGGCCGTTAATAGTGTAGAAGTTCGCACCGGACTCGTTTGCAACCGCTTTCGCGATTAAGGTTTTCCCGGTCCCTGGCGGACCGTGCAGGAGAACTCCTTTCGGTGGGTCTATCCCCAGGCGGTCAAATAACTCCGGGTGTTTCAATGGCAGCTCAATCATCTCTCGTACTTTTTGAATCTCAATATGAAGACCACCGATGTCTTCGTAGCTGATTCGAGTGCCTTCCTCCTCAGTGATTTTTGCCGCCTCTTCTTTCACATGCAAAACCGTACGTTCCGTGATCATCACAATACCATGAGGATTCGTATCAACAATGATAAACGGCAGAGCATTGCCAAAAAAAGCGATCCCAGGGATGATGATTTCATCACCTTTGGTAATTGGCCGGCGTAGCATATTTTTCCGGATGATAACATCGATTCCCATACCAAACTCAATACGTTGACCTTCAGGCATCAACGGAGCAAGAGCGACATCGCGGGCTTCTTTTACCTCAGCGCGTCTAATTTTTACCCGATCTCCTAACCCCGTACCAGCGTTTTTCCTGGTCAGGTTGTCTATACGCACAAGTCGTTTCCCTTCATCAGAAGGATGCGCCCGCCAGACCGACGTAGCAGTCACCTTGGTCCCCTCAAGTTCAATGACATCACCAATAGAGAGATCAAGATCCATACGGGTTTGATGATCAATACGCGCTCGTCCATAGCCAACATCTTGTTGGAATGCCTCTGAAACTTTTAGAACAACTTCACGTACCATAACTCCCACCAGTCGTAGTTACCGTGGCCAGAAGAATAACCCGCGTTATAAAGTTTTCTCCCCTAATCTATTAAAATACAGGGAACCCGAAGGAAAATTAAATAAAGAGAATCTATATTTTCAATCCTATAATTTAAGTCTGGGGGAAAAAAATGAAATTCAAATATCTTATTATTCTCATTGCGATCGCGTCGCTTGTGGCTCTCTATTTTTTATCGCTGGTATCACAACCAGTTCTTATTTCACTGTCAGTACTCCCCACATATAATGGACAACAAGTGATTGTTCGAGGTGTTGTAACCGAATACCGAATAACCACCTACGGCAGCCAAATAATTACCATCAGAGATATGGAGAACAGCACGAATTCAGTAATGCTCTATATCGAAGGTGAAGTTTCGGTCGAATATGGAGATAGGGTACAAGCGATAGGAGAAGTACAACAATACAAAGAACAATGGGAAGTCTGCGTGAACAACCCGCAGTTCGTCACCATCCTTCAAAAATGGAACAATCAATCATTTCCCCTCTGGCAGCTCGCAGAAAACCCTGGCAAATACCTTGGGACAAACGTAAACGTCACTGGAATCGTTACTCAAAAGCACGAGTCTTCCTTTTCGCTTACTGACTCTGAGGGAAAATATTCCATCGATGTTTCTTATGATTCCTCCTGCCCCCATCAATTCTCAAAAGACGATTCCGTTGCGGTAGCCGGGCGATTTCTCTACGAAACAAAAACATTCCAGTATGTCCTGAAAGCAACAGAAAGTACCCATGGCATCTGGAAACTAGAGGGGTAGCAGCATGCTAGACTTTCTCCTTATCATAGTTTTTTGTGTCCTTGGCGTACTCGTTGGGATCGTCACCGGTCTGTTACCTGGTTTGCATGTCAACAATGTTGCGCTGATTATGCTTTCTGCTTCCAGTACTATCGTTGCTGTTTGCAGTCCGTTGTTTGCCTATGGCATTTCTGAGCAGTTTATCCTGATTTTAATAGCAGGATTTATGATTTCCGTATCAATTTCGCATTCATTCCACGACACCATCCCCACCACTTTTATCGGAGCACCAGAAGAAGACACCGCCCTCTCTGTTCTTCCTGCCCACAGCCTACTACTAAAGGGAGAAGGATACAAAGCAGTTGCCCTTGCGGTCATGGGGAGCTATGGCGCTATTCTTGTTTGCATTGCACTTCTCTATCCTCTTCGATTCATCATTGGTCCCCCGCTCTCTTTGTATACCGCGGTGCGGGAGATTATGGTCTGGGTGCTTATCGCGATCGCTATCCTGATGATCGCAACGGAAAAAACACGAATCACTGAACTCGGCGATTCAGGAAGGATCCCCTCGATTATTGGAATATTGTTTGCTGCATTTGTCTTTGTTCTCTCTGGTGTCTTTGGTCTCCTTGTGCTTGATTTTCATCTTGTCTCACCTATTGGGTTACCTGCCCCCGTTTTGTTTCCAGCACTAGCAGGGTTGTTTGGAATACCTACGCTTCTCAACTCTCTGTTATCCAAACCTGCAATACCGGAGCAGAAGGTAGAACCGCTTGTTCAGAATCGGATTGAAAAAAAATCGTCTGTTGTTTCGATACTCACCGGAAGTCTTGCCGGAATCTTCGTCTCTATCGTTCCTGGTCTTACCACGGCAACCGGGACAGTCCTTGCGATGAACATTCGTCAGAAATCAAGCCAAGAGCAAACGATTGTGACTTTGTCTTCTGTCAACACCGCAGCGACGTTCTCAGTCACGGTCATGTTATTTATCATTCTTCGGGCACGGAGCGGGGTGACTATCGCAGTCAGCCAACTTATTTCTATTGAACCGTGGCAATCTCTTCTGATGCCTGCAGGGCTAATCTATCTGTTGATGTTCCTAGTTTTAAGCGGGATACTCTCGTACTTTCTCACGCTCTACATTGGACGGTTATTTGCGAAAAAATTCCATATCATTCCGTATCAATCTTTGGTGGTGTTTACCCTGATGTTTGTTTTTGCTCTGGTTGTTCTGTTCACCGGGGTTCTTGGGTTAATCGTGCTCTTAGCGGCAACTTGTATCGGTTTCTTACCGATCTGCTGGGGTGTGCGTCGAAGCCATTGTATGGGGGTGTTATTGGTCCCGATTATCCTGTATTTCCTTTGAAGAGTTTCTGTTCAATTACATCGTACCAATCAGTCATATCAACGTTGTATTTCCGTGCAAGGTACAGCACGGCTACCTCCGGTAGAATGTTTTTTTCTTTTTCTTCGCTAGTTATTTCCTTGAGGATATCTTCGTGGCTGCGGTTGGTTTGAGAGGTTATCTGAGCAACAATTTCCTCGAGTATGTTTTCTTTTTTCTGCTCGTTTGTTTTTTCACTAAAAAGCTTTTTCGTCGGGGTAAATCCAACAGGGATACTAGTTTTTTCAACCGGGAAAATCGGATGAAGTAAGCCATCTTTTTTTATAAGCAGCTCTTTTTTGAGTGAGTATTTGACGAACTCTTGTGCTTCTTTTGTGCTGAACCACCCAAGCTCCATGGAAAGCGGTAGGTACAGCTCTGTGTCTTTTAACGCGGTTTTTCCACTGCGGTTGAAGAGGAACGCGATGATGATTTTTGCCTCAGACTCCATTAGGTCTTCCCTTCTTTTTTATTCAAATCAATGAGAATGCCAGTAACGCCTTGTTCATTCCAGAATGGAACCTTATCCGTACTCTGTGTATAGAGATAGAGTTTATGTTTAGTGAGAACGTCTTTTGAAAATGTAGTGTAATCAGATGCATCATTGAAGAGGACGATGCCGATATCCTCTGAAAAGAACGATAAAGATTGGTGTTGTTCTTTTTGTTGTACACTCATAGCAATGTAGATCTCATCATCGGTCAGCTCTTGTACACCGGGAAAGTCAATATCGGGCCAGAGGTCATTTCGTAAGGTGAAGTTGGTTGCACCAGCCATGATCGTATCCATGACATCATCAAGGCGTCGAGGCCCATCATCTATCCAGAGAATGCAATGTTCTGTGAGTTTTTGGTACAGATCAAGAGATGGGTTATTGTGCTCTATCCCATCGAGATCAAGGACGTATAGCATCATATCTTTCTCAACTCGTTTGAACAGATCGTAGATTGATACTTGATTTCCGTCTTTTCCGTCAAGAAGTTTTCCATCTTTTACATAAACGAGAGGAACGATATTCATATACTGGACAATGAGGTATGTCGCTAAATACTTTTCAGATGCGATGATTTAAATATTAAAAAAAAGAAGGAAAATAGCTATCTTCCTAGTCGTTTCTCTGTCTCAGCAATCTTCAATCGTGTTTTAATGACGGTATCTGGATTCAGTGAGATGCTATCGATGCCGCATTCCACCAGAAACTCAGCAAACTCAGGGAAATCAGATGGTGCTTGGCCACAGATACCAACTTTTCGTCGAGGATGATGATTATGCGCAGTGGTAATCACTTGTGAAACCAGTCGTTTCACCGCGTCGTTTCGTTCATCAAAGATATGAGCGACCAAATCAGAGTCTCGGTCAAGACCAAGGGTCAGCTGCGTAAGATCATTAGACCCGATGGAAAAACCGTCGAAGATTTCGCAGAATTGATCAGCAACAATGACGTTGGATGGTATCTCACACATCACGTAGACTTCAAGCCCGTTTTCTCCTTGTTTCAGGCCGTATTCGTTCATGACTTGGATGACCTTACGACCTTCCTCTGGTGTTCGGCAGAATGGGATCATGGGTTTGATATTAGTGAGTCCCATTTCGTTTCGTGCTTTCTTGAGTGCGACACATTCGAGTCCAAATGCTGGTTTGAATTTCTCATCATAGTATCGGGAGGCTCCTCGCCAGCCGATCATCGGGTTATGCTCCTCGGGCTCGTATAGGTATCCACCGATGAGGTTCGCGTATTCGTTGGTCTTAAAATCAGACATCCTGACAATAACATCATACGGGTAGAACCCTGCGGCTATCTTAGCGATCCCTCGGGCTAAAGTATCGACGAAGAATTCCACTTTATCGTCATAGCCGGCACTGCGTTCATCGATTTTTTTAATGACCTCTGCAATTTTTTTGTCCTTTGTCGCTTTCTTTTTTAAAGTATTATAATCAAGTAATGCAAGAGGATGAATGCCGATATGCGAATTAATAATGAATTCTTCTCGTGCGAGACCTACACCGTTGTTCGGAATCTGTCCTTGTTGGAATGCTTGTTCTGGTACACCGACATTCATCATAATCTGCGTGTTGGTTGTCGGGAGTTGATCAAGTTTTACCTCATCAACATGGAATTTCAGAAGCCCGTCGTATATCCTACCGACTCCCTCAGAACAATCAATCGTAATATTAGAACCATTCTTTATCGCAGTCGTACCGGTCCCTGTCCCGATGACACAGGGAATCCCAAGCTCACGGGAGATAATCGCAGCATGACAGGTACGTCCACCACGGTTCGTAACAATGGCGCCTGCGATTTTCATAATCGGTTCCCAGTCAGGATCCGTCATGTCAGTGACCAAAGCTTGTCCTTTTTTGAATTGACTGATGTCTTTTGCTTCCTCGATGATATTAACTTGACCTTGTCCGATTTTGCTGCCAACTGCTTCTCCTTCGACGAGGAGATTTCCTTTTTCATCAAGCACATAGGTTTTCATCGTCGCCATATCTTTTTGTGAATGGACGGTCTCTGGTCGTGCTTGGACGATGAAGAGTTCTTTGGTTTGTCCGTCTTTTGCCCACTCGATGTCCATTGGTTTTTTGTAATGATCCTCAATAATACATGCCCACTGAGCAAGCGTTAACAGCTCATCATCAGTAATTACAAACGTTGCTTTGTCCGCGGCACTGACTTTCGTTTGCTTCGTCCCGGTTGGCCCATACACGAGTCGTTTTTCTTTTGACCCCAGCTTCTTCTCAAGAATAGGTTTGAAACCTTTCTTCAAGGTTGGTTTGAACACATAGAACTGGTCAGGGTTGACTGTGCCTTGAACAACGTTTTCTCCAAGACCATATGCACCGGTAATGTAGACTGCATTGGTGAATCCACTTTCGGTATCAATGGAAAACATCACACCAGAGCACGCAAGGTCAGAGCGTACCATTTTTTGGACACCAACAGAAAGATAGACAGATAAATGGTCAAAGCCTTTGTCGACACGATATGAGATCGCACGGTTTGTGAACAGTGATGCAAAACAATCTCGTACTTTCTCCATAAGTTCGTCTTCACCACGGATGTTGAGGTAGGTTTCTTGTTGTCCTGCGAAACTTGCGTCAGGCAGGTCTTCTGCAGTGGCGCTGCTGCGTACCGCGACATCAACATTTTCGCCATAGCGGAACTCCATCTCACGGTAGTACCGCCTAATGTCTTCTTCAAGCTCCTTTGGGATCGGAGTGTTTTTGATGAGATCACGTATCTTTTGTCCTCGTACTGCAAGATCAGTTACATCATGTGTGTCCAGGTCTTTGAGTATCTCCTTTATTTTAATGTCAATGCCTGCTTTTTCAATCATATATTTATATGCATAGGCAGTGATTGCAAACCCAGAGGGCACTCGAACTCCTTTCTGGCCAAGATTTCGAATCATTTCTCCGAGAGATGCGTTTTTCCCACCAACTGAAGGTACGTCACCGATGGTGAGATCTTCAAACCACTTTACAAACTCCTGCATCATTGAAATCTCTCCTTTCATGAAGAGGGTTAACACGAACTGACATATAAATTCTTTTTACCAGGACTATTACGAAGAGAACAATTGTATACTCTCTAAAGACCCATTACTGTTTTCTAACAATTCTTTATTCGATTGAAAAAGGAAAATAAATAGGAATAATCACTTCCCGTCGTTTTCCATAAAAACAGCAGCAGCAATAACCGTGGTCCATAACCCGTTTTTATCTCCTTCTGCGGTCTGTGCGATACTCTGTGTGCGAACGATCTGCCCGCTCATCTTATATTCCTGTTTCCGTTTGTCCCATGCCCTATCTGGATCAAACTCTAACCCAAGCGTGGTTGCAAGCATGGTCGCCGCAAGATCCTCTGTATAATCCTCGAGTTTCTTCCCGGTGATTCCAAAGGCATGATGCTCTGAGATGTACCCGTAGTTTGCTCGATCCTTAGGAACCGCAATACCGACTGCTGCACCGATAAGTCGATTTGGTTCGTTGGTCGTATTCCGGGACATGACCACATAGGTGATTTCGCCGGCATCGAGTTCTTTAACCCCTTTTTCTTTTGAAATGATTGTACAGTGTGGTGGGATAATGCTTGAGACATATACCAGGTTGCATTGTTCGATATCCGCGTCTCGCAATGCAAGCTCGAATGATTGAAGCTCGTGTTTATGTCTTCCTACGCCCTTAGTAAAAAAAACTCTTTTTGGTACCATTATTCCTCCATGAATAACCATTGTTTAATAAATATATCTATACCTTACGCGACTTCATTTCCTTCCTCTTTGTCCTCATCTTCTTCTTCGACTTCCTCTTCCTCAGGTTCTGCGACTCTCACCGTCTTTTGTTTTTTCAAAAGCTCCTTCATCTGCTTCTGGATATCAACCTGCTCTGGTGGAAAAGCGTCATCTTCTGTAATAGTTTTTTTCATCTCAATCTTTTCTTCGCCTTCGTTTTCCTCTTCCTCTGGCTCCTCTTCTTCGATTGTTTGTTTCACTGCTTTTCCCCGTGGTTTTTCCCTTACCTGTTTATGAAGAAGATCCCGCATCTGCGTCTGAATATCCACTTGTTGTTTCTGAAATTCAACTTGTTCTTTCTGATACTGCGTCGGCACATGGGTTTGAACCATGCCTTCCACAAGTTGTTTCACATCCTTGTAAGGATACACACCATGTAACTCGTAGTAACTTCGTGCAATCGGTGTTTGTACTTCTTTTCCCCCGCCAGCAAACCCAAATAATTTTGCTTTCTTTGTCCCCATTTCAACACCGCCTGCCGCAAAGGATTTATCACTCCCCAACCCAAAGCCGGATTGACTTACAGGAATGATCGTCCCAAACCCAAAAATCTGTCCAAGTATCCCTTGTTTCGCATCAATATCAGCGATTTTATCGTACCTGATAGTTCGTTCCCGTTTTGTCAGCACACCACCTTTGAAGATAATGCGGAGGTTCGTAATGATGTATTTATGTGACCGGCGATATAATTCGATAATCAAAAAACCAACGATGGAGACGGCAACCGAGTACACCATGATAAAAAGCGACGTGTTGTTCTCCCAGTGTTGCCAGTAAATCAATCCAAATGCACCTGCAAACACGGCGAGATACGAAAGGAAGATGCTTAATCGGATTGCAACAAGCCATGCGATGACACCAACAAGCAGTAAGACAAGACCCCACAGCATTAACGGATACCACAATGCGACATCATTGCCGCTAAAAATAGTTGCGTAACTTGAAAATTCTGTCAGCCACCAAACTACAACCCCCCACACGATTACAAAGATGCAGAGTGCTTGTAATTTCATGAAAGATAAAGGATGAGGAGAAAGTAATCGTTCAATCTGCTCGTTTTTTAGAAGCTCTTTTTTTTCCATCCGCAACCCTCACATGCTTCATCTTTGTCGCGGTTTTAAATCTATTGGTCTTCTTATATTTTATCAACAGGATGGTGACGATACATGTACAGACTATCATGAGAAGCAGTGAAGTGCTATCTCCTTGTCGGACCGGATAATACAAAAATATTATTCGCGCAATGACGTAGGAGACCGGGACAGTGAGATACGACACCGCTTTCCACCATCCTCTTATATAATCTGTTGATCTTATCAAAAAAAGGAGAAGGTAAGTAAGAAACAATGCGATGATCGCAGTCAGAGAAATCCAGCCAAATACAGAAAACAAGGCCATGTACCAGTTTTGATTAAGAAACAATGAAAGAAAATAAAATGCATACAAACCGAGAATAATCACAAGAATGTACAATGGTTTTTTTATGAGATGGGAAAAAATATTTTTCAAATCATGTATCATGTCGATTTTTGCTTTCCGCTCTTCACCGACATAGCTGGGACGAATCCCCAGTCCAAAGAACAGCAATACGAATAAAAACCCGACATGGAGTGGGTTGAACAGATCCATATGAATAAGGAAATTACAAAAACGTTGGACGAAAGTGCTCATGCTTATACCAAAGTTCGTCAACGACTCTACAAACGAATATGGTTGTGCTGGGAACACAAAAGCATTCCCGATGACAACAACACTAAACAACAGGACGAGTCCTGCAGGAATAAAAAAGGGACCTAAGAGGAGAAACGAAGTTGCAATCCATTCAAACACTCCTGTTTTTTCTTTCTTCGGTTCAACGGTTCCGTAGTTCACGGTCACATGAAACGTCGCAATCCCGCTTCTCGTCACCGTGTAGCCAAGGGCATGACATATGGTCTGAAACAAAATACCGATGAAGTTGGTGAACCGGCAGAACGCCTCATGAGAATGTCGAAGCCTTGTCAGTACCCGTTTCTGAATCTCAATGAAAATCAGCTGCAAGAACCAGAATGCAATCACACCAAGAACAGGTGCGAGAGCCGCTCCTACCAAGGTATCAATATTCAAGGGAATGTTCGCCATCTCTCTCCAAAGTGGTAGTCAACCGAGTATATAAAAATCTTTTTTAAATAATCTCAACAGAAACCTCATTGCCTGCGTAATCGTATGTCTTCCATGAAATACCACCAAAGGGTGTGACACCGACAATTATATGGATTCTTCCGAAGTGGCTAAATAAATCTAAATCCGCCTCAGATGGTCGGGCAATGGAAGAAGGGTGGGAATGTACCGTACCAACAACACTGAAATCGATAGGAAGCATATGTAAATGAAAAATCGCATGAGAATCCCCTGAGATTGTACCCGGAAGAAGAACCACTTCAATAATCGTGGTTTTATTCACCCGGTCAACGCGAAGAAGTGCGCCGAATTCTTGTGGATAATTTGATTTTGAACTCTCAAAAATCAGATCAAGGCATTTCTGCGTTATCTTCCATTGAACAGGCATATACTTAGTTTTTTTTCGTTGGAAAAGCCCCATGTATCATCTCATTAGTTTTAATCGAACCATCTGATAAAAAGTTTCACCAAACCGGATAAACCGTGCTTTCTTCTCTGACCCTGTGACAATAATATTGCTTTCCTGGGTCACGGGCGCTAAAAATCTTCCGTCAATGACCAGATTCGTCTCCTTGCTTTTCGGTAACAAATGCACCCCGACCTTCCGATCAAGAGGGACAACCCACGGCCGCGCAGACAGTTTAAATGCGGCAAGCGGCGCGATAATCATCGCGTTCACCGTCGGATCCATAATCGGGCCACCGACACTTAAAGAATAACTCGTCGAACCGGTCGGGGTTGCAATAATCACCCCATCAGCACCCATCGACTCAATCAACTCATCATCAACGAATATTTTGAGATAGAGAATCTTTGCTATCCTTGCTGTTTGAATCGTCACCTCATTGGTCGCATCAGGCAGTCGTTTCCCATCCAGCGTGATTTTTAATTTCGCCCGCTCCTCGATATTATACTTACCGTCAATAATCTGTTTTAGACCTTCAATCGCATACTTTGATTCGACCTCGGAAAGAAAACCTATCCCACCAGAGTTAATCGCAAACACTGGTTTTTCAATTTGACTGAGAGCCATCAATATCGTTCCATCGCCACCAATGGTCACCACGATGTCTGCGTTCTTGTCAATCTCTTTGAACGAAGATCCTTTCTCTTGGATTTCAGATGCGATACCTTCCTCTACAAGCACCTTCCCATGTTCACGTAAAAACTCTACTACATCCTTCGCCAACGAAATCGACCGTTTTGCGCTCGGGTTACACACCAGACCCCAACTCATGGTCACGTTTACGACCTCGCAAGTTTCATCAGAGGAGTCAACTTCACTAACAAGGATGGATGCTTTGTCACCAATGCCTTAATAATGCTCATGGTGCTAAACTCTTCAAATTTATAATCTTTCAGGGAGTCTGCAAGCATATCCAACGTTTTATCCTCCATATCAAGCATGATTTCTTTTACCACATAGTTCCGATGTAGCTTTTTTCCAAACGCTTTCTTCCACATGGTTTCATATTCGGAGAGTGTTTGTTGATCGAATTTCTGTTTCTCAACTGCTTTACCGATTGTTTCACCAGCATATTTTCCTGCCTCAATCGAATTCATCAAGCCACCACCGGTAATGGGATCAACTTGACGGGCAGCGTCACCGACTAAAATGAGGTTGTCTCGTACGGATTCAACAGGCTCGCCAACAGGATCCGCTCCCGTAATCACACGGAGTTGTTCTCCTTTTTTCAACTCTGGATGGGTAGCAATAAACTTGTCAAGGAGTTTTACTGGGAGCCCTGATTCGCTCTGACTTGCAAGGATACCTATCCCAACATTCGCAACATCTTTACCTTTGGGAAACACCCAGACATAGCCACCGGGTGCAACATGTTTCCCTAGAAAGAAATCACAATATGGGCTGTCCCATTCGATGTTCGTCAACGTGTATTGTACGCAGGTTTCGAGGTCATACGGCTTCAAGGTGGTTTGAATTCCTGCCCATTTTCCAACTCTTGATTCTACACCATCAGCACCAACAACAACATCTGCTTCGATCTCAAGTTTTTCGTTGAAATGCTGTACTTTAACTCCTTTGGTTTTTCCATCTTTTTTCAGAAGGTCAATCGCGCAGGTATTCAACATGATTTCTGCACCTTTTTTTACTGCTCCTCGTGCTAATTCTTGGTCAAAAATATCCCGGTACACAACATATCCAGTTTCGCTCCCGGCAAATTCCGCGGACAATGTTATATGAGTTCCATTGGGAGCAAAAATACGAGCCCCCTCCATTTTAGTGGCAATCCATCGTTTCCCTTCAAGTATTTTAAAATTGTCAATCTTCTGACTGATTCCTTCCCCGCAGAGAACGGGGACACCGACTTCAGCGCGCCGCTCAAGAATGAGAACTTTTGCGCCCGCTTCTGCAGCAAACCGGGCAGTCACGCTTCCTGCAGGGCCGCTTCCAACAACAACGACATCGTATTTCATAGTTATTTTTCCTCCCAGCCTATTGCTCCAATGGGACATGTTTTCACACAGATAGAGCAACTGTTACATTGTTCTTTGTTCACCAGTGCTTTACTGATGACCATAAGGATAGCATCTTGAGGGCAGACAGAAATGCATCCCCCGCATGCCAGACATTTTTCTTTTCTTACGAATGCCTTAGGCTTTTCCATACGATTCACCTCGTGTGATACCGGACGCTATGAGATGTGCGACTCGGATTGGCTCAGGTATGACACCACGTATGGTAGATATGTTTATTATTTCTTTTGCCTCCTCTAGAGACAACCCTGCGTATTTGATATAAATCGGGTTATGTTGTGTCGTAATTGTTTTCAGCTCTCCTCGTTGTAGGATGATCCATCTGTCTTTCCAATCTTTAAAATTTTTCTGCAACGCATGTTTTATTTTGTTGAAATCTGGTTTGTCTCTTGTGATGGTGATTACAGGAAGATTCGTTGATTCAGAAAGCTCATGAATGTCAATGACGTTAAATCCGCCGAGACAGGCGCCGTCCACCATTACTGCTTTGAGTTGTCGTCGATGTCGTGAGTTCTGAATCATCTGTGTACACATCACAGTTGCCTCTGTTCCATCAATGATTACTTGGCTTCGTAAAACACATTCAAGATATTCCCCGCCACGCATCACCACACCGATCACCGTTGAATATTTTTCACGAAAAGTGAACGGAGCATCGTCAATCCCCAAAATACGAATCTGTCGCTTCATCCTAGAAGTAAAAATCACACATCTATTAAGAATGTTTCCATCACAATTCATTGGTTGTTGAAAGCAATCTTAAACTCTCGAAGTAAGCTAGATGCACCTTTGGTTTTGTAAACGAGAAAATCCTCCTCTACTACATATTACATTATATATTATAGAGCAGATGTATCGATACTGACGTGATTCCATGTTACTCTCTGATCGGTCCATCAAACAATTGCTGAAGAAAAAAAGCTTGATTGTAGAGCCAAAACCAATCATGAAATCAGCGTCCATACGATTGCATTTATCAAACCAATTTGCAAAACCTGACGGAAAAGTCGAACGAAAAGCAACATACATTCTTAAGCAAAAAAAATTAATCCTTAGTTCGACGATCGAACATATCAAAATGCCCTCTGATCATGCAGGATTGTACGACGGCTCTACGACATTGGCACGAGTCGGCATCACCTCACATATGGGGAGCATGTTAATCTCCCCTGGCTCCGAGGGGAACCTAACACTAGAGATTTTTAATGCATCAGACAAATCGTTTGTGCTCAATGCAGGGATGCGGATCGGACAACTCCTCATCCTGAAACTCGATACGCCTGTAGATCATCCTCAGCCAACGCTGTCCAGCTACAAAGGAAAAAACCACACGGGGCTTGTCTTACCAGATAAAAAAGTTATTTATAGAAAACGGAAATAACACCGTTTCATTAAAAAAGAAATCGACCTGTCATCACCAATCCAACCTTTGTTATATTGAAGATAAGCAAGTCGTTCTTCTTTATTAAAATGTCAGACCGGTCAATGTTTTTGTGTCAAGGACGCCGGTAATTGATCGTATTTTGTTAACGATGATCGTCCCAAGCTCTTCGAAATCGTCCGCTTCGATTTTCGCGATCAGATCATATTCTCCAAACAAAGGGTGTAGCTCAATGATCTGCGGTATTTTCGAAAGTTTGTTGTAGACCTCATGTTCGTGTGCTGGTGCGACATTTATTAGGACAAAGCCTATGGCCATCTGTTTTCCTCCTTTTCTTTTCATATTTTTTTCATCAATATTCTGTGTTTGGTTTTTTGTTGACGTAATGTTTTCTTTCGTTTATCGAACCTAAGGTTCCATTTCGTCAGTGCTAATCTGCCCGCTCGCTGCAAGCTTACAACTTTCGCATATGCCTTCCATTTCTTCCTCGGGTTCGAGTTCGTCTCCGCAAACAGAGCAGTATAGTGGCATAGTATTCCATCCCTCTCACTCTGTCATGTGATGAGTGTCAAAATGCAATAGGGTTATTGTTTATAAAGTCTTGTCTTCTCCCCTGCGGTTACAACTGACAATTACCACAATTTTTTCATATGCCTTCACCGTGTTTGCTTCTTTATGAAAATTTTTTGTAAAAAAATATAATCATTTTTTTTATCCGCCATGTACGCATCATCATTATTTTTTAAAAAAAAATCAAATGTACAATCATCGTACGTTACAATATATTTTAATACGTGTTTTTCAATACGGTGTACGTAGTGAGTCATTTTACAATGAAAGGGAGAACCAGATGGATTTGATGGGCCCTCAAAACGAAGATGAGCCCCCGCCTCTCGATGGTGTTGGAGATACTCTTTTTACTAGAGCCAGAAATCTCGAGCGTACGCTAGGTTTCGGAAACATCTTCTTAAAATTCGAGGGCGGAAACCCAACCGGGACTCAGAAAGATAGGATTTCTCAGTACCACGTGAAGAAAGCATTGAGTGAAGGGTACGATACCATCACGGTCGGTACATGCGGAAACTACGGCGTGTCACTTGCTTATTTCGCAAAGCTTGCTGGGTTAAAAGCAAAAATTCTAATTCCTGAGCAGTACTATGTTGCACCGAAAAGAAAAGAAGAACTGCAAAGTTTCAACGCTGAGATTCTCACGATTGATGGGAAATACGAAGACGCGGTCGAAGAGAGCCGGAAGCTTTCGCGCATGGAACACGTGTACGATGCAAATCCGGGGAATGGAAACGAAGGCTGGCGCGGGTACATGTCCATAGCGTATGAGATCTATCGACAACTTGGCCGGTCACCCACTGCAGTTGCAGCCCCGGTCGGTAATGGAACCACGCTCGTCGGGATTTATCATGGGTTTAAGAACCTCTTGGATAAGAACGTCATTGATCGCATGCCGTACCTTGTTGGTGCATCCACGCCTGGTGGAAACCCAATCATTAAGAGTTTCAAGACCGGAGCCTCAAAAACCGAAGACCTTCAGCCCTCGGAAATCAAAGAAAGTAGCATCAATGAACCACTCATCGCGTACCATTCCTACGATGGTGACGATGCGTTACACGCTATTTATGAAACCAACGGTTGGGCTGATTACGCAAGCGACTCCTGCATGCTCAAGTTTCATACCTTACTCAAAGACCTCGAAGGATTAAACGTCCTTCCTGCGTCAGCAAGCCCTATTGAAGCACTCATTAAATTCAAGGAACACCGAGTCCTCAACAGCGATTACGTTATTGTTCTCACGGGGAGAAAATTTAGGTGAAGAAATCACCACAGAATGATTCCTTTATGTCGAAGAATCGCGCCATAGTTTATGCGGACCGCTTATACAGTTGTGCTGATGGAAAAACAGCACATGGACTCGTACGGTACAGTAAAAAATTTACCATTTCCTGTGTGATTGATTCGACAATACCTCCTGGTGATGCGGCAGAGTTCTTAGATAAAACAAAGAAAGGAATTCCTTTACTGAACGATCTCGACGATGCTTTCACATCGACACATCCAGACACGTTCATCATCGGAGCTGTTTCTGAAGGCGGTGTACTTCCAGAGGGGTACGACAAGGCAGTAGACTGGGCATTGTCAAAGGGACTGAATGTGGTTTCCGGGCTTCATCAATTTCTTTCAGACGATCCACGATTTATCAAACGTGCAAAAGAACATCATTGCACAATCACTGACGTGCGAAAAATATTCCGTGATTATAAACGATTCTACACCGGCGGGATTACAAAAGTACCATCTACCCGTATCGCACTCATCGGAACCGATTCAGCTATTGGAAAACGGACCATGGCGGTCTTACTGGTCGAAGAACTAAGGAAACGAGGGAGAACCGCTGATATGATTTTCACAGGTCAGACCGGCTGGCTCCAGGGTTGGCCGCACGGTGTGGTCTTAGATGCGATGATAAATGATTTCGTTTCCGGGGGAATTGAAGGAGCAATCATAGACTCGTGGAAGGATATCCAACCAGAGTTCATGATCATCGAAGGACAAGGAAGCCTCGTGCATCCGTTCTTCCCAGGTGGCTTTGAAATTTTAGCCGCAGGTCAAATACATGGATTCATCTTAGTCGATGCACCAAAAAGACCGCACCTCGATGGTTTCCTAGAGTATCCGATGCCAGACCCAAAACGAGTGGTGAAAATCGCTGAGTTGCTCACTGAAAAAAAACTCGTCGGAGTCGGCATAAACCATGAACATATGAACAAATCAGATATCAAAACAGCAAAGAATACCTATCAGAAAATGTTCAACGTCCCTGTCTCAGATCCACTCACCGAAGGTGTTGGAGAACTCGTCGATGCCATGGAGGCGATGTGCGATCCCAAAAAGTAACCTTCTATGTCTTTCATCGATTTCACTTTCTGACTTAACAATTGAAAAGGGCACAGCCCGCGCAGAAGTGCTAGTGAATGAGTTCGATGGAAAAGAAAGTCGCTTCGAACTCATAAACAAGTACGAACAGCAGCTTCAGGAAAATCATCTCCCCTTTCTCCGACTCGCATTCTGCATGCCGTTGCTCAACTACGGTCTTTTTTCAGAAAAAATCCAGTTGAACTTTCCGGTAAGCAAGGCTGACCTTTCTTTACTCAACGACCTCAACATGATATTTAGTCGTGATATCTTCGTTAACAAAATAGTACACGGTAACAACCCATATATTCTTCCTGAGTTTTTTCCTAACGAAGAACGAATAAAACCAAACGATGGTGATCCAAAAGCAGTGATTACACCTACTCAAATAATTCCTGATACGTCGATTGGTGACGTGATGGATCCAATGAGCTCCGGGGTACTTTCAAGCGGAGGAAAAGACAGCCTGCTTACCTACGGCTTACTCAAAGAGCTTGGCGCAAACGTCTATCCTTTGTATGTGAATGAGAGTGGCGGTCATTGGAAGACTGCGCTGACTGCATATAAATATCATAAAAAAACAGAACCGAATACGCAGCGGATATGGACGAACGTTGACCGATTCTACAGTTTCATGCTTGATCATCTGCGACTCATACGACCTGATCATCGGAAGATATGGCATGATACATATCCAATACGGTTGTGCATTTTCCCGTTCTATGTGTTCAGCTTACTCCCCATTTTTATTGAGGAAAAAATTGGAAATTTGCTTTTAGGTAGTGAATTTGATGATCTACGGTATGAGATACAATACAAAGGAATCCAGCATTACTTCGGAGTGTACGACCAACACCAGGATTACGATGTACGAATGAATGAATGGTATGAGAGACGTGTTCCTGGTTTGTATCAATGGTCTGCGTTGCGAAACATCTCAGGCCTTGTTGACCAGAAAATCCTGGTTCAGCGGTACCCGGATCTTGCCAAGCAGCAACGATCCTGTCACTCCTGTCATATGAAAAACGGTGAGATATATCCTTGTGGAATCTGCTCAAAATGCTTAGGAATTCTATTGTATCTTTTGGCGAATAAGACCGATCCGACTATTATGAATTATCGGAAAAAAGACATTGAATATTTCTATAAAAACGTTGGAGATTCTTCTCTGAAACTTGATAAAGACGAGAAAGATCAATCGTTCTTCTTACTGAAAGGAAACGGATCTGTCCCTGAAGTCGGTTATGTTGATCATGTTGAAAAGATCCATATCCATAAGGCGACCTGTGATCCCCGTTTGTATCCCAAACAATTCCGGAATGGACTACTGAAGATCCTTGAAGAGTATACGACCGGGTACTGTTGGCTAAAGAACGGGGAATGGGTACCGACCGAAAAATGGCAGGAAAGAACAGCTACCGTAGTTCCTTAATCATCCTAATTGCATCGCGAGAGTCATCATGGTCGTAGAGGTAATAATTTTTTAGAAGAGCGATTTTTTTGAATCCCGCGTTTTCGTACAACATGATCGCCGCATGGTTGGTTGTAGAAACCTCCAGTCTGATTTTGTGCATACCTTTTTTTCGTATGTCTTCTTCAGCAGCATTGAGTAACCGCAAGCCGACTCCTTGTTTGCGGAACGATGGGTCAACGTTGATGGTTTCGATACCTGCAACCCTGGTTCCTTTCCGGTATAAGATAATGATGAATCCTCGTACTATTTTATTGGTTATTTCGACAAGTACAGTACTATTGGCTTTTGTAAGAAGATAGCGGAGTTGTCGTCGTGTATAGGCTAGCTCCGATGTGAAACAAGTGTTCTCAAGGTCAATGATTCTTTCGAAATCATTGGGAGATGCTTTTCTAATGCTAACTGATGGTTGCATAGGATGATAGAGTAAGAGAATCAGTTGAAATAATTTTATGTTTTCTTTTTTCTCGACGTATAGATAATTTATATATAGATTGATGTGTTCTAAAACAGATGTAGGGGAGATTGGTTCATGAATAAAAACCAAAAAAAAGCAGAGTTGAAAATTTCAGGGATGACATGTGCGATGTGTGCGTCAACCATCGAAAAATCCCTTGCTAGTCTACCTGGTGTAACCAAGGCTGAGGTAAACCTAGCAAATGAATTTGCTACCGTGGAATATGATCCCTCCAAGGTTGCTCTTCGTGATATGGATGCAGCGGTAAGTCAGGCTGGTTATCAGGTTGTCAATGAAATAGTATTAGTGAAAATCGGTGGGATGACCTGTGTTACCTGTGAAAAAACAGTAACCGGTGCATTGAATCAGCTTGATGGCATTCTTTCTGTTGTGGTGAATCTTGCGACAGAAAAAGCAGTGGTGACGTTTAACCCAAGGATGACATCTATTTCTGCTATGAAAAAAGCTATCGAGGATGCTGGGTATCAATACCTTGGTACCGAAGGTGATGAAAAAGGAACTAGTGAAGAGCAGGTTCGTCAAAAAAGTTTACAGGAAAAACGTCGAAGGATTATTATTGGGTTTTTCGTCGGTGTTCCCTTGATGATTCTGATGTATGTTCATCCAGGGATTTCGATGGAACTGTTGTCGTATCTGTCGCTGGTTATTTCAACACCTGTTTTTCTCTATATTAGTTATCCGATTTTTTCTGCTGGGTATCGTGCTCTTCGTAATAAGAATCTGACGATGGATGTGATGTATTCCATGGGGATTGGTGTTGCGTTTTTCTCAAGTGTGATGGGTACGTTTCAATTTGTTCTCACCAGGGAGTTTATGTTTTATGAAACAGCAGTGCTGCTGGCGACGTTTCTGATGCTGGGAAGGTATCTTGAAGCACAAGCGAAGGGAAAGACATCAGATGCGATAAAGAAGCTGATGGGTCTTCAACCAAAAACCGCGATCGTATGTCAGGAGAACAAGGAAATCGAGGTATCGATAGAGGATGTTCAGATAAACGATGTTGTAGTTGTAAAACCTGGGGAAAAGATTCCTATTGATGGAGTAGTCGTCGGAGGGGAAAGCTACGTTGATGAATCCATGGTGACCGGGGAACCTATCCCGGTGGTGAAGAAAGACGGTAGCACGGTCATTGGTGGGACGATCAATACGAATAGCGTCCTTATGGTGAAAGCAACAAAGATTGGTAAAAATACAATGCTTGCACAAATCATTAAACTTGTTGAGGAAGCACAGGGTTCGAAACCTCCTGTTCAACGCATTGCTGACATTGCCGTGAGTTATTTCATCCCGGTAGTGTTGACTATCGCTGTTGTTTCTTTTATTGTCTGGTACGTTTTCCTTGAGAGTACTTTGCTATTTAGTCTTACTGCTTTGATTTCTGTGCTGGTGATTGCGTGTCCCTGTGCATTGGGGCTTGCGACGCCTACCGCGGTGACGGTTGGTATTGGTCGTGGCGCTGAACTTGGGATTCTCATAAAGAACGGTGATGCTCTGGAGGTGTCTGAGAAAGTCACTACAATTGTGTTTGATAAAACCGGGACTCTGACGAAGGGAAAACCGGAGGTAACAGACATTCTTGGTTTCGGGGTGAAGGATACCATGGTATTGCAGATGGCAGCAAGTGTTGAAACAAATTCATTACATCCTTTAGCAAAGGCAGTAGTGAAAAAAGCACAAGAGCACCATCTTTCCTTGGAGAAAAGCATAGATTTTGATACCTTTGCCGGCAAAGGAGTGCAGGCGACCGTGAAGGGAACTGAAGTGCTAATCGGAAATCGGATGTTGTTCAAAGAAAGAGAGGTTTCATGGCCTAAGGACGTTGAGGAGATGCTAGTTCAGTTGGAAACGGAAGGAAAGACGGTCATGTTCATCGGGTTTGATCAGAAACTCGCTGGTCTCATCGGCATCGCAGATACATTGAAGGAAACGACAAAGTCTGCGATTCAAAAATTCAAAGCGATGGGCTTGAAGGTTGTAATGATTACTGGTGATAATGTGCGGACCGCACAAGCGATTGCGCGACAAATCGGCATTGATGTAGTACGTGCGGAGGTCCTCCCGCAAGAAAAAGCAAGTGAAGTAAAGAAGCTTCAGGCAGCGGGGGAGGTTGTTGCATTTGTCGGTGATGGGATTAATGATGCGCCTGCGCTTGCTCAGGCTGATGTCGGTATTGCTATTGGCAGCGGTACAGATGTAGCAATTGAGAGTGGCGATGTTGTTCTTGTGAAAAGCGATCTGCTGGATTCCGTTGCCGCAGTGCAATTAAGCAAGAAAGTGATGGTTCGTATTAAACAGAATTTGTTCTGGGCGTTTGCGTATAATACCGCGTTGATCCCGGTTGCTGCAGGGGTGCTCTATCCCTTTTTTGGTGTAACGTTTCGACCAGAGTTTGCTGGGCTTGCCATGGCATTAAGCTCGGTGACGGTCGTTACCCTTTCGTTGTTATTGAAACGATATATACCACCGGCAAAGGAAGTGAAGACAAATGGCGATTGATCCTATCTGTAAGATGACGGTTGATGAGAAAACAGCGAAATTCACCAGTGTCTATAAAGGAAAGACATATTACTTCTGTGCGCCCGGATGCAAAAAAGCGTTTGAGGTAAACCCTGAACAGTATCTGCCCATTACATAATTGCGTTCTGTGGCTGCGCTGAGTTGGATGGTGCTTTGGTTGGATCTTGTCGCCTTGGGGAGTTTTTTCCATTATAGATAAGTATTTGTTCTAAGATATCAAAGTCGAATTGTGTTTCAGAGCAGCCGTTTTTAATCAGAGGGATTCCTTGTGCATGGATGTTATGTTGTTCAAGGATGGTGGATGCCAGTTTTAATTCATCGGTGCAGGCGACCCCGACGATGCCTTCATAGTGTTTTTTCTGGAATATTTTTCTGACACAAGATGCACCCGGGAGCACATAGATATCATAATTCCGCTGCGCTGATAGAACTGTTGCTTGATGAACGAGACAATCGGTGGAACAATGATTGCAGGTGTATGAGGAGGTGGTGGTATCAAAGGTGGCATGACAGCGTGAGTCCATGTATTTTCTGCAGCAGTGCGGGAGAAACAGTGCTCTTTTTTGTGTTTGAAGAAATTGTTCTTTTTGAAGACTGTTTTTCAAGTTGATGTGGATGAGATCTTCGATAACGGTGATGGACTCGCTGATGGGCAATCCCGTATGTTTGTCGACGTTAAATTTGTTGACAATGTTGCGTGCCATGGTCGCGAGTTTCTCATTAAGTTTATCATTTTCAGATATCTTTGCGATATCTTTGAATATGGCTTGAGAGAGTTTTGACAGATCAAAGGTAAAAGCATAAGACATGGTTTCATCCCCTTGGTGTTTTTTTTTGGAAGCTTATCAGAAGGCTGTTTCCATTTCGATATATATTGTTACATTATATTATTATATTACTATAATTTAAATGTTTCTATGTGACAGGTGAGCCAAGACTATATATGAACCATAAGAGAATTTTGGTGTACGTTATAGCACATCTTTCAAGGTCTTCTTATACGAGAGATGCTGATTAACAATTGATCGTTTCCGCTGGAGAGCAGTTTTTATCTCTGTTGCAATATCTCTTGTGTCAATACTTACCCAGTGGATAGCATCATGCTCAAAAAGCTCATTTAAGGGGAACCTTCCATCCCATGGCTCCCAGGCTTTCTGCAGAGTCATACCACTAATTGTCCGAATGTTTGTGGCTCCTGCTTCACCCATTGCATCTGCAAAAGGAATCAAACGATCGTGGGGGATAGCAACGCCAACGGTCTGTAAAAAAGTGCCAATTGGTTTGACCCGCTTTGGGATTTCCATAATATCTGAAATTGGTTTTACCCGAATAACTCTAAATAAGGGAGAGGGCTCAAAATTCGTGGTGCTCTCGTCATAAATCACAAGCCATTGATGGGTCGATGACGGAAAGATTTTCACTGGTTCGCCCATCATCTCCTTTGTAAAATACTGATAATAGCCGTCTAATACCTGTATCTTCCCTGAATTTGTACCCTTGGGAAGGGCACGCGATGTCGTCTCCATTTCCTCAGCAAGCAGCTTGGCAAATTCTTTTGGCGAAACACTTCCCCCTGTCTCAGCAAATATTTCCTGCGGAGAGAAACACCCTTGTTGGTCCCATGCACATACATCAAGCGAGGCTAACTCCGCGATCTCACGAGCTTGTGTATCGAGGTACTCTCGTGCGATAGTAATAAAACTAAACTTATGCCAATGACCAGCGAGAGGAACCTTGTATTTCTCTGCCAACTCAGAAAGATTCTTCCGCGCATTTTCCCCCCCGGTAGCTCGTACAATATCTGATTTTGAGAACAGAAACTCCTGAACCATTTTATTGTCACTTCCGAACGGGAGGACCGTTATCGTATGTGCAAGAGCAGGATCAATTTCTTCAATAGATTTTGCATACAGCGCACCAAACACAGGCTCTTCAGAGGCGACTTTCACCCAGGTTGCTGCATCAACAAGTTTATCCATCACCATTTCAAAGGCTGCAAGGCCAAGGATGTTCCCTGCACAGATATGACCGATGACTTCCGGTTGGTAATTGGAATGATGAATGTATGATTTTCCGTAGGCCTTCACCAGGCCATCGCCGAGCTTTGAAAACTCCCTGAAATTATTTGGTTGGAGTTTCCCTAATAAAGGGAGGTTTTCTTTTTTAAGGATGTCGAAAAAATAATCAAAACCCCAGGATTCAATCATTTCTACTGAAAAACCGGTCACTGTTGGCAGGACCTCTCGTGCTATTTTTCTCCCCTCGTATCCTGGGTCCATCCAGAGAGCATTTACCTTGTCGATTGCATCAAGAACTGCAGGGATGTCGTGGTTGAGAAGGTAGTCTTGTCGCGCTTTTTTTATCCCTGCAATAATTTTCTCAAGAACGTCAATAGTGAAAATCGGTTTTTTAAGTGTAATGTCATTGCCGACCTCTTCATAGGTGAAATCTAAACCATCTTCAACACCAAGGTTTGGATTCCAGAAAAAACAATCAATGGTTCTTCCCATGCATCTACCCTTCAAAAGACAACCGGGATCTTACTTGCGGTGTTCACCAGTTCTTGGGCTGCTTTGGCCTGGTCAAGGATGACCCGAGAATCACCTTCTACGGTGAACAATCCTCTGATTAGCCCTCGAATAGGATCGAGTTCTTTTCTGATGACTTTCTTCCAGTTAGAATACGGCCCTTTGAAAACAAACATCGCATTTTTTTCACTTTTCACAAGATAAGCATCCCTGCATTTCCCATGCCAAAGATCGATGTAAAACACGGTTTCTTTTTTCAATTCCTCATCCGGGGTTATCACGAAAAGGAAATCTCCTTCCCAGTCTTTTGCAGCTTCTTCATAGGCTTTATTGTTATTAAGTTCTTCTTTGAAGATTTTTATCCATTCATCCGACGGGAAACGTACCATGTTCTTCACCATCCTGATGCATAAGTTCAGCCATCACCGCCGCGCATCCTCGTCCTTCAACACCAGGAATGCGGGTTACCTCAACATCAAGCACGGGTCCTTCTCGATTGCAAACCGGGCAGTGTTCCAATATTTTCACCCGATCACCTGTGATGATAAAACCGGGGTAGCTTTCCGGTAGCGGATCAATGAATGCAAAACGCCCGATCTGGTCATACCCAATCGGGTTTAGATCCTCATCAAGAACAAGAGGAACGATCACGGGAGGAATATGCTTGTAATGGCCTTCGCAGCTGAGAAACACTGAACTACACTCAGACATCGCATACACATCATGATAGCGCTGTTCAGGAATGCCGAGGGTCTCCTCTACTTTCTTCCTGAATGTTTCCTCCAGAGTGCGTTTGTTCTCCTCTGCTTTCCACCCGCCACCGGTAAGAATCTGGCTTTCTGGTAAGTGCACGGATTTCCCTTCTTTTTTCATCCGTTCCATAATTCGATCAAGCCAAAACGGAGGACCAGCAATATTCACTCGCTTACCTTCTCTCTCGATCTGTTCTAACAAATGAATGATCCGTAAGTCAGATGTCCGCTGTACCAACGGGCTGATCGTAGACAATGCTTTAGCTTTTATTTTCTCTGAAATGCCGATTGTTTCATCCCGTTGCATCCTCAGAAATTGCGTGGTTATTTTCATGTCCAATGCAACATGGATATTCGCCGGATTGTACAAATCATAGGCGATACCGAAGAGACTTGCGATCGTCAGGTTTGTTTGACGAGGGTCAGGGATCAATAAAATTACTGTATCATCTGGATCATAATCCATTAATTCAATAACCGATTTCATTGCACTATATTTCACGCGATTCCAAGAGCGGGTATCGCGAGGAATGAAACTGAAACGACCGCTGGTACCGCTGGTAAACATAATGCTGGTGCCTTTTTTGTTGAACTCCTCGATAATCTCATCATGGGAAGGGTTATCAGTTTTAAAGACTGGCTTTGGAAGTGAGCCTGTAAAAATTGTTTTTAACCAGTTCAAAAACCCTTTTCCTTCCGGGTAATCCTTAAAAAAAGCATCAGGAAGTAATGGTATTTTCTTCAAATCTTTTTCTGATTTAACTGCATCGGGGGTTACACCGTTTACCTCACAGACTCGATGATACAGGAAGTTGTTTTCATAGTGGTGTTTGAAGGTATGTTGGATAGCAGGAAACACTAACTCGTGCGCCTTTTTGTAATCAATAAAAAAAGTTTTCGGGCCATGCAACGCTGTATCGACAGGCGTCCACTCCTCCTTTGGTGGTATAAATTTTTCTAATCTTTGCATGTAATCACGGTTTCCGAGTGTCGGAGTCATTTTCTCACAATGTTAGTCCCTAATATTCAGTTTCGATCTTTTTTATACACATATTAAAAGTATCAATTGGTTTTGTGATGGTAAAAGCCTTAATTTTATTCCCGGTCATCTTCACCCGATTCTTCAGTAGCGCCATGGCTGAGCTCATCTGTCCGCTGCTGATCTGGATGAACGTGGTGTAATCCCCGGTGATGGTAAACTCAGCGTTTTTCTGCTTTATGGATTCGTCAGGGCTTGCCAGAAGCTCTTCGAGTTTCCCATCAACGAATTTGATGTAGAAATACACTGTTTTTTGGTCTGGTGGAACATTTTGAACGACATTTAACAAAGATGCGTTCATATTTTTCAAATCTTTTGTCCTGTCAAGGTCTTCTAAGACTTTTTTCTTGGCTTGTGCAGCCCATTCTTCTGAGAGATATTTTACCATGTGTCTTCACCTCCAAAGAGAGTTTCTATTAGTTCTTCGAAATGCCCGAGATCCTCTTCTGATAGTCCCTTCGGGACCGGATAGAGGATATGCTCTTTCCTATGGAGTCCTTTACTGCATATAAACTCGAGCGGAGTGACTCCTTTAATCGCGAATTGTCTTCTCCAGGATTCGACGATAGCTTTGTTCAGTCTTTTACGCGCATCTGGGTCGGTATGGTCGTAGTAGTAATCATATTCCAGATGCGCTAATTTTCCCCGTTCGAGGTAACTGAGGAACCCGAAGGCTCCTTCGATATGGTATTTCTCAGCAGGTTTTTCCAATGCATCGACCACTTTTAAGATAGTTTCCTTGTCCCCTGGCATGTACCCTCCGCGATACATCCACATATGTTTTCTTTCCATGCGACAGGGAAGAATGCGGAAGGAATGAAGCCAGACCGGATCGGTTAATTCCGGTTTTGAGTAAAGCTTTTCGAAGAAATCCCGTAAATCCTCGTCAAAGACCTTCACGAGTTCATGTGGAGAGGCGGCAAGACCTTTCTCGAAATGCTTCCGCATCGGTCCACCAAAGACAGCTTTTAGCGGGTTCTCCTCTTCTGCAATCATTTTTAGCAGGCTACTGTCTTTCATGGATGCAAGCTTCGATGAGCCAAGGATCAAACTTTTTATCATAGAGTGACCAAATGTGACCTCTGCAAGCTCTTCGATAATTTTCTTGTGATATTTATCGCAGATGACATCAACAATATAGTTGAGTTTCAGATATTTTTCTGCGATGTAGTTGAAATCTTCTGCAATTTCATGCGTGGGAGAAATAAACTCTGTGAGATATTTCCTTGAGATGACTGCTAAAGAAATACCGATATTTCTCTTTGCCAGATTATGAGCCATATCTAGGGCATCGGAAAGATTGGTAAACGGGATGAAGATTGCTTCTTCATCGTCAAGAATCTGATGGAGTTTTAACGTCAGTTGCGTGACAATCACCGATGGAATAAGAGACAGACTTAAGAGACCTTGTTCAGAGGCGTACGGGTTTGGTATGTCCTTATCACTCAGATGCATTATTGTTCCCGTTGAGTCGATGAATTCCGCGTCGATGAAGTTGTCTGTTCCCCATCCATAGGTATTACTCCATGTGGTAACGATACCGAGGTTCTGGGCGTTCGCACAGACACAGGATTCAGCTTCTGCGACATTTGCACGTAACTTATGAGCGTGCGCTGCTTTTTGCAGCTCAAAAGAGGTAACTCCTGGTCCGATGGTTGCAGTGAAGGTTTCAGGGTCAACATGAATATCTTTCATCCTCCACAGATCAATGATAATCCCCTGTTCTATAGAACACGGTTCAGCGAGGAGGGTTTGCAAAGCCACTCCAAAGAAAGTACCATTCCCTCGTGGGAGGTATGGGATTTTATGTTTGTTGGCAAGCTTTACAATTGCAACTATTTCCTCTGTTGATTTTGGCATTACAATATAGAATTTGCCCGAGGATTTTTGCTTGATAATTGATCGCAGATAAGAGGCAATAATGATCGGATCATTTGTTGCCCAGTCGTTCCCCACGATTGAGCGGAGGTCTTTTACAATCTCGTCTTCTGGGATGTGCTTGATTGTATTTGGCTTTAAGGTCTTGACGTAGTCTTTCAATGCTTGTTGGGCTTTCGTTGGCCGTCGTTGTGTAATAAAATAACATTGCCGATCGCAGATCCCGCAGAGATTACAAGAATTTACAATGTCGATAAGTGTTTCCGTTGGTTCGACTTCGTTTTCTGCCAATGCTCTCGCAAGCTCCATTCGTCCCTCAGGCCAATATGCGACAAACCCGTGTTTTTTACCAGCCGGGCACACACCAGTCCCAAGAAAATCTATCTTACACATCCCGCAATGAGGTTCTTTTTTCGTTGTTTCTAGTACATCGGATAGCTTCATATTCTCCCCCGAGAATGATTTTCAATCAAGGCTTGAAAGCCTCGTCCCTCTTAAATGTTTTCCATGATTTTTATTACAAATCACTTTTTTTCACAAAGATTTCATTGTTTTTAAAGTTGACAAAAGAAGTATTCACTTTTTTTGATTGCATGAAAAATTTATTGAACACCATGCGATATCGTCCTGAGTTATTGAAATCTTCGAAAAGGCGAGGGTTATGAAACGAAAAATGCTTTGTATTGGATCGGTTGTTGTGATGGTTCTTGCGGGAGCCATGTTTTCTGGGTGTGTGCAGGAACAAAAACCAGCTATAAAAACAACAGAAGATTTAGCTATTGATATTGTCACGCTTCTAATGGATAAAAACTATACTGGTGTCTATAGTTATTTTGATAGCTCAATTACAACACAATATTACTGCTGAACAGTTTCAAGATGTCTGGGCGCAGCAAATTATTACTCCTAATGGGAATTTGACAAAAATTGTAAAGACTCGGTTAACGAATGAATCCGGGTATCTTATAGTCTATGTAACCTGTAATTTCACAAAGCAAAATGTTCTCGATGTGAAAATTGTTTTCAATAATCAGAATAAAGTCATGGGATTACTGGTTGAACCCGCACAAGGGACGTATCAATATACACCTCCATCGTACGTAAATCTGAGTGCGTTTACTGAGATGAATATCTCTGTTGGTTCTGGGCAATGGAAACTACCTGGGACATTATCGATTCCGAAAGGAGCAGGTCCGTTTCCTGCTGTTGTTCTTGTGCATGGCTCTGGTCCGAATGATCGGGATGAAAGTATTGGTCCGAATAAACCATTTAAGGATATTGCCTGGGGCCTTGCATCGAAGGGTATTGTGGTATTGCGATATGAGAAACGGACGAAGCAATATCCTGAAGAGATTGCGACAATTCAGAATTTCACGGTTCAGGATGAGACGATTGACGATGCAGTTGCTGCGGTTGATGTGCTGAATGCGTCCTCGTTCGTGAATCATTCCCGGATATTTGTTCTTGGGCATAGCCTGGGAGGAATGTTAGCTCCGCGTATTGGAGCACAGGATCATCGAATCGCCGGGTTAATCATATTGGCTGGACCGACCCGTCATCTTGAGGATCTTATGTTGGAGCAGACATGGTATCTTGCGAATCTAAGTGGAATAAATCAATCTGAACAGATTGCATCGCTTGAGAAACTTGTGATGAAAGTGAAGATGTTGAATATCAGCCTGGGTGAAGATGTCCTTGGTGCCCCGAAAGCATATTGGGCGGATCTCGCAACATATGATCCGGTAGTAACAGCACAGTCGTTGCATATTCCTCTGTTGATCTTGCAGGGGAAGCGGGATTATCAAGTCACGATGACGGATTTTGCTCGATGGAATGAAACTTTTTTTGGGAACGCGTCTGTGACATTGAAAACCTATCCGACGTTGAACCATTTATTCATTACTGGAACTGGTGTGCCGACAAATATTGAATATTCGGTTGAGGGGCATGTCGCTGAAGAGGTTGTTGCAGATATTGCGGCATGGATAAAGAATCGGTAATACACTACGAGTCTTCCTCATTCTTTTTCTTTTTTCCGGTAGGGTGATAAGGATGATATTTGTTTATGAATCCAGATATTTAGAGGATACGTTTGCATGGCCATAGAAATAAAAGATGACTCATCTGAAATTTATACTGCAGTAAGTTTATTGTTAGCGGAAAAACGTACATCGCTTTCTGTTCTTCGTACAGCTATTGCACTTTTTACCGTCCCGACCTCTGTGTTTACGATTCTTGTTGCAACCTCGCGATACTATGATCTGAATGCCTCTTTGTATTTCGCGGTTCCGTTGTTTCTGCTGTGCTCCTTTCTCATTTTCTTTGGTCTGTATCTTGTTATACGATCGTTACGACGTCTTCATGATATTGATTGTAAAATCCAGGAAATGAAAGAAAAAGATACATGCTTACGAGATATTATTGAGTCCGCCTAACTGAGACGGTGAAGTAATATTTTTTTTAAAAAGAAGACGGAAATGTTTAGATAACGTTGGTTGGTTATAGGAGTGGGTGGAATTTATGCAAAAACCTCAGACGACGGTTTCCGATGTTTTAATGAGTGAACTTGAAAAATGGAATATTACTCTTGTGTTTGGCATCCCTGGGACGTCTTCGCTTGGTCTGGTTGAAGCACTTCGTACAAATAAGAAGATGCGATATATCGTAGTTCGTCATGAGGAAAACGCGGCGATGGCTGCGTCTGCGTATCATAAGCTCACCGGGAGGATTGCTGTGTGTTTGACGATTGCTGGTCCTGGCGCAAGCAATCTTGCAACAGGCTTGTATGATGCAAAAGAAGATCGGGCTTCGGTGCTTTCGATTAACGGGCAGGTCGCTGGTCAATATATCGGTGATGGGAGTTTTCAGGAGATTGATCAGGATGCATTTTTCAGACCTATCACCGTCTATAACAACACGATTTATGATAAAACACAGTCATTGAAGATTCTGACGCAGGCGTTACGACACGCAATTGTGCAGCGTGGGGTTGCGCAGATTTCTGTTCCGAATGATGTTCAGAAAGCATTCTTGGATGCGGAGAGTTGTGAACGGGAGACTTGTCTAACAAATTTTAATATCCTTCCTGATGAAACAGAAATACAAAAAGCAGTTGCGTTGATTGATGAATCCAAGAAACCGGTGATTATAGCAGGTTGGGGTGCGTTTGGGAACGGGGAGATGACTTCTTCGGTTTGCGGAGAAGATCAAAGCACCGATAGTGACGACGTTTCGCGCGAAGGGGATTCTTCCCGACGAGAACAAATGGCTTTTAGGGATTCTCGGTAACGTGGGTTCTCCATATACCCGCAAGGTGGTCACTGATGCTGATTTGTTGATTACACTTGGTGTTGGTTTTTCAAAACAGACACATGTGCCAACAAATAAATCGTTGGTTCAGGTTGAAATTGATCCGTTAAAAATCGGTAAAATCCCTTTTGCAATTGCCTTATGGGGAAATGTTGCACTTGTTCTGCCAAAGCTCGTTGAGGCTGTGCAGATGAAAAAGAATGATTCAGTTTTAAAAGAAATAACGGAGATGAAAAAGAAATGGTTTGAACAGCTGGAGAAAGAAGCAGATCCAAATGCAACTCCACTGCGACCTCCGTTTATCATGAAGGTTCTTTCGGACATCCTTCCTGATGATGCTATTATTTCTATTGATGTTGGGGAGAATGGATGGTGGTTTGGTCGTAATTTTATAATGAAACGCCAGCGTTTTGTCATGTCAGGATACCTTGGTTCCATGGGGTTTGGGCTGCCTGGTGCTCTTGCTGCGAAACTTGCATTTCCCAATAATACGGTGGTGTGCATCGCTGGTGATGGTGGTTTTTCCATGGCGATGGCTGATTTTGTCACAGCGGTAAAGTATGATTTACCAATGGTCGTGGTGGTGTTGAATAACAAACAGCTTGCGATGATCCAGGTGGAACAAAAAACAGAGGGGTATCAGAATTTTGGTACAGATCTGTTAAATCCTGATTTTGCACGTTATGCAGATGCTTGTGGTGGCGTGGGGTTCAGAGTATCAAAGCCAGAGGATTTCCAAAAGGTTGTGCAGCAGGCTCTTGGGATGAAAAAACCAGTTCTTATTGATGTTGCGACTGATCCAAAGCGATTCTAATTTTGTTTAAATCTGATTCCGATGGTTCAGTAATCGTGAGGCTCTGATTTTCCTTATTTACCAACCGGTACGATGAGAAGCGGTGTGTATCCCTCGGTGAGTTTCAGCAAGGATGACAATGCCGTATTGTCTGTTGGGAGTACGATGTTGCTCTTGAATCCGCATGCGGTTGCTTCGAGCATGATGTTTTGGGCTGCTGCTCCTGCTTCGAAGTACCAGAACGGAAGGTATTGTTCACCGGTGTTTTTTGTCTTATTCCAGTTCAATACCGTGATAATGGAAAGGGGGGCAGAGGAAAGAGATGGGAGTGATGATGCAGCTGCGAGAGATGCTCGGTTGTCCCCGTTTCTAATTTTTTGAAGGTAGGTTACAACAGGTAGTCCGATGTAGTCAGCAGAATATTTACTAAACATCGTTAAAAGGTTCGGCTGGTATTTATAGACGCCTGAGTCGGTGACCGCGTAGAGTTCAAGTGGGTAGTAGGCGTGAGCGCTCGGGACGGTGCGATGTCGTTTGACTTTGTTAAGTTCTTGGTTGCTTTTATCAAGATAGTAGGAGAATCCGTAGGATGACCAGATAAGTTGGCTCAGTTCCTGTCGGGTGATGGTGCCTTGGAAGTTGGTTGTTTGTGTTCGTTGTTGAAGTGCGGTGGTAAGGTTCATTTGTGTTTCTATGACTTTGGGGAGCGTTGAGAACCACAGCGGTCCATATTTGAAGTTATACGGATTGAGGAGGTGTCCGAGGGGCATGAGGATAAGGCCTGCTTGGTCTTCCGGGATGCCCATTCTATCAATTGCTGGGGGGAGTCCTCCGGTGACGACGGTTCCGAGGTTGAGTGCGTCGACGGTAAATGCTATGTTCTGACAGATTTCTCCTATTTCGGCTGCGGCGTTGTTAGGGGTTGTTACCGTTGTGTTATAGCAGAGGCCAAGGACAAGGGGTGCGCCTGGGTATTGGTAACCAACCCTATCTCGCCAGTCTCCCGGCTTATAGAGTTGGAGTGAATGGTTTACGGGGTTGTAGGTATACGCTGCGTCTTCTTTCAGGACGTAAATAACGCTTGCATACGTACCATTGATGCCTGCGATGGTGCGGTTTCCATCTTGTCTATATCCAGCTGCGTTCCAAAGAATGGTTGCGAGTTGTTCATCGGTGATTGTTTCGTTGTTGAATTCTCGTATCGACATTCTGCGGAAGATGGTTTGTTCCAGGTTCATGTCAATGGTCTGTGGTGGTGGTAATTCGTAAGTTGCTTTTGTTGCTGGAGTGAGTGCTAGGCTGCAAAAAAAGGTGAGGATCCCTATGGTGATTATTTTGTTTATAAAAGGTTTTTTCTTCATAATGCTCTAGGTTTAATATTCTTGAGTTGAATATAAATTTTTGCATTAAAAGCAATCAAGTAAGATAAAGAGACGAAAATCAAACATGATCAATAGTAAGGGTCGTGTCATGAATGATTTTCTCAGTAACAGTTCCAGATATTCATGCTGTGTTATATCATGAGTCCTTCTGCTTTCAGGTACAATTCCGGAAACAAAGAGAAATGCTTTGTGATTGTTTATGGGAGGTATGTTTATGTTAATTCCAGTAAACCAACTGAGGTTTACTCCATACGCTTCTGCACCGAGTTCCGATGAGAATTTGATTTTACAATAATTATATAAAATGATGATGGAGTGAAAATAAAGGCGAGTTGCAATCAATTACAGGGAGGACGTGGACGAAGAGATCTGTTATACGGCGTTGGTGGTTAGTCAACAATGAATTGTAACTATTCTAAAAAAAGAAAAAAAGAGATAGAGGACCTATACCATTTCCCCGATTTCTATTTCCTGGGTTTCATTGATAAAGATATTATTAATTTCCCCCGCCATCTCATCTTGGGTGATGGTTCCGCTCAAACCATTAGATTGGTTATTTTTGGCTAACGGCTGATTTAAAACCCGGTAGGAGACTGTCGCGGATACAACGATAAGCAGAAGGAACAATACAGCAAGAATTTTTTTATTCATCATTTATCACAGTCTCCTTAGCTAAGGTGATTCTCCATGACCCTTTCCTTTCCCGTGGTGTTTCAGGTCATCCATGGATTCTTTGGCATGGATTTTATTTCGTATTCGTTCTTCCTTTAATTCAGAGAACACCTTGTGTTGTCGTTCATGGTTCATCTGATTCATTGTTTTACTAAGCTGGAATCGAAGCTGATCTAGGGTTATGTTTCCATTCAGATAGTCCTGTAGTAATGACATGTTGGCTTCTCCGATGATGCCAAATAACCGATACACCTGGTTGCTGTTGAACTGTCGGATCCTGTTTTGAATTCTCCGTGTATAATTCTGCAGATCGTCCCCTACAAGTTCTCTGACTCTTTCCCTGATTTCTCTAAGGGTGACATCATCTATCAACGCATGGAGGCTTTCTTTGAATAACTTGGTTGCATTGCGTGCTTCATGTTTTAGCGCAACGAAGCGTGCGACGGAATCATTTGCGCTGGCATTTAGTGCTTCGACATCCTCTAAGACCGCTTTCAGATCTGCAAGCAGGGATTCCAGCTCGGTGGTATTAAACTCCAATGATTTCAACACCGCGATAACCATTTCGCCTTTCAGTATATTTTTAATGATCGCTTTTTCAAGCTGCAAAAGACGTATCTCTGCGCCCAAGGTAGCGTTCATGATTTGTATTTCATCTTCTGTTTCGTTTTCAAAGGCATCATCTGTTTCATTTACACTATCCTCAGTTTCATTTTCATTATTGTCATCAGATGACCCTGTTTCGTTGTCATTCCCCGAATTATCATGTGGGTTTTGGTCGTTATCCGGGTGATCTCCAGCTTCTTCGGCAAATGTTAATGACGAAAAAGATATCATTAACATCGGCACCAGTAACAAACTCCATATTTTTCTCATATGATACCACGCCTTTTTGTCCATGCCATCATAGGCCTTTAACAACCTATTGGTTGAAACAGCATATTAAATTTCACCGGAAAACAGCGGAACATACCGGAACAAAACAACAAAAACTGGTGCTACGGTTTTTTCAGCCGGATTAAATTCGACATCCCTATCTGTTCCTTCTCGATAAACCCTTTCATCTCCAAACTATGGATATTGCGTGACACCGCTGCCTTCGGGATGTCTAGCTCCTTTTGGATCTCCGTCTGTGTTAAAGGTCGTTTCTGCTCCCTCAACAAGGTTATAATCTCTTTTTGACGTTTGTTTAACCCTTTTAAATCGTTGGCCGATGCATCCTCTTTTGGTACAGTATTGGTAATATTCTTTTTTCTTTTCTTCAGATAAAAAACCATGAGAAGTATCAATAGAATCACGATGATTATGATTAAAAAGAGGGACACCGCATCTTTTTCAGATATGCCGGTATCACCAACCAGTTTTTCAATCTGATATTGTACAATTAACGTAAACGTTTCATTCTCCCCGACCCCGCTTACTACTAAACGCCCCTCATGTTCTTCAATTCGAAGAAAACCGGATGATTTGATATAATTGATAGAGGCACCTTTTGGCAATAAAAGCTCATAAATGAAATCAGAGAAAACCGTATCCTTTGTGATATTCAGTATCCAGTTACCCTGTTTTTTTATGGTATACATCGGGGTGTTATTGATCAATAAATCCGGGTAATTCGTCACACCTTGGAGAGTGACAAAACCAGATGAATCAACGTCAATGGAAATATCTGCGTAAAAATCATCAGCGCCATAAGATGGTACCCATACTATCATCAAAAAAAGAAGCAGAAAACAACCGAAACACCATCGATAGTTAGTCCGTTTCAGTCCCATCAGAATTCCCTCAGACGCTCAAGGGAGAATACACTACCACCTACTTGAAGATATTCTCAAGTGCCTTACTCTTTTTCTTCATGCGGTTTTTTTTAATGAAAACAATATCTACTCGTGGTTATGCAACCAAAAGGCTAGGATTAGAATTTTAAGGAGGAAATGAGAAGAAAAAGAAAGAGACGTATCTCGAAGACCTGCTCATATATGTTCTAGTTTTCCTGCGAACTCATCAAGCTTTCCTTCCCAGCCCTTCATAAGGCCGTTCCCCGTTTGAACACCATCACCTTCAACGTGAAATTCTACATTCGCTACCTTTATCATCTTCTTCTTAGAAAGGAGTTTCTCCATCTTTTCAAGGCGGTCCTTCTTCATTCCATGCGTGTTAATGATGCCATATTTTTTTCCTTCCATCCCTTTGAGATTCTTCATGAACGTCTTCATGTCCCTCTGGATGCTGAATGCCTCTGTTGGAGCGGAAAATACAAATAAGTCTGCTTCGGGCATGGCAGCAGGATCTGCTTCGTCTGTCTTGAAAAGCATTGTGCTTTTTTCATTTTTTCAAATCGTCCCAAAAAATTCATCCATCCTAACTTGTTTTCCGTATCATCGAAAAACGTCCATTCATCGAGAAATGTTATTCCTTCATTCCATTTTTCAATGTCCTTTCCATCTTTTATTCCAAATTGAAGCGTAACGTCTTTACCGAGATGATAATCCCGTTGAAATTTTTTCTTCCATATCCTTCTTTTTAACAGTTTGACGATATACACATTGGAAACTTCACAGACGAGTTCACACCCTGGGAATTTTTTTTGTAACGTTAATATGAGTTTTTTTACGTCATCTTCACGAAGATACATGAAAAGTCCCTCTGCGATAAAGAGAATCTTTTTGTTTTGATTTCTCATGTGTTCCATCCATGTGAAATCTAGGACTGAAGACCTGATAAAATGATATCTATCGGTTTCTTTGAAAAAATGTTTTTTTATATCGATTACCTCGGGAAAATCTAAATCATACAAGGTAAGTGTATTATTATCGATTCTTGGAAATCGTGTACTCAGACCACACCCCAGCTCGACGATGATCCCATCAGGATTTATATTAAGAAAGTCACTACAGTAACGGTCGATTTTTCTTGTTCTCAGCGTAAGTGTCACACTTAATTTTTTTCTCAACCTTCTCCGAACCTGTCCTTTCAAGAGAGCTTTATGCAGCTTTGAATCCGAGTTTAAAAAAATTTTATTGAGTTCTTGTGTTATTTCTACAGCCTTTGTATCGATTAAAATTGGTTTTTCTGATTGAGATTCTATGGCTCTCGCATATAAGGGGATCAGCAATGTTTCTGAAATGTCAGTAATTTTATTGAGTAACTCCTCAGCCATGTAAATCGCACAACAGTAATTCTCCCCTCAACATTAATGTTTTGTAGTTCCACTAAACTGCAAAAAATATTTGTAAGATTATCATTTGCTTTTTCTCCATATGAACGCTTCCAGTTTCTTATCATGATTCCCCGATGAAATTATTACCCTTAATCCATACCAGAGAATCGAACAAGGAATATGACGATTCCGCCAAACACAACTATTTAAGAAAATAGTATAAGATACAGTTCTGTTACGTCATTCATTCAATGTAAGCGAGGAAAAAGATGAATCCACAAAATGATATTATTATAGACGAAGTAAAGAGCGATTCCTCAGTAGAAAAAGAACTTAAAAAATATCTAAAATTATTAAATGGGGAAACAATCGAATTGAAGAGTAAAATATTCAACTTCTCTGAAAAATTGGCGAAACAAAATCAAGGAGTTGTTCTGCTGTCTAATCAACGATTGATACTTCTTCTCCATCGCGCCTTGGGTTCAGATCAACTCATGTATATCCCGTTTGCTAGGATAACCAAGGCGAGTTTTTCATCTGCGAAAGGTCTACGGTCGGGCAGGAAAGCGATAGAAATTACCTATGGTGATAAATCAATAAATTTTGGAATTGCTGCATTTCTAGGTCGAACGAGTAATAAAGAAACATCTGATCTTTTTGAAGAGTTAAAAAAGAAATTGCCGGGTCATATCATTAGTGGATGATCTTCTTTTTCCCTTACCAATCAAGAGGTCCCCAATTACGGCTTTTGCAATTTGGGCAAACATACGTGGTGCGATTATCTTCTATAGGAATTTTCATCGGGACGAGAAATTTAGTCTCACATTTTTTACATCGATAAAGGTATACCATTCAATATAAGGAACAATCTATGGTTAAAAAACATTATTGAAGTATATTGCTCGAATCATAAAAAGGTCACAACAGGAGTAACTAAATCTTGATATTGTAAATCAAAAAAAGAAGATGAGCGGAGAATTCAACTGTTATTTCTCTATTATTTGTATATGACGGATTTTTCCGCTGATATGAAGCCCATCGTCCGATGCAGTGTATAGTCCGTTAAACCATAGAATCCGGAGTTGTGGGACAGTAGATCCTTGATGTTGCCAGAGAATCTCACCATTTTCCTCAGAATAGATAGTCACTTTCGCAGTTTCGTTAAATCGCAAAAACCAATAGAAGATTTCAGCTCGGCTATCATTAAAAGGTCGCGTGTACTGTATTTTCCACATACTTGTTCCTATGATCGATGGGAAATCTTTATCTGTGAGCATGCCTTCTGCGACCATATAACAGTTATTGAATAATTTTATTCTGTTTGGCACTGGTTGAGTGGCTGTTATTGTCGGTATGATTGTTGCAAGCAACAGCATACAAATCAATATTCCAATTATTTTTCTACGCATTAGGTTCCTCCGCATATGGAATAATCACCATAGCTTAAAAAACCCTCTAAAGGATATTTTGTACGAAAAAGGACAATTTTGAAAAATATTATACAATTGTACAAATTAAGGTTCACTATGAGTGTAAACATCTCTATGTAATTATAGGGAACCTTAAACGAAATATTAATCATTCTCACATTTTATTATACAACTCTGAAAAATCGATAATTTTAATAACCGCGAATACGATAGTTAAAAGCCTATCAACATATTATATTTAGATTGAAAACTGATGATAGTTCGTTATTAATAATCATCTACTGATTAAAATTGATGCGCCGATGTTGAAAGAATATGCGAGATGAACGGTCCAATAAAAAACTGATAATCGTACCTTTCATAATAATGCTTCTGTTATGCACAGGTTGTATCAAAACATCAAATGTAGACAATAATAACAACCATTCAAAAAAGGATATTCTCGTATTGGGTGTTATGTCGGGTGAGAGTATCTATCCGCTGGATGTCACAAATGATAATTTCTGGACAATCATTCCCAACATTTTCAATGGACTTGTTGAATTTGATAAGGATTTCCGCATCATTCCTTCTCTAGCAGTTTCATGGAATAACCCTGATAATCTCACCTGGCGGTTTTACCTTCGCCAGGGAGTAAAGTTCCATAATGGGAACGATTTTATCGCAGAGGATGTCCGATTCTCAATTGATACTTTCTATGGTGGTTATGATTCGATTATTAGAGAGCTCATTATCCTGGATAATTATACGATTGAATTCAAAACGTATGAACCAAATCCTGGTCTTCTTTCACGCTTAGCGCACAATGGTATTATCTTTTGCAAGAACGCTACCGAACAACCTGAAGGGCAGAGATTGATAGGAACCGGAGCATATAAATTGGCAGACTATGAGGTGGATAACTATACAAAGTTAGAGAGATTCGATGAATACTGGGGAGAAAAACCTGAAATCAAGACTGTACTGTTTAAAGAAATTGAAGATACTGAGGAGCGGTTGAATGCGCTTCTCTCCGGAACCATCGATGTTGCTGAATATAATATTGATGACAAGATTGATCAAATCGCGCAAGAGGAGAATATAACGCTGGTGAAGTACCCGCCTTTATCTACCTACATCATTGGATTTGATATGAGAGAAAATGGAAGTTATGGATTTCCTGATGGGATGAATCCTACAGCAGATCTGCGTGTACGAAAAGCGATCTATTATGCAATTGATATCGCTCCGTTGATAAATGGTCCGTTTAAAAGCTTTGCAAAGCCTGCATCACAGTTTATTACTCCCTTTATCTTTGGGTATAATCCCGAGATAGAACGATTACAATATAATGTCACCTATTCCAAACAACTCTTAACAGAAGCAGGATATCCGAATGGGTTCGATATTGTTATGGATTGTATTACAGAAGGGTTTGAATATAATGCAGAAAACTGTCGACTCATTGCAGAACAGCTTTCGAAGGTTGGAATTAATGTGAGCATGAATAATCTCTCAATCGATGAGTTTAACTATAAAGTGGTCTCGCAGAGAAATACGTCTATGTACTTGGTTGGATGGGGAACGATCTCTGTGGATGGAGGGGTGGTATATGACCTTTTTCTTCGATCAGTGGAGGCGTATCTGGGTACGATAAACAGCGGATATTATTCGAATGCAGAGGTAGATCGGTTGGGAGTAGCTGCTTCTCGGGAGATGAATCCTGACAAACGGTTACGATTATTGCAGGAGGGGTTCAGGATCGCGATGATTGATGATGTCGTGGTTGTGCCTCTATTCTCCCAGGAATTGTTCACCTTAACCGCCAAAAATGTTGCTATGGAACCGCGAGCAGATTTAAGAGTAGTCGTAAAAGATATTAAATTTACATAAGGATTATGTAATATCCTTTTGGTTTGGCCTTAAAAACCAGACACTGGCGGTGGTATCAGTGAAGGATCAAAGTCTGAGGGCAGTTCCTTTTTGGTGGCGTATTGGTACATAGCCGCGACATAAATCCCGTTGGTCGCTGATGCCACAACCCCGATGACCGCCCAGTAGAAAAACGCGATGATGACCCCGATGACAATCCCTGTGATGCTCCCAAGGAGTGCACCAAGAACAATCGGGATAATACCAAGGAGTGCCAGTAAGAAAAAGATAATACCAAAGCCAAAGCTTCCGATGATGGTTTCTCCCCAGGTTTGTTTGAACAGCGACGCGCTTCGTCGGATAGATGGAGCGATCCCCTTTTTCTCAAAGATAAGCACCGGAATGATAAAGAAGGTGACGTACGTCCAGGCAAAACCGATGATCCCTGCGATGATTTTCCCGGCCCATCCTGCGCGTTCTCGAATCGCTTGTAAGATCATACCGATGGTTGCTGAGATGAGAGCCCAGATGAGGATCCGACCGATGTTCTGAGAGGCGATACGGAACCCATCAGCAACTGTTGGATTTCCGCCATTCAATCGAATATTCGCACATCCGATGATCGCGGTGTTGAAGAAGATAACAATAAAAAATAAGACGAAATAAATCAAAAGTGTGAGTATTGCCCAAAGCCATAACGACGTTTCAATAGATGGTAATCCAAGAAAGTAAAACCCTATAAAAAACGACACAAGGATTATCGCGGAAGCAATAAATGAAAGAACAGGAAAGATCATGATTTCCTTATCTTTTCTCAGGACTCCAAGGCTTGTTTTCATCAGCTGCCAGCTACGACCAAATTTCCCCATGGGGCAGCGTATCATAAGACAACCAGATAAATATTATGGTCTGGTTCAAAACAATAGTTTCTTTGATACAACGCATCAAGGATGAGCGTGACTCCACAAAATCGATTAAGGAAGCGTTCATCATGGAAACGTAATGAGAAATAAAACGTTTAGATTTGAGCTGGTATCACGCTATTTTCTCCTGTTCTAACGCTTTTAACGTAACAAGATCAACGTGTAAAGATAACCAACAGGAGAATGGGTAACAACTACGGATGTTGTGCGGCCAACAACCACAAAGCTACAGGTTTTCTTCTTAAAAATAAGTAAAATGTGTGATTTGCGCAATACTCTTATCACAGTCTGAAAAAGATTGGAAAAATTTATTAGCTCAATAGAAGATGATTTTTATTGTGCGCGAATTAGATTCCAAGGATCATAAAATATTGTACCATCTGTTTTTAAATTCCAGACAGTCACTTTCATCAGTAGCAAAAAAAGTTGGTCTTCAAAAAAGTGTTGTAGAATATCGCATCAAACGATTGCAGGCTAAGGGGATTATTAAAAGCTTTAATGCGATGGTCGACGTCTTCAAACTCGGTTTTTCTGTGTATCGATTGTATATTGTCTTACAGTATACGTCACCAGATAAAGAAAAGGAAATAATCAATCATTTTGTCAACCATAATAACACATGGAGCATCGCATCTACAAAGGGGAGATATGATTTAATTGCGACAATTTTGGTTGAATCTCCCAGTAATTTTTATTCATTCTATGAAGAAACATTACGAGATTATCGTTATTATTTTAAAGAAATATTTTTTTCTCAGCTCTATGAAACATTTGGATACAAACATTCATTGTTACTCAGTGAATCCTCCCCTTCCCGTGAAAGAGCATATGTCTATCGAGATAATGGGCAAACCGTTGATGTTGACTTAGTTGATTATAAAATATTAAATCTACTTTCAAAAAATACTAGAATTAATAGTGTTGACATTGCAAACCAAATCAATGTATCAACGGTGACGATACACTCCCGCATGAACAAATTAATTAAATCAGGGGTTATTCAAAGATATTCTATTACGATGGATATCAATAAACTTGGATTACGGGAATTCATCGTTAATTTATCCCTGCGAAATTATGCTCAGAAAAACCAGATTATCGCGTATTTAAGCGATAACCCCTTTCTGTGGGAGATACATAAAGCAGTCGGAGGATATGATTTAGAAATCACTTTATATGCGACGAATTTTGAGCATTTCTATCGAGTGATGGAAGATTTAAGGAAAAAATTCCCCGATGATATCGCAAATTATGATTATCTCTACGTCACCGAAGTATTCAAATCCAATTTACTCCCTGAAAAATCATAACCATTCTCATTACAAAATAAATAAGAATTTCGATTGTTTATTTTTTCTTCGTTCTTTTTAACACGTTATCGATTCGCGTTTTCAATTCTTTTATTTCAATAGGTTTTTTAATGTAATCTTCTGCGATGAGAACTCCTGCATGTTCAGCAAATTCATCGGTTCGAGCTGTAAGAAAAATTATAGGAATATTTTTCCATTCCGGATTCGCTCGTAACCTATCAAATACTTCCCATCCATTCATTTTCGGCATCATGATATCTAAAAGAATAAGATCGGGAATATTTTTTTTATTTAATAATTCGAAACATTTTTCACCGCTTTCAGCTGGAACGATGGTGTAATCTTTTCCAAATAAATTCTCAAAAGAGGTTTTAATGAAAAATATCTGATCTTTTTCGTCATCTACTAACATGATTTTTTTCATGATTTTTTTGCCTCTACTGATATATCAATGAAGTCTTTAATATTTATTTCTACAGAGGATCAAGATAGGACAATCACAACCCCGATTCCCCTGTGAAATCTGTTATTGTGTCTTTAATGGTGGCGACCCTGTTAGCAAGGTGAAGAACACGGTTGTACCTTTCCCGGGACCTGGGCTTTCTACCCATATACTTCCACCATGTTTTTCAACAATCCGTTTACAGATGGACATCCCTAATCCAGTATTCTGAATATCATGACGTGCTGAGTCTGCTTTGTAGAATTCATCAAAGATACGTTCGATTTGTTCTTTTGTCATTCCAATACCGGTGTCTGCAATAGATATTTTGACAAAATCATTCGTCTGTTCTGCATCGATGGTGATCCAGCATTTCTCTTTAGAGTATTTTACTGAATTTTCAACGATGTTCGTGAGCAGCTCTTCGAGTCTCAATCTATCTGCTTTGACATACAATTTATGATTGATTTTGTTAGAAATTCTAATTTTATTTTCATCAACGAGGATTTTTTTATTTTCGAGGATTTGATCGACCTCTTTGAACAAGTTCATGAGCTCTATTGAAAACCTTGTGTTCGGAGAGTTTAACACAGCAAGTTCAAGTGTCTTTACTACAAGATTTTTCATGTAGTCAGCATTTCGATGAAGGACTGTGAGCATCTCTTTTTTGGCTGAATCGTTTTCTTTTTCTTCAAGGAGTGGGATTAAATTTATTAAGGGACCTAATGGATTTTTTAGATCATGTCCAAGTTGATTGATAAACTCGTCTTTTTGTTTGAGTAATTTTTCTACGTCTTTTGTCCGTTCTTTTACTCTTTCCTCGAGATTCTTATTTAAGATGTATAATTGTTCTCGTGCAATAGTTAAATCTTGATTTGTTTGTTCTAGATACTTCGTTTTTTCTTCTAATTCTCTTGTTCTTTCTGCTACAAGTTTTTCAAGATTCTTGCTATATTCTTCTAAATGATCTCTGGATATCTTGAGATCACTGCTCATTTTGTTAAATGCGGTTGCTAACTCACCAATTTCATCCTTTGACTTGATTTTTACTTCATATCCAAGAACTCCTTTCCCCATACTCCGAACACCTTTTGTGAGTTCTCCGATAGGGGACGAAATAAAGTAATTAAAAAGGAAAAAAATAAGAAGAAAAGAAATCACGATGAAGATTCCTGAATACATTGATATCGTCACAATCATCTCTTGCGTCATTGTATCTAAACTTGAAAGTGAAAAAATATATCTTACGGAATAGCCGTGTGCCCCCCATTCCTCGAAATACGGTTGAATGATATCAACACGCCTTGTTTTTTCATTGAGAATAAGTGAAGATGCCGGATCTCCTGCCCTTTGCATCAATGTCGCATTTTCAAGGAATCTTTCTCCATATGTTCTTTCGTCGTATTTTCCGTCCTGTATCTCCGTAGAGTCAAAGAGAATCTTACCGTTCACATCTACGATTTGTATATCTTCGATGTTTTTATTGAGATTCATTAAATTATCGATAACTTCAGCGAATTTGTAAAAACCAGATTCATAATACAATTCATAATTTTCAATTACATACACAACAGATAAACTAGAGAAGGAGTCGGCATTAATGATTAAAGAGTCTTTTGCTGCGTTTGATTCTCGTTCAATTATCACGAGAGAGCTCGCGAGAAAAACCACCAGCAGAATAAATATAAGAGGTAATATAATTTTCAATTTTACACCGTGGAATTTCTTCATTCCTGGTTGCACCAGCAACCATGTATCTCATCTCGTTTATTTAACAGTAATTTCTTCAATGAGTGTCATGAGATCCGATCTTGGATTCCATACAATATAGTCTGCGACACCTATATTGCATACACTAATGTAAAGAGGAATACAGGCAACATCATCCATTGCAACCTTAAACCCCTCCCGCATGAGAACCAATCTCTGCTTTTGATTCATCGTATGAGTGATTTCCTGAGTGACTTGATCGACGGTTTGATTCGAATAGCATCCGAAATTATATGATCCGATCCCGAGGGGATCATTCTCGGATCGTAAGAGATAATCGAATATTTCGCCACCATCGCCGGTCGCTGGAATCCAACCGATAAAGTAAATTGAGCAGTTCCTCGCATATAACTTATTATAATATTCCTCAGCAGGTAGTAGATTGACTCTGACAGATAGTATTTGTGAAAGTTGTTTTGCTATTTCTTCGGAAATCTCAATTTGCGTTGGAAACTCTTCCGGACAATCTAACGTTAAATTAAACCCGTTTTCATAACCAGCATCCTTTAGGAATTGTCTCGAAAGATTCAAATCATAAGGCAATCGTTTTATCTCAGGATTATAACCAAAAATTAATGGTGATAAGAACTGAGAAGCAGGTTCTGCGGAAGAAAAGAAAATTTTTTTAATTAAAATATCCACATCAATCGCATGATACATCGCCTTCCTCACTCGCACATCTGCTAAAGGGTTTTTCTCTCCCGGGAACCCACTACTATTGTTTTCCCTGAAATCAAAACCCAAATACATCACTGTCGGGTTTGAGACTTTCTTTACAGTTAATCCTGAACTATTCGCTATCTCATCAACATACATTGGAGGAATATGCTCTATTAGGTCGATATCTCTTGTAATAAGTGCGTTTTTCCGTTCTTCGCTATCTTTAATCACCTTCAAAATGACTTTTTTTATGACTGGATGACCCATTGAATATTCATCAAATCTTACTAAGGTAATGTGATCTTTAGGAACATACTCTTCAAGTTTATATGCGCCTGTTCCAATTGGCCAATTTTCTGTCGTCTCCTCCTGATATTTCTGTGAGACAATAGGAATATTAACCAATTTATTTAAGAGGATAGGAAACGGCTGATTTGTTACAATATCAACCGTATAATTGTTTACAACATGAACTTCCTTAATCTCTGTTATTAAATCTCGTAGCACGTTGCTTTTATTGGCCAATATGAAGTCAATAGTATATTTAACATCAATCGCAGTAAAATTGTAACCATTGTGGAATTTGACGTCCTCTCTGAGGAAAAACCTCCAAGTACAATTATCTGGATTATTCCACGATTTCGCAAGTTTGGGAAAAAGTCTAAAACTATTATCAAACTCTACCAAGGGGTTAAAGATATTGAAATTAATTCCTATCGTATTAGTATCGTAACTATCAATCCATGGGAAAAACCCTCGTGGGTCTTCTGATATTCCAATAACAAGTAATTCCGTTTTCTGTTGATTTCTTTCACCCGCTTGATTAATACATCCTGAAAATTCTACACAGAGGAGTATCCCTATCATCAATACAAATATTTTTTTCATTTCCTTTTCTCCTTACGGATCATTATATATTTTGTTGCTAAGTATAGAATTTCCACATTCAATATAACTATCCATAAATATTAATTACTATTCTAAAGGGAATTAAAAAGTATCCTTTAATTTTTTGTACAAAGATGCACTATTATTGAGAAAAAAATAATTTTTAGACGAAACTAGGTAAATCAATATAAAATATCAATCCATCTGAGTAGGATAACAAGGTTCCTTTGCATATCTTTTTAGTTCATTGAATTCTATTCAATAATTATTTAACGTACACCATCTAGCGCATTATTCACCAGGGTATCACATCGAGAAATAAATGGATCGGTTCTTCTCCTGTGATTGTACACTACTTTTTTAAACATTTTTTCCCGCTGTTTCAAATCTGAAAAGAGTTTTAGAATATGTGGCATCTTTACTCTATATCGTCCATTCAACTGCATGACTACAAGCTCGCTGTCTAAAAAACAACGCACCTCATTTTGAGAAAAATCTACAACAAGTTCTAACGCTTTGATGAGTGCTTTATACTCAGCAATATTATTTGTCGCAGTCCCGATGCATTCCTTGTGTTCTAACAAAAGTTGTTTCTTTTCATCATACACCATAATACCAATTGCTGCAGGACCCGGGTTTCCCCGCGCCCCACCATCTGTGTACACAAATATTTTATCAGATTTCATCATTTCATTCTCATCAACAAATTTTTCCTTAATCAAAGGACACTTCTGTAACAGTTACCCTTTTAAAAATCTATAACCATCAAATAATGATAAATGTTTTAAGAAATTAAAAAAAAAAGAAAAAAAAGATATTAAGATTGATAAAATCTAGGTGCTTTCGAAAATTTTATCTAAAATCTTTTTGGCGGCCGATGTTTCTGATAACAGTCCTTACAATAGACTGGTCTTGATCCATCGGGCTTGAAAGGAACTTCAGTTTCCTTTCCGCATTCTGCACAAGTTACCTTATGCATTTCTCTTGGTGGTCCATCAAAACGGCCACCGCCACTACTTTCTCTATACATGTTATACATCTCTTTTTGTTGAAGTTTGTATATACATCTAGTATATAAAATTATAGATTGAACGATTTTGGGAATCTGTTAAGGTAGTATGTTGGTGTTAGAAAAATTTCCAGACATATCTCGTTTGTTCTTCGATTAGCACGTCTTGTTCGTAGACTTTGACGTCAATGGTTTTTCTGCCAAAGGATATCGTATCCCATTTCCATGAGTACTACAGGAACCAATATACGCGATGTCGTTGGCATAGGTCACCGCAGATTCCTCATAGTTTGTGACAGTCGTATTTGCTTTCCAGAGCAGTTCATGACCATACGCGACACCTAAGGTGTTTACAGTAATCATTACCTCAGATTTGAAATCACAGACCATGAGAGATTGCGGTACTGTTTGTACACGCGCAGAGTGAGTGAACACCGCTTCAGCGCCAAGAGAAAAAACTCCAATGATGATTACCGTAAAGATTATATCCAATTTCTTATGCAGAAGAGATCCCCCTTCATAAACATCAATGCTCAATCCAATGAGATTTAATACTATTGAGTCTATATAATTATTATTCACTGAAAAATAAAACATCTACATAGAAAAGAAAAATTGCATCTCCCTACAAAAACAATGATAATCACGTCTTTAATAACAGGCGGAACAAATCATTGGAATGAATTCGATGATATGTTCAAATCCCAGGGGATACAAAGATTATTAATATCCTTTTCTTTATAAATATACGTAATGAAAACATTAGCTGCTCTCTTCCTGGTTCTTCTTCTCCTTCTTTCTGCCATACAAGTGCAGAGCAACACACAAGATGATACCATCTACGATCCAACAGAACTTTCTTATGATCGATCGACCCGCGCTTCCATTGCAGATGCGGTGATCGTCCCTGAGAATAACCCATTTTTTTGTCTCATTAGTACTAGTGTTGCGTGTTGGTATGACAGAATAGCGAATACTACTGGGCTAATCCCCTTGCTGGTACAACACAAAGGCAAACTCGTCGACGCGCAGACACGATTCCTTGAGACATTTTTTTCCTCAAATAACCACAGCCTTCTCATTCTCGGTGAACACCTTAATACATCCTATCCTACCACAGAGATATTAGGCTCCCCACCCACAGTTGCCTTAACTCTAGCAACACAAGCGTTTACGACAGCCCCAATCGTTCTTATTATCCCCTACGAAACTGAAAATGCTTACCTGCTCAGCCTCCTCGCAACACCACTCGCAAGCTACCTCAACATGCCGATCCTCATCTACGACAACAACGACGCAGCGCTTCAAACCGTCTGCATACAGCTACAAACCACCCACGCGTATCTCATTGGAGATATCGCTCTTAACCTCACCAATATCACTGTGATACCCCTCACAAATGAAGAAACAATCACCAATACTATCCTCACCGTCATCAAAGAGCAATTTGGTGTAATCAACTATCTTACCATGACCAACCCATCTGATGTTATCCCACCCGCGGTCATCAACACAACGAAAATACAAATAACCGACCATATTACAAATAAAAAAATCATCATTCTGAACAAAGAACTTGATGTAATTGGAAATGATACCCGAGAGTATAATATAGCCATCCCCAAAGGTATTAATCGAGTGCACATCTCTGGAGAAATTCTTCAAAAAGAAAGACCGTTTTTTCAACGCTTCTCTCCGATTGTTCCCCTTATTTTCATGACCCTTACTGATGCACAGGGGTATATCGTCGCGTATGCTAACAGCATGGGCTATGATTTCGGAAACACATATCTTGAAACACTCACGTGTAATGCGTCAGGAGCATACACCGTCCAGGTACGGGTATTTAATGGCATAAAAGGTGGCTTCTTCGTCCAGCGGGGAATATCTTGGTTCGATGCCGATATCAATATCACCGCAACCATCACCGCATTAGGAAACCCGCATCTCCCGCTTATCCCAAATCTTTCCATAATCGCACCGTATCTTACTGCAGCCCACGGTGGACTCATTATCGCCAACACCACCTGGGAGCTCACCGATGCGTCCTATGCATCAGCTGCTCAAGGTTCAGGAGTCGGCCCCTGGTATAATGAATCGTTGCATCCCTTCACGAACAAGAAAGTCAACGCAACAGTACAACAACTCAATAGAACGTTAGACGCTCTTGACACCCATGATCTTCTCAGTGGATATCTCAACGGGCCAGCCTGGCTTGCTATTCTTGCTGATACCACCATGATTCCGATGTACTACTTCGGTCCCTCGCAAGAAGATATCCCTGACCGAGGGTTGCCATCAGATAATCCCTATTCACTCAATGAGAATCTTTCGGTGGGACGTCTTATCGGATGGGATGTACAAGATGTTACTGTCTTAATCGCACGGACGTTCTTCTATGAAACCCTCTGCGGTCAACCAGAAAACCCAGGAGATTGGCATCATCGATTCAGTTTCGTCTTTGGAGAAGGATATAGCGAGACCGGAGGAATCTTCCATCAGATCCCCTACGCCAAAGAAATCAGGAACTATGGATTTACCTCAAAAGTCTATGGTGACTTCCGGAACAGTCAGCAGATTGCAGACCTCTTACACATCTATACCGGTTCAAACTACATTGAATACCTCGGCCATGGAGACTGGTTTTGGTTTCCTGCATCTCTCTACGGGTTTGATATGTATTCAAAAGCTGTGGATGTCGCCCATGCAAAGAACTGGGTTTATGACAAACCAAGCATTTTCCTGACCTCAGCGTGTTTGATGGGGCGAACCGATGGTCTTCCCCCTCAAATGAACATAGGACTTGCCATGCTTCATGCCGGCTGTAACGGCTTTGTGGGAGCAACAAGAGAAACCGGTCAGGAATCTGGTCTTACTACTCTGGAAAATCATCTGATCGTCGATAACTGGAGTCTTGGGGAAGCATTGCGCGGTGAAAAACGAGTCGATGCAGAACCACCGACCTTTTACGTTCGCGTGTTGTATGGTGATCCTGCATTCAATCCCTATGAACCACAGCATGGATTCAGCAATCAAGGACGACCGGTATTCATTGAAACTTAAAAAATTTGATTGACAGTTGAAAGGAAAAGTGGACGTAAAATAGAGAAAGATATTAACATGGGAGGCTAAGAGAAAAATGGAAAAACCACACTTCCTCGTATTTTCCGTCCTTACTTAACAATTGTTAATTCTAGTTTATATGACTTTCGCTTTTTAGGGCCATCAAAGAGGAAAAAACGACTCATTCACCAACCAGAACAAGGAAATTGAGGTAAAAAGATCCCAATTTTAAACGAACACATTTAATACTTATCATATTGCAAATGAGAGACCTTCTCCCCTTCCTTTTTTCGCCTTCTTTCTCTCGTAACAAACATTTATAACTCATCTCCCTATCCCAAAGAGAAGTGATACATTATGGTTTCAGCACAAGACATCCTTAACACAGAGGTAGTAAAAAGAGACGCAAACGACAACTTCTCCCAAGTAATAAACCTGTTCAACGACACCGATGCCATCATCATCACCGACCATGGCAAATATCATGGAATGCTTTTAAAACGAACACTCATGGAACCAACAGTGACCCTGCAAACAAAACTCCATACCATGCTTTCTCACACACCGAAACTTACCCCCACAACACCTGTGGAAGAAATCGCTCGTGTCATGATTGAAAATAACGTCTACTATCTCCCTGTCCTTCACAACGACGCTCTCCTTGGTATCGTCACCGCAGACGATGTCGTCAAAAAACTCACCGAACAAAACATCGGAACGCAACCAATTAAAACCATCATGTGCACAAAACCACTGTCCGTAAGCCCACATGAGACTATTGGTAAAGTCCTTCACCTGTTCCGACAAGAAAATATTTCATACCTCGCGGTTGTTGATCATAATAACGTCGTCGGTGCAATCACCATTAACACCATCATTAACAACGTCCTGCATACACCAGGCAATGTCGAAGGACGCGACGGTTTCGAATCAGAAAAAAGACAAAAACTTGACCTTCCCGCAAAAACCATTATGCAAGAACAGCCCTTACTCCTATCACCAGAAACCTCTATCCGGGATGTTCACACCAAGATGCACAAATCCGAGCTCCCTGGGATTCTCATCGGAAAAGAAAACCATCTGCACGGTATCGTCACGCATAAAGAATTTCTCGTACCATACGCAGGATTCGAAAAAGAAGAAACCATCGCCATTCAATTCCATCACCGCAACAGCAAAGTCGAAGGTTTCGATAAAGAACAAACAGTTCAATTCCTGAGAGCAGAATTCCTGAAAAACTACGAAAAATACCTTGTGGTCGGCTACCTCCACGTCTCCCTTGAGCAGCACAAAGAAATCAAACAAGGACTCTTCAGAGTCGTCTGCGAAATGAAACTTTCTGGAAAACCTGGTGTCTTCTACGCGACCCAAGAGGGTTACGGTCCTATGCAGGCAATGAGAAATGCGTTCCTTGCCATCGAACATCAAATCAACAAAGTAAAAAAAACCTAAACAAGAACTTGTGACAACAAAAGATAATTCCTTACTTTTTTGTTGCTACGACAACCTTCACCGGTAATCCCCACAGAGACAGATCTGCGACATCTGCCGGTTGAAAACCAGCGACAAAAACTGCTTCTTCAACGAAAATTGGTCGGCAATCAACCAACCGAGGAAACCATCGATGCACCCATTCATATATCCTAATCATCACTTTAGTATTCTGTTTTTTTGATAATGAAACCACTCCAATTCGCCCATTGTTTCGAAGAACTCGATGACACTCAGATAACAGTATTGGGATATCTGGGGTATCAAAAAGCTCGAGGGTAAAATTCATTATTATCGCATCAACCACATTATCATCAAATGGAAGATGTATCGCATCACCACATCGAAGGCCAATACGATCTGTAAACCCTGCGATTTTCACTTTCTCCTGTGAAATCTCACACATGGCCTCTGAGATATCAATTCCGTAAACCCTCCCAGGGTGACCGACCAATTCAGCCAATGTCAGAAGACACGATCCTGTTCCAAAACCAATCTCAAGCAACTGTTCTCCTTCTTGAACACGAAGCTTTTGTACACACACCTCCCAGCACTTCTTCTCAGATGTCCCTGCTAGAAGATCATACCATCGACTTATCTGATTGTAAAACGCTTTTGCTTCCTTCCGTGTTCGAGTTACCCTGCTGATTTCCATCGCATCAACCTAGGTCCATTATTGCTGGTCATTATGCTTATCATCAACAATTCGATACGACGTCGTAATTGGTACCGAAGGCTTTAACATCGCAGACACAGGACAGTATTTCTCCTGCGAAAGCTCAATTGCCCTCTTTAAATGCACCGGGTTCAACCCCATACCAAAGAACACGAACTCTAGATGGATTTTCGTAAAAACCTTTGGATGCGTCTCAGACCGATCCGCATCAATATGAACCTTAAAGCCTGTCAATCGAACTTTTTTCTTTTCTAAAATCGACACGACATCGCATCCGGTACAACTCCCCAATGCAAGCAATACAAGCTCCATCGGATGCGTAGCCGCATCATATCCTGCAAACTCTTTTTTGCTGTCAACCGGCACCCAATGGTTACTTTCCGCTTTTCCGATAAAAGAACAACCTTCTATCTGTTTCACCACTGCCTTCATAGATCTTCCACTCCTCTCTTGTATTAACTACTAAGGTATAAATCATGTCTCTATGAAAATGAAATCAACCCTTTGTATTATCCGGAGCATTTCATATTTCTTTAAGAATGACGTATAGCGGGACATCAAACAGATGAAACTTCGTGTTCACTGAAAATCCTTGATTGTTTGCTGGTTCCATACATTTAAATAAATTATTATGTTTTTAATCAATGATTCAATCGTTCTTTCAGTGGGACGTCTGAAAAAAAAAATATGGGAAGTAAATTGCTGATGAGGATTTGGGAGGAAAGAATAAAAGATACGCTCATCAGCAATTGTACCTCTCTGCATTAACAATTGTTAATGCCCTATATAAAAGTTTCGATTCCAGGAGAAACATCACATGAGACGAACAGACAAAGAAATAACCAACAGGAGAGAAATCGATACGATCCTCTCAAAAGCAACCGTATGCAGAATCGGGCTCGTTGACAACAACGTTGCCTATATTGTCCCTTTAAATTTCGGTTATAAAAACAACTGTCTTTATTTCCATTCAGCACCCATCGGGAAAAAAATTGAGTTAATTACAAAGAACAACATGGTCTGTTTTGAGGTCGATATCGACCATGACATCGTTAACACGGGAATACCTTGCAATTGGTCATCAAAGTATGTTAGTATCATCGGCTACGGAAAAGCACGCTTCATCACAAACACGGAACAAAAACAAGAAGCGTTGAACATCATCATCGACCATTATTCTCCAGGGAAATCATACGACTTTCCTGAGAAAAACATCTATCAGACCGCCATAATTATAATTGAAATTTCACAAATGACCGGAAAAAAATCAAGATAAAAAAAGATACTAATCATTTAAAAGCTTAAGATTAAGATATTGAAACATTGATTTGAATTATTTCACCACAGCAAACTACTAAAACAACAAGCCTATTTCGCATCCTGTTGGGCCAGTGGTCTAGTGGTTATGATGCTAAAAAAAGCATTCATAAAAGTAACGATGATAAAAGCGTTATTTCCGGCTGTTTTTTCCTCTTTTTATTGAATAAAAACTGCATCGCTTATTGTTCTAAAATCATTGTCCATCGTTAACAATCGTTGATTGATCAATCGTGCGCTTGCAAGGACAATGCCATCAAGAAGACCGAATTTCGTTACACCTCTTTTACGAATCGTATATTTTATATGAGCAGCATCATAGCAAATTTTTTCATTTAGTGGTATTACGTTCAAAATTTGTTTAAGCTTAGTGATTCGTTTTTCCGGGTCAATATGATTTTTCAGACACCAGTCAGAAATTTCTCCAATCTGAATAAGTGATATGAAAATGGGTTCGTCTTTGATATATGAATATATTTCCTGAAATGTCTTAGAGTTTTTGTCGTTGCGGAAGATTTCTATGATAATGGATGTATCTAAGAACATCAATATCGATCCTCTTTTTCTCTTTTAAACGAGGATTTCTTTTTATCAGCACCAGTTAATTCGAAAAGGAGTTCGTTTCTTTTCATTGTTTCAGCAGGGGGGATAGCAACATGAATGATATCCCCTTTGCGAAAACCAAGACCCTCAATAATATGTGAAGGGACAAGAATACCGAGTGAGTTGCCTATTTTTCTTAACCGTGCTTCGAATACTTCCACCATACGATATGTTATAACGTTATAACTAAATAAGGTTTTCGGTTAAAAACTCCAATTTTGAAGATTTTACCAGATAAATATATTAACCGTTGATTGACCTGAAAAACATTTAAGACAGGAATCTATGTCCTGTTACCCAAGCGCAGGGTCACATTTCCATGCGCGGGGTCTGCATAACAGATATGGGCCAGTGGTCTAGTGGTTATGACGTCGCGCTTACAACGCGGAGATCGCCGGTTCAATTCCGGCCTGGCCCACTCTTCTTTCATTTTCTTTAATTTAAAGCAAAACATAATATATTTATTCAATCATTAATAATAATTAGAATATCTTATGAAAACGAAACTCATTAATATCTTCCTGTCTGTTCTCCTGATTTCAACCACACTCTCAAACAACCGCGCTACAACAAACCACAACTCAACAGAGAATCCAAGAACAACTTACCAACAATGATGTGATCTTCGATCGACTCGTCACCATTTTACTAAAACTCGGTCATTTTCCAAGCATATCAATCTGCATCATTAAGAACACTTCTGTTGTGTGGGTTAAAGGATACGGTCTATACAACATCGAGCAGCAAAAACAAGCGACAGAACACACTATTTATGTAGTCGCCTCAATTACAAAAACAATCACAAGTACAGCACTCATGCAACTCTATGAACAAGGATTCTTTCATCTCGATGATGACGTCAACAAGTATCTCCCGTTCAATCTCAGAAATCCGAATTTTCCCAATGATCCCATCACTATTCGGATGATTCTCTCTCATTCCTCAAGTCTGAACAATGATCCCTTGTATTATCATTGGCTCAATTACTCCCATGCACCGCCTATCCCCTGGTACCCCAGCCCCTGGCTTGAAGAATATCTGCTTCCTGATGGCGCCTTCTATTCCCCAAAGATTTGGAGATACAAATACTCCCCTGGCGAGTATATGCAATATGCAAACGCAAACTTTGATCTTGCCGCCTATCTAGTACAACTTTTTACGGGCGAATCTTTCCATGAATACTGTAGCGAACATATATTCATCCCGTTAGAAATGACACAAACCAGTTTTCGTCTCCCTGATTTTAATATCGATAACGTCGCCATCCCCTATGTCTATCAAAACAGAACCTACGAAAAACTCCCATACTACCAACTTCTCCATTATCCTGTGGGGGGACTGATGACATCAGTCGATGATCTCTCTCATTTTTTCATCGCGCATATGAACAATGGTGTGTACAATGGAACACGAATCCTCCAGGAAGAAACTGTTGAGCTGATGCATACGATCCAACCACCAGGAAATGCATATTATAGTTTTCACTATGGACTTGGATGGATGATCGAAGAAACACCTATTGGAAATCACGTGTATATAGGGCATAGTGGTGATATACCAGGAGTACATACCCGTATGTTCATGGACCAAACAGACCACACAGGTATCATCTGCTTCTTCAACTCAGATCGATCCACCTACGCGAAGATGTTTATTTCAACCATGATTCGAAACCTGCTATTCGCAAAAGCAGAACACCTGTCATAAAAAAAAGAAGGATAAATTAAAAAATAATCAACATATTCCCCCATCGTGGGATATCTTATGAACATCCTTGTCAACCTAGGCGACTTCATAAACCAACTCTTCAGAGACAACAACTTGAACATCAATCCAATGGTGAGCGAAAGTATTGCTGCAGCAATCTTTTTTTTCCTTGCACTCATCACTGGATGGATTATTTATCATATCTTTGAACACTACTTCAGCAAATGGGCGGAAAAAACAAAAACAACCCTTGATGATGAAATTATTCGTAACATAAAAAAACCGATTTATTTCTTTGTTGTTCTCGTCGGATTTTTTTACGGACTGGATCAGCTCACCATCCTTGACCCCTATTCAAAAGAAATTTCACAATTGTTCATGATTGCTGAAATCCTTCTGGTCGTCTTCATCATCACCAGAGTCATTAATGTGATCTTAACCTGGTATGCTGAAAAACTAGCTAAACAAAAGAAAACAGTCATTGATAACCGCATTCTTAACATCTTTAAAAAATTCCTTCATGCGATCATCTACATCCTTGGTTTCCTCTTAATCCTATATATCTTTAACATTAATCTCTCCGGAGTCGTCATCGGTCTAGGAGTGGGAGGTATCGCCATTGCGTTTGCACTCCAAAACATCCTTAGTGACATCTTCAGCGCCTTCTCCATTTATTTTGACCGTCCCTTTGAGATAGGTGACTTCATTGTCGTCGGCCAAAACTCAGGCACGGTCACAAAAATAGGGTTAAAATCAACACGGATGCAGCTGCTCCAAGGTGAAGAAATGATTGTCTCAAACCGAGAAATCACCTCAGGAAGTGTACGAAATTTCAAGAAAATGAGCAAACGCCGAGTTGAATTCATCCTAAGAGTCGCACCGACGACCCCACTTGAACAACTCAAAAAAATCCCAAAAATCATTGAAAAAAACTTCAAGAAATGCGAACCAGCTGAATTCGATATGGTTCATCTTCGAGAAATCGGACCATTTAGCTACAATTACGAAATCGTCTATTACCTCAACACAGGTGATTATAATAAGTTCCTTGACATCCATGAAACCATCAATATTTTATTAAAAGAATCCTTAGACAAAGAAGGCATCCAACTTGGATTCCAGGGACGAGAACCATCAAAATAATTTTTTTTATTTTTCCCGCTACAATTATTTCTTTATACCTATTACGAATGATTTAAAAGAAACAAACCAATGTATAATCTGCAATGAAACCAATCACCATCCTTGGCGCAGGATTATCAGGATTAACAGCGGCAATCACCCTTGCACAAGAAGGATATCAGGTTCATGTCTATGAAGAACGAAGTGATAGCGGGATGCGATTTCATGGTGATTTTCAAGGCCTTGAAAACTGGAGCTCCCCTCAAGATGTACTCCAAGAAATAAAAACACACAACATTAAACAAAATTTTTCCATAGCACCATTTCACACCATGTATCTTACTGATGGAACCACAACATTTCCAGCAACATCATCACGCCCACTGTTTTATCTTGTGAAACGAGGCCCGTTTTCTGATTGCATCGATCAAGGATTAAAACTCCAAGCACTTGATCTTAATGTTGATATCCATTACAAGAGCCATAAAAGTATACATGAAGCAGATATTATTGCGACAGGACCTTCAACAAAAAAAGTTACTGCTATTGGAAAAGGCATCATCTTTGAAACCGATCATAACGATATCGCTATGGCACTTGTACACAAAGAAGCGTCCCTCAAAGGATACTCATATCTTTTGGTATCCCAGGGACATGGAACTATGCTGACCGTTTGTATGTACCCCTGTGAAAACATCAATACTTATTGGAAAAAAACCTATGAACTGTACCAACATCTCACACAACTGACTATTATTAACCCTAAAAACACTGGTGGAATCGGTACATTTCATCTCAACGCACATCTTCAAAAACAGGGCAGACGCTACACAGGTGAAGCAGCAGGACTCCAAGATTTCCTCTGGGGTTTTGGTATGCGGTATGCTCTCACCTCCGGGTATCTTGCAGCAAGAAGTATCATCGAAAAAAAAAGTTATAAACACCTCATTCGATCCCATTTATCAAATACGCGAAAAGCATCGATTGTCAACCGTTATTACGTTGATAAGGTCCCAGATTACGGTCGATTCCTTATTACCCAAGGACAAAAGCTCAAAGAGGGAGAACATGTGAAACTTATTCAGAATTACTACAATCTGACCTTGTTCAGCCGCTTTATGTATCCTTTTGCAAAACTCTCTCTACTTCTCTCAAAAAAATATTCTTAACTCTATTTCTTTTATCAAAATAATTGCATATGAACCAAATAAAAAATCATAATCTATACGGTTGATACATTTAGCCCCGTAGTGTAGAGGTCAATCATACGAGACTCTGGCTTTCGCGACAGCGGTTCGAATCCGTTCGAGGCTATTTTCTTTTTTTCTCAGCTTTAATCAAGAATGGAGACCTTGATTTTGTCTGTTATTTCAATAAGTGCTCCTTCGGTTCGTTTCCCTATACTGCAATTCACCACGGTAGTGTTCCCTGATTTTAACACGCCCGGGTCTTCATGGATATGTCCGCATAACACAAGTCGCGGCTTACATACATCAATAATGTTTCGTAGTTCTTTGCTGCCACCGTGACTTCCTATGAAGATTTTATCTTGTAGTTTATATGGAGGAACATGGGTGACTAAAACGGTCGTGTCATCCAGTATCTTATTCAAAGGTTTCTTCACCGGACCGTCCGTGATATCAATATCAGAGAGCAAAGAAGGTAATTCGCGCCCAATCCCCACAAACGAGATACCATGGATTATCACGCGTTTCATATGAAGATTTATTGCATTGCTTGCGGTGATCCCTTGGTCCACATCAAATGTATCAATATTCCCAGGAACGGCGATTGTCTGCACCGGTATTTGATTGAGAAAATTGGTCGCAATCTCCCCTGGCCCAAACTGGGTGATGTCACCACAGATAACAACCAGATCGGGTGCATATGTTTTAGCATTTTTCAAAACAAGATTCAGTCGATATTGAGATCCATGGATATCGGCGATGGCAAGAATCTTCATATAATCAGGAATTAAACCACTAATTAAAAATATTGTCACACAAAATATATGTTGTAAGAAAAAATAAAAAGAGAGAGATTACTGACTGTCTTGTTTCATATTGAAAAAGTCAGCCATGGTATCTTCTAAAAATATTTCTGAGAATTTTTCAACGAATTCTCTACTGAGGTTCATGGGGGCGTCCCTTCCTCTCCTTCTCCTTCGTATTCTAAATATCCCGTTTGTATAAATAATTTACTTCCATCGATACCCTTTTTTCATTCCGAGGGATTTCACCAGGTCCAGGAAAGATATTAATAACACCTTCTTTGATAAAGGGATACACTTCCATCTGGATTTATAGAAGGGATATCATGACAACAGAAGAAGAAATCACGCGCAATCTTACGTTAATCGAATACTATAAACAACAACTCGAATCCATTGATATGCAACTCCAATACCTGCAGACTACTCTTACGGACTATCAGCGGGCGAAAATGACGGTTGGGCAACTCCATGATGCTGATGAAAACTCGGAACTTCTTATCCCTATTGGTGCTGGAACCTTTGTGAACGCCTCTCTGAAAAACACATCAAATGTGTTAATCGGTGTTGGTGCTGGAATTGTCATAGAAAAAACCGTTGACGAAGCAGTCATGAAACTGGATGAACGGATTAAAAGAATCCAAGAAAACCTGGAAAAGATGCTTTCACTTGGACAGAAGATCCAATCTGATGCGGAAGAGTTGTCGCACAAAACGCAGCATATGATGGAAGAAGCACAACGATAAAAGAATTGTTTTGAGGAAGAGAATGTTTGATTTTCTAAAAAAGAAACTGAAAATCTTTGAAAAGAATATTGAAGCTGAGATTGAGTCTGAGCTGAAAAAAGAAGAAAAACTAGAAAAAAGACTCCAAGCAGAACCCGTGCCTCACAAACAGTCTATCCAGACAATTTCGCAGGTAAAAACCATACAAGCACCACCAACAACTCCTGTTGTAAAAGAAGAAGAAAGACCAACCAGTACACGGAAACGAGCACAGCGTATTCAAAAACCAGTCAGTGAAGAAAAAAAGGAACGAGAAAAGCAAATCGATAAGCAGATTGAGGAAAGCATCGAAAGTGAGCTGCAGCGAGTTCTTCAAACCAGGAAAAGCATCGAAGCGGCAGTGGGTACTGAGAAGAAACAATCATGGACGATTGATGAGAGTAAACTCGATGAACTTCTCTGGGACTTAGAAATGGGCCTTTTGGAGGCGGATGTCGCATATTCAGTGATTGATTCCATTAAGAAAGATGTCAAACAAGAGATCAAGAAAGTTCCGTTCGATAAGGGCAAAGCAGGGGACCTTGTTGAGACGGTTTTAAAGAACGCGATTGGGCATGTGTTGAAGTCAAGTAACTTTGATTTTAACAAGTTCATCGACGAGCGGAAAAAACCGGTTGTGATCATGTTTGTCGGGGTGAATGGGACTGGGAAGACTCTTTCCATCGCCAAGATGGCGTTCCTGCTACATAAGATTGGAAAGACTTGTGTGATGGCTGCGGGTGACACGTTCCGCGCCGGAGCAATCGAACAACTAACGATTCATGCGGACACGCTTGGTGTGAAAATCGTTAAACATGGCCCTGGTTCCGATCCTGCTGCGGTCGCCTATGATGCGATAGAGCACGCGAAAGCAAAACATAAAGACGTGGTGCTGCTCGACACGGCTGGCCGGATGCAGACGAACTCGAACCTCATGGATGAAATGGCAAAGATTAAAAGGGTCGCAAAACCGGATATGATTATCTTTGTCGGTGACGCATTGTCTGGGAATGATGCAGTCGAACAGGCGAAACGGTTCAACGAAGTGGTCGGCATTGATGGAGTAATTCTCACGAAAGTCGATGCTGATGCAAAAGGCGGGAGCTCCCTTTCGATTGCGTATACGATTGGGAAACCGTTGCTTTTTATTGGCATTGGTCAGAAATACGAGGATCAAATCACGTTTAATCCCGAATGGATGGTTCAACATATTTTTGAGAAATAGTGCTACAATAGTATTTTCGTTCCATCAAAGGGTTGACCAGTGAGTGCTTTTTCAAGCTGATCGAGCCGTTTTCCATTGACAATAGAGGTTGCGAGTTTAGCTCGTTTTATAATCTCCAGCGCAGGTTCATCCATAAAGATATTTTTTCCTGCGACGCCCCATTTAGTACCATATTGTGTAATCAGCTGATCTATCGGAACTTCTTTGAGTTGTTTTGCATCCTTGTATTTGTTTGGGTCTTTATCGTAGATGCCGTCGACGTTGGTTGCGTTAACAAAACGAACCGCATGGGTTTTTTCAGCAAGCTCAGCACCAACGAGATCAGTGCTGTGCTTCGGGTCTGTTCCTCCCATCACAACAATCGGCTTATCAAGTTTCATCGCCTCGTTTGTCGTGTGAGGAATCTCTTTATTTGAAACTCCAAGGAGATTTGTGATAATCCGCGCGTTCACCCTCGTCACGTCTATTCCTATCAAATCTAAGGTATCCTCGTCAAATCCGAGTTCTCGTCCCAGTTGTATGTATCGTCGTGCGATTTTTCCTCCGCCGACGATGACAAAAAGTTTGTATTCTTTACTTATTTTTTTAAAAAGATCTGTAAGTTTTTTGAGGAAGAGTGCATCTGCTTCATCAGAGAGAACAACCGATCCTCCTATGGACACGACAACGGTTTTCATCAGGGAGAGTATACTCTTGATTTATTTAAACGTAATACAGGAAAAAGGATTACGCGACTTCCATGCCGCCTTGGCTCTGTCCTTTCTTCGGATCAGAACCGAGTCGTACTTGCGGTAGCGGTATCGGTGGCGGTAACCCTAGGTCTTTTGCGATACCAACTGCTTCAGGAACACACGTGTGCATGATTGCGGTATGAATGTTGCTTGCAAATTGATCAGGCATTTTACGAGTATCAAGATATTCTTTCGCAAGCTGCTTAGCATCGTTATCCTCGCAGACAATAGTGCCTTCCATTTTGATCATCCCTATCGGCCCGTAACTTGCCGTGTATTGAAAATCAATCGTCAGATGTTTCTCCGCATTGTTTATGACCTGAGAAATCTGGCTATTATGGTCGATACGGATCTGCCTGGGTTTGTCATCGGGGTCAACATAGCGTCGTGCTTCAATGGACTTCAGTTTAATTGTTTTGATTAACATATCGAGCACCATAACAGAAAACTACCTTTTACGTCTTTCGTTTCCCGGAGAAGAGTATTCAATGGTATCTTAAAACAATAGGAGTACTCAGGCAATAAAATCTATTAAACACTTCTTCATAACTGGATTTGAGTCCTATGAAAAACATGAAAGTCGCGATGTACTATAACAATAACGACGTTCGTATCGAAGAAATGCCGATCCCATCGATTGGTGATAATGAGATTCTGGTGAAGGTGAAAGCAAGCGGCATCTGCGGCAGCGACGTCATGGAATGGTACCGTATTAAGAAAGCTCCTCGGATTCTCGGTCATGAAATCACCGGGGATATCGTTGAGATTGGGAAAAATGTGAAGAAATACAGGATCGGTGATCGGGTTTTTGTTTCCCATCATGTTCCCTGTAACACCTGCAGATTTTGTCTCAATAATCAACATACCTTGTGTCATACCTTGCATTCTACGAATTTTTACCCAGGAGGTTTTGCAGAATATCTCAGAGTCCCAGAAATCAATGTTGATCGAGGAGTGTTTGTTCTCCCTAAAGAAATGTCTTATGATGAAGGTGTCTTTATCGAGCCACTCGCCTGTGTTGTAAGAGGTTTGAAAACAGCTGAGATGAAACCAGGGCAAATTGTATCTGGTAATCGGCAGTGGCATCTCAGGTTTACTTCAAATAAAATTAGCCAAGGCCTGGAAAGCAGGAAAAATCCTGGCAACCGATGTCGAGGAATATCGGTTGAAAGCAGCAAAAAAATTTGGCGCAGACGCAGTCATACACGCCAAAGACGATGTACCCGAGCAAGTCAAAAAACACAACGACGGAAAACTCGCAGACCTTGTAATACTCTGCACAGGTGTCCCATCAGCAGTAAAGCAAGCCTTAAAATCTGTTGATAGTGGTGGTACCATTCTTTTCTTTGCACCAATAGAACCTGGATTAGAAATACCGTTCCCGTTGTTTGATCTGTGGAACAAACAGATAAAGATGGTTTCTACCTATGCTGGAAGCCCAGAAGATATCAACAGTGCCATTGACCTCATTAAATCAAAAAAAGTCAACGTTGTCGACATGATCTCGCATAAACTTCCTCTTTCAGATGCGACAAAAGGATTTCTGCTCGTAGCAAAAGCGCAAGAGTCCATGAAAGTGATTCTTGAGCCGTAGAAATAAAAACTCGAGTCCCTTCCTATCAAAAGTTTATAATTATGCAATTTATTCCTGTCTATAATGAAAACGCTCAAAGCTATCTGGCAACTCATGCGACTAGAACACGGAGTGATGCTTTTCATCGCAATAGTAATAGGCTCTCTTATTTCGCAAAAAACACTCTATGATAACACGAATCTGCCGCTTGTGAATATTTTTCTTACATTCTTTACAGCGCTCTTTTTAGAAGCAAGCACCTTTGCACTCAATGATTACTATGATTTGGAGATCGATAGAATCAACAAAAGAACAGACCGTCCGCTTGTTCGAGGTGATATTTCCCCAAAAACAGCCTTATACCTTTTTTATATCTTATTCCCGCTTGGTCTTGTGTGCTCCTTTTTTGTGAACATGACGTGTTTTATCATTGCTCTTGTTACCGCCTTAATATCGGTCTTGTATGACATTAAAATGAAGAAAATCAAACTTGGTTGGTAACTTTTACATCGCCTATATTATGGCGATACCATTTATTTTTGGAGGAGCAACGGTACTGGGAAACAATGCATTTTCTTTTGGGACAATTAACCCAGCAATCTACGTTGTAGCACTCATTGCTTTTCTTGCTGGGGCTGGTAGAGAAATCATGAAGGATGTCATGGATTTTGAAGGGGATCTGACGAAAGGAGTCAAATCGTTTCCCCGGTACATCGGCATCCGTGCCTCGAATGGTATCGCAGCGATCTTCTACATTCTTGCGATTGCTCTGAGCTTCCTGCCGTTCTTTTTACAAGGTTTTGGTGTGTACTATCAGAACATAACATATTTTATCCTCGTTTTTATCACTGATACGATGCTGCTGAGCACCTCTCTTCAACTGGTGATCAAGAAACAACCGAATATGAAATTTCATCGAAAATATACGCTTGTCGCAATATTCATCGGGCTTCTCGCTTTCCTTGTGGGAGCTTTTATAGGAGGATGAAGAACCATGTATCAAAGTGATTTAGTTGGCGTTGCAGCAGTCTATATTTACGTTGCTGTCCTTATCGTATTTACCGAAAAAGTTTTTTCAAAAAGATACCCGGTGCAGAGCAGGAAATTTCTTCATATCATGACCGGGAATATCGCGTTTATCCTTCCGTTGTTTGAGACGCGGGAGATCATGGCGTTTGTTGCTGCAGGCCCGTTTATTCTCTTTACGTTTTTAATGAGCCCGTACTCACCGATCAAGTCAATGCGGGGGAAAACCTCTGAGGCAGGACACGGGCTAGGGTTGGTGTACTATGCGATCACGTGGACGGTGCTCGCCTATGCATTTTTTGATCATCGAGAAATCATTGCGATGGGGATTCTTGCGATGTCGTATGGTGATGGTCTTGCGTCGCTGATAGGTATCAAATACGGGAAACGGAAATATTGTGTCTTCAAAGATACGAAAAGCTATGTTGGTTCCATAGCGATGTTTGTGTGTACGTTTCTGTTGCTGGTTATTGCATTGCTGTTTTATGCGGAGCCGGTTACATCTCGGGTTGCAGTGTATTTGCTCTGTATGGCAGGAGTCGCCACTATTGTAGAGGGTATAACTCCTTTGGGTCTTGATAATCTCTCGGTGCCGTTCGTTGCAGCGCTGATGTATTGGTTTTTCCTGGTGGGATGACATGCGACTCATCATTGTGGACGGTCTTGATGGTGTCGGGAAAGATACGCACGCCCAGTTAATCAAGGATCGGTATGAAAAAAAGGGAGACAAAGTGATTGTTCGTTCTCATCCAGATTCAGATAACTTCTACGGACGGACTGCGAAGAAAGCGTTGTTAGGCCAAGGGAAAATCAATCGACTGAAAGCATCGTTATTTTATGCACTAGATGTCATGTATTCGTTACGGCGATACTATCGGAGACCGACCTGTGATACGCTCATCATGGTTCGGTATCTGATGGGGACCGCGTATCTGCCACGACGATTGACAAAAACCGGGTATCGGTTTTTCGAAAAACTGGTTCCTACCTCCAAGTACATGTTTTTTTTAGATGCGAACCCAGAGGAATTGGTCGAGCGTATTAAACAGCGAAGTGAAACAGAGATGTTTGAGACACAGGAAGCGTTTCTGAAGGTACGGGCAAAAGCGTTAGATTTGGCAAAGGGCTGGTATATTATCAATACCGGTCAATCGATAGAACAGACGTATAGTGCTATTGAGAAATTATTAGATGAGCTTGACAGAAAACCTGTTTCATAGATTGCTTCCTGATTTTAGCACGTCTCTCTTTATCAAATAATATCAGTGGCGCCAAGAAGCTGTGCAACAACCTCATCAAGACCAGGCACCGTATCGAATTTTTTCACTTCTGAAGGAGACACCCACCGGTACTCTTCATGCTCCCAATCGACACGAACTAGTTCTTTTGACTCGATATGAAACAGAAAAGGATACACAATCCAGTCGTATCTTCGCCCATCATAGGTATCAGAAAATTCAATGGGTTCTCCTTTCCGAACAAGCTCCAACGCATCCACACCAATACCTGCCTCCTGCCGAATCTCTTTTACAGCAGTGTCATAGGGGTCTTCGAGTTCCTCAACATACCCAGCAACACCACCCCACAGACCACGATACGTCCCAACCAAGTTACTACGCTTAAAGAGAAGAATCTTCCCGCCATGTTCTAAAATACAGGTCACCACCTGCGGCATCTTGAAACATCTCCCTTTTTCATCCTAACTTGTAATCGAATTCCACCTCTGGGAAATACGAGGGCAGATCAAGCAATGTCTCAACAGGTTCTCCTTTGAGGTACACCTCAAAGAACGCGGTCTCATATGTTTTTGTGATATTCACCATTCGTTTTGGTGGTATCGTACCAAACCCAAGAATCTTTGGAGGAATCAATGGAACCAGATGAGTGAGGAGAAGACCAACATCGGTGAATGCGAAATGCGTAGATCCCATAATGTTCACCTTAAAAGTATCATTCGTGATGTGATTCCACATATAATTAATCGTTGTATCGTTCACCAAACGAGCTTCTGCAAACATCATCAGAAATGGTTTGGTGATGTTCCCCGGGATAAAAGACGAATAAAACACTCCATCAAGAGTAAGTCCTGCAATAACCCGTGGATCTTCATAGCAACACACCGCGGTATTTGCCCCACCAAATGAATGACCATACATCCCGACCCGTGAGAGGTCAAAATGGCCAGAGAAGTCCGGGTCACTTGCGTTCATCTCGGTGAGGGTGTCTAAAACAAACTTCGCGTCTTCTATTATCGTTCGAAGTGACATGTTAAAAAACGCTGTCCGTGCAACTGGGTCCGATGGCACTGATGCAAGTCCGACCGTTCGTCCATCAGGAAACACGGTAATACCAGAGACGTACGGATGATTAATGGAGGCAACCACGAACCCATTGCTGACGAGATCCTCAATGAAGGATGTATAAATCTGATACACTCCATCATACCCTGGTGAAAAAATAATCACGGGAAACACTCCGGACGCAATCATGGTTTCATTTCTTCCATGAGGGCGGACAAACTGGTACGCATTATCCGGGATGGTCACCAACGGGACCGGGGATCTTCCTTTTAACCATTGAAACGTCGGGACATCCATATAATCGAACCTCGGCTCCAAGACGGTCTTATTGATGGGATACCAGAGCTGCACCATGACTTCTCGGACGTCTGTGGTATCATATACGGTAAAATTCTCAGATCGATTTTCATCGACTAAATGAATGGTTTTGACACCAACACCGTAGGAACCGGTTAGTTTTGGGAGAAACGATGCATCATGGACACCGGATATGTCAATCAAACCTGTTCGAGGATTGATCAGTCGAGCTGAAAAATGTGTATCATTCAGATTGAAGGATGCCGGTGAAGCGATTGGTTTCTCCTGTCTCCGTGACATCCCATTGTCCAACGAGTATCATACCGTAGAAGATTCCACGGAACGTCCCGGTAGCTGTTCCACCCGATAAGTTCCACTCACCTGTGAAAATACCGCGGGTTGCTCTACGACCTTGGTTCAGGTCACCCCAGAAAGACCCGGATGTTTGATCATTTGGTTTGTTCCACACACCATGGAATTCACCATCTGACCAATCAGGTACTACACGTGAGTTTACAGATGGCAATGCAGAGGTAAAAGGACATACTATCAAGATGCTGCAGAGTATGGTTAACACGATAGTGTGCTTTCTCATTGTTTGATCCCCCAACAATCAATCTACTGATTAAAGAAGGTGTCTTTCTCTATAAAAGAGTTTCGAACGACTTGGTTTCAGAACTTTTTCGAGATATACGCGAGCACCGACTCAAAAATAGCGCGGCCATCTCCTGTATTGTCTCCCAGCCCGGTTGCAGTCCAGTTTGGATGTTGATGCTGGTAGAACGTTCGCTCGGGATGCGGCATCATGCCAAAAACAGTCCCCTGAGGGTTACAGATTCCTGCAATATTCATTGGAGAGCCGTTCGGGTTCCACGGATATCCGGCATAGTTCCCCTCAGGATCAACATAGCGGAACACGATCTGATCGTTTTTCTCTAATGTTTTCAGATATTGCTCTTGTTTTTCTAAGGGAAACAAGAGTTTTCCTTCTGCATGCGCACTCGGGATTAATCGAACCTCATTTCTCGGGATTTTTGAGGTAAATACACACGTTCCCCTGTTCTCATGCTTTAGCAAGGTCGGTCGGCATTCAAACCGATTCGAGTCGTTAAGATACAAACATGCGTCAGGAACCGGGCGTATAATGTCCTCAAAGCCAGGCAACAATCCAAGTTCTGTCAACACCTGAAAACCGTTACAGACACCAAGGATCGGGCGCTCTTGTTTCACAAACTCCCTTAATTGTTCTTGCAGCTGGCTTTTGATTCTCGCAGCAAAAATAGCACCTGCTCTGATATAATCACCAGCGGAGAAACCCCCTGGGATCATCAGACAATGATAATCAAGGATGTTTCGTGTTTCATCAGCATTGCAGTCAATATTAAGGAGTTGTTTCAGATGAATAAATTCTGGATTTGCACCTAATCGTTTGAATGCGTCGTAGGACTCCTGTTCGCAGTTTGTTCCCTCGATACGCAACACTGCAACGTTGACGTCTTTTATTTTCATGGTTCCACACTGGATTCGATTCGTAAATGCATCTCCATTATTTCTAGTTTTATCGAAGGCAAAATTAATGATATCGAATGCCATCCAGGCCAATAAGGTGAACATGATGAAGCACGTTCATTACACTGAGGTAGATTTAGAGCATCCACAGGAACCGGGAGTAAAAAATATCAAGGTTCGTTGGCTCATTTCAAAGAAAGACGGGGCGCAGAACTTCGCGATGCGCCTGTTCGAAATCAAAGCAGGCGGAAATTCTCCACTGCACCAACACGAATGGGAACACGAGGTATTCATCTTGGAGGGAGGTGGGTTTGTCAAAGATCAAACCACTGAACAAGCATTACAGCCGGGAGATGTCTTGTTTATCAAACCGATGGAATGGCATCAAATCATCAACCGAGGAAGCACGACATTAAAATTCCTGTGCTTGATTCCGTATCAAAAATAAAGGAAAAAATAAAAAAGAAAATGGGAGATTGTTAGTAAAAGTAAATAATGGTGATTGATGTGTTTGAATTAGCATATATTTTTTTAGCAACATTTATCGTTTCACTTATCTCGTTCGTTGGTGTTGTAACCCTGGCGTTAAACGATAAGATACTCAATAAAATCTTACTTATTCTCATTGGTTTATCTGCAGGAGCCCTCATGGGAGGTGCTTTTCTGCATCTCTTGCCAGAAGCTGTCGAAAAAAGCACTGGACTTAATGTCTATCTTTTTGTCCTCGTTGGTTTTATTTTGTTTTTTCTTATAGAAAAAGTATTGCATTGGCGACATTGTCATAAGGGAGAGTGCGATGTTCACACATTTCATTATATGAATCTTGTTGGAGATTCCATTCATAATTTCATCGACGGACTTATCATGGCAGCAAGCTTTGTTGTCTCTATCCCACTTGGCATTACCACAACAATTGCCATTGCCACCCATGAGATTCCACAAGAAATCGGTGATTTTGGTGTGTTGCTGTACGGAGGCTTTTCTAAAAAAAGAGCAATTATGCTAAACTTTGTTGTTGCGTTAACCGCTGTTCTTGGGGGAATTGTTGGTTACTTCGTTTCCAATCTCATTGAAAACATCGTTGTCTTCATCCTGCCGTTCGCAGCAGGAGGATTTATTTACATTGCGGCAACCGATCTCGTTCCGGAAATAAGAAAAGAACTTGATATGAAAAAATACATGGCGACTCTTTTCGTTTTCATCTGTGGGATACTCATTATGTGGGTCACGAAAGTTATTTTTGGTGGATAACCCAGCGGCATGGGAAAAAGAGGATACATTGTGTGCTTGGCAATCCCGGGGAAAATCGTAGAAATCGATTCAAAAAAACAGAGTGCGATTGTTGATTACGGGAGTGGTACGAAGCGGAAAGCGAACGTCTCCCTTGTCGAGGTAAAGATAGGCGATTACGTACTGGTACATGCAGGGTTTGCCATCCAGGTTCTGGATGAAAAAGAAGCAAAAGAGACTCTTGCGCTGTTTAGGGAAATGTTGTCTCTGCAGGAGGATGTATAGTGTTTTCATTGCACGATAAACATCTGGCTGATGACATTGTTTCTCAGATTAAAAAAGCAGATGTTAACTTGAAATTTATGCATGTTTGTGGTACGCATCAAGATACACTCGTAAAACATGGATTGGATGTGTTATTACAAAAATGTGGTATTGAGATCGGACAGGGTCCTGGGTGTCCTGTTTGTGTGACAACCCCCAAAGAAATCGAGGAAATATTGGTACTCGCAAAAGAAGGAAAGACGATTGCTACGTTTGGGGATATGACGCGAGTACCAGGGGAGCATTACTCATTGCAGCAGATGAAGACTGACGGTTATGATGTTCGGTACTGTGTACGGTATTGAAGATGCATTGCTCCTCGCTGAAAAACACAAGGACAAAGAAGTTGTGTTTATGGCAGTTGGTTTTGAAACAACCGCTCCGACAACCGCATCGGTTCTCTTGAGAGATCCTCCATTGAATTTTTCTGTACTTTGCTGTCATCGTTTGATCCCACCTGCATTACAGGCGATTCTTGATATGGGTGAAATTAAAATTGATGGGTTCATCGAACCCGGTCATGTTTCAACTATCATTGGCGTAAAACCGTATGAGTTTATCTCCAATAACTATCATATTCCGCAAGTGATCACAGGTTTTGAGCCGATTGATCTTCTAATGGGAGCCTGGATGCTGGTGCGGCAGATACAGCAGGGAAAAGCCGAGGTTGAAAACGAGTACACTCGTGCAGTGAAGCCAGAGGGGAACAGGAAAGCACAGCAGGTAATGAAGCAGGTTTTTGAGCCGGTGGATATCAAATGGAGAGGGTTTCCAATGATTCCTCAATCTGGTCTGAGGCTTCGGAACAAGTACGCATCGTATGATGCGCGGAAGAAGTACGAAGAAGAGCTTTCGGAGCTTACTGAAAAAGAGTTTGTTGAGCCGGTGGGTTGTCTCTGCGGTGACGTTCTCAGAGGGTTGATTTCCTCAAAAGAGTGCCCTTTATTTGGTCGTCAGTGCACCCCGGATAATCCTGTTGGTCCATGTATGGTCAGCAGTGAGGGAAACTGTAACATTCAATACCGGTACTCAAAGGTATAAGCAGCAAGGATATGGTCATCGTATTTTTTTACGAAGTTTAAACAGAATCAGAGTCACAACAAGAGCGATAAGAAATGCACTGATGGTTCCCATAAGTATGCCAGAGAGAGGATAGAAGAAATAGATTCCTACTGCGTAACTGACGACACTGGGGCTACCGTAGATCATGCCTTTTGCCATCGCACCGGTAAACTTGGGTCCGTGTTCTCTCATGGAGATGAGCATTGTTGATAAGAAAATAGCAGGAAACACCGAGAATATTCCGCTGAGTATGACTCCGACATTGGAGAATGTGACAGCGATGGCAATCACAGTCCCTGCGATGATGCTTCGGCCGAGTAGTTTGAGTGGTGTGTAGTGAACCTCTATGGTGTTCTGTGAGGTTATTTTTTTCATTTTATCAAGCGTAAAAAAGGTCACAGCAAAAAATAAAGTGAACAATGCAAGAGATACAACGATGGAGGTCAAGTTTGAGTAAAAGAGCAGTATGGTGAGTGCTGTCCATACCATGAGTGATACTACAAGAGCAACGAGTATTTTTCTTGATGAAAGGAGTGCGAAGGTTACGAGGAACACGAGGTTGATTCCCATTTCAGCGGGAACAACTACGACGGATTCTGAGGCGAACTGTTCTCCTTTGTCCAAGGCGATGAAGAGGAATGCGATGATGATTGTTGAGGGGAGCGTACCGATGATTCCTCCTGTTTTCGTACCGTATCGCTCCGCGATGATGGTGACGAGTACGACCACAAGTGCAGACAATGCGAAGGGGATGATGGTGTGGTAGAGAATTGAATACTCCATGGGTCACCGGGATGCGTTGTTCATATTAAACGTTTCTTTTTTTGCTCATTTAGAAAAGTATATATACCTATTTTGTAATACATACTAAATTGTAATAATATCAAATTAGAAATTATTACAGCATTGATTAGCATGTATGAAAAATACGTAAAGACCCTCAAGGACCATTCAATAAAAATTACTTCACAACGACTTGAAATTCTGAAATATCTTGACGAACACCACACCCACCCCAACGTCGAAGAAATATATTCAGAACTCAAAAAAAAACACCCATCACTCTCACGAACAACCGTGTACAACTCCTTGGAAATACTTAAGAAAAACAAGATTGTCCAGTCTCTAACCATTTCTGGCTCGGAACTCCGATATGATATCGAAGAAAGTTTACACCATCACTTCCTCTGTAAAAAATGCGGCGCCATTCTTGATATTTCCATCACCTGTCCCAACATGGACCGCACGTTAGATGGAGGTCATCGCGTCGAAGAAGTACAGGGTTATTTCAAAGGGATTTGTAAGAATTGCCAAAAGACGGAAAAAGGAAGGCGGACCAATGGATAAAAAGACGTTTCATAAAATATCCTATGGTGTGTATGTGGTCTGCTCTAAAAACGGAGAGAAACGAAACGGACAAATCGCCAACGCATTATTTCAAGTGACCTCAGAACCACCAACAATTGCAGTAAGCATCAACAAACAGAACCTTACCCATGAATACATCACTGCAAGCAAGGTATTCACCATCTCTATTCTTGATAAAAACACTCCCCTTTCATTTATTGGAACATTTGGTTTTAAATCTGGTCGAGAGGTCGACAAATTCAAAAAAGTGAACTTCAAACTTGGAACAACACAAGCTCCGATCGTTCTTGACTATACACTTGCATATCTGGAAGCACAAGTCATCGATAAAATTGATGTCGGGACCCATACGATTTTTGTCGGTAAAATAAAGGATGCAGCAGTACTTTCACAAGAACCGGCCATGACCTATGAGTATTACCATGAAGTCAAAGGCGGGTATTCACCAAAAAGCGCACCCACCTATAATAGTGATGTTGATAAGAAAACAGAAGAAAAAAAGGAGGACATAAAAATGGATAAGTATGTGTGTACCGTCTGTGGATATGTATACGACCCGGCAAAAGGTGATCCTGATAGCGGCATAGCTGCAGGAACAGCATTTGAGGATATCCCTGATGATTGGGTCTGCCCTGTCTGTGGAGCAGGAAAAAAAGCATTTGAGAATACAATAAGGAGAAAGAACGCTGGTAAAGTATATAAAGAAATGAAAATTGTAACATGAAATGGAGGAAAAAGAGTATGTGTAAAAATTGTGGCTGTGAGGCATCTGGGAAGAAAATCCAGTACAAATGTGACTGTAACGAAAAAGATTGTGCCTGCGACTCTGTTATTGAGTTTGAGAAAGAACCAAAAGCAGAACCATTCTGTTGCGGTGCACCAATGAAACGAGTCAAATAAAATACAGCTATGTAAAAGGAGGTAAAAAAGATGTTAAGTAAAAAAATTGAAAATGCAATAAATAAGCAAATCAACGCAGAACTCTGGTCAGCGTACCTGTACCTATCTATGTCTGCCCACTTTGAATCAATCAACCTTGGTGGGTTTGCAAACTGGATGCGCGTCCAAGCACAAGAAGAACTCGGTCATGCTATGAAATTCTATCACCATGTAATTGAGCGCAGAGGACGTGTCACGGTTACCGCAATTGCAGCACCATCAATAAGCTGGAAATCACCATTGAACGCGTTTGAAGATGCATTCAAACACGAACAAAAAGTCACCGGGATGATCAATGACCTGGCAAACATGGCGGTAGGAGAAAAAGACCATGCGACCGCCAACATGCTTCAATGGTTTATAGATGAGCAAGTTGAAGAAGAATCATCAACAGATGCAATTGTACAGAAACTGAAAATGATTGGGACAAACACGGGCGGTCTGTACATGCTAGACCGTGAGCTTGCCCAGCGAAAAGTAAAATAATTGAATACTATAGAAAAATGAGTTTGAGGGTGATACAGTGGATTTAAAAAAATATACACTCGAGGATTTACTCCTCGCTGCAATGAAAAGCGAAGTTGAAAGCAACATGATATACAAAAAGATTGCAAAGACAGTGAAGAACGGTTTACTCAAAGACAAACTGGAATTCCTTGCTAAAGAAGAAGAAAAACACCGACAATTCGTCGAACAGATTTACAGGAAAAAATTTCCTGGGAAAAAACTGGTTCTTCCGAAGGTAACACCGGTTCCACTCCCCCAACTCATTATTTCTGACGAAGACACCCCGCTTGGCACCATGCTGAAAAACTCGATGAATGCAGAACAAGCAGCTCATGACTTCTACAAATCACTCTCGAAGCAATTTACCGAAGATGCGATGATACGCAACACCCTTTCCTATTTTGCAGACATGGAGCTACAACACTACAAAATCCTTGAGATTGAAAAAGAGAGCATGGATCGATTTGAAGAGGCTGACGTGTACTGGCCAATGGTTCATGCAGGGCCCTAGAGTTGGAACAAAAGGAGGCTTATCAATAGAGCTAAAAGTGGAGATGAAGATGATGAAAAATTTAAAAGGAACACAGACCGAAAAAAATCTCCTTGCAGCGTTTGCAGGAGAATCACAGGCGAGAAACCGATACACCTATTTTGCGTCGGAAGCAAAAAAAGCAGGCTATGAACAAATCGCAGCGATCTTCCTTGAGACTGCGGAAAATGAAAAAGAGCATGCGAAGGTATACTTCAAACATCTGCAGGGTGGTATGGTCGAGATCACCGCGATGTACCCCGCGGGCGTCATTGGAACAACAGAAGAAAACCTCAAAGAAGCAGCTGATGGAGAAAAAGCAGAATGGGGCACGATTTACCCGGAGTTTGCAGCAATGGCAAAAAAGGAAGGATTTCCTGAAGTCGCTCGAAGTTTTCAACAGATTGCAGAAGTCGAAGCACACCATGAGAAACGGTACCGGACACTGCTTGCAAACCTAGAGAACAAACAGGTGTTTAAAAAAGAAAAGGTCGTCAAATGGAAATGTAGAAACTGTGGGTATGTCCATGAAGGAAAAGAAGCGCCAAACAAATGTCCAGCTTGCCAACATCCGCAGGCATACTATGAAATTTTAATAGAAAATTACTAAACGAAGTGAAGAAGAGGTCAAACCTTGGGTAGCAGCACTGATATTACCGCTGATGCAGAATTGGATTGTGTAGGGCTCTACTGTCCGATGCCCATAGCGATGACCAAAGAAGAAATCGACAAAATCGAAATCGGTCAAGTTCTCAAGGTGGAGGCTGATGACCCTGCTGCAGAAGAAGACATCAAACGTTGGGCGAAACGAACAGGACATGAGATAATAAAATTTGAAAAAGAAGGATCCTTGTTGACCTTCCATATCAAACGAATGAAATGAGGTATTTATATGAAAGATGAAAACTCAATTCTGTACGTGCAGACCACGGATCAACCAGAGAAACAATATTCTCCGCTCGTGCTCGCACAGACCGCAAAAATGATGGATCTCACTCCTCGCGTCTACTATCTAGGCACTGGTTTGAGAATCTTAATGCCTGGTGTTGCAGAGAAAATCAAAATGGGAACTTTTCCCAGTGTGGCTGAGATGATTAAAAAAACCCTAGATATGGGCATTGAGATATATGTATGCGAAGCGTCAAAGCAGATGCTTGGGTTAGAAAAAGTCAAGTTGATACCAGGGGTAAAGATCGTTGGCGCAGGAACCTTAAATGATCTTGCGTTAGACGCTGGGGCAACCATGTGGTTTTAAGGGAGGAATGAATGCCAAGAATCTATCTTGATCACGCATCATCAATGCCGGTCGATTCAAGGGTTTTTGATTTCGCAAAACCGTATCTCATGAAGTCCCATGGGAATCCATCCTCTCTTCATTCTGTTGGGTTAGAGGCGAGACGAGCAGTTGAAGAGGCACGAAGTAAAATCGCAGAATTCATCCATGCAGAAAACGAAAGCACGATTATTTTCACAGGAGGCGCGACTGAGGCCAATAACCTTGCGGTGAAAGGCACAGCGTTGAGAAACATCACACAAGGAAAAGCAGTAGTTGCCTCCGCGATCGAACATATGTCAGTTCTCAACCCAATGAAGGAACTACAGAAAAACGGATTTTCTTTCACAACTATTCCTGTTGATTCAACTGGTGTTGTCGATCTAAAAAAACTTGACAATATTCTTACTAAAACCGCGGTAGTAACCTCAATTATGTATGCGAACAATGAGATTGGAACTATCGAACCGATTCAAGAGATTAGTAGAATTGTGAAGGACAAAGGATTGTATCTCCATGTTGATGCAGTTGCTGCAGCCGGACGTATACCTATTGATGTGCAGAAGGATGGCATTGATCTTCTGACGCTTTCTTCGAATGATTTGTATGGTCCTCAGGGGGCTGGTGCACTGTATGTAAAACCTGGTGTTAAAATCCAATCTGTTCTCCTTGGGGGTGGACAGGAACGAGGTCTTCGTTCAGGTACCGAGAACGTGTTTGCTATCGCTGGCATGGGTGAGGCTGCACGAATAGCACAACAGGAGATGAAACAAGAAAGTAACCGACTTATTCCTATCAGAGATAAACTGATGAAAGAAATTTTAAAAATTGAAAAATCCTATCTGACAGGACATCCTACACAACGACTACCCCATCATGCCAGTTTCCGGTTTAGTTATATCGAAGGAGAAAGCATTCTCTTAAATATGGATATGTATGATATTCAGGTGTCGACCGGTTCAGCCTGTTCATCAAAGACCCTTGAGCCATCGCATGTTCTTCTCGCGATTGGTTTAAAACATGAAGAGGCTCATGGATCCATGGTGCTGACGCTCGGGCGTTCTACTTCAATGGACGATGTTCCCCTTGTGAGCAAGGCGTCGTACGATACCGTCCAACGCTTACGGAACCTTTCGCCAATGTCAAAAGAATGGAGGAAATAAAAATGGCAAACGTAGGATATAGTAAGAAAGTCATGGAGCATTTTATGAACCCGCGAAACGTCGGTGTGATAGAAAACCCTGACGGCTACGGCAAGGTAGGAAACCCTGTCTGTGGTGATGTCATGGAAATCTTCATCAAAGTAAAAGATGAGAAAATCACTGATATTAAGTTCCGGACGTTCGGGTGCGGCTCAGCCATTGCGACCAGCAGCATGGTGACAGAGCTTGCGAAAGGAAAACATGTGGATGACGCAGTCAAGATCACACGGGGTGATGTGGCAAACGAGCTTGATGGTCTGCCAGCGCAAAAAATGCATTGCTCAAATCTGGCTGCTGATGCGTTGCATGAGGCGATTAAGGATTATAAAAGTAAGAAACAAAAGAAATAGAATGGAGGTAATAAAATATGGTAAAATTAAAGGAAGTCTACAAATGTAATGTCTGTGGAAATATCGTGGAAGTCCTCCACGCAGGTATGGGTGAGTTGGTGTGTTGTGGGCAACCTATGGAGTTGCTTACCGAGAAATTGCAGGATGCGGGAAACGAAAAGCATGTTCCCGTAATCGAAAAAACAGCAACGGGCGTCAGAGTAAAAGTAGGGTCTATACCCCATCCGATGGAGGAGAAACACTATATCGAATGGATTGAACTCCATGCCGATGAAACTGTGTACCGGAAGTTTTTAAAGCCTGCAGAAAAACCGGAAGCAGAGTTTTGTGTCACCGCAAAGAAACTGTCGGCACGAGATTACTGTAATGTACATGGATTGTGGAAGTCGAAATAATCAATCGTACCATAGCCAGTTAAATCGGTCCAGGGGTTCAAATCCCTTCCCCTGCATATTTTTATAATAATGAAAAATAATATTATTTGAACTGGTGTTTACTGGTAAAACCTCTGAAATAAGGACATAGGATCATTCAATATTACTTGATGATTAAGATGTTGATAGGGAGAATGAATAATGAATTCACGTAATTTTTTCAAATTTCTGAAGTAAAATCGGCAATAACTAACATCTCAAAATCTTCAGTTGTAAGTTCATCGTTTCTCGAAAAAGCACCAAGTTTTGCACCATAAATATCAATTTTTTTAAAACCCAGAGACTTTAACAACCATGTAATTTCAGATGGAACATAAAACCTCTCATTGCATTCTAATTCCTTTTTATTACCAGAGTCATCTTCTACTGTTACAATATTATGGTCTCTAAAAGTCATTAAATCAAAAGTATTACTTCTACAAGTAGTATTTCCTTCATCCTTTGTTGAATGAAATTTTTCAACTGAATGATATAAGGGAAATAATCCATTAAGTGTTGTAAAAATCAGCTTACCAGACTTCTTTAAAGATTCAGCAACATTTCTTAATATCTCAAAATTCATTTCATCTGTTTCCATCAAACAAAATCCTCCTTCACAAAGCATTATTGCCAAATCAAAATCATCTTTGAAAGGTAATTTTCTTGCATCATGTTTTTGAAATTCTATTTCCAAATTTTGTGCTTTCGCTTTTTCCTTTGCCTGCTTTAGTTGTGAATCCGATAAATCAATTCCTATGATATTATAACCCCTTTTTGTTAATTCAATCGAGTGTCTACCTGTTCCACATCCAATATCTATTATTTTCAGTGATTTATCAAAATCAAGTTCCTTTTCAATGAAGTCACATTCACCAATTGTTCCCTTTGTATAACTTTCATTATCATAGTTTTTACCATAATTCTCAAAAAGAGATTCATACCACTGTTTCATATTGTCTTCTCCATATCAGTCAACTCTTTATTATAATCTGAATGTAGTCAATAAGAAGTTATTTAATAATCATATCGGCTGATAAATCAAAGTGATTATAATTTATTATTTGCCGATTATGATATTTAATAATTATAGTATGAGCAATACACCCTTAGCACAGACTCTCGACTTGAGCACAACATCCCTATAAAATCAATTTTTTACTAGTAAAAACGTGCACAAATCCCTTCCCCTGCATAAATTTTATGAAAAAATATAAGTTCTGACTGTTATTTTGTGGAAAGCACTGCACAATTGAAGGTGTCCTAAGATGAAGAATGATGAGTGTACGATTTACATTATGAAAGGCGAGAAATATATCAATAAGTTTAAAAAAGATAGGGGTGGATGGAGCCTGACAATTTCTACTGGTCGTGTGTTTCCTTGTACTTCTGAGCAGATGGTTTCTCATTTACTTCCTGCTTTAGTATTCGGAAGTCGGAAGGGTATAACAGTTAAAGTCGTTCCTGATAAAGAAAATTGAAGTTCTATAAGAATTCAATAGATTAATTGCTCATTAATCTACTCATTTATACTAACAGGAGTAAAGGTTATATTTTACATGTATTTTGGTGTTCAAATCCCTTCCCCTGCACTTTTTTTTACCATTAGTTCTTACTGGCCTTTTTCCTCTTATTGTATCTATTTTGATAAAAGCCAAAACAACCTAACATGACGAAGTAACTGATTACGAGGACTTGTCCATAGAATTTCGATACGATGAACCCGTACCAATTCAAGGCTATACTCCCAATTTGAAGGAGTATAAGGTATACTATTAAACCAATAGGCCAACGATTGGGGTGATGTTGAGGTTTCTTTTTAGTAATTAAACGATACCAGAGGTCATAGACCAGATAGATGATTATCGGCAGCCCCGTAATCAAGCGTCCAATATCGCTTTCATTGAGAAGGTTCAACGTCCACAAAACAACAAATGGGACCAGCAGGAAACTAAATACTGGAGCAAACATCAATTCCAGTTTATCGCGCTCATAGGCTCGCAACAAATAGACTATACATAAGAAAGCATAGTAGATAATTGCAGAAAAAACAACCAGGTTATCTATTAGGACTTCATCCATAATACACTGCTCCTCAATCTATTGTGCAATAATGCCGTCTATAATAAAGATTGTGCGATGTCCACACTAAAACAGCAATAAAATTACTGGCAAACCGACGCTCAAATCCCTTCCCCTGCACTATTTTATCCAAATGCTGAATTTTGTTTAAACAATCAAAAGATTCTTCTTCTAAAACGGTATTGTCGGCTTGGATCAACTCTCATTTTATAATTCTGTTGGTCCTTGGTAGGAACTCTCGGAATGTACTGGATTACTCGTAAAGGTTATATATCCCCATTGCATACTAATTGTTAACAATTAACCCGGGAGGTAATTGAATGCAAGAAAAACAACGAGATAAAACCGCTATCACGAATGTCGCAGAAAAAGAACTTGATCTTCTCATCAGACACATTGATGTCCTACGAACCGTACGTGACCACGGCCCTATCGGCATCATCAGACTCTCACAAGTAACCGGCCAACCACAACACATGATCCGATACTCACTGCGGACACTTGAACATGACGGCATCATAAAACCCTCATCTCAAGGAGCTATCATCACCGATAAAGTCCATGATACACTTGGTACCCTTGAATCAACCCTTGATGGCATGATAACCACAATGACTGATCTGAAAAAGAAACTGAAATAAAAGAAACATTTTCATATAAATTCTCAGCAGTTGGTACTCTCCAATATTTTTAAATAGGAGTAGTAAATAGTCTTTCTCAACCAAAACGAGGTGCTAGAAACATGAAACTCAAGAATCTATGGGTAATAACAATGATAGTAAGCAGCCTATTTTTAATAGCTACGTTTTCTGTCGAGGCTGCAGATGTCACAATCAGAGATGGGACTGGAGATGTCAGCTCAGTGGATTATCTTACTGGAGAAACGAATGTAATCACGAATTCTCCTGATATTGATGTTGACAATATTGATCTGATCCAAGCAACCTATACACAGCAAGGAACACAGGCTACGGTTAGCTTACAGGTAAAAGGAAACATTGAGAACAGAGGAAAAATCCTGGATCCGTACAGTGAAGATATTCTTGATGTTCTTAATACCGTCGAATATGGATTTCAATTAATCACATCAGAACAAGACTATTCAGTAAGTTACTCCAACGAAACCGGTCAGCTTGTATATGGTAATGAGCAAATAAACCTCACATCATCTGATTTCTCCGTTGTTGGTGATACCCTTACCATTATTTTCTCGTTAATAAGTGCAGAGGAAATATATGAAAATCTCAGTGTGACGTCTACATACATAAAAGCGAATTTTTCTTCCATTGAATCATCAGGCCTAGTGTATCTATCAGATATTGCTCCAAACCCTCCGCTTGTGATTTATGATGCGTACGCATCAAACATTGGTTCTATAGGGGAGAACATACAGTTTAATGGAAGTGTGGAACCTCTGACAGGACAACCACCCTATACCTACCGTTGGGATTTCGGAGATCAAAGTTCATCAACACAACTGAATCCAACACACACCTACACAAAAGCAGGGGTCTATACGTATACATTTACGGTCACCGATAACGCAGATGCGACTGCAAGTCAGTCTGGTAATATCACTATCTCTGCAGAGGGGGGAACCAAAGATTCTCTCTCTACCCAAATGATCCTGTTCCTGGTCATTTTGCTTATTGTCATCGTCATCGGTGTCGTTGTCATTGTCTGGATCATACGACGATAAACCACCGTCATTCTCTTTTTTCTCTTTAGTTATCTTTTTATGTTCCTAGCAGATGACTTTCACTACGAGGGATTTACAACATGAAAGATGGTGAAAGCAAATACGCATATAAGAAAAAATCTGCCTGGGAACTTTTTTCCAAAGCACAAATCGCCAGTGCCTTTGCGTTTGCAGAAGGATATAAAACATTTCTCAATGAAGCAAAAACAGAGCGAGAAGCAGTCCATAAAATCGTAGATGCTGCAAAAAAGGAAAAGAAAAAAATCGTGGTCAACCGGGAAAAATCAGCAGCAATCATTCTGCCTGGAAAAAAACCGGTACGCGATGGGCTTCGAATTGTCATATCCCACATTGATTCACCTCGACTTGATCTAAAACAAGTACCCCTGTATCAGGACTCAGAAAGCCATCTTGCGCTCTTTGAAACCCATTACTATGGGGGAATCAAGAAATTCCAATGGGTTGTGATTCCACTAGCGTTACATGGAGTGATTGTGAAAAAAGACGGCAAGAAAATCACGTTTACCTTAGGCGAGGATGAAAAAGACCCAGTGTTCTCCGTCCCGGATCTGCTACCACATCTGTCTCATGACGTCCAAGATAATAAAAAAATCGATGAGGCAATCAAGGGAGAAAGCCTGGATATTGTGATTGGAAGTGTGCCTGCGAAAGGTGATTTCAAAGAAAAAATCAAAGCCGCGATTCTTGAAAAACTTCACACTGACTATAACATCACTGAGGATGATTTTATCTCCGCGGAGCTTGAAGCAGTCCCTGCGTTCATGGCACGTGATGTTGGGTTTGACCGGTCATTAATTGGTGCGTACGGACAGGATGATCGTATCTGCGCATATGCAGCGTTACACGCAATTTTAGATGTAAAAAACCCGGAATATACTATATTGTCTTTTTTTGTTGATAAAGAAGAAATCGGCAGTGAAGGAAACGCGTCTGCACAAGCCTCGACATTTCTCAGATCCCTCATCAAGGAACTTGACCCCCATGTTGATGTCGATAGCGTTCTGCTCAAATCAAAGGTAATTTCTGCTGATGTTCAGTCAGCGGTCACCCCGAACTACACCGATGTGTTTGAGCTTAAAAACGCATCATCGTTGGGAAATGGTGTGGTGATGTCAAAATATACCGGTCATGGTGGGAAGTACTCGGCGAACGATGCCTCTGCTGAATATGTTGCTGAAATCAGAGCATTACTTGATAATGCAAAGATACCATGGCAGACAGGAGAGCTTGGTAAGGTTGATAAGGGTGGCGGAGGGACCGTTGCAAAGTATTTCTCGCGGTTAGGAATGGAGGTTATTGATCTGGGTGCCCCAGTGCTCTCTATGCATTCACCCTATGAGGTTACTAGCAAGGTTGATCTCTATTCGTCGTACTTGGCGTACCTTACGTTCCTCAAAAGCTAATGCCCCGGCTTTGTTTTTCAGAAAAATCGTTGGCGTCCGTTTCCAATCGGAAAACCATCTTGGCAGTACTCTGGGTTACACAGTCTATCTGTTTTTTGTGCAATAGGGAATCCTGCAAGATGCATCATCGGTACGGTTGCTTTTTTCCCATGTTTCCATCGCGCGTAGAACCAGTGGGTGAAAAAGAACATTGGATTTAACAGCCATCTTCTATCTGGTGACCAGAAGTCGATATTGTTTTTCCAGCATCGTGCGATGACCTCCCATTGGAGCTCTGAAAGGTTTTTCAGATTGGTCCGACGGTGGTTCCCCAACATTGCTTCTTTTAACGGGATGAACAAGACTGGTGTGTAAAACATTTTCGCGTTATGATTCCTCAGATCATCTATAAGATCTAGTGTCGCACGGACGTCGTCTTCTGTTTCATCAGGCTGACCGGTCATAATGGTGCACAACGGCCACCAGTCGTGGTCATTCATGATCCCAACACCCTGTATTACGAGTTCAGGCCAGTTGTCAACCCTATACGGAAGTGCTTTTCCTTTCATATATTTCTTCATCAATCGAACGCTACCGGTTTCAATCCCGACTTCAACAGAGACAAAACGTTTCGGGTAGGATTTATTTAACTCTGACGTCCATCGTGTTTTTTCGAGGAGTATCGGTGATAATTCCTCCAAAAGTTTCCGATCATAAATGACGGGTGCAAGGGACGCATGAGAAAGCAGAATGTGTTCAACACCAGGGTAGGATGCGATTGATTTGTACAATTTCACGATTGCTTCTCTGTTAGGGATGAACCCTGGTTTTGATTTATACAAGAAGATATCTTCAGTCACCGTAAAAATGGTGCTTGTTCCTCCATTGATATTAGTTTTTACCTCTTTCATGATGTATTCAAGGGGAACCGAGTATTTCGTCCGGTTTGTGGGACTGCAGAATTGGCAGCCTCGTCCGCATCCGCGAGTGATTTCTACCATGCCATAGCAAGCTGCGTGTTTGATCGGGGGAATGTTTTTCCTTTTAGGTTTCTGTGCAATAAAATATGATGGCACTGGCTCATTGTTCATCATTTTTTTAAACACGCCAACAAGGTCTTCTTCTCCTTCTCCTTGAAAAAGGACATCGATACCCCATTTTTTTTGCATACCTGCTTCGTTGATCTGCCAGGAGCCCGCACCACCAACAATGATCTTTGGTTTATACTGTTGGATAGCAGGATGTGTGATGAGTTTTTCGAATTCAGATGCGTTCAATGCCTCTCCACCAAATCCAATGAGTGAATTGTAGGTTGTTGAGACATATGCAAGACCCATCGGATCCATGGACGAGATGCCAACTATCTTTGTGTTCTTGCCGATGAATTTGTGTAATTGATCATAATGGGCGACAACCACATTTTCTTGGCCAAACTCATCAGAGATGAGTGATTCTACTTTTCGGAGGCCATAGATCGTTCGTTGTGCAGTTCCATCTTTGTTGTTTGCGAGGTTCTCTAAGTGTTCTCGAAGAGCTAGTCCTGAGAGTTTCTTTGGAAACGTGCAGATGAATGCGGCGAAAGGATTATCGTCATATTCGTTTGCTTCTGCACGCGATGCAGTAAGAACGATTGGGTACCCGTCAGTGTGCTCATCCATCGATGACCGCCTCTCGTTTGTCTTGTCGAAGAAGGACTGTTTTAAACACTGGGTCTTTGATGGTGTCTTGAAGCTTTAAAAGAAACTCTTTCCAGGAGAGCGCGTTGCGGGACCAGCGGATCATCTCTTTTTTATGAAGCGAGAGGATTTTCAGGAAGCTCTGCCAGTTATATCCTTCGGCCTTTAACGGTTTTGACCATCCCGCATCGTTCCAAAGATAGGTTGGAAGTCGGTTGCCGAACCATAACGTGAGAGAATCGATATCCCATTCTCTTCCTTTTTGTTCTTCTGATTGTTTTTTTAGCATGAGTGGTTCTGGTGGTATCATCAAATTCATGAATTATCCCCCATATACATGGTAGATGGCATATGGTATTGCAAAGTCCTATTTATGTTTTTAGCAAAAAAATAACCATCCATGCTGTTTCATGACAGGGAATAAACTATTTATAATGGTGTCTTACATATGCAAGGCAAGTAATAGATTACTACTTAGGGGGTAATAATATGATGAAGAAATCGGTAAGAATTATATGTACGATTTTAATTTTGACAACAATGGTGCTTCCAACGTCTGCGATGATTCTACCAAAAGGACATTTTTTGCCAGTGGTTCCGTTCAACGAAGATTTCGATCCGCTGGTTGAAAATATTATTGTGACGGTCACAATTAAAGAAATCCGAGCACTCAAGACGATTGATATCCTCTCTGATCCTGATTTTTATCTAAAGGTGAAAATCAACGACAAAGAATTTATCAGTAACGTCTGGCAGAATATGAAGTACGTTGAAAACCCAAATTGGACCGCCTCTTATGAAGTTCCAAAAGATAATGAGTTCGTCAATATCACTATCGCACTATGGGACAAAAACACGAAAACCGATTTCGTTTGTGATATCAGCCCGGATGACGACGGGAATTTTACCCAAGTACGCACTGCGGAAATGACCTACAGCATCGCAACCGGTGTCTGGTGGGGTGATGATTACCTTGGAGATCCAAGTGGGTACGGGCGATTAAACGGATGTGATGACAATAGCATTTATCAACAAGATAGAGACTGTGAACTCTGGTTTGATATTGCACAAAATGATTTCGATGGGGATGGACTGCCGTACTGGCTTGAAGTCAATATGTACAATACCAGCCCTCTGATTAACAATCGCGGTGAAGATGCGGATGGCGATGGTGTTCCCATTGAGTGGGAATATAGATATGGGTTAACTTATCAAGAATGGGGTCATGACGAGGGATACTACATGGTTTACTTTCCCTTTGATTGGGAAAATCATTCGGCCTTTGACGATGATAACGATGGATTGAATAATATGGAGGAATACAAAACCTCCCAATGGGGATCCGATCCATTCAGACAGGATATGTTCCTTGAACTTGATCAAATGGAAAAAGGTCCGAATGGTGAAGGTAGCACGGTCCCAATTGAAGCATTTGACCTGCTAAGAGATTCGTATTCGAAACACAACATAGTCTGGCATATCGATGATGGTCGTCTTGGTGGTGGTGAATTTATTCCATTCAAAGATACTATTGAACAATCGAGATCTTTCTCAATGGTACTGGGACTACTACATGCATAAAGATGAACAAAACTGGCGACGAGGCGTCTTCCATTGGGGGATTGTCACGTATAGTGGTACTTGGGCGGCGGGTTTCACGTTTGGCTCAGAAATCAATGGAATGTTTGCCATCGATTGTTTCACTATCTCATCAAGTTATATGGAAACGCGAGCAAAAATGTTTCCAATCATCAACGGTCTACAACGAAGAACGTTCGATAGTAAAATGGCTCGAGCCTTCGTCTACGCTGGTGTCATGATGCATGAAACGGGACATGGGTTGAACCTACACTCTCCGGGGGTTGATGTTGGGGACAGCGTATACCCCTGGCAAATCAATTTCTGGCGATTTGGGCCGTATAGAAGTGTCATGAATTACCGATTCACCTACGCTGGACTCGTTGATTATTCAGATGGCTCCCGTGGGAAAAACGATTATGACGATTGGGGTACTATCGACCTTACGTTAATCAATCCAGGAACCCATTGGTAACCCAAACATCTGTTGAAAAGACAAAGGAAAATCAATCCATTCTTTTTCTTTTATTCTCTTTAGGGAGAAAATTGAATGAGTAGTTTCTGAATTAAAAATTGATATTTCCCGCGGCTGGTCCGAGGAATAGAATCCAAATATGTAAGAGTTAATGAAAACTCTTCTCCAAATCGCTTATAAAAACTCTCTTGAATACGACGTGCATCATCTTCTGAATATGTTTCTTTTCGCACGACACGAAGCACGATTTCTCCTTGTCGTTCTTGGTACAATTGGCATTCTTTCGCGTTTTCAGATGATATGGATAGTTTCAAGTTCATAACATTTCCTTTTATAATGCTAATATGTTCCATGTATATTCGGAACTACTGATAAAGAATAAAAAGTGGTAGTCCTCTCCTGTTGTTGACTCTTATCGTTCAGGGTGATAAAAATTACATAATATTTATATACTTTTATATATACTATATAATATTAATATAATATCATAAGAATAGCGTCAAGAACGGATGCACACTAAAAAATTTGAGGAGTCATATGAAGAAAATCATCGCAATTATCATAATAGCTCTCTTAGTCTTTGGCGGATGTGGAGCAACTGCATTTGAACCTAATAACTCCATAGAAAAAACAATGATTACGAAAAACAATTCAAATTCGTTACAATTCTCATCAAAACCAATGATTCTCGAAAGAGAAGAATATGTGAAAATAGAAATAAAGGGAATGACTTCGCAATTAATGGAACCAAATAAACCTGTGTTACCTATCTGTATAAAAACCTATCAGTTGCCTATCGGATCAAAGAACATAAAGGTGACATGTACTCCAAAGGATATTGGCACCATGACTCTTACAAAAAAGGTCATGTCTGCTCGCATCGCTCCGTTATCAAAAATGAGCGAAATTAGAGCGAGTGTAAAAGATAAATCAATATACAACAGCTCTGCGTTCTATCCAAACAAGTGGTACAGTGTAAATCTTGGGGCAGGACGTGATAATAATGGTAAAGAAGTCATTATTGTCAAAGTCGTTTGTTATCCAATCCGCTACTCACCAGCAAACAATCAGATTGATTATGCAGCTCGCTTTGATGTGGCACTGACATATGATACACCGGTGACAACACCACAAACTTTTGATGCGTACGATATGGTGATTATTGCTCCCAAATCATTTGAATCAAAACTACAACCCCTCATTGATTTTAAGAATACCAAAGGATTGAAGACGACATTCAAATCAGTGGAAGATATCTTTAATGAGTACACCGGAGTCGACCCCCCAGAACAAGTGAAATACTTCATCAAATATGCGTATGACACCTGGGGCATTCAATACGTAATGCTCGTCGGTGGATTAAAAGCCCATATCATTGCGAAAGATAAGGATACACGATCCGCTGGTTGGAAAGCGTGGTGGGTCCCAGTCCGATATGTGAGTATCCCTCAGGGAGATGATGAAGGATGTTTATCTGATCTCTATTATGGATGTTTGTACAATGCAACCGGTGGTTTTGACAGCTGGGATTCGAACGGTGACGGCGTTTATGCCGCCTGGGATGCACCTGGTGCTGCAAAGGATAATTTTGATATGAACCCAGAGGTCTACGTGAGTCGATTACCGGTCACAAACAAGATCGAAGTTACCCAAATGGTAAGGAAGATCATTACCTACGAAAGCAGTGGTCCTGACGCGAAACCCTGGTATAAGAACTTTGTTGGAATCGGTGGAAAAACATTTGAATATTATGAAGGAAAACCTGATGGTGAATACCTCTGTGACCTCGCATTTAACTATACAAAGAACGCGATCCCTGATCTGAATCTGGTGACCGTGTATTCAACAAACAGGAACACCAGTGGGTTTGTTCCAGTAGCAAAAGACATTCAGAAAGCGATATCCCAAGGCGCTGGATATGTTGATTTCGAAGGACATGGAAATCCCCTGGTCTGGGATACGATCTGGTTTGATGGATCTTATCCGAATGATTGGTGCGGGGGCATTCATCTCTACAATTTCCTGAAGATTTCAAACGATGCAAAACTCCCTGTTGTCGTTGTCGGAGGCTGTCATAATGGGTTGTACAATGTATCACTTCTTAAGACGTTATTTGATAAAACAGACAACCAGTACTTCTGTTATGGTATCCCAATCCCTTTCTGTTTCAGCTGGGGCCTTGTCGTGAAATATCCTGGTGGTGCAATAGCCTCAACCGGTTGTACTGGCTATGGAATGGGATACGAAGGTAACCCGGTCAGTCTCAGTGGAGAACTTGAGTCAAACTTCTTCTATGAAATAGGTAATGGTTCGACAAACCTTGGACAAGCTCACGGTCGTGCGATTCAGAAATTCCTTGCCGAAGAGGAAATAAACCAAGTCGAAGCGTTCGTTATCACCAATTGGGCGCTTTTCGGTGACCCCAGTTTGAGGCTTGGGGGATATCCTTCCTAAAAAAACATTTCAAACATTTTTTTTTGTCTCTTTTTGTTTCTTTCCATGTTCTTCTCAATCATCCTTTTTTATTCATATCATCAGGTATCAATAGAAATGAATGAAATGAAACGGTAACAAAGGTCCCCTAAAGGTTACATGAATGTCTGTTTATTCATAACCAAAAAATCCAATATATTTAAATACAAGGCGAATGATTCTGAACAGACTAGGATGCAGGGATGTGGATGGAATGAGGATAGATAGACGTTTAACATTTATAGGTGTAATGTTAGTAGTATTAAGTATGACCATGGCTACCCAATACGCCACAACAAAGGTTTCGTACACTTTTGGTATCGTTCACCCGAGCAACGCAGACATACGTTTTGTTGGTTCAGATAATTCTTCCGATGCTGCTGGGCGGGTATTGCGTATCACCAACAACGCGAGCGGATCGCGAAATGTCGTTATCAGTCTTGGTGATTGGATGCCTAACTCTGCGAAGAACTATACCGCTGCGTTTGCGATTGTTAATGAAGAAGGCTTTAAGGTCAACATCACTCACATTAATGTTTCAGGCACCGGAGCCTCCAACATTTCCATCTATTTGCATGGGAATCGGACCACTGATGCTGTGTCTGAAGTCGCCTCTGCAAAGGTTCTTTCGGTAAGCGCTGGGGTTTCACAGCATACCGCCGCTAATTGCGAATGGATTTTAGGGGCTGGGGATGGGGATACATCGACGATGAATGGTTCGACTGCTGCTACCCGTATCTTAACACCATGGGATTCAACATCTGACGTTCGATACAATGACACAACCGTTCGATATGCTAGAAACAATTCTTATGATTACGTCTGGGTTCAGATCTCCATTAGCGTATCTAGTACTGCTCCTGATCAAGCAGCTGCGACGGGCCAGATCTGGATTCACTTCAAAGCAAACACCCATTCGTAATGATTAGTTTCATGGGTTGTTTTTTTTCCTTTTTTCTATTTCCATTATTTTTGCAATAAGTCTTAAATAATTTTTGATGCCAATAGATATAAGTAGATTATGCTCTCTGATCGTGTCCGTTATCACTTATCTTCTACGAGAAAATCTGATTGCTTAACCAAATATATCGTGTAGAAATGTTTATATATAAGTTATTTCATTGGGCTTAAAAGCATATCGAAAAGTATAAAATAATTATGGGGGCGTTGGTAAATGGTACAAATGCAATCCAAGAAGAAAAAAGAGAAACGGCAGAGCATTGAAGAAATCATTCAATGTCCTGAATGTAACAGTACACATTTAAGTAAAGATTATGCCCGTGCAGAGCTTGTCTGCGCGGATTGTGGCCTTGTTATTGATCAAGATTTCATCGACCATGGCCCAGAGTGGAGAGCGTTTGATAGTGACCAACGGGAGAAACGAGCACGTGTCGGTGCTCCCATGACATACACGATTCACGATAAAGGTCTTAGTACCATGATCGGATGGAAAAACCGGGACTCCTATGGAAAATCCATTCCAACCAGAAACCGGGCACAGCTGTATCGACTCAGGAAATGGCAACGACGTATCAGAATCAGCGATGCAACCGAGCGGAACCTTGCGTTCGCGTTATCAGAACTTGACCGAATGGCATCTGGCATGGGTCTCCCGAGAACCGTACGAGAAACCGCAGCCATGGTGTACCGAAAAGCAGTCCTGAAAAACTTGATTCGTGGACGCAGCATCGAAGGAGTGTCCGCGTCAGCGTTGTATGCCGCATGTCGGCAGTGTAACGTGCCACGAACCCTTGATGAAATTGCTGCATCGTCTCGAGTCTCCAGAAAAGAAATCGGGAGAACCTACCGATTCATTGCTCGAGAATTAGGATTGAAACTGATGCCAACATCACCACAGGATTACATCTCACGGTTCTGCAGTGAACTGAAGCTTTCCGGTGATGTTCAGGCAAAAGCAATTGAGATTTTAAAAGACGCTGCTGACAAAGAACTCACTAGCGGTCGTGGTCCAACCGGGGTTGCCGCCGCATCGATTTATATTTCATCGATCTTGTGTGGTGAACGGCGGACCCAACGAGAGGTTGCAGATGTTGCTGGCGTAACAGAAGTTACAATCAGAAACCGATACAAAGAGCTTGCAGAACGACTCGACATCGACATTATCCTGTAAACAGCTATGACGCGTTGGTACACCGAAAAAAAGAAAGAGCATTTTTATAAAGAAGCGAAGCGGACCGGATATCGAGCCCGCTCTGCCTTTAAATTACAGCAGATTCAAGTCCGATTTAATCTTATTCCAAAAAACGGTATCGTCGTGGATCTTGGTGCTGCTCCTGGTGGATGGAGCCAGGTAGCAAAAGAATTGGTTGGCGAACAAGGCATTGTTATTGGCGCGGATCTCTCGTCGATTCAACCATTAGAGAACGTACAGTTCGTCCAAGGCGATATCACCCAAGCTGAAACCGTTGAACGTATCAAGGACTTGATGAGCAGCAGGAGCGCAGATGTGGTGTTGTCAGATATGTCTCCTGATATCTCAGGGTCTTATTCGGTTGATCAGGCACGAAGCGCATGGCTATGTGAATGCGCACTACACGTCGTAGATCAAGTTTTGAGACCGGGCGGTCATTTTATCTGTAAAATCTTTGAAGGGGAAGATACCAAAGAATTCATCGAGAAGGTGAAACATCGGTTTATGGTTGTGAAAACTTTTTCTCCTGAAGCATCACGGAAAAGTAGTTCCGAGGTTTATATTATTGCGAAATCGTTTAAAAAACCTTATAAAAATTGCAAATAACTCCTTTGAATACACAGATGAAAGAGTATATTATATAGGAGCCGATATCAGTTAAGTTTTAAAAAACGGTTGAAACAATGGCTGACCAATCACTCGCCCTTGAAATATTTCTCAAACATACGTATGAGGATATAGAGAAGAAAATAGAGGAAATCATTACTGATCAGAATATTCTAGCTATATTGAAGGACGGGAAGCGGTTACGACCATTACTTGGCGCGATTTCTTTTAAAGCATGTACCGGAGGGAATGAATCATCGCAGCTGTATCAACAGTTTTTAGAAGGAGCGGTAGCAATTGAGCTTGCACATGGCGCCTCCTTGGTTCATGATGACATCATCGATGGTGATTTGACTCGCAGGGGCGAAGCTGCGTTCTATATTAAGACCGGAATTGATAACGCGATTCTGGTTGGTCATAAGATGCTAGTGATTGGATTTGGCCTGTCGTTGTCTCATGGGGAGAAGATTGCAAAGCTGTATGTGGACGCATGGGGTGGAACTCTTGATGGGCAACTCAATGAAATCAATTTCAACAGTAAAGATCTCCAGGATATCAATATCACTGCGGATTCAAAGTTCTTCCAGGTGTACAGTCGGATTATTGATCTGAAGACAGCTACCTTGTTTTCTGCGACGTGTAAGGCTGCCGCGTATTGGGCGAACGCGTCCAATCAGATTGCGGACATCCTCGCGGAGTACGGCAGGGAAGTAGGATTTGCGTATCAGCTTGCCGATGATTTAGTTGATCTTGAGAAGGGCGAGATGATTGATAGCGTGGTTATCCCGCTCTTGGCTCGACTTGAGAAGAGGTCTGCGAAAAACGGTACTATTAAGACTCGGTCGATTCGTAAGAAGATTGAGAAGAAATCACCTGAGATTAAAAAACTGTATCTTGAGGAGATTTCGAAACATGTAAATAAGGCACAGATGATTTGTAAATCCCCGGTTCTTCCGAATAATCAGTTTAAGACGTTTTTGTTGGATGCACCGTTTTATAGTATTAATAAAATGCTCAAGGAAATATACATTAACATCTAAATTTTTTTTATGTTTTTTATTGTATGATGAGTATTGCCGCATGGTCTTTTTCAAATGGTGCAAGCTCAAATGTTTTTTTGATTTTGAGTTTCTGTTGTTGGAGGTGGGTGCAGACGAGTTCGTATGCTTGTTTTGGTTTGAGTGCGACATCTATGCTTCGTGCTTTGACCATGATGAGCCCAATTCCTTTTGGTTTGAGGTAGGCTGTGATGTTACGGGTGAAGATGTCCGCTTGGTTTCGTTGGGAGATATCCTGGTAGATGAGGTCGACCGGTGGGACGATACTTTGGTATCGTTCTGGATGGTTCGCATCTGAAAGAATCGGTATGATGTTTGGTCGTTTTTCGCTGACTTTGAGCAGGTTTATTGCTGCGACTGGTGATGTTTCAACTGCGTAGATGGCGCCGTTTGTGATGATGTCAGAAAGATGGCTGACCGTAGTTCCCGTCGCTGCCCCAAGGTAGAGGATCTGTGCGTCTGTTGCGACGTCAATGGAAAGTCCTTTGAGCAGTGCTGCAGCAAGTTTACTGCGGAACGGGTTCCAGGATCGGTATTCTTTGTTGTCTTCGGTGATGAGTTGTTCGTTGTAGACCCTGGTTCCTTTGCAGGCGTCTGGATTTTGTGTGAAGAGTTTATCGTTTTTTTTGTAAATCCCTGAATGTTCTGTTGGTTGCATAGTTTTCCCTTATGAGGTGTGGTTGATAAATAGTTTTGTCGAAATAATTAACTAGGGTTTGTCGTATACAGGCGGGGGGTAACGTGGTATGGTGTTACGATCTCCGTTATATGAGAATCAAGTGAAGCTTGGTGCGAAATTTACTGAGTTTGCAGGTTTTGAAATGCCGATCCAGTATTCAATCGATTCGTGAAGAGCATTTCGTTGTTCGTAAGAAGGTCGGGTTGTTTGATGTGTCCCATATGAGTAATGTGTGGATTACTGGTTCGGATGCAGCAAAGCTGATTAGTCTTACGACTGTGGAGGATGCCTCTCGGGTGGAGGATGGGAAAAGTCAGTATACCGAAATTTTACGGGAGAATGGGACGATTATCGATGATACGATTTTCATGCATCTTGGTGAGAAATTCATGATGATTCCGAATGCAGGGATGAATCAGATTGTAACCAAATGGCTCAATGAACAGGCAAAAAAACATCATTTAAAGGCAAAGGCCGAGGATGTTTCCCGGGAGTATGTGATTCTTGCAATTCAAGGTCCCAAGTCAAAGGAGACGTTGCAGAAGGTGACTGATGTAAATCTTGATAATCTGAAGTTCTTTGGCTGTCAGGTTGTGAAGGTTGCTGGTGTGGAGTGTATTTTATCGCATACCGGGTACACCGGTGAGCTTGGATTTGAGCTGCAGATTACACCGACAAAGAAAGCAGCGGTAGTGTTTGACGCACTTCTTTCAGCGGGAGATGAGTTTGGGATTCAGCCGATTGGGCTGGGTGCACGTGATACGTTGCGGCTGGAGAAGGCTTTTATGCTTGCGGGCAACGAGTTTGAGGGTGGGCGGACGCCTCTGGAGGCGACGCTTGGGTGGACTATTTTCTGGGATCATGAGTTCATCGGGAAAGAAGCCTTATTAAAACAAAAGGAACAAGGGACGTATCAGCGGATGACGTGCCTGGAATGTGTTGAGAAAGGGATTCCTCGTCATACATGTGAGATTCAGAAGGATGGTACAGTTGTTGGGATGGTCACGAGTGGAACGTTGTCACCGTGTTTGAATGTTGGTATCGCGATGGGATATGTCGCGCCAGATAAACGAGAGGTAGGTAGTATCCTTGATATCATGGTACGAGACAAGCCGGTGAAGGCAAAGGTGATAAAACCACCGTTTGTTCCGAAGGATTGGGCACAAAAACACGAAGAGATTGCTACCTGATAAAAAGATCGTTCGGAAATGGTTTCACATCTTTTTTGATGATAGTGTAATTCGGTGCGGTCGTCTTCTTTCTCTTATATATTCTTGATGCAGAAAAGGTTTAAAACAACCAGGAAATACCATGTCTCGATTACTATGACACATGACGTAAGAGATGGTTTAAAATACACCAAGACACACGAATGGGTGAAGCTGACTGGAGCCAAGGCAAAAATAGGGATTACAGACCACGCGCAAGAAGAGCTGACCGATATTGTCTTTGTTGAGTTACCAACCGTTGGAAAAGAAGTCAAGAAAGGGGACGAGCTCTGCGTCGTTGAATCTGTAAAATCTGTTTCTGAGGTGTACGCACCGGTGAGTGGCAAGGTTGTTGCAGTGAATACGAAGCTGGATGATTCCCCCGAGATCATTAACGGCAGTCCGTATGATGACGGCTGGCTTGTCGAACTTGAAGTCAAAGATAAAGCAGAAGTCAATACACTGTTGGATGCAGCTGCGTATAAGAAATTATAAGATTTCTTAAAAGAGGGTTCCTCTAAAAAAGTATTATTCTTTTTCTATTCCAAACGATACATCTATTTGTAACATTTTAAATGTACAACAGGAGACACCCCTCAACAGGATATATTTTTATATGGTTGATGTATAAGTATAGTATAGAAGTGGTGGTGATAGGATGAAGGATGACCCGATAGCACTGGTGCTTGATGATTTGCTGAAGCTTGACGATATTTTAGCCTGTATGGTTGCCCGGCGGAATATGATTAGTGTGATGCCGTCTGGTGATGGGTTTAAACCAGAGGTGGATCAGATCTGGGATAGTATTCATCGTGCCATGGACTCTGTGTTCGGCGTGATTGGTGAGTATTCTCAGATTGGTCTAGGTGAGATGGAGTTTCGGTTGCAGGACCATGAGGTTCTGTTTTATGTGTTTCCTGATACGGAGAGTGCACTTGTTGCGATTGTTCCTGCACTGGCGAATAAAGGATTGCTTGAGGTAGAACTGGAGAACGCACGCAGAGAAATTCTTAAGATCATGGAAAACCCAAAGACGGAGTCTGATTCTCAGAAAAAAGATGATGAGGTTTGCGTTACCGCGTAAGGATTACAAAAAATTGTTAGGAATTAGTAAAAGGTTGGATTCACAACCGTTGATATCTAATGGCGGATCAAACCACCTTCAATGGAGTATAATGGAGTTAAAAGTAGAAGCAGCAGTAGGAATGTCCCGAAAATGGGATGCACGAGAAGCAGGAAGAGAAGTCGCAGAAACAGCGATTAAGGGTTTAGCTCGCCCCCCAGATTTTTTCCTTTTATTTTCAACGATTCATTATGAAAAATATGGTGGATTTCAAGAGTTCTTGAGTGGGGTATGGGATGTATTACCAAAGGACACACCGCTCGTAGGGGGAACTGTCACTGGTTTTATGAATAATTACGGTTGTTTTTCAAGAGGAGCAAGCGCGCTTGCTGTTTCCTATCCATGCATGGATGTTGCAGTTGGAGTTGGAAAAAATACAAAAAGAAATCCAAATCGAGCTGCAAAACAATGCGCTGAGATGATTCAAAACAGTTTGAAAGAATCCCCCTATAAAAATAAATTTTTATTAAATTTTATCTCTGGACCAGTGATGCCAAGTATTCCCGGAGTAGGACAAAAAAAGTACATTCGATCTGGTTTTGTAAGCAAATTTGCTATGCAGGCTCTTGGTCTTTCACAAGCGTTGGTTCAGAAAGGACTAGCTAGAGAAGATGAAATTTTTGAAGAAACAGTAAAACAATTACCAGACTATGAAATGATTCTTGGAACTTCCATGGATGATCATCGAGGAATGAAAAATTATCAATTTTTTAATGATGAAATTTTGACAAATGCAGTGGTGAATCTTGGGTTGGCAACAGATCTTGACCTTGATGTATGCACAACGCATGGGATGAAGGAGACCAATCGTAATTTTACTATCACTAAACTAGGTGCTAGAAACCATGCTATATGCAAAATCAACGGAAAGCCTGCGGTGCCGGAGTTATTACGATTATTAGATTGGCCTGAAGGTTTTCTCACTGAAGAAACATTGATGCATACCCTTCTTTACTATCCGATATCATTAAGACGACGCGGAAGAGAAGTTCCAGTCGTGATGCCACTTATTATGAAGGATTCTATATTTGTACCATGTATCATCGATGATGGGGAAGTGTCTATTCTTACAGTCAGTGGAAAGGATTTAATCAACGCGGTGAAAGAAAATCTACACTATTTTGATGAGATACAGCCAGAGTTTGGGTTGTTTTCAACATGTATGACGATTTTACAAACTCTCGGTCGAAAGACGAATATTGTTCAAGAGGAACTTTGTAATTATTTCAAAGATAAATCATTTTTATTGTTTTATAGTGCTGGTGAAGGCACGTATTCCCCGACAAAAGATATTACCTATGCAAATATGTCATTCAATACTGCAATTTTTGGGCATCAAAAAAAATAATTTATTGAATTTTTAACTTAGATAATTTTCATTCAAAGAATTTCTTATAAGGCTTTACCAAAATTCGTTAATTCATTCAAAGTATAACCATATTTCTTTGCCCATTTCTCTGTCTTTCGTAAATGGTTAAGATCAATTGATCCTACATGGTTTTCTCGTTCATTTTCCAAGGCCTGCATGATGACTTCAACAATACATGCAAAATTTTTCCCGGCGGGCATTACAGGAATTGGAATTTTCGTAGGGAAATCAACAAATCCTCCATCGATACGATTAATATCAGGCCGTTTTTGACAAATATCATAGGAAAGATTTGGAGGCTGAGAAACATCAACAACGATCGCATTCTTCTTTAAATGATTTGAGTTCAGAAGTGCAGTTGGATGACTCGTTGCAGTGACAATGATGTCCGCTTCTTTTGTTTTCAGATCAATGGTTGTTTCAAAACTGCCTTTTAAATTCTCTTCAAGTTCTTTCAATTTCTCCTGTCTTCGTCCTATGAGAATCGAATGATAAAATTGTGGTACAAGGAGTTTTGAGACAGCTTCACCAATAACCCCATATGCACCAACGATCGCAATAACTTGATCTGAAGATTTTTTATGAAAGAACTTCAGTGCCTTCAAAACCGCTTGGCATGTTACCGCTGCGGTATAACTATCGCCATGGTTAACCAAACCTACATATTCCTTCTGTTCTGTGAGCCAAATCCCTCCATTTGTCACTGACGTGGTTAATGCACCAAGTTGAATTATCTCCACGTCTAATTCATTTTGAATAAACAGCGCTGCATCAAGAATTTTCTTTCGTACCGTTTCTCGTGGCAGCTCCATCATTTGTTGTGCGGTCTAGTGTTAAACCAGTGATATAGCCACTTGTTCCATTAACATTTACTTCTGGAGAAACAATCAATTTTTCACTAACCCAGGATTCTGGGAATTGTTCGATGTTCTCTTCAACAAGAAGATGACCGATTGTTGCAAATTTCATATGCAAGTGTTTTCTCCATTCCTGTATTATTATAATCTAATAAATACCAATTAATCTTTCCAAGGGGCATTTAAAAGAAAATAGTTTCTTTTTACATTTATTCATAGAGAGGTAAATCAGAATGTCCAAATAGTCTGACACCAGAATATACTTTTGCTTCCAGAGGATAATTAGGCTCGTATGAAAGTTTTACGTGACTGATGTATCTGACGAGTGCACGAGAAAAATTATTTTCCGGAATCTTCGCAGCTGTCAGTAAGACTTCAGATGCTGCCTGAAATCATCGTTCCGAGCTTTCTGTTCAACCAGGGAAATCAAGTAGCGGATTTCTTTCTCTGGGAGACACAGTACCTTTTTCTACCAGATAATGCAAGAAAATCAGACCATCTTGTCTCCTCATGATAATCGATCAGGATAAAACGAACACTCTAATCCTATTTGTTGTCAATTTTTTCTCAGGACATCGAAATGAAGGACAATACGTCGTGACATATTTTCCAGTTCATCTAAAAGTGATTGAAACTCCTTAGTTTCATCTGACCAACCAATTGAATTAAGATACGGTATGATTTGCTTCGGATGAATTCTTTTTATATACCAAACGTACATTAGATGTTGCACGAGACAGCATGATACCTACCTGGAAGAGTGAAGCTTCTGATGGTAATTTCTGAATGGAGTTGGTTATCCGTTGTTGAATCATTTCTAGATAAAGGTCGACCTGTTAGAAGTGGGAAGTGCAGTTTGAATAAGCCATTTATGTTGAGAAGTTTCATTTGAGGCAACCGTATGGTAGGTTCTCAGGTGAAGAACATACTTGGGATCAGCACCTCTGGATAATAGTTGCTCTGCAATCAAATTCAAACCAGAAGCACTTTACCTGCTTCTGCAGCACGGATTTTTGATCAGCCCACGCTGTAGAAAAATTAGCAGACTCGTTGCCATTCAGGTTGTTGTAAAAATTGTTTGGCAAATTACCATTTTCAATGAGATTTACGAAGTCTCTCGTTCTCCTCTTTGACCAGAAATCGCAAACGCCCAATCTGCACGTTGTTTAGCATCTCCCAAATGGATTCAAACCCAAGAAACTTGTTACATTACCAGGAAAATTCCTGGCGATTTTTAGGATATCCGCAAATTTTTGCGGAGAGATCAGATGAGAGAGATAGGATTCAGCTTTGCAGAGGTAATTACTTGCAAGAATGCTTTTTAATGGTAAATGTTTGAACCTTCTGTTTTATGTTCTTCTTGGGAATTTTGTTGATACTTCATTGATAGTCAATTTATTTTCTAACCCAATCTCTCTAGCCGCACTGACGTTTTCGAATGATATTGAGTGATTAATGTATCTATTCAAAGGGTTGAACCCTCCTCTTTGATTTGATGTTACCCGTCCTATAAAGACATTTTTCGCAGATGAGTACGCAGATGGAGATGTAGGAATCGTAGGATATTTTATCCATGTGGTGACTCGTTTCGTTTCATCGTTAGTAAATTCCTTCTGATGATTCGCATGTTGATTTGTGGGGGAATCCAAACAGTCTCACACCAGAATAGACTTTTGCCTCAGTTGGATGATTGGACTTTGTAGACGAGTTTAATATGACTGATGTATCTGACGAGTGCACTGGAAAAATCATTATCAGGAATCCTCACAACCGTCATGTAAGATTTTAGATCGAAATCATGATTCATATCTTGCTGTTCAACACCAGAGAAGTGAAGTAATGCAGCCTTCTTCTCTGGAAGACACAACCCTTCTTAACTAAGTAATTTAGAAAAACAGGCCACTTTGTCTCTAGATTATAGAGATCTGGGTAAAAAGAACATTCAATTCCAATTTTTTGGTCAACCCCCTTTTCTCCGATATTTATATGAAGAATAATGCGAGTGACATAGTGTTCAAGTTCTTCTAAGAGAGACGATAATCTGTTATTGTTATCTGACCAGCCAAGTGTTTTTAGGTATGGAATAATTTGTTCTGGTTGCATTCTATTAAAAACTAAACGTACACCTGCTGTTGCACGGGAGAGCATGGCACCGACTTGAAATACTGATACTCCCTCAGGCAATTGTTGTATAGCCTCCAGCACATGTTGTTCTATCATCTGAGATAAAGGTTGACCAGTGAGCAAAGGTAATGCAATGCGTGTGAGCCATGAACACTTTTGAACGCCTTCAGAATTGTCGATATGTAGAGGGACTGTATGCATGAAAACACATGGAACCGGTGCGTCAGATGGAGAGTTAGCGGTATCAAATTCAAACCAGATTCCAAATACCTTATTATCTAGGATGGAATTCGGATTTACCCACTCTGTAACAAAATTTCCAATTCGCTGCCACTCGGGTTGGTTCAGGAATGTTTCTGGTAATTTCCCACTTGTGATGAGATCTAAGAGTGCTTCCCGTTCTCCTTTCCGTGCAGACACTGCAAACAGGTAATCCGCTCGTGCATCAGGAGAGTTCAGGCGAGATTCAAATCCGAAGAAACTGGTGACACCTCTCGTGAAGTGAGATGCAAGCTTCTTCATTTCTGTGTAGTTTTGAGGAGAGATCAATTCTTCAGGGATGTAGGATTCAACCGAGGATAAATATTGAGCAGCGTTCAAATCTTTCAGAGAAGGTTTTCGAAGCTGTATTGTTTCATAGATGAATCTGTTTCGATTTTGGAATTGTCTCAGTTCTCCAAATGGAAGTGATTCGAAGCCGGTTTCAAACCCATATTCGTTTATTCCGTTCATTCTTTTTTCCCTCAATTCAAGTAATACTCCTGGAAAACATAAAGCCCGAATCCGAGAAAATCCTTCAAAATGCGAAAAACACCTTTTTTTGTTTAGGTTTGACGGAATATACGTAGGAACCAATGTTTTTTCTAAGTAGTTCAATTGTAACGTTTCGAACACTATCTGATATGGACCGAATAATGAAGACTTTGCTATCTGTTACTTTAAAAAAAAGCTAAATGTGCCCACAAAATAACAATTTTGTTATTTAAGGGGCAATATTTATAAGCACGATGAATAATACATAAAACCATGAATATCTACGAGATTCTTGAACAACTAAGGAAAAAGAAAGCTCCTGTCTTTACAACGAATGAAATCGCACGGATTTCTCACTTAAAAAAATCATGTGCTATTGTTTCCATCAAACGAATGGTTGATAAAGAACTTCTCTTCAGAGTCGCAAAAGGCATCTATGCGTTAGAGCAGGATCCATTCTTGAATGCCTCGTATATTATCCCGAACTCCTACATTTCATTCAACGCTGCACTCTACCTGCATAAAGCAATAGACCAGATACCATCTACCATCCATGTTGTCGTACCTAGAAGAGTGAAGAAAAAAGTGGAGGGAGTAACCTTCGTCTCTTTACCAAAGAAAGCGTTCTTCGGATTTGAAGCGATAAAGTATCGCGGGTATTCTCTCTGGGTTGCTGACAAAGAAAAAGCACTTATTGATATCACGTATAAGTATGGCCATCTGCCACACACTATCGAAAAGATAAATAAGAAAAAGTTGGTCCGTTATGCAAAACTGATGGAGTTAAAAATCTCTGAACAGGAGGCGATACGATGATTACTGCTGAAGAAATCATTCGACTGGCAAAAGTGAACAGATTAAAACCATACCAACAGGAGAAACATTATCTGCAGACCGCAACACTTACTGGAGTGTATGCTGCTCTGGCTGACGAACTGGTTTTTAAGGGAGGAACAGCATTGTTCTTTTTTTATGGGCTGGATCGATTCTCTGAAGACCTCGACTTTACAAGAATCAAACAATATGACCAAGCCAAATTAAAAACAACACTCTCGGATGTGCTTACAGTTATCCATATTATCCATAAAATGAAAACAGAAAAATCACTCGCAGGAAAAACATTCAAGGTGAAAGCACAAGGCCCCCTCTACAAAGGACCATTGAGTGAATCGATCATCTCCATAGAAATATCGGAGAGAAATGATGTCGTCCTTCCCCCAGATATAAAAGAGATCGTCCCCGTCTATGATGATCTACGACCATTTACTGTTCCAGTCATGAAAAAAGAAGAGATTCTTGCAGAAAAAGTAAGAGCGATGATGATCCGAAGAAGAGCACGAGATCTCTATGATATATCATTCCTCCTAAAGAAAGAAATTTCATTGGAGTACGACCTTATAAACAAAAAACTCTCTTATTACAAAAAAACATTTGATGTAGAAGAATTTACCAGACAAGCCACATCAATAAAGAATCTCTGGCAATCAGAACTTCATGGTCTCATACCAAAAATCCCGCTATTTGATGACGTCTTCCACTTTGTACTCAAGCAACTAAAACAATAAATTATTTCTTACAAGAAAAAAATGGCTTGTATGTTTTCTAGTCACGAAATTCAGATAGAAGGCATTGTAGTGAGCAGAAACCCGCCCACTACAATACCACCTCCCAGACAAACAAATTAATATCATTTTTAATATATATCATTTATAGTGCAATCATCCAATCTTTACCATCAGATGAAAAGAATAATGAATCTTCCAACATATTATAAAATTAGAAATGACAATTATTAATAATAAAAATTTTTCTATTCGATAGAATTACTAAGAACAATATGATGGGGGAAAGAAGAATCCATAAAATGTATTTAGGATTGATTCTTTTGTATCTTCTCGATTTTGGATTTGTTTCGGAATGCCCTCCGATATAATGAACTCGACGTACTCTATTATTCCAGTAACTACTTCCTTATCACCTAGATTCTCTTTATTTTTTATAAGTAGATCATAAATCATCCATGGGTCCTGTAAGACATATATTTTCTCGCTTGATACCTGAGGTCGGTTAATGGTAATCGGTGGTGTATCATTGTGGATGACCCCATTATCAATTGATACCTGTTCAATAATACCTGTTTGTATCATCTTTCTTAGATGAAAACTGATTGTCGTTGGATGTTTTTCAAGGAATCGGCTGATATCTTTCTGTGAACATTGCACAGCAATGAAAAACCATAATATAATGTGAAGTGTTGTTTTTTTTCGAAGACAATTAAGTATCCTTTTTTCTTTTTCACCAATTTCAAGTGAAATAAAATATCGACTGTATTTTCCATCGTCTCTTGAGATGATAAATCCTTTTTTTTCGAGATAATTTAAATGATATTTTAAAGAAGTAAAAGGGACATTCAATTTTCTTGAGATGTCGCGCATATGTAATCCAGAGTTTTGAGAAATAAACTTATAGATTTCTCGCCTTCTTTTATACTCTAAAATTGTATTTTCCATATCAAATTTTTATATTAATTAAAGACTTATATATATTTTTCTATCAATAATTATTAAATTCTTTCCTAAAAAAAATGTATAAACCGGGAAGTCGATTAACAGTTGACTATAATGAAGGAATTAGAAAAAACGTACTCTGTATGCCCAGTTTGCTTCCAAGACGGAAAGATCCAGAAAATTAATGCGAGCATTATCGAAGACGACAAGAAAATATGGATGATAAAACAATGTCAAAAACATGGTTCATTTAAGGAGATATATTTTAGCGATGTAAATTTGTATAAAAGATGGATGAAATTTATAGTAACGGGAAAACCGGTTTCTTATGTCAAGACGAGTTTATTCAATGATCCTGGACTCTATGCAGAACATACCTCTCAAACAGTGTTAACAAATCTCGTTGTGACCAACCGATGCAATCTGAGGCATAACCAAGATTTTTTAGATGCTAACACAACAGGTTATATCTATGAACCTTCGTTAGATCAACTCCGAGACTTGATGCAACAAACAAGATCAGAAAAACCCTTGGGTTCGAAATCAATTCAAATAACTGGTGGAGAACCGACACTCCGTGAAGATCTTTTTGAAATTGTTCGAATTGCAAAAAAAATTGGATTTTCACATGTTCAGATTTATACGAATGGGTTGAAGCTCGCTGAAAGTATTGACTACTGTCAACGTCTGAAAGATGAAAAAGTCGACACAATCTATATGAGTTTTGACGGAGTTACTGAAACGGCGAATCCGTTAATAGCACATCATAAAAAAGCTTTAGAAAATCTAAGAAAGGTCAACTTAAATGTGGTTTTAGTACCAGTTCTCATTGGTAATAAAAATGTCCATGAATCAGGTAAGATCCTCCGTTTTGCTCTTAATAATATCGATGTTGTCAGAGGTATTCATTTCCAACCAATCTGCTTCTGTGGAAAAAATGCCAAGGTAAAAGACGGTCAAAGGGAGAGTCAGCGTGTAGATTATGTTCAGATGATCGATGCTATTGAAAAAGAGTTTCTTGGGATGATATCACGTGATGATTTTTACCCTGTTTCCTTTATATTCCCGATTTCAAGATTCATTGAAGCGTTCACAAAAGATCCCCAAGTTGAATTTACCGCTCATCCAGGTTGTGGAGGATCCACATTCATTTTTATTGAAAATGGAAAACTTATACCTATAACACGTTTTTTTGATGTAGAAGCCTATATGACATTTCTCAATGAACAAACCAAAAAAAAAGACCCCCTGAGAAAACTACGCATTGCCTCAGCTTTCATAAAAAATATCGATAACTTTGTCGATGTTGAAAAGGCACCACAGGGATTTAATTTAAAACAAATACTGAAGGAAGCAGCTATCGGAGGTAGCCAGTACGCTCTCCGTAAGTTTCATCATCAATGCCTATTTATTGGTACGATGTGGTACCAGGATGCATGGAATCTAAATATTGACCGGCTACAACGTTGTGTCATTCATTGTGCTACATTTGAAGGAATTGTTCCATTTTGTTCATATACTGGTCTTGGTTACGGCGAAAGAATCCAGGAAAAATATTCTATCCCCGTTGAGGAATGGGAGAAAAAAACCGGTCGTTTACTTAAAAATGATCTACGAAGGAATATGCCATTTGGATGAATAGAAGCGGTGATCTATGGTATCATTCCAGGATGCTTGTGGTGTAATCGTATAATCCTCTAAAAGCTCTGATGATCCATGATTGTTGAGCAAGTTCATGCCTCCAGTAAATGATTGATCATTCTTCTCCTCTGTTACACGATCCCATGTATCGGCAACCATGAGCTCTCTGTTATCATCGAGTTGTATAGAAAACCATTCATACGTCAATGCAAGGCCATACGGAGGTTGATTTTTGTTCGAAAAAATTACCCCATTGATGATCGATCCATGCATATCCAGTTACCTCTTCGGCAATCCCATGTATCAATAATTGATCCTGTCACTGTAAGTTTTGTCAGACTATAATAAAAGGAAAAATCATATCCCCCGAGATCGAGAAAGCCATCACCACCAACAATTAATGGTTGTTTGAGACAATCCATATCAACAGCAAGCTTCATGGGTTTGGAATCTTGTTGAGAATCACCACCGACAACTAAGGTATATTCTTCGTCATGGGATCCTTCATCGGTAGGAAAGACGATGTCGGTTCCTGGAGGGTGGTAAGGGTAGTTTTTCCAGAACATGTCCGGATATTCATGGTCTACACTTATTTCTGCATGTGCTGAAATAGATGGTGCGATCATCACTATAATAATTAAGAGAGAAAGTATTGCTTTTATCCTGTTGTGTGCTGTTCTTCTTTTATTTACCAGTAAGTTCTCCACCGTCATTGTTTCTCACCACGTTTTTATTACCGATGTTTTGTTTGAGTTCCTATAAAAACCGTGTTTGACAACTGGTACCATCTTTCTGTACAGTCGTTATCAAAAAAGGAGAGCAGGGGCTTCTCATTATTTAAAATAAAAATAATGCGAAAAGAAACGAATTACGGTGAAATATTAACGAGACATTCTACCCTTTTCTCTGAAGTGTTTTGTACGCGACATCGTAACGGTAGACACAAATAATGGTCATCCTCGACAAACAATAATCCGTTCTGCTCAAAGCTCTGCAATATTGCAATCAACTCGAATTCCGGTACATCGGTAAATCTCTTTTTTAGCTCTCTCAACGAAACGACATCAACACAGCTGAGAAACACTCGTCGTTCCAGTTCATTTAACACAACAATCCGGATGTTCTGCCGGTCCCGCTTATCATAAATCTTAATGAAACTTCCGCCGTCAACAAAATAATACACCAACCGATCAATCGTGGTTTGCCGGGTATTGCTCTCAAGCTCGAATGTTTCCCGTTCTTTCTTCCATTCTTCTACTAGCGACTCCCATGGATGGTTTCTAGATGAGATCTTTCGATTGAAATCGTACACAAAAGAAAATCCTTTCTCCAAAAACTCTAAAGGATACATGATCAAATCGATTGGTGCATGTTCCAATCGTTCAATGTTGAACTGTTCTGGGTGGCGCTGAATCAAGCTCCCATGCATCACTCGAAGTTCACAGAGCTGAGGGGCATCAAGATACCCTTTCAACATTTGAACAATTTTTTTCGTCTCATCGAAATCCGCTGTTTCTTCATTCGGATATCTCACCATGAGATTATAGTTATTTTTTATCCCGTTTTCTTTACAAAACTTAAGGACAGCGATATTATCAATCACCCGTACACCCTTGTTCATCTTCCGTAGATAATTCTGGCTGAACGACTCAATTCCGGTTTGAATCATGGTAAATCCTGCTTCTTTCATCAAGGTATAATCATCACTGGTTAGTTGCCCTGCACGAGCCTCTACAAAAAACGAAAAATCCCTGGTGAGTTGTTTTAATTTTTCAAACAAAGTTCGGTACTCTGTCTTCGGAAGCGTGTTTCCAATGAGTTGGAAATCCATCATATGGTACCGTTCGGATAGGTACTGGATTTCCTGAATAATACGATCTACACTTTTTTCTCGGTAGCATTGATGCTGAATATTAAGATTACAGAACGTACATCGATTCCACCAACACCCCCGCGAAATCTCCACAGGAAGCCGCCCATAATACTGATAATACTGTTGAACATCTACAGATGTTGAAGCAAGTTCCTGATAAAACTGATCGTAGGAAGGAATTGGCCCGGTATTAAGATCAACAACGACATCCGACTTATTCCAGATTACTTCGTCTCCCATCCTGTATATTAACCGAGGAATTGACTTATAATTCTCATAATCGGAGGCAAGACGAAACAAAGCGTCCTCTCCGTCACCAGAGACGATAAAATCGATATATTCAAACGCCCGCAGGACGTTCATCCCAAGTATATCAACGGTTCTGCTGCCGCCAAAAACAATTTTTTTCTCAGGAGCAAGTTCTTTGATTTTCTTTGCAACTGCAAGTGACGGAAGCAGTTGCCCGTAATTTAATGTAAATCCAATGATATCATATGATCTCCAGTCAACATGCTCCAAAACCCATTGATAAAACACGTCAGTCCGTTGAACATACTCATCAAATGAAAACTGCGGTACCTGGGAATTTTGCACGGAATGTTGATTAAAGAACTCCCGAAACCTGTCCTCGTTGTTTTTCCAATGCTCAGGAAACACATACTTAGAAAATACCATCTGAGCGGTGTACGAGTCGTTCGGAGGATAAATCAAAGCATGATAATTCTGTAGTCCGTACACCTCTGCTGCTTTCAAGTATAGATTCCGTGTTTGAACGGAAATACCGCGTTGTCCGCAGTAACCCTCCAATACTGGAAGCTGAATCGACGGTATAGTAATTCCAGCAAACGGCATAGCTACAAGTAACACACTTTTTTTCTCGTCGTGCATCGCCCAATCTAAAGCTATCAATCGAATACGTACTTTTATAGTTAACTCAAGAGCGTATTTTTACGGTCATAAAAACACTAAAATACCTCGAAGTAATCTTTCTTCTTACAGAAAATATGGTAACAATTGATTTGAAAGACCGGAAAATCCTTTACGAACTTGATCTCGACTGTAGACAATCGAACACTCAAATAGGTAAGAAAGTTGGTTTAAAGAAGGATGTAGTTTCTTATCGAATCAAAAAATTAGAAGATGAAGGTTTTATTAAAAATTATTATACTGTTATCGATGCATATAGAATTGGGTACAATTTATTTAGGTATTACATCAATTTTCAATATGTAACGTCAGAACTAAGGAGAGAAATAATTGATTATTTTGTAAATTATAAAAATATATGTACTGTTGCACACGCTGCAGGCAAAATATGATCTTATTGTTGTAGTATGGGTAAAAAACCTTAATGAATTTTAACAGTTTTGGACTAAAGCGTTAGATAAATATGGTGATTATTTCGAAACCAGAGTTTTTTCAGTATATATAAACGGTGTAGGTTTTATTCAATCTTATTTATTATTAGATACTTCGAAACAAAACGAGAGAATTGAACTTGAAACTATTGGTGTTGGTGATACAACAGTGAAGTCGATGAAATGGATTATCATCTATTAAATGAATTATCATTACATGCTCGTGCATCCTTAATAGAGCTGGCAAAAAAATTTAATTGTTCTTCACAAACGATTAGTTATAGAATGAATAGATTGAAAAAAGAGGGTGTAATTCAAGCATATCGAGTTGCTATTGATTTAATTAAATTAGGATTGAAAAGATATAAAGTTGATATTTATCTTAAAGAGTATAAGGAAAGAATAATATTATTAGTTATATTAAAAAATCTCCTTATTTGATATACATAAGTACATCGACAGGAATATCTGATTTAGAGTTTGAATTTGTTGTAGAAAGTTCTGAAAAATTAATTGAGATAATTGAAAATATTAACACAAATTTTCCTAACTCAATTAGAAGCTATAGTTTTTATGGAGATCTAAAAATATATAAAGAAACATTTTTACCGAAATTATTTTAATGTATCCCCGATCATTTTAAAAGATAATTTTTAGAAATTAATTTATCTTTATTTATAGTATTTGTAATGGACAGGGGAACATAATTGCTACTAGCAGCTACTGCACCTGCTATTGCTCCAATTACTATTGTTTCCATATCTTTCTCACCATCCTTCATTGATATATATTATCATGGTATACTTTGTCGTTCATAATATATAAACCTTTCATGACAAAATGCCAAAATGAAACCAAAAAATATCAGGAGGGATTCTCCTGAAAAACAAACGACATATCGATCTCAGCCCTTTTTCGCCAATCAGAAACAACAACTGGGCATCTAGCGAAACGAATCAATACAAAGGTCAACACCAGTAATGTATTGAATGTAAAGATCACTTGGAGCGGTAAACGTAATCAAATATACCGTATGCGTCTTCAGAACCGCCACCTGTTTGAACCTCTGAATCGTCTCACCCTGTTCATACGAATACGCAATCTCATATGCCTGTGCCCCATCCATTGCTCTCCACTCCCGGTACACAATCGTATAATTCATTCCGCTTTCAGAGAGGTTCTCTTCTACCTCATCAGCAAATGTACTCAACGCGCGACCTTCACTCAAAGAAAACGGTGGGGTAATCAATAACGATACATTCGAGTAATTAGTAGGACTAAACCGCACTGCGACATCTGAAGATTCGTTTTCAACACCCTGCCACCCCATTGGAGGATTTAAGGAAAACCCATACCTGGTATTAGTATATGATTGCTTCGAGACCTGTTCAGCACACCCAGCTACCAGAACAAAAACGACCAGCAACACACCAAAAACTACACCTTGTTTTGTCATAACTCCTAATAAAAGAAAACCATCATCAGCTATAAAAGAAATACGTCTACAAAAAACAGAACAGAAAGAATGTTTAGTTGATACGATCAGGATGTTCCCAGTAATTCAGGAAACGATCCCGTTGAAAAGCATGCTCGGTACGGATCCGATGTAGCGACGCGGCATCCTCGTAAAGCTTGTTAATCTCATTCTTTTTTGTGTTCATCATTATGACACTCTATTATCTTTTCTATTCCTTTTCTTTAAAACGTCTTATTGTACACGCAGTACCCAGGTTCTTTACACTTGTTACCCGAAAAAAGAAAACTACCATGATGCGTTATGAGGGTTAATTGCAGAACGCTCTTCAATCAAAATCCTAAAATCCCCTATTTAATTCTTGTTGTACAACTAGTACCGATTTTTTTCCTCCTCTCCTGATGACACAAAAACAAAACGGAAAAAAGCCAAGAAAAACAGCTCTTCTTATGAATGTCGATAGAGTGATTGTCCGAAAGAATCCATCGCAACAACAAGCGGGCCAAACTCTTTTACCTCAAGGATCCAGACCGCCTCAGGCATCCCAAGCTCCTCAAGCCAAAACACCTGGGAAACACCAGTGATTTTCTCTGCAGCGAGCACTCCTGCTCCCCCAGGGAACGCAGCGTACACCGACCCGGTTTTCTTCAGCGCTTTTCCAGTCCGCTCCCCCATACCACCCTTTCCAATAATCAGATGAATCCCGAAGCGATCAAGAAGGATGTCTTCAAATTCTTCCATGCGGCTGCTCGTCGTAGGACCAGCAGACACCGCAATCCATCGCCCGTTTTCTTTCTTCATTAATGGCCCGCAATGATACAATGCCATAGCGGACGGGTCAAACGGAAGATCCTTTGGTTTCATCCCCCGCATCTTCACATGCGCGCTATCACGCGCGGTAAAAACACTGCCGGTGACATACAACACATCACCAACTAGGAGTTTTTTCAACACATCAGATGGAACTGGAAGACTGACATGATACTCCATATTACTGAACCTCCCAGGTGCCATCCTTATGAATCACCAGGTGTGCGCGACGGTCAGCCCAACATTGAATCACCACACCAATTGGAAGACTCGCAGGATGACGATGCGCAACCTCCACATGAACATCAAGTGCAGTGACCTTCCCACCCAAGCCCATCGGACCAATACCGGTCTTATTAATCAGATCCAATAACTGCTCTTCCAGGGTAGAAATGAGTCTCTCAGGATGACGGGTGCCAACCGGACGTAGCAACGCCCGTTTCCCCAGGTTCATCGCCAGATCAGCACTCCCGCCAACACCGACACCAACAACAATCGGCGGACAGGGGCGCCCACCAGCTTTTTTCACGGTCTCAATGACAAACTGTTTGACTCCCTCAAGTCCAGTACTGGGAGAAAGCATCCCTAGCGCACTCATATTCTCACTGCCGCTGCCTTTCGGCAACGCCATGATATGAACACTCTCGCCAGGTTCGAAATCCCACAGAATATGTGGCATATACGACCCGAGATTATCACCGTGATTTGTACTCGTCATCGGATCAACCGTGTTCGGACGAAGAGGGATTTCCAGGGTAGCCCGTGCAACCGCATGCTCAATAACCTCTTTAAGTATCCCAATCGCAGGAAAATCAGTGCCCACCTGCACAAAAAACGTTAGAATACCGGTATCTTGGCACATCGGGCATCGTTTCTTCTTGGCTAGCTCTACATTTGCAAGCATTGCTTCCAGTTGCATTTTTGCAGCCCCACCCTCCACCAGATACGCCCGTTTCATGGCAGCGATGACATCTGAGGGGATCTCCGTTTCAGCTTTTAAAATCAACTGCAGAAGGCCATCTTCAAGATTTTTTGTATCCATGAGAACTCAACAGAACCATATCACATTGAACGAATAAGGTTTTTCTATACAAAAAAAGAAAAAAATAAAAAAAGAAGAAAGCGGGTTTACCGCCCTTTTCCAATCTCATCAACTGATTCAGGGTTTGCGAGAGTCGAAGTATCACCGACTTCTTGTCCGAGTGCTTTTGCTCGGATAACACGTCGCATGATCTTTCCACTTCTGGTCTTCGGGACATCAGAGACAAACCAGATCTCATCAGGTCGGGCGAGTTTTCCCATCTCTTTTGCCACATGCTCCCGGAGTATTTTCTTCAGATCATCGGTTGCTTCTATGCCTTTCTTCAGAACAACATACGAGGTGATAGATTCTCCTTTTTCCTCATGTGGTTTACCAATGACTGCGGCTTCTGCAACCATCGGATGACTGACAAGAGCGGACTCGACTTCGGAGTTACCGATCCGGTGACCAGAAATCTTGAGCACATCATCTGCTCGTCCCTGGATCCAGAAGTACCCATCGCTATCTCTGCGAGTGACATCACCAGCGAGGTAGATGCCTTTGTATTTTCCCCAGTAGGTTTCTTTGTATCGCTCAGGGTTTTTGTGAATACCTCGAAGCATACCAGGCCATGGATGGAGTAACACCAGATTTCCACCACCGTTTACAATCGGTTGACCTTCCTCGTTGTACACAGCGGCAGCCATCCCCGGTAATGCTTTTGTTGCAGAGCCTGGTTTCAATGGTGTAATCGGTAATGGTGAGATGACGAAATGCCCGGTCTCGGTTTGCCACCAGGTGTCCATGATCTGACAGCGTTCGCCACCGATGTTCTTGTAATACCAGATCCAAGCTTCTGGGTTGATCGGCTCTCCGACCGATCCGAGTAATCGTAGGCTGCTGAGGTCGTGTTTCTTCGGCCAGTCTTCACCATGTCTCATGAACAATCGGACACTGGTTGGTGAGGTGTAAAACACGCTCACACCGTATCGCTCAATGATATCCCACCAGCGGTCAGGTTGTGGCCAGTCAGGAGCACCTTCATAGATTATTGAGGTTGCACCAAGGATCAGCGGTGCATAGGCAATGTAGGAATGACCAGTGACCCAGCCGATATCAGCAGCGCACCAGTAGACGTCTTCGTCTTTAATGTCAAAGACCCATTTCAGGGTTTGTGCAATACCAACCGCATATCCTCCATGGGCATGGATAATTCCTTTTGGTTTTCCTGTCGTCCCTGAGGTGTAGAGGAAATATAACGGGTCGTTTGCATCAAGTTTCTCTGTTTCACATTCACGAGGCATATCTTTGGTGATTTCATGCCACCAGAAGTCTTTGCTTTGGTTCCAGTTGACTTGATCCCCGGTTCTCTTGTAGACAATGACGTGTTTCACACTGGGTGCTTCCTTGACTGCTTCATCAGTCTGATTTTTCAAAGGAACTTTTTTACCACGTCGCCAGAAACTATCACAGGTAATCACTGCTTTTGCTTCACAATCGTTCATCCGGTCACGGAATGCAGATGCACTGAAACCAGAAAACACCACGGAGTGAATCGCACCGATCTTTGCACAGGCAAGCATCGCAATCGGTAATTCAGGGATCATCGGGAGATAGATACCAACACGGTCTCCTTTCTTAATCCCCATTTTCCGTAATGCATTTGCAAGTTTGTTTACTTCGATGTATAAATCATTATAGGTGAGTTTGCGAACATCTCCTGGTTCTCCTTCGAAAATAAAGGCGACCTTGTTTTTCCGCCAGGTTTTCACATGTTTGTCAACTGCATCATGGACAATGTTGTATTTCGCACCGACAAACCATTTCACCCAGGGTGCTTCCCATTCAACAGTTTTTTTTGGAGGCGTGTACCATTCGACAAGATCTTTAGACATTTCTTCCCAGAACCATTCCCAGTTTTCAGCTTTTTTGTACAGGTCGTCGATTGTTTTTATGTTGTGTGCGTCCATCCACTGCTTCACATTCGTGCTATTCACAAATTCTTTTGTTGGTTTAAAAACCCGTTTTTCGTCCATCAGGACAGATATGTTTTCGTCAGTCATGTTTAAACCTCTCCCGGTTTCTTCATCTATTTATTCATATTATTATATATATCTAATGTCTGTAGCTTAAAAAGACCCTCGGAACGATGATCCTCAAAGCCGTTCCCTATCCGGTATTAGGGATGTGCCGCAACAGAGTTGTAGTATAAGAAGTTTTTCATATCTTTTTTTAAAATTCTCCTTTTTAAAACGCCTATGAAACTAACCCCAAGAATTTTGCGGACAAGTGGTGCGAAATCAAACTCTTTGATAAGTTCCATACGCTCGAACATATAGGTGCTGATAAAAGGCGGATGGGAGAATAAATTATTTTCTTTTAGGAACCTGATTTTATTCATTTCATCTTCTTTATAGTCCTGGTAGGTCGGATAGGCTGAGAGGAGGACTGCTTCAAATTTCCTGCTCGCGAAAAATACGGTTGATGGAGAATTCAATAGTGAAAGTTCATGCGTGCTGGGTGCCTTATTTGGATTAAAACTGATATGATAAAACGTAAGGATATCCACGCCTAAGGTCTTGAGATTTGGCAAGATGAGAACCTGTAGTAATCCGTCTTCGAAGAATTGTTTTTTCATGCGGGCAACCGTATGTCGTGACAGCCCCACGAGATCTCCGATTTGTTGTGTGGTAGCAGTTGGATGTTCCACGAGCGCACTGTACACTTTTTTTTCTTTGGTCGTTAATTCTATCGTGGTAACATTGCGAAAGAGATCCGATGTCGTCGAGGTTTTTTGTATATCATCTAGCTCGAATAATTTCTGAAGAACAGAAGAGAAATCAAAGAACTTGTGAATATGGCTCGTTTCAAATGGAAAGATCACCTCGTGAGGATATTCTTTTTCCAGGAGCCCTAGTTTACCAAATGTTTCTGTTCGTATCTCATTGATACGTCCGATGTTCGTGTAGTTCTGGGACAGACTAATCGAGAATCCTTTTTCTTCTTCTCCGACTGAAAAGAAGATTTCATCAAAGACTTCAATGGTTCGTTTGGTTGTTTCCACTCGTTCCTTGAGTGGGATGACCGGGTTGAATTGCATGTAGATGACTGCAAGGAGCTCACAGCCAAGTCGGTTAAGGAGGGGAAACATAAGGCTTCGGTAATATCCTTGTGCAGCGAGTCGTCGTTTGATTGAGGTGAGTGTTGAGAGTTTCACCTGTAATACGTCAGAGAGTTCACTGTCGGTTATGTTGGGATGTCTGCAAATCCCGTTGAGTACTTTCTTTTCGTTCTTGGTAAGAATTGGTTGATTCACAGTCCTGGAATGGAAAACACCCATAAATAATTTTCTCATATTACTAAAAATATTTTAAAATTTTAGCAATATGCTCAAAATATTAAAAATTATTATCAAAAATACGATATCTATGCCTTTGAATTGTCTATGTGAGGAAATCACTACAAAAAGTTTATTAAATCACTTCATATTCCCGCACCCATAGTTAACACGAGAGGTTTGATTATGGGAAAGACAATCACTGAAAAAATACTCACTACCCACATTATCGAAGGAAAACCGGAAAAAGGAAAAGAAGTCGGCATCAAAATCGACCAGACACTCACCCAAGATGCAACCGGAACCATGGCGTACCTCCAATTCGAGGCAATGAATGTTCCAAAAGTAAAAACAGAGCTCTCCGTCAGCTACGTCGACCACAACACGGTTCAAATCGGGTTTGAAAACGCAGACGACCACAAATACCTCCAGAGCGTCGCCGCAAAATACGGCATCGTCTACTCACGTGCAGGCAATGGTATCTGCCATCAGGTCCATCTCGAACGATTCGGAAAACCAGGGAAAACACTTCTCGGTTCAGATTCACACACACCAACTGGTGGTGGCATCGGCATGATTGCAATGGGTGCCGGAGGACTTGATGTCGCAGTCGCCATGGCAGGCGGACCATTCTATCTCATCTATCCAAAGGTCATCAAGATTAATCTCACTGGAAAACTCCGACCATGGGTTGCTGCAAAAGATGTTATTCTCAAAGTCTTAGAAATCTTTTCTACAAAAGGAAACGTCGGCTGTATTTTTGAATATGGAGGCGATGGAGTCAAAACACTCTCCGTTCCCGATCGCGCAACCATCACAAACATGGGTGCGGAATGTGGAGTTACTACCTCGGTCTTTCCCAGCGATGAAATCACCAAGCAATTCCTCAAAGCACAAGGACAGAGAAAAAGACTGGGTTGAGCTTCTCGCAGACGACGATGCCACCTACGATCGCGTTGTTGATATTAACCTCAGTGAACTTGAACCACTTGCTGCAACACCACACAGCCCTGGGAACGTCAAGAAAATCCGAGACATCGAAGGTCTCGATGTTGATCAAGTCTGTATCGGAAGCTGTACCAACTCCTCTTATACGGATATGATGACGGTTGCACATATTCTGAAAGATAAAAAAGTACACCCGAACGTCAGTTTCGTTGTCGCACCTGGATCAAAACAAGTATTAGAAAATATTACGCGAGATGGCGGCCTTGCATATCTGCTTGGTGCAGGTGCGCGACTCGCTGAATCAGCCTGTGGGTTCTGCATCGGGAACAGCCAATCACCAAAAACCGGTGCGATTTCATTACGAACCAGCAATCGTAACTTCCTCGGCAGGTCAGGAACCAAAGACGCACAAGTGTACCTCGTGAGCCCTGAGACAGCAGCCGCAGCAGTAATCACCGGAAAAATCACTGACCCACGTGATTTAGAAAAAATCGGTATCAAATATCCAAAAATGACAATGCCAAAGAAATTCTACATCGACGATAGCATGTTCATTACCCCGCCAGCAGACTCATCAGAAAATTAAAATCGTGCGTGGACCAAACATCGGAGAACCACCAAAGAACACGCCGCTCCCTGAGAACATCAAAGCAGAGGTCACCATTAAAGTCGGTGATGAAATCACCACGGACCATATCATCCCTGCTGGAGCTAAAATGAAGTATCGATCAAACGTCCCAAAATACTCAGAGTTCCTCTTCGAAGTCGTCGACCCGAAGTTCTATGAACGCGCGAAAAAAATCAAGGAATCCGGTTTGTATAATGTTATCGTCGCTGGCGTCAGCTACGGTCAAGGCTCCTCTCGTGAACATGCGGCCCTCTGTCCAATGTACATGGGTGTGAAAGCAGTCATTGCGAAAAGCATGGAACGAATCCACAAGGCAAACCTGATTAACTTCGGAATTATTCCCTTAACCTTCGCAAACAAAGACGATTACGAGATGATAGACCAAGGAGATCACCTTGAAATACCAGGAATACGAAAAGTCCTTGCAGGCAAAGGAAACACCATAAAAGTCATCGATAAAACAAAAGGAAAGGAATTTCAAGCGACATTTGATCTTTCAGAACGAGATAAAAAAATCATCCTTGCGGGAGGATCGCTTAATTACATAAAATAAGACAGGAGGATACAATCACATGAAAAAAATAAAAGAAACAACAGACAAAATCAAGGTGAAAAACACCATCGTGGAAATCGATGGAGACGAAATGACCCGGGTCATGTGGAAGATGGTCAAAGAAAAACTTCTCTTCCCATATCTTGACATGAACCTCGAGTATTATGACCTCGGATTGAAAAAACGTGATGAGACCGATGATAAAATAACTGTTGATGCCGCAAACGCAATTAAGAGACATGGCGTCGGGGTGAAATGCGCAACAATCACGCCGAACAAAGATCGAATTAAGGAATACAATCTAAAGAAAGAATGGCCAAGTCCAAATGGAACCATTCGAGCAGCGCTTGATGGAACCGTGTTCCGCAGTCCAATCCTTGTGAAAAACATACCTCCTGGTGTACGGAATTGGACCAAACCAATTCATATCGGCAGACACGCGTACGGTGACGTGTATAAGAACCAGGAAATCCGCGTCCCTGGGCCAGGAAAAGGAGAATTAATGTTTACACCAGCTGACGGTGGACAACCCATTAAACTGACGATTCATGAATTCAAAGGACCAGGAATCCTCCAAGGGATTCACAACACCGACAAATCCATCAGCAGCTTTGCAAAAGCATGTTTCACCTATGCATTGGATCAACAAGTTGATCTCTGGTTTGCAACAAAGGACACCATTTCGAAGACCTACGACGCGCGATTCAGACAAATCTTCCAGGAAGAATTTGAGAAAAACTGGACGAAAAAATTCGAAGATGCTGGCATTGAATATTTCTTCACACTGATCGATGATGCGGTCGCCCGTATCATGAAATCGGAAGGCGGCATGCTGTGGGCATGTAAGAACTACGATGGTGACGTTATGTCTGATATGCTCGGGTCTGCGTATGGGAGTCTGGCGATGATGACATCCGTGCTTGTTTCACCGGAAGGATTCTTCGAATACGAAGCTGCACATGGGACTGTCCAAAAACATTACTACAAATACCTGAAAGGCGAAAAAACCTCCTCAAATCCCATGGCACTTATTTTCGCCTGGACCGGTGCTCTGAAGAAACGAGGAGAACTCGACAAGACACCCGAGGTTGTTGAATTCGCACATAAACTCGAACAAGCATCCCTGGAGACGATTGAGGGTGGCATCATGACAGGTGATCTGCTCAGAGTCGCGATATCAAGCCCGAAAAACAAACAAGTGTACACCGAAGAATTCATTGATGCAATCGCGGATCACCTGAAGAAAAAAATGTAAAAACGGGAGGATGAAAAATGGCGCAGAAAGCAATTAGAGAAGCAGACGGGAAACGTATGATAGCCCGTTTGTTGAAAGACTATACGAATGGAAAATACACGATTGATGATACGTTTGTGACGGTTGGACCAGACACCGATCTGAAAGAAACTCCCAACCACCTACAAATGGCTCACGAAAGAAAAACTGGTTGTAAAACCAGATCAACTCATCAAAAGACGAGGGAAAAGCAAACTCTTACTCTTGAACGCAGACTGGAACGATGCGGAAAAATGGATCAAAGAACGAATGAGTAAACCAGTGACTGTGGGGACCGTCACCGGTATCCTTGATCATTTCATTGTTGAACCGTTCATTCCGCACAGCGAGACCGATGAATATTACTTGGCAATCCTTTCTGAGCGAGATGGTGACCAGATATTGTTCCACCATGAGGGAGGAATCAACGTTGGAGACATCGACGCGAAAGCAGCCAGGATGAAAATACCGATTGGCACGTACCCAACCGTTGCTGAGATTGAAAAACAATTCTTAGGGAAGGTTCCTAATGAGAGGCGATCTTTGATTGCTGGTTTCATTGAGGGGATGTTTAAATTCTACGCTGATCTGAATTACACCTATCTTGAGATTAACCCGTTCGTCGTGAGTGGATAACCGTATTTTCCCATTAGATTTAGCAGCGAAGCTCGATGATACTGCGGAGTTTGTCAGTGGGAAGAAATGGGGTGGGATTACGTTTCCCTCACCGTTTGGGCGAATGCTTTCCAAAGAAGAAGCATACATCGCGGACCTGGATTCCAAGACTGGGGCTTCGTTGAAACTGACGATCATCAACCCGGAGGGAAGAGTCTGGACGATGGTTGCGGGTGGTGGCGCATCGGTCATCTACGCGGACACGATCACAGACCTGGGGTTCATGAGTGAGATGGCAAATTACGGTGAATACTCTGGTGATCCGAACGAGGAGTTCACGTATCTGTATGCACGAACTATTCTTGATTTGATGACACGCAAGAAGAACCCGAAAGGAAAATTCTTGTTGATTGGTGGTGGTATAGCAAACTTCACCGATGTCGCGAACACGTTCAAAGGTATTGTCCGGGCGTTAAAAGAATACAAAGACAAACTCAGAGAAAACAACGTTAAAATCTATGTTCGTCGAGGAGGACCAAACTACAAAGAAGGTCTTCGGGTCATGCGAGAACTTGGTGAACAACTCGGTGTTCCTATTGAAGTGTACGGACCAGAGACACACATGACAAAGATTGTTTCGATGGCCTTGAAAGGAGGGAAATAATCATGGCAGGAAAAGAGTATATTTTGTTTGATAAAGATACCCAAGGCTTCATCTATAACATGCAGACCAACGCGGTGCAGCGGATGCTGGACTTTGATTACGTATCAGGAAGAAAAACACCGTCTGTTGCTGCGGTCATCAACCCAACGGGGTCTGATAGTTTGCAGAAATTTTTCTTCGGACCAAAAGAGATTTTGATTCCAGTGTACAAGTCAATGAAGAACGCAGCGAGCCGACACAAGAACGTTGACGTGATGATCAACTTTGCGTCGTTCCGGTCCGCTGCAGCGTCAACAGAGGAGGCATTCACAATCCCGCAGATCAGAACCGTTGTTATTATCGCAGAAGGCGTCCCAGAACGCAGAATGCGGGAATTAGCTGCAAAAGCAAAACAGTTAAACAAAATCATTATCGGCCCGGCAACCGTCGGAGGAATTGTTGCTGGCGCGTTTAAGATCGGGAACACCGGAGGAACCATTGAGAACATCATGGACTCAAAACTTCACCGTCCAGGTTCAGTTGGTTTCGTCTCAAAATCAGGGGGGTTGAGCAACGAAGCGTATAATATTGTTGCTCAGAACACCGATGGTCTCTACGAGGGGATCGCGATTGGTGGTGACCGGTACCCTGGGTCTACGTTGCTTGATCATTTGTTGCGATTCGAGAAGAACCCTGAGATAAAAATGCTGGTCTGTCTTGGTGAGGTCGGAGGGTCTGACGAATATACGATCGTTGATGCATTAAAGAAAAAACAGATCACCAAACCCCTGGTGATGTGGGTGACCGGGACCTGTTCAAAGGCGTTTAAGACCGAGGTACAGTTCGGTCATGCGGGAGCAAAGGCCGGCTCAGATTCGGAGACAGCGGATGCGAAGAACGCTGCACTGAAAGCAGCTGGTGCGGTTGTTCCGAACTCCTTTGATGACTATGGTGAGAAGATAGGCCTGGTCTACAAAGACCTCGTGAAGAAGAAGATCATCATCCCCAAACAAGAGCCACCGGTTCTCAAGATGCCCATGGATTATAACACTGCGATGAAAGCAAAATTGGTAAGACGCCCAGCGAACTTCATCTCCACGATTTCCGATGACCGTGGTGAAGAACTGATTTACGGGAACATGCTGATCTCTGAGGTGTTCAAAAAAGATATTGGCATCGGCGGTGTCCTCAGCATCCTATGGTTTAAAAAACTGTTACCAGACTATGCAACAAAGTTTATTGAAATGGCGATCATGGTCACCGCAGATCATGGGCCTGCTGTGTCTGGTGCACATAACACCATTGTTGCAACACGAGCGGGAAAAGATTTAATTTCTTCTCTTGTCTCAGGGATGCTTACTATAGGACCACGATTTGGTGGAGCTATCGATGGCGCTGCACAGATGTTCTCTGAGGCGTATGACGCAGGGAAAACGCCAAATCAGTTCGTCGAGGATATGAAGGTAAAAGGAGCCAATATCCAAGGAATTGGTCATCTCATTAAATCCATCCACAACCCAGATATGCGTGTGACGATCATCAGTGACTATGCGAAGAAACATTTCAAGAGTACCCCACTTCTTGATTATGCTCGAGAGGTTGAGAAGATCACCACGTCAAAACGGGATAATCTCATTTTGAACGTGGATGGGTGCATCGGAATCTGTTTTGTTGATTTACTTCGATCTGAGCTGACGAAACAAGAAGCAGACGAATATATCAAAATGGGTGCGTTAAATGGATTGTTCGTTCTTGGTCGCAGCATTGGGTTGATTGGGCATTATCTTGATCAAAAACGGTTAAAACAAGGCTTGTACCGTCACCCCTGGGACGATATCGCGTATATGCTTCCTGAAAAATAAAGAAAATCTCAGACAAGAAGAGCCGTATCCTTGGCTCATCTTCCTCTTTTTTTGTCAGCGATTAGCACAAAACGTGAGCCTAAGGATATGTTTTAAAGAAAGAATTACCACAACTGTTATGAAAAACCATAGAAAATTTATTAATTATCGACAAATGCACATATGAATATCGATAATTTTATATACGGATAAGTGTTATATATTGTACAGATACGGGAAAAAAAGGAAGTGTTAAGCTTTTCATAATTGCCTCCACATTTCCCTTTTTCCCCCCCCTATTAAAAACCACATTACAATAATATCGATTTATACTAAAAGTGAGGTTAAGTTTTTAGGATATGTTTTTAAAGCGGATATCTTATATAAAATTATACAAAGGGGGATAGAATTGGGTAAAGCCATTATTCCATTCATCATAATCTTTTTGCTGGTATCATCTTCTTTTGGAAGTGTCTCGTATCAAACAGAGAACGTAACTATTGAGAAAACTAGTAGTATACCAGTTGACGGTCCAATGGACTCAGCATGGCCTATGCAATGCCACGACCTTCATCATACTGGACGTAGTCCCTATAGTACTGCTGATAATCAGGGTCTTGAGAAATGGCGGTTTAAATGTGATGGGATTACTGGCCATGTTGACGGTGGCATTATCATTGGGGATGATGGTACTCTCTATTTCGGAGATTACAGTTGGCAATTTATACGCATTAAACCCCAATGGGAGTTTGAAATGGAAATACGAAACTTTATGGTGGTGTTATTACTTCTGCTCCAGCAATTGCTGAAGATGGCACCCTCTATATTGGTGCTTGGGACGATTATTTGCATGCGGTCTATTCAACGAATGGGACGAGAAAATGGATATTTTCATACTAGATGCTACTATTGATTCTGCTCCAACTATTGCAACGGATGGCACTATCTATGTTGGAACATTGTGGTCATTAGGTGATGGTAGCAAGTTACATGCTGTGAATCCGGATGGTACGGAGAAATGGCGATTTCAGACAGGAGACTCAGTTTTCTCATCTCCCGCAATTGGTGATGATGGCACCATATTTTTCGGTTCCTATGACACATATGTGTATGCTCTGTATCCAAACGGGACGCTGAAGTGGCAATTTAAAACAGGGGACCATGTGAGAGGCTCTCCGTCGATTGCCAATGATGGAACCATCTACATCGGTTCCTTATGATGGATATCTGTACGCATTGAATCCGAATGGGACGATGAAATGGAAATGTCGGTGTAGGAAGTATGGCACAGAAACCAATCCGTCGATTGGAAGCGATGGTACCATCTACGTTGGTGGGCAAGATCTCTATGCGGTTTATCCAGATGGTACGATGAAATGGAGTTTCGACATGGGACCTGGAGAGACGTATCGATTGGTCTTCTCCTGCGATTTCCGCTGATGGCACGATTTATGTTGGTACGCATATTGGTGATGGTGCTGGTGGAGAAATCATTGCGGTGAATCCTGATGGAACGGAACGGTGGCGGAAACAGATTGCTTTGATTGGATTGACTCAAAATTCGGAACTTCTAAAAACGAAGTTTCATTTCTCTGTTATGGCCATTAAAAGCCAAGGTGGATGTGGAAGCTGTGTAGCATTTGGAGCACTAGGTGCTCTTGAAGCTGTTACCCAAATCGAAAAGGGAGAAATATTTGATTGTGATCTTTCTGAGGCGTTCCTCTTCTTCTGCGGGGGTGGATCGAGTTGTGATCAAGGAATGTATTTGAGCAGTGCTCCACAATTTCATCTCATCAACAGGTGTTCCTGATGAGTTATGCTTCCCATATAAAGCATACGATATGCCCTGTGGAAATAGAGCACAAAATTGGAATAAAGCGAGTAATCAAAGCATCAAACGGAGAAGTAAGTGGATCCTCTATTAAAGACGCACTGGCCTAACCTACGGACCTGTTCTTACACGATTTTGATGTATATGAAGATTTTCAGGCTTATACAGGAGGCATTTATGAACATGTTTCAGGGGACGTATGAAGCCGGCCATGCGGTTGCTATTGTCGGATACAAGATGACAACCCATGGTTCGGATATTGGATTTGTAAAAACAGCTGGGGTGAAGGGTGGGGTGAAGACGGATATTTTAGGATTAAATACCAAAATTGCGGCATCGGAGAAGACAGGATACTATTTTCATAATGTTAAAGGAAATATTCAACCTTTTGCTCCAACATCTCCACACCCAGCTCTAAGGGAGAAACAAATGTTGACCTTACTATAAATCTCAGCTGGGCTCCATGCCAAAGATTTTGATGGCGATACAGTATATTACACGGTCTACTTTAGTGAAGGTACTAGTGTCGATGATAAGGATGTGATCGCCAATAAAATTGTCACACCATTTTTCATTATTCCAGACTTGAAATATAACACCAAATATTCATGGAAAATTGTTGCTGAGGATGAACATGGGTCTCAAAATGGTGGTGTCAAATGGCAATTTAGTACGAGAGACCCCAACAAACCAATAGTCAATGGGACACTTGAAGGGAAAATAAGAACAAAAAGTATGCTTACCAAGGATTAGATCCCGGATACCGATACCGGTGGTCAACAATATTACTGGTTTTTCGACTGGGTGATGAAGATACAGTGGATGGGGAAGTGACCATTCCTGGACGAGGAAAAAATACATAATCAAGGTGATAAAGAGATGCGATTTTTCATCAGCTGTTGCACGTTTCAGACCATCAGTATTCCCAGTTGGAACTAAAAATAAATAACTTTTTAATCTTATTTTATATAATCCAGGGTAAACCATTAATTATTTAATACAAAATATTATAGTATCCTCTAAAAAGAAAAAATTAAAGGATAGAAGTATTATTCCTCGGCAATACTTCTGTTTATTTTGTCAGAACTATCTCAATTGATGAGACGTTTGAGGTTCGTCCTTCTTCGTTGGTGATCGCTTCTGTTCCGATGCGTATTTCTTTGATCTTTGCATCGGTGACAAACCGATTTCTGGTTATCTCTGCTGCATCGACCGCTCTGCTAATCGCTCGGCCACGTGCCTTTATGACCACATCGGTTGACCCGCTGTTGAACTGCGTAACCACTGCCAGAACGTAGCTCATTGGTGGTTTGTTTCCTACATAGATCACGTTTTCTTCGCTTTCTTCTTTTGCTGTCATAAACTATACCTCTCCGTTAGTTCCTAGGTTAATGGGCGGTCCGATGGGCGTTATCATTTATAAACATTTCGTAATTTTATATCTTATGATAGCGGAGCGCTCACCAGTTTCTCGATTTTAAAAAGTACGTCTTCAGGATCTTTTCCTAAAATACGGATCATCGGTTCTTTTCCCACGGAGCCCGTATCATAAATAATATCAGGTACACGACCAAGTGTGGTGATCGCGTGTTTCGTTCCCCATTCCATGGTTGATGGAGCGGTTGGTGGCTCGTCTTTCCGATCAAATGTACCGACAGCAAAACCGATGTTTTTACAGAGCTCTACTGTTTTTTTTGAATATCGAATGTTCACCGCTGATCGTATCGTTGTATCAAACGACATCGCAGCAAGAACAATGGATGCAACATGTTTAGAGACGCCAAAATCAATCGTTCCACAAAGGGAGGGGCGTTCTTTGTGTTTCGTGATTCTTCCATCAACTGCACAGACGTCGTTTCGTGTTTTTGCGTTGGGAAGGGCGTAGGCAAAGTTCATCCCGACCTCAGGGATATACCCTGGTGGGAGGAAAGAGACCATCGTTTCGATCGCGGTCTTTAGCTCTAACCAGACCAAGAACTTCTCGTTACTTCGTAGGAGAGGCGGGATCTGGATTGCAGAAGAATGATTGAGAACATCAGAACCTTTCCCTGGAGAATACCCCTCCTGGATCATACTCCAGACGATGTACTTTGCTTTCTCAACAGCATCGACTGGTGATTCTCCTAACGCAAGTAATCCTGTGATGAGAGCGGATAGCGTACAGCCAGACCCATGTGCTTTTTTATGGGGGATGCGGGGGAGAATAAACGTATGGAACTGTTTTCCATCAAATAATATATCAACGACGATGTCGTCTTCCAAATGCCCCCCTTTTATTAATACGTACTCTGGGCCTAGCTCAAAGATTTTTTTACACGCTTGTTGAACATCTTTCTGTTTTTTTATCTCCATGTTGGCAAGGACGCATGCTTCAGGAATATTCGCCGTAACCATCAATGAAAGAGGCAAGAGATATTGCTGCAATGAAGAGACAAAGGTATGATTAGCGAGTGCATCGCCACTGGTCGCAACCATCACCGGGTCAACAACCGGTTTCATATGATACTCTGATAGTTTTTTTGCAACGACCTTCACGATTTCTTCATCGTACAGCATCCCGGTTTTTACTGCAGCAATTGAACAATCGTCAAACAGGCTTTCTATTTGATGTTCAATAACATCAACTGGCACTTTGTAGATACTTCTGACCTGTTGTGTGTTTTGTGCGGTGACACAGGTGAGAGCGGTCACCCCGTGTATCCCAAGGTATGAAAAAGATTTCAGATCTGCTTGTATCCCGGCGCCACCAGATGAATCAGACCCAGCGATACTTAATGCAACCTTTTTTTCCATTCAAACGTCAAATACTGTTCAGATTTATATGGATTCTTCCTTGATAAAGTCCGCTATTATTTTCCAACGAGAATGAAATTTTTTGAAAAGAAACGTTCTCTTTATTTGTTTAAAAAACGATTAAAATCAACAGTAAACCATAGTAAACCAGAGGTTAACCGTGGTTAACCAAAAGGTAAACCGGTTTACGTTTCCTTGACATACGGAATAAGATTCCCATCGTCTTGTTCTTCAAAAAGTGGTATTTGTTTCGGTATTGTCTTATGCTCCATGGTCACGTAATTTTTTGCTGTCATGTCCATTCCCTCCAGTGTTTTTTATGGTCAAGAATCGATAAGAATCAGGATAACAAACAGGCTTGGTAGTCGTGCTAGTGATCCCGATAACTCCTTCTTAATCTCTCCAATTTTTCTGTAACCATCGTTGAGTACATATACTTTCGTATTTGTGCAAAAAAACCATGCAGTGTCATGGCAAGAAAAAAAATTTTTATAATAAAAAAGGGAAGGACGCTGGTCTCACTAGGAGGGATGGGATGCACTCTACAACTACCAGCTTAATTCCTTCCAGACCAAAGAAATAGCCACTGTCTTAAGTACCTTGTTTGTAGACGAATATGCAATTAGTTATGCAGGTGCGGCACCACAGGTAGATTACTCTCCTGGCAACTCCGAGTAGGGTTAGATTTATATGCTCTTCTTTTTTTACCACATCCTGGGGAACTGTACATCTTTTACCTCTATGGTGCTCATTATGACAGAAATCACCGAGGATAAACCAGGAAAGCAAATACTGCTCTTAGGAAATGAAGCGATCACCCGCGGTGCTCTTGAGGCAGGTGTTGATGTCGCAACAACCTACCCGGGGACACCTTCATCGGAGATTGCTGATACGTTTTCTATGATCGCAAAAGAAGCAACCCGGCAGAAAAAAGACCCTGGTTTTTATTTTCAATATTCTGTCAATGAAAAAGTTGCCTTGGAGGTCGCTGCTGCTGCGTCCTTCTGCGGATTACGGTCGCTTACTTGTATGAAACATGTTGGTCTGAATGTCGCCAGTGACACATTCATGACATATATGTACGTAGGCTGTCGCGGTGGTCATATTATTGTTTCTGCAGACGACCCGTATTGTCATTCGTCGCAAAACGAACAAGACAATCGGTACTTTGCGTTGTTCGGCGGTGCGCCGATGCTTGAACCAACAACACCACAGGAAGCAAAGGAGATGACCCGGATTGGTTTTGATATTTCAGAGCAACTCCACCTACCCCTGCTTTTGAGAACCACCACGCGCCTCAACCATGCACGAGGACCAATCATCCTGAATGCGTTGCAGAAACCACGCAAGAAAGGATATTTCACCAAAGACCCTTTACTAGTCACTGTTCCGTCTACTGCACGAGCAAAACACCCGGTTCTTCTCAAACAGCTCGAAGAAGCAGAAAAACTCTCGGAAAAATCACCATTCAATGAAATAATCACGATAGGAAAACCAAAAGACATCGGAATTATCACCTCAGGTGTCTCCTACACCTACGTGAAAGAAATGGCAGAGGAACTTCACCTCAATGTGAAGATCTTAAAACTTGGGATGACCCATCCGCTGCCACGGAAGATGTGTGAAACGTTCATCAACTCATGTTCTTCCCTTGTCTTGGTTGAAGAGTTAGAACCATTCCTTGAAAACCAGATGAAGGCACTTGCTTTTGATATCGGATCTGATGTGAAGATCTACGGGAAATCCTCCGGTCATTTCTCGAGACTCTATGAGTACACGCCTGATATCGTTGCCGAGGCGTTCTCAAAAATCTTCAAGGTTAAAAACCCGTTCCCAAAACCTGTTTTTTCAAAAATAAAAGTCCCAAGTCGACCACCTTCGCTCTGCCCCGGCTGTCCTCATCGAGCCACCTACTACGCAGTAAAGAAAGCAGCACCAAAAGAAACAATATATCCTACCGATATCGGGTGCTACACGTTGGGGAAGGCTCCGCCGTTGGAGATGGCTGATGTGCTTCTCTGCATGGGGTCCAATGCTGGAATGGCGTGCGGTTTTTCCGTTGCGACTGAACAAAAAATCGTCTCTTTCATGGGCGACTCTACCTTCTTCCACTCCGGAATCCCACCAATCATCAATGCGGTTCATCATAATCACGATGTGGTTATCACCATCCTAGATAATCGAACGACCGCAATGACCGGTCATCAACCACACCCAGGGACACCATTTGATGGTATGGGTAGACCAGCCAGGCTCATCAACGTCGAAGATGTCGTGAAAGGATGTGGCGTCCAGCATATCGAAATAGTCGATCCCAATACGATCAAAGAGACGACTGCTGCGTTTAAGAGAGCACTTGAATTCAAAGGTCCGTCTGTTGTCGTGAGTAAATCACCCTGTATTTTGCTTGAAGTTCAGCGGAAACGGAAAGCCGCAGAAGAAATCCAGTTATATCATATTAATCAGGAGATTTGTAAGCGATGTAAAACCTGCATCGGCAGGTTTGGTTGTCCTGCGTTGTATTTTGCTGAGGATGGAAGCGTACACATTGATGCAGCCCAGTGCAACGGGTGCGGTAACTGCGTACAAGTCTGTCCCTTTGGTGCGATTTCAGCGGAGGGAAGCACATGAGTAAGAAGATCAGCATTGTTCTTACTGGTGTGGGTGGTCAAGGAGTGATTACTGCTGCAAATATTCTGGGGAAGGCTGCGGTGAAAGCAAAAACCGGGGTGTTTGTTTCAGAGATTCACGGAATGGCACAGCGTGGCGGCGCAGTTGTCTGTACGGTGCGAATGGGTGATGTCTCCAGTCCGTTGACTTCCCAGTGGCACCGCTGATGTGCTGTTGAGTACAGAACCGGTTGAGGCACTCCGAAATATCTGTTATGTAAATAAGAAAACAAAAGTGATTACGGATATCAACCCGATTATTCCGTTTACCGTTGCTGTAGGTGGGGAGCAATACCCAAAGCTTGACGAGATTTTTAAAGAAATATCTGCTCACGCAGAATTGTATACGGTCGATTCATCAAAGATCGCAAAAGAATCAGGTGCGATTATCACAAAAAATACCGTGATGCTTGGGGCACTCGCTGCAAGTGGTGTTCTTCCGTTTAAAGCCGATGTTCTGTTAGAGACAATTCTTGAGGATCTCCCTGAGAAATACAAAGACGTCAATAAGAAAGCGTTTGAAGGTGGAATGAAAGCAGTACAATCAGCATAGCTTCTCATCATAATATAAAAAAAAGGAATACCATTTAACAGAATATTTTACCTTTTATCCCATGAAGTTCCAAATCGGTTTTCTCCAACATTCCCTCAGAACATCGACACCAAGGTCAATGACTGTTTTTTTATTATCCTGAATTACGAGATGTTTTCCTTTGGTTTTTCCAAGCAGCGTAAACGTGACGTGTTCTTTTTTCAGCAGTTTTTCAAACTCGGTTTGTTTGTCTTTTTTTACTTCCACAATCCATCTGGTGTTTGATTCTGAAAACAATTTGAAGTCAGTACGTTGTTCGTTACAAATCTCTGAGACGTCGATGGTTGCGCCCCTGTTCCCGCCGATCGCCATTTCAGTAAGACAGACAGCAATGCCACCTTCGCTGACATCGTGACATGCAGAGATGTATCCTTTTTTGATGCAAGTCAAGAGTCCTTTCATGCTATGCTGGAGGATCACTGGATCTGTTTTTGGAACAACTCCGCCTTCTACGTTCATGAGCTTGTAGTATTCAGAGCCGCCGAGTTCTTTCTCGGTTTGTTTACCGATGAGGTACACCAGGTTTCCTTCGGTCTTGAAATCAGTTGTGATGCAGGTCCTGATGTCTTCGACGATTCCTACTCCAAATATCTCTGGTGTGGGAGGAACTGCTGTTTTCGTAGATTCATTATACAAACTGACGTTGCCTGAGACGTAGGGTAAATCAAGTGCTCTGCCCATGTCGCCAAGTCCTCGACAGGCTTCATAAAACTCACCCATCCGCTCCGGTTTTTCCGGGTTCCCAAAGTTCAGACAATCAAGCAGCGAATCAGGTTTCGCACCGACAGAAACAAGATTACGACAGGCTTCATCAACCGCTGAGCAGGCGCCCCAGTACGGGTCACGTTCCATGAACCGTGGGTTCACATCCGCGGTGACTGCAAGTCCTTTCCAGGATTTCTCTAAAGGTTTCAGCACGGTTGCGTCACCATGGGTCTCCAATCCAAGTTTACCCTGCAATGGTTTAATGACCGTGTTTCCCCTTACCTCATGGTCATACTGCCGGATGACCCATTCTTTCGAGGCAATATTCGGTGATGATAATACATTCTTCAATGAATTATTCAAATCAGGCAGAGGGAAGTCTTTATCGGCTTGATTTTGTTTTTTAATACAAAACGGTCGCATATCACAATCATAGACCGGGCCACCGGTCATGAACTCCAAGTCCATCTCAAGAAGTCTCTGTCCTTTGTAAAACACGCGGATGATCTGCTCTTTTATGACAGTTCCAACGACCGCTGCCGTCACATCCCACTGTTTACAGATATGCAGTACTTTTTCGACGTTTTCTGGTGCAACCAGCATCATCATGCGTTCTTGGCTTTCAGACACCCAGATCTCCCATGGCTTGAGTCCTTCTTCTTTCAACGGGACGTTATCCAGATGAATTTCTGCGCCCATGTTCGCGGAATATGCGAGTTCACCAGAGACACATGATAAACCACCGCCACCGAAATCTTTGAATCCCTCAAGCAGTCCTTTTCTGTTGCATTCCAGGCAGGCATGAATCACCGGTTCTTTCGTAATGGGGTCTCCGACTTGTACCGCGGACCTGCTGCTTTCCTCACTTTCATCTGTCAGCTCAGCAGAAGCAAAATTAACCCCATGAATCCCGTCTCGACCGGTCTTCCCACCGACATAGATGTACACATTGCCTGGTGCTTTCGCCCAACTGTGCACAAGTTCACTTTTTTTCATGATGCCAACACAGCCGACGTTCACCAGACAATTCCCGGTGTACCCCTCATGAAAGTAGACTTGTCCAGCAAGCGTCGGGATTCCTATCCGATTCCCATAATCACGAATACCGTCGACGACCCCTTTGAAGAGATAGACCGGGTGTTTGACTCCTTTCGGGAGTTTCTCCAGCGGATAATCCAATGGTCCGAAGAACAACGGGTCGATGTACGCGATCGGCTGGGCGCCCATGCAAAGAACATCTCGAACAATACCACCAACACCGGTTGCGGCACCACCGTACGGCTCGATCGCAGAAGGATGGTTATGGGATTCAAGCGCGACACAATAGTAATGATCCTTGTCAAACTCCATGACACCAGCGTCTTCACGGGCAACAATACGGTTTTCGTCAACATTAAACACATATTTTTTCAACGGCACCTTTGATGACTTGTAACAGCAATGCTCAGACCATGCTTGCCCGAGCGCCTGGAGCTCAATATCAGTCGGATTCCGTCCCTGTTTCCCAAAGTACTCTTTGATCCGTTTCATTTCAGGAAGTGCTAATGCGAGTCCCATCCGGTTGCTGATTTCGAGTAACTCTTTTTCAGAGGCAGCTTGGAGGTTTATTTCATAGGCTTCAATATCTGCTCTGATTTTTTTGTATAAGCTATCTAATTGCACAACAACTCCCCGTCTTATTTTTCTTCAATTGTTATCTCATATTTATGAATAACCGGGTTGGTGAGTAACCGCTGGCAGATCTGTTCGACGTCTTTTTTCACCTGGTTTTTGTCTGTTCCATCGATAAGGAGATCAAAAGTTCTAATTGTTTTCGCGTTCTTTACTTTCGGAAAACCAAGGAGATGGATTGCTTTCAGGGTGTTGACACCCTCTGGGTCTGAGATACCTTTCTTGAGTTGGATGGTTACTTTGGCTTCGAACATACGAATCGCGTCGCCTAATCTGAAAATAGATAGATTAAAGTATCGTTTCTCAGAGTTTTTTAAACACTGTTAAAACCTGTTTTTTAAAATCTTCAAGACTTCCGTTGTTCGGAATCACGATATCTGCGTCAGCAATGACTTTTTGCAGGCCCCACCGAATCTCTCGTTTATCCCGTTCTTCTAAATCTTTGAGATTCTTGCTGTCATCGGTTCTTCCTCGAGAAATCGCTCTTTTTCTTCGTAACTCATCTGGTGCGTCAATCGCGATTATCAGGAAATCCATGCCAAGTTCTTTTTTAAAATATTCGATTTCCTCCACGTTTCGTACGCCATCGATAACAAGAAGAGGTGATTGTTTCAAGGAGCGAATCTTTTCTACGGTTCGTTTCGCCCAGATATCCATGCCATGTTTCTCACGCATGCTGTGGGCGATTTCTCCGACGTTTTTGTCATCGAGTGGTTTTCCTTGTCGTTTGGTTTCCTCCCAGACCATATCACCCATGCGGATGACTGGGATTCCTTTGTCTTTTGCAAGTTGGACCGCCTCTGATTTTCCTGAAGCAGGCATGCCGGTGAACGCGATGATTTTCATTGGTTCTTCCTTCTTTTCATAATAATGAGTGCAGGGGACAATAATTGATCATGAGAAAGAATGGTGAACACACAACAGACTCAATGTCACATCTGGGAAAGCAATTATATCAGGATGAAGTATCCTATAGTAATCCAGGGTATAAAATAAAGCTTTATATGAATAATCACGTGTACTTTATGGATATATATTAAAGTCAGATTTTTACTTTTATAAGAATTTGGGAAATAAGAAATGATTTTGTTAGAAAAACTGTGTACTTCGATTTTTCAGCAGCAGAATATGGTTTGAGGCGGAGTATGAGAGAAAACACACTCTATCTGATGGTGATAAGTTGTGATATAGAAGGATTATTAAAGATAATTCATCCTTAAGCACTCATCGATAGCCATCTATTTTAATTGAAGTAATTCCTTAAGGGATAATGCATACATTAATTACAATCGTTGCAGTAATCATAGAAAAATTATTCATAGAGGATTTGCACGACAGATTGACTGATGGTTAGTGCAGGGGACGAGATTTGAACTCGCGGAGACCTACGTCATAGGGTCCTAAGCCCTACCCCTTAGACCATGCTCGGGTACCCCTGCAGTTCTACCCACCGCTAATCTCATCTCTCATAAAAAATGTTTGTAACGATACGACGCTATCGCAAGGGGTTACTTTGTGGTTTCATGCAGTAAAAATTGTTCCCCATGTTTTCTGTAGCATTCTTCGCAATATTTCCGTGCAATCAATGAATGGATATGTTCGGTCACTCCTTCTTCGACATAATGAAGGCTGTTGGGAAGAATTTGTTTATTGCAGTAAATACACACGGTGGGAAATTGTGAATGGCGTTTTATCAAGCGTGTTACAAATTTTGTTTCCATCATCTCTCCTCTTATTATATTGCTCTGTCAAGGTATTAAAACTTTGTGCTCCATCTGGAGGATATGGTCAGTGAATGTACTAGGTTTAAGTATAAGCAACGGTATTCCCGAAAGACACAGCATAAGGCGGTGGAGACTGCCCTCCATAGCGAGCTGCCATCTCTTTTTGGGGTGGTGCCTATAAGGGTGGGGTAGTCAGGAAATCCCGACGGGCCCATAACCCGTAGACCAATGGTTCAAATCCATTCCCCGCTACTTTCTTTTTTTTCACCAAATTTATATAGATATTTCTTTTCCCATGGTTCTGTGAAAAAAAATCCGTCAGAGCGATTTTGGGAAATAGACTTTCTCCGTGGCATCGCAATCTTCTTGATGATTGTGTATCATCTTGTTTTTGATCTGAACTATTTCGGCTTATATACGACGAATTTGGATTCGCCCCCCGTCCTGCTGTTTTTGTATCCCATTAGCACCACGTTTCTGCTGCTGGTCGGTATTTCTCTAACAGTAAGTTATTCTCGCGCACAACAAAAATTGTCAAAACGACAATTACGGTTAAAATTTCTTAAACGAGGAGCCGGTGTCTTTGGGTTAGGTCTAATCATCACGCTTGTTACCTGGGTGTATCCTCACAATGGATTCATCATGTTTGGCGTCCTGCACTGCATTGGTCTTTCAATTCTCTTGGCGTACCCGTTGATTCGGTTTCGAAACCTGCCACTCATTCTTGGAGTTCTTTGTATCATTCTTGGTGCTTTTCTCCGAATTACAATTGTCGTTGATTTCCCTTGGTTGCTGTGGCTGGGTTTTGTTCCTTCGCATTTTTACACCCTCGATTATTTTCCCTTGCTTCCCTGGTTTGGTGTTGTGTTAATCGGGGTTTTTCTAGGGAATAGTTTGTATCAAAACAATAAAAGAAAATTTTCTTTAATAGATCATTCACAGTTCATTATCAGTCGAGGAGTATGTTTTTTAGGAAGACACTCGCTGATCATCTATCTGCTCCATCAACTCATCATCGTTGTTTGCTATATTTTATTCATCTTGTTGTAAACGGTTCACGTATCGTTTGATCCGCGAGATTGTTCCAATTAAATGAACCTTTTTTGTGTTTTCCGATGTTTTAAAATCCCGCAGCATCCAAAACACATGATCTGCAACCTCAACGGCAGATTGTCGTTGTTCATACTGTTCGTATAATTCAATGAACCGGAGGATCTGTTTTTTGATGTCTACTGTTTCTTGGTTGAATATCCAGGGGCAGTGTTGTGCTTCTCTTCCGATCATGACCAGGTCACAACCGGTTTTTTGTAAGAGAGTAAGTCCGTCGGTGTAGCTGGTGACATCACCGTTTGCGATGACCGGGATATGGACTTTTTCTTTGACCTGTTTCATGATGGTCCAGTTGACTTTGCCTGCGTACTGCTGATCTGCGGTTCTACCATGGATACAGACTGATTGTGCTCCAGAATTTTCTATTAACTGTGAGACTTTTACACCGTTGATGTTCTGGTTGTCCCAACCAATGCGAATCTTCGCGGTCACTGGTTTATCGGTTGCCTCAATCATTGCTCTGAGAATACTCTCTAGTTTTGGGAGGTCTTTTAAAAGTGCTGCACCACATCTCTTCACCAGGTAATCTTCTTCGATGCAGCCGACATTCAAGTCAATGATATCAGCGAACTCTTCAACTGCGTGAACCGCTTTGACAAGAATGTTTTTTTCGCTCCCAATGAGTTGAACGGTGACTGGTCGTTCGGTGTCTTGGATGTTCAGGAACTGTTTCACTTCTTCTGATGTTTTTTCGCTGATGATGTCTGAATCGATCATTTGTGTGTACATCAACCCAGCGCCGTTTTCTTTGCACAACATTCGAAACGCAGTACAGCTAATGCCAGCGAGTGGTGCAAGAACGAAACGATTCTGTATCTCAACAGTTCCAATTTTCATAGGACACAACAGGGAATGGTTTAACGATAGGATAACCCTAGGCGTGGGACTTCCACACCGGTCCCTTTCTTGACAATGCCAACGAGTTTTATGGTGGCATCAGAATATTTCTTGAGAATTCTCATTGTCTTATCTGCATCTTCTTGTGCGACTATTACTATAAATCCCATGCCCATGTTAAAGATCTGGTACATCTCCTGGTCATCAATGTTCCCATATTTTTGCAGGAATGCAAAAATCGGTTGTGGTTCTAAAGGGTCTTCAATCACATACTTCACATTTTCTTTTAATCGAGGAATGTTCCATAGTCCGCTCCCCGTGATATGGGCAAGCCCATGGACGTCGATTTTCTTGAATAACTCGATAATTTCTTTGACGTATATCCTGGTTGGTGTCAGCATGACTTCACCAATGGTTTTCCTGGGATACAGCCCATCTGGAAACTTGTCAGTATACGAAAATCCACCTTCTTCAACGACTTTCCTAGCAAGTGTGTACCCATTGGAGTGAATCCCGCTGCTGCTCAGTCCGATGATGATGTCGCCAGGGTGAATTTTATCGCCAAGGATGATTCGTTTTTTTTTCACATACGCAAGGCAGGTTCCCGCAAGGTCAAACCCTTTAATCAGTTCAGGGAGGTCCGCGGTCTCTCCACCGACAATAGAAATATTGGATTGTTCCGCGCCTTTCTCTAGACCTTTCCCAATTTCTTTGGTGATTTTTGGGTCTGGATCGTCCATAGCCAGATAATCGACAAACGCTAAGGGCTCTGCTCCGACACATAACGCGTCGTTGACATTCATTGCGATGCAGTCAATCCCGACCGTATCCCATTTCTTCAAGGCTTCAGCTATCTTGACCTTAGTTCCGACACCATCGGTACAGAGAACAAGCGCGTAGTCGCCAAACTCAATAAGTCCTGCATAGTGTCCACCCATTGGTTTCCCAATGGTTCCTTTTCGTTTTGTGGAAATGCTGGAGAGGAGTTGTTTGATTGCTTCTTCCTTTTCATCAATATCGACACCGGAGTCTTTGTAGGTCATTTTCTTCAAGAATAATCGCCCTGTATTGCGAAACCACATGGTTGTGATAAACTTTTTTATGCTGGTTGGGTTGTCATGGTTGTGAAGAGATTGGCTGATCTCGGGGAACGGGCAGCGATTCAGCGTATCGCAGAGATTCTTACCAAAGGAACAAACAGCAGGGGAATTGGCGATGACTGCGCTGCGATTGACTTGGGAAAAGAGTATTTGCTGGTCACCACCGATATGATGTTTCAACGGACTCATATTCCTATGCAGATGACGCCGTATCAGATGGGGTGGTTCCTTGTCGCCATGAACCTTTCTGATATTGCAGCAAAGGGTGGAACCCCGCTTGGTCTTGTCTGTTCATTTGGGCTCCCGAAAAAAACAACGGAGATGTTTCTCAAAGAACTTACCAAAGGAGCAGATGCATGTGCAGTAGCGTTTGGGACAACAATCGTCGGGGGAGACACGAAGGAGACGCAGGAGATTACGTTATGTGGAACTGCGTTTGGTATGGTTAAAAAAGACGAGTTTATGTCACGGACCGGTGCGCATCCTGGTGATGTCGTCGCGGTGACAGGAACATTGGGAAAAGCTGGTGCCGGATATTATGCGTTGAAACGTCGTAGTTCTGAAAAAAAACTTTCTAAAGCGTTTTTAGAACCTGTTCCAAAACTGAAGGAAGGACGATTGCTCGCGCAGCAACGTTTGGTGACATCGTCCATGGATTTGTCTGATGGACTCTCCGCTTCGTTGTACCAGCTTCAGGAGTTCAATAACGTCGGGTTTGAAATCAAGAAGAGTGCGCTCCCGCTTGCCTCAGAATTGTGCGAGCTTTTAGATAAAAATCATGGTTTTAATCCGTACTCTCTCGCATTGCATTTCGGTGGGGATTATGAGCTCCTGGTAACGATGTCCGCAGAAGCGATTGAAAAAGCACAAAAAAGATTAAGGAAACATGGTGTTGATCTGACTGCGATTGGGATAGTTACAAAGAAAAAGGATATTGTTCTGGTTGATAATAGGAACAAGCGGATTTTGGAAAACAAAGGATATGAGCATTTCAAAAAGCATAATTTTTAAGAGAAGAAATCAGGTAAGAATTGTTCAACAAAGGTTTTAAAGGAGTACAGAGAAACATACTATACTGAGAAAAATGAAATACAAGTGGATTGTCGCTCTCGCCGTCATTGTTGTTATTACATTACTTGTGGGTGTTTTCTCAGGGTTTTTTGGCGAAAATTTTAATCTTCGTCTGTTAAACGGGAAACCGACCGTTACCATCACCTATCCATCCAACGGGGCAACGATTGCACGATTAGTGATGATCAGTGGTACTGCAAGCGATCCCGATAAAGAGGATAATATCAGCAGCGTCGAAGTAAAAATCGGTGAGGATGATTGGGCTACTGCAACGGGGACAGAACTCTGGAGTTACGACTGGACCACGTATACCTCCCAAAACGGTATGTATACGATCAGCACACGCTCCTACGATGGCAAAGATTACTCCGAGATAAAATCAATCACTCTTACTGTTAATAACCCAACATCGATTGACTCTGGTTCTCACAAATGGGCGATTTTTATCGCAGCTGCAAACTTCCCTGAAGAAAATGACACGAAACTCGGGAACGGTGGTCTGTATCTTGCGGAGGACATGGCAGCGTATCTTATTGAACGCAATCAGTATCCAACATCAAATATCATGATTCTTTTTGATGACGGCTGGATTCGCAGTGACAATGGGTATGGCACGAAACAAAAAACACTGCAGGAGCGGTCCCATGAGTACGACATCATGTATGGAAGTGCGACAAAAGTAAACGTCCTTACCTCCTTACAACATCTCATAAATGAATCAAATAAATACATTGATAGTGAAGTATTTCTCTGGATTTTCAACCATGGCGCGGGGAATTTAAATCAACCACTTACTGGAGGAAAAATCCTTCAAAGCAGTGAGATATTCCTCTGGGATGACACCGTGACCGATAAAGAACTCGGAGACATCCTTGCTCCATTGGAATCCGAGAAAGTCGTCATCCTGATTGATGCGTGTTACGCAGGCGGGTTTGCAGATCGCACCATCTTCAACCTCCGTACTTCGTTGTTCTTCCGATCAGGAATTCCCGATAATGGGCGAATCGTTATCTCAAGTACCAGTAAGTTCCGCACCGGGTATGCAAGTACCACCCAGGGACCAATATTCTCTCTGTTATGGTTTGAGGGGCTCTCCACAGGGAACGCAGATGGCTACAGACCAGGATTATTTAATCGAGGCGTACCACGAAAATTGAAGATGTTCCAAGATGGGAAAGTATCTGTCGAAGAAGCATTCTTTTATGCTCGCAATATGCTTCGCACCAATGAGAAATACCAGGATTTCAAATCCATGCAACCGCAGATCAACGATGAATATCCGCACCGTGGCATCCTTCGGAACAGAGGGGAACTCATACTGTAAGAACATTAATAAAGCCTCAATCATTGAAAACCCTAAAATGAAAAAAGAGGCAACGTTTTGGAAACCAACCAAGAATGATATGGTGCAGTGTGTACTCTGTCCGCATCATTGCATTATCGCTCCTGAAAAGCGCGGTATTTGTGGTGTTCGGAAAAACGAACACGGAAAACTATTCACCCTTATTTATGGAGCATGTTCTTCTGTTGCTGATGATCCGATTGAGAAAAAACCATTGTACCATTTTTATCCAGGTTCTCTGGTTCTTTCCTTAGGCTCTGTGGGGTGTACCTTTAGATGTGACCATTGTCAGAACTATCATATTGCCATGGCACGTCCTGAGGAGTTGTCACTGCAGGACATTCCTGCGGAAAAAGTCAGTGAGATTGCAAAGGATCATGGCTGTAAGGGCGTCGCCTGGACGTATAACGAGCCAGCCATCTGGCATGAGTACACGTTGGATACCGCGAAATTAGTGAAGAACGCTGGATTGTATACGGTCTATGTCACCAATGGTTATATCGAGCAAGAACCACTAGAAGAGATAGCCCCGTATCTCGATGCTATGAATATTGACGTGAAGGCATTTCATGACGAGTTTTATAGAACGGTGTGTAAAGCCAGATTAGCACCAGTCCTTCAGACCTGCGAACGTGCGAAAAAACTCGGGATACACCTTGAATTAACCTACCTGGTGATCCCTGGTTTAAATGATGATGCTCATGAAATCACAGAGTTTTGCCAATGGATTGGAGAAAAACTCTCAACAGATACACCGGTGCATTTCTCCCGGTTCCACCCGGATTACAAGATGACACACATCCAGGCAACCCCCACCAGCACACTCCTTTCCAGTTACAAAATAGCTAAAGACGCCGGCCTTCAGTTCGTGTATCTCGGGAATATTGCGCATGGCGACTACGACAATACCTACTGTTCCTCCTGTAAAAACCTTCTGATTGAGCGGTACGGGTTCTCCGCCCAGATAAGAGGTCTGACAAAAGAAAAATGCACCAGATGCGGAACCACCATCCCCCTTAAATTGGCGTAATTTGTCTCTTTTTTCCCTTCTGTTGAATTAAAACCCCTTGAAATATATAAATTGAGGAAAAATTTAATAAAGGTGGAAACATATTTATCATTATAGTATAATAACAATAAACTAAGAATAATTGTACAGGTGACTCTATGATATCCTTAAAAAAGAACGATAAAATCATCGTCATTGTCGCGGTAATAATCCTTGCTATTGCAGGTGGTGCCATTGCGATGTACCAATCACCAAAGACCTCAAATATCCCTCCTTCAACATATAACGAGTGAAAAAACCTTATGATGTCAACTGGACACAACGAAACGGTACTCTGAATACAATTTCTGATTTTGCAGGAAAGAAATCTCAGTATCAAGCAACTGTACATGATACCAGAAGGAAACGTGAAGAGTATCACGTTTAATCTCAGCTGGACCGATGATCGTATGACATTCATGAAACGAATGGGATTAGACAGCTTAACCTTAGAAGTAACCACGCCAGATGGCCGTTACTTTTTCAGAAACAAATACAAGTGCACCAATCACGGGAGAAGGGACTATCACTCACACTGTCGTCAACAGGTATTATCCCCCCTGTATCATCAATTAAAGCAGACGATGAGAAAGATGCACAAACAATACTCAAAGAAAAACCATATTACGATGACTCCTGGACCGACAAAGACATATCAATTAATGTCAGTGTGCAAATCGGTGAACTCCGTATCTTGAAAAAAATGCGTGATAAAGGAAATGACTTTGAGTTAAAAATCACCTATCAGTACTACGACGGTGCCCTAAAAGAGGATACAACCAAAAACACTGGAGGAGACTCCAACCTACCACCAGACGACCCCTGGGTTGAGCAAGAAAAACCACCGTACATATCAATGATTATTAACACCGGCTGCGGCAGATACGTCTAATAGATATTAATATTTGAAACGGAGCAGTGCTGCGACTCCTCCGATTCCTTCAAATTTTTTTCCGGCTTCATGCATGGTGTTAATGATAATAAAGTCGCTATGTGTTTTTCTCGCGAGTTCTAACAAGTGTTCCCCGTTTTTACTTCGTACCATCACATCCGAAATAAGCAGTTTTTCTGCAGCACCACGTGACAATGCATCTTCCACTTCGTTCGTCCCGTAGGTGACCCGTCCGTCTTTTTTGATCTCCTCTAAGAGCTTTTCAATTGCCTGTGTCTCTTTTGACACCCGGTTTTCTTTCGTGATTTGTTCAACAATCCCGACCTTGAGTGCTTCATGGACACCATTCATGCCAGCGTTCGCGGTCGCATGCGTAAGACAGTTCTCGAACAGTGCAGGTTCTTTTTCCTTTCCCGCTCTCATCAAATGCTCTCGTGTAAACCCAGGACCAATGACGACAAGCGGGGAATCAGGTTTTTTTACGGTTTTTATTACGGAGAGAATTTCACCGTAATACTCCGGCGTCGTCTCTTTACTTTCATACATCTTCCCGGATCGATGCGCGTCAATCTCGGCGACAAGTTGTACCCCGCTCTGAAACAACATAGCTACTGTTGCAGCATCATCATCAAGGCACACAAATACCAGCATCGGCTGCGTTCGCTGCAGCACCGCCTCATCAATCCGCTGGAGCTGATGACCTTGCCATTGTTCTTTTATAATCGAAAGAGGTTGCATCTCCTCCGCGTCAACATTAAACGTGTGATATGATCCAAGGTCCTGTGGGCCTTCCTCAATTATGCCTTGCACGCGAAGCCTGTTTGAGAACTCATGAAACGTGACTTTTTCAACCCGGATCCCGAGTTTCATTTTTTTCTTCTCAGCTTTCTTAGCCCGAAGCTTATCTGCTTTTTCATCCTCGGAGGTCCGAAACGTTACTGCACGAACAAGATCCCCTTCCTGTATGATGTTATATAAATGCCAGATATCATCAAGGTTCTCAGGCACCAGTTTGATTTCGCCACTCTTCGGGTCTTTAAATATAATCTTCACAATCATTCACCTAATGTAGTTCAAATCCCACGGTTTTCACCACGGCAAGCTCCCCTGGTGGAAGCACTTTTTCTACCGCATCGGTTGGGACGTCAAAGACTTTCGCGAGTTTCTGTGCAATAACGCTTTTCTTCGTCACACCAGGGGTAAGAATAGCGTATTGTTTTGCTCGTGTCGCAACCGATACGACAGGGCCACCCATGAGCTTTTCCACGTCTCCAACAGGAACAAGACCGACAGCAACCTCTAGTTTACACCGATAGTAATTACGCTTTCCCCGAATTATAAACGCACCTTTTGGTATATACTCCCCGCTCTCTGGCGTCTTACTCACCTGTTCCGGTAGCACCCAATATGCCGATGCCTCACCAAACTGGTTCCACGCTCGCGAATACGAGGTAGCAAACAGACATGCCTCCTCAAGTGTTTTCTCAGAAATTGGGAGCTTCTCATCGTTCACCCCTCTACCTTTAATGACACAGCTGGGCGCGCCATGGATATCAGCATGCGCATACCGGTCACCATCTGAAAGATATTTCTTCACTACGAGATCGTTACTTGAAGCATCTCTTCCCGCAACCACCAGGTTCCCCTCAGTTGAGATAAACCAACGGAACCGTTCAAACCACCATTGTTTCTCATGTTTGACTTCTTTTTTCTCCTCGACAACATCTGTTTCCTTCAGTGTCTCCAGTTTATGTTTTGTTTGAACGACCGCTTCTTCTGCCCCCTTCAATTTCTCCTGAAGTTTTTTACCCTCCCTGTACATCTGCGCTGCGTTTTCAGAAACGCTTTTACGGAAATCCAGTGCGACTTCAACGCTGTTTCCTTTCCCATCAGTAAGAAATACAACCAGTTCGTTGGCGGTCGGATCAAACATTTTCACGAAAGGGTTCTGGCGGATTTTGCTGATTCCATCCTCTTTTTCTTTTTGTTTCAGTAGCACCGTAATTTCTTGTAGAACTTTCTCGCATGTTTGATAATTCAAATAAACAAGGTCTGCTTCGAGTTTCTTCTGTGCAATACTTTTCTTGAATCCCTCAATTAATTCCTGCTGTTGTACTTGCTGTCGCTGTAGCTTCTCGATGTTCTTCCGATGTTTTGCTTCCTGCGGTTTTATAACTTTTCGAACATTAATAAACGGTTCAAGACCTTTAGAGAAACTCACAGTTGGCTCAAATTCCATGCCGGTATAACTCAGAAAAGGTACAGGCAGGATATCAATGATGGTGCCATCCTTCTTCACAAGCACCGGTTGAACTTTTCTTTCTTGAAACACTGTTAAGAACTTCTGCAGTTCATCATATATTTTTTTAATAGACATCTCATTTACATCTGATACTTTTATATTTTTATCAAGACCAGCACGGACACAGATCTCCTCCGCATACATCCCGCTCAGATTCACCGCGGTTGCAAGCGTTCGAACAAGGTCCTTTGAACTCTTCCTAAGTAACTCTTGAAAATCTTGTTCAGTTAAACGAAACGGGTCTGTCTGAGAGGGCGGCGGCAGATACATCTCCCCACTTTTAATCAAACGGGAAGCCCATTCCTGCTTGATAAGCGGGCGAATGATTCTCCCTTCGGGATTAAGAAGAATAACATTCCCCTTGGAAAACAACTCGCACACTAGCGTGTAGTCCCCTTCTTTTCTTCCGATTTTAATCTTTATGATACGATCGAATTCATGCTGTGTAATCTCACTGATCTTGCCATTGAGCAGATATTTCCGCAGCGTCATCGCAAACAGCGATGGTTTCTCGGGGGCTTCAAACGGTTTCTTGGTAAGGCAAAGAAGTTCTCCGTTTCTTATGAAAATTGATTCTTTTTGATTCGCTGTTTTCTGTTGAACTCTCAGCAAGATCTCGTCACGAGTGAGTTGATAGATTTTTTCTACATAACATCCAATCAGGTCTTGAAGTTCTGAGACAATGACGTAGATGTCAAATGATGCGAGTCCTCGTTCCATAACAAGCATAACATTATCTACTTCAACGTTAAAAAAGAATAGGATTGAATTTTGGGGAAAAAATCAGAGATTGAAAGACATTGATTTTACATTATTCGATTATCTTATCTTTTTAAAAATATTGATAAAACGTATCTCTCTCCAATCCGTTGAATTTCTACCAAGTTGATCGTAGACGATAACAGTAATCTGGTGTTTTCCTAGTGAGAATTTGTTGAACTGCCATGTAAATGGCGCCTCGGTGTCGGTCAAGACAAGTTTTCCGTCGTAGTAAAACTCAGCACGTTGAATTGGGACAGTTGCATGTTCAACTTCTGCCCAGATCCAGATGTGATCGATGACGGTCGTCTTGAACTCATCGATCTCTCGCTTTCTCATTCCATCGTTATAGAGAAATCCGACGCGTGGTGAGGTAATACGTACTTGTGGGGGGGTTTCAGAAAGATCAGCAAGATAGGCGAGTGTTCCTGCGATTATTCGGGTGGTGTTGACCAGGTAGCTGAGGTTCACGTTGCTGAGGTTATCTCTTGCCGAATGGAAATTTGGGTCATGGTCTCCTTCCCAGCAGCAGATAGATTCCCAGCCATATGCGAGAAACGGTGCGTAATCACTCCCGGACATTTTGTGTCTAACTCTGTTGATAGCACCGCGATTTACGGTGAGCCCAATCGTGTAATCATTGTTGATTGTCTGGAAGATATCAGCGATCCAGCCAGCATCCTCGGTTGCGGTGACGGTCATCTTTCGACTACCTTCATCATGTCCGATCATATCCGCGTTGATTTCAACAAGAATGCTGTTATTCTGCTCGTACGCTTCTTTTGTGTAGGCGCGACTGCCATCAAGTCCGATTTCTTCACCTGAAAAAGTTACAAATTTAACGGTACGTTTAAAATCAAAATGGCTTAGTGCATAGGCGGCGGCAAGCACAGCTACGGTGCCTGATCCATCATCGTTTGCCCCTGGTCCTTTTGCAACTGAATCATAGTGAGCATTAAAGATTATAGCTGAATTATCAGTGGTATTTGTTCCCGGTAATGTTCCTTCGATGTTTTGGCTATTATAGATGTGGTGATGATATTTGTTCCCCCAAGATCTCCAATTTTGGTATCGTGCTATCAATCCCATATCTTGGAATTCTTGATGGATATATTGGGCCGCTTTTTCACAGCCGTAGGTTCCAGTCACGCGTGGCCCAAATCCAACGATGGTCTCAAGGAATTCCAACACGAGAGTTTCATCGATCATTGAAAGAATATCATTGATTTTTTCTGCATCCATGGTATTTAGTTTTTGGTTCGTAAAGGATGATGTTGTTGAATCGTTTTTTTGTGAAAACGAGATTGAAGATGCCGAGGTGCTCAGTAAAACAACGATGAAAAGAACGATTGATGTTTGCAGGGTACATGCCGATGATTTCTTCATGATTTCTACGTATCTAATAGGAGCTATTAATATTATATAGTTTTGCTAATAGAAATTAAAAAAGTGGTTTTTAGAGTCTTTTCTTTGAAGGCGGTCGTTGTGCGATTTTTTTGACTGTCTCTAGCAGTGTATTGATATCAAATGGTTTGGTGATATAATCGTTGATATACGGGTAGATTTCGTTGAACTCTTCTCCTTGAATACGTTTTGCGGTAAGCACGATGATGATGTTTTGGTCGGTGAATCCATCGATAGTCATTTTCTTTATAGTTTCTACTCCGTCCATCACCGGCATCATAAGGTCTAAGATGATGATTCCCTGGAAGCCTTTTTCGAGTTCAAGGAGGCAATTTCTTCCGTTATACAGCGGTAGTGACCTGAAATCCGTGACTTTCAAACAACTCTCGGAGACTATAGACGATATCATGGTCGTCGTCGACGATCATAATATTTTTTTGATAATATCCTTGTTCGTTCATATGATTTTACCATTAGCAATTTTACTATATAAAATTTCTTCGTCCGAATGTCAAAACGGGCAAAAACCAACAGGTGTGATGGGATGGGAAGAGGTACCTCCTAGAAAAGGAGAGATGGGATGCTTTGGGATGAAGAGGTACCTCATGATATTAGGAAGGACTTTTTAATTCTCTGTTTATTCAGAAGGATGGGATGTGGGAAGAGATGAGGAGAAAAGGTGCTGCTGGATCTTTTGTTTGAAGAGTGTGCGCTCCCCCAGGCGGATACTTGGATGGGCAAGTATTGCAGCGGTTGTGTTAGAGGAGTTTTCATATTTTTTTAATCCCTTCACCACTTTGCCATGCATTTCTGCCTGGCAATATCCACATCCTACATACAATATATAAACTTTTCTGTCTTTGCATGGCATAACTGACTGGCGATAACGAAATGCATAAATAGGTACGAGCCGATAAACTGTCGTGGAGAGCTACCAAGAGGAACTGGCACAGATAAAAACCATTCTAAAAAATAACCCGAAAGGAATGACAGTCACTGATATCGCCCGAGAAATACATATCAATAGAAACTCTGTTGCAAAATACCTGGACATCCTGCTTATTTCTGGTCATGCAGAAATGGTCACGTTTGGTCCAGCAAAAGTCTTCTTTCCCTCTTCCCGAATCCCCCTGTCCGCACTGCTGAATTTCACCCACGATTATATCGTGCTGCTAGATCGAGAATTGAAATTCTTACAGGTGAATGAAAACCTGCTGAGATTCTTAAGTATACCCCGGGAAAACATCATCGGTCAACATATCGAAGGCTTCTCCCTTTCTCTCTTTCAAATCCCTGAGCTGGCACAAAACGCAAAACGTGCACTCGATGGAAAAGAACTCACCATCGAAAAACATTATGGAAACGATAACGGGGAATGGTACCTGAGAATCAAACACATTCCAACGACCTTTGATGACGGGGAACCCGGCGTCACCCTCATTATTGAAGATTTCACAGACCGGAAACAAACCGAAGAAAAAATGAAACGCGCAATCCAAGAATGGGAAACAACTTTCAACGCAATCACCGACATGGTGTTCATTCAGGATAATGAATTTTCTATACTTCGAGCGAATCGATCGTTTGCCGACTTTCTGCATATGATGCCTGAAGAATGTATTGGGAAAAAATGCCACCAACTCCTGCATAACATGAACGGTTCACATTCTTCCTGCCCCTGTACGCAAGTACAACAAACAAAAAAACCTGCGACTGTTGAATTCTATGAGCCGCACCTCGGTAAATACCTTGAAATTTCTGCGTCACCGATTTTTACCGATAATGGAGAAATTACTGGTTCCGTACATATTATAAAGGATATCACCGAACGGAAAAAGAAAGAATAAAGGTTTGGTGGACTGTTTTTATGCGATTCCGGCAGTGGAGAGGAGACGGAACGTTACCAAGATTAGTAGGGTAAGGATCGCATTTGTTTTCAGGTCGAAAACCTTGACCCATTCCAGCAAAGCGATAATGATATACGCAAGGACTAGTAGAAGGATAAGTTGGAGAACGATGATTCCAACGGTAAAGAGAAAGTTTTTCGTATCAGTAAGCCGAAAGAGGAATTCCCAGATAGTCGCAAAATAGGCTAGTAATCCAATGGTGAGTTGTGCTTTTGTAATCTCTCGCATGTATGTTGTGAGTGCATATTTCTTTATAAAGATTGTTCATGAGAATTATACTCGGCTGAGACGCTCTCTTCTTCCAGACCTGTCTGTATTGCAATTTTTACTGCGTCTATCATGGTCTGCAATGGCATACCGAGGGGATCTTGAGAATCCAGTAGTGGTACGTGAATAAATCCTACTTTTCTTGAACTATTCTGTTCACTCACATACCCTAGCAACTGATAGAACAGCGTATTGCAGATGTAGGTTCCAGCAAAGTAGCTTTGCTGAACAGAAATATTTGCTTCTCTTATTTTTCGTACAATGTTAGCAGTATGGAATGGTGAGAAACGAAGGAATGGACCAGAGATGTCAATTCTCCGTGGGAACGACCACGTCCCATCATCTTTTGGATATCTTTTCAGATTGACTCCGATTTTTTCTACTCTAACCGCCTGAGAACGTGCATTGAGTCCAAGACATATCACCAGATCAGGTTGATACTGTTGGATTGCATCCGTTGTTGTTTCCACCGATTCGTTAAAATCAACTGGCAGCACCACTCCAATGATTTCTGCATCGTTGAGCGTGGATCCGTTGAGCGTCTCAGCAATTAGTTGGGATGGATTCACTGTATAATTACCAAAAGGCTCAAACCCAGTGATCAAAACGACTTGTGCACCAGAAGCACTGTACATTCCTATGGGAAATAACAGAATTAAAATTCCAATAACGTGCACTATTCGCTGACGTCTCATCATACTTTTATATGTTATTCCCCTATAAATATTTTCTTTAGATTATCCTTTCTATGATGTTGCAAGCGATAGAATAAATATATCCATTTCGTCGGATGCTATTTTTCCTGATGTCGTATAGGCATACACCTCAAGGACATGCTTTCCATTGATGGGATAAAACCACCCCTGGATCGTCCACTCATAAGGAGGCTGCGAATCCCAAAACATAAAATATCCATCAATACAGAAGACCACGTATTGGATAGGTTCCTTGGTGAAAACCTCAGCGCTCGCAACCGTTTTCCCCCCAAGAATAATCGTTAATCCCCGTAGCCCACCAAACCATTTTTTCCCAAAAGAACTCTCGAGCAGAGGATGTTTAAAGAAATATGTGTATCCTTCATATGGTCGATTGAGAACAACTTGAACATCGATTGGTTTTTGCGCTATTTCAGCAGTGATCGCAAGCATCAGTTTTGTTGCTTTCACGTAGTACGACCAATTAAGATGGTCCGCAGTATCATTGGGTGAATGCCCCCAAGGGTAGCCATCTTGATGTGCAATCCAGACGCCGTCAAACCCGTAATCGACAAAGGCTTGATTATCAGCACCGCGGTAACTTGGTAGTGTATCAATTTTCATGTCAATGATTTCGTTATATTTCTCACCAATCGTGGTTGCATAGTCAGCGATCCAGCGTGATCGTGGTGGTGGGAAAAACCGGAGGACTCGTCCACCTTCTGTTGTACTCGCATATCCAATCATGTCCATGTTTAACACCGCTACGATGTTATCGCCTCGGTAGGATGCCTCCCGTGCGTAGGTGAAACTCCCGTACGTCCCGACTTCTTCTCCAGAAAATGTGATAAACCGAATCGTATGGTTGAAATGATATTGTCTGAGAACAGAAGCGATCGCAAGCACGGCCGCTGTCCCTGAGCCGTCATCATCTGCACCAGGCGCGCCGGCAACGGTATCAAAATGTGCACACAAAATGTATTGTGCCGTGCTATTTGGATCGGTTCCATACAAGGTTCCAACAACGTCTCTACTGATAAACCCGTCATACTTCCAGTCATGAAACTCGGCGTCGAGCCCTATATCCTGAAACGCGTCATAGATATACTGCGCAGCAAGACTACAATTCAATGACCCTGTGTACCGAGGCCCGAACTTCATTAATCCGTCATGATACGCAAATAACAGAGAAACGTTAATTTGGTTGATCATGTCTACGATACGTAGTGTCATCGGAAGAAAGTGATGTCATCTTTGGTTCAGAATCTCGTGCTGGTACTGTGACACACGATGAAACAAGAAGCACAGTAATGGAGAGCAAAACGAAGAGGTCCTTTCGCATGAGATATTCCTTACTGAGATGATTCCCCTGTTAATATATAAACATTTCTTTATAAAATATATAAAAAAAAGATAAAAAGAGGCATTAGGAGGGATACCCTCCCATTAGTAGACTTGGATCACCAAGGAGCGCCCATTGCTGGACAATCTTACAGTCTACAAGATCATCCATGGGTGGATGCTCATTCATGTAATAGATAAGATCTATCCCATGAGTCTCCCCAAGGTTCTTCATTCCATCGTGATATGCCTTAAAGAATAACCATTCGAGATGCCGACCCCTTTCTGTTAACGTATCCGCCCCAGGCTCCCCATACCCAAGACCGGTATTTGCAATCACCGCGATAGCACCACCTTTGGTTTGACTTGCCATAGCCCATGCCCAACAACGAGGAATCCATTCGACGCGCCAAAAATCTCCCAAAGAGGTCTTCCATTCGAAGTAACCTAAACCGTCCTCTAAGACTCCTTTGATAATATTCATTAAGCTTGTGTTAAATTGCGCGTTATGGCAGCCACCGACAATCACGATAGGCTGTTTTTTTCCATTTACAAGTTGTGACATATGTTTGACTTTTAATCCATTAACCCAGGCGCTTTCATTTTTTGGTGGATGGGTGGACCATGACGCCGGATTCCCATGACCAGAAAAATGCACAAATCCGCAGCCAGCACTAATCTCAGCAATCACGGAGTCAGGGCCTGTAAAACGACCATTTGAGGTCCATAACATTGAGGCATCAAACCCAAGGCCAAGGCTTTGTAATTGCTGAAACGATGCATTGGTCGCCAGCTCACCTTCGTAATAGGGGTCATAAGCACTCGGGTATGTGTCACCAGCAACGCCTACAAATTTTTTAAACCATTCAGTACCATACGTTGTTGTTTCATAGGTGATGATTTTATCAACCATTGTTTTTACCTGAGAGACACTCGTGCAAGGCAGACGACCAACGTAGACTTCAGGGTACATGTCAAGGATGTCTTTTTTCGTATGAGTCCATTCTGCAAAGATACCATTATTGTTCGAATCCCAGCTCGAGAAGTTCCCATTGCTATCATACACGTCAGCGAAATACAGATCAGTAAGATACGAGCCTTCTCCGTCATCATTTAACAGAGAGTATCGCACCGGGACCCACCATTTTTCTTCCATGATTCCACCGTTTCTTCCCCCGACTAAAAGTACATATTTGGTGCCCCATTGGTCAAACGCGTTCTTGATGAAATATTTCATTTCTTCTGCACAATCTCGTCCTTCTACGAGGAAATAAACGCTTTGATAAATATCCTCCAAGGTTACGAGTTTTGTTGTCATCCCTTTGCTAATCTTATGGCTGACAAGTGGCTGTAATGCTTCTGAGAAAGCCTCAGGGGCGATAATTACCAGTTCGTATTGATCAGTGGATTTTGTTGATTTTGCGTCTGGCAGCATATACATAATACTTATCTTTGCGTTCTGGGCATAGCGGAGAGTGTTATCAGATGGAAGATATTGAACAGGATACAAATGAACTGCAAGATACGTCACTAGGTTATCACCGTCTCGTCCTGCAGCGATATGATAACTATATGAGTCTTCTGGGTAGATTTTGAAGGATGTCGATTGATGAGATACTAGGTTTGATCCCTCAGTGTTGTCTGCGATCGGTTGAGGGGCAAATTTTAATGGTTTTGAGATGGTTTTTTCTTGAATCTCTGAGTAACTGACAACAACATCTGTAATTTTGGTCAGGAACGGGAACGTATATACACGAGTCATGACCGGTAATGCATAACCACCTGACGTTGTCAGATACGAGGTTGCTTCAGAAAGACCAATGTTGGTATAGTCGTTTTCCTCAAGAAGTTGAACCGACGAAAACGAGAGTGTATCTGTTTTTTCTACAACCCTTGGGTCTATAAACGAAGAGGCAACAGCTCCACATCCACTTACTATTAAAACTACCACGATTACGATGGCAAGGCTTTTCTTCATATGCTATCCCCTATTTTTTTAATATATATAGCCTTTGTATAATATTTAAATCTTTGTAAACGAAATAAGGCGAAATTAAAAAAAAAACGAAAAATGTAGGGATTAGATTTATGCAATCCCTGTGATAACAACAACAGGATTTTTCCTGTTGCTGTTTTTATCACTATCGGGGGTACGGCTTCAAGGCATCTTGCGGTTGCGGTTAGTTGGAGATTTCTTAGCTCGAAGATAACTCTGTCGGTGGTTACGGTGACTTCTTGGTTTATGGTACGTGTGGGAATAACCTGTGTTTTTATATTTCTTTGAAAACAATATTTTTTTTAAATGCATATTTTACCATTAAATTTCATGAAAATGTGCAAGAATAAATGATTAAAAGAACTTCCATGCTTCGAATAGTTTCTCGGCATTGTTCTCAAAGGAGTCATAGGTATCGATTTTATGGTGTGTCTGAAGAACGCAAGGGTCTGTCATGTCCAGTTGTACGGGCAGCGGTATCAATCCCGACGTTCTTATCGTCGATGTAGAATTCCACCGTATCTATTCAAGAATCATCTGTTGCATTGACATTCGATATCCCATCTATCTACGAATATCCTCCAATTTGCAGACTAGGATCACCGAGGAGAACAAACTCTTGTACGGTCTTACAGTCAAGTTTCTCCTGCATCGGTGGATACGCATTAAGATAATCGATGAGTGCCTGTGAGTGCGCTTGACCAAGGATAGTCATTTTATTCACACCATAATTTTTAAAGAACTGCGTATTCGTATATCCGGAGTAGAATTGGGTGCAATCCGGGATTGAATCCTGGTTATAGTCTCCTATTGCAAACCAGTCAAGCCCGGCGTATGCCATGGTCGCAATACTTCCACCATTCTTTACACTCATGAGTTTCCATGCCCAGCATTCTGGTATCCATCCTCCCAGGAAGAATGTCCTTTTGAAATACTTGAATCCTTCTTGGATAATGCCTTTGGGAATGTTGAAGAGGCTGGTGTTGAACTGTCCGTTATGACACCCACCGCATACGGTAACTGGGAGTTGTTCACCGTTTTTCAGCTTCGACATATGTTTGACCTGCAATCCGTTGATCCAATCGCTCTCATTGTTCGGGGGATGCGTGGACCAGGACATAGGGTTACCGTGTCCATCGAAGAATAAGAATCCACAACCAGCGCTGATTCCATTTATAACATCTTGAGGGCCAGTGAAATTTCCATTGGACGTCCAGAGGCGGACTCCTTCAAATCCGGTCATGTATTCTAATGCGAGTTTGTTTTCCTCTTCACCTTCGTAGTAGGGGTCTCCCTCTACAGGTGCGGAGTCTCCACCGACAACCACCATTTTTTTGAACCATTCTTTTCCCGCGGTTGTTGTTTCATAGGTGATGATTTTATCAACCATTGTTTTTACCTGAGAGACACTCGTGCAAGGCAGACGACCAACGTAGACCTCAGGATACATGTCAAGGATGTCTTTTTTCGTATTAGTCCATTCTGCAAAGATACCATTATTGTTCGAATCCCAGCTCGAGAAGTTCCCATTGCTATCATACACGTCAGCGAAATACAGATCAGTAAGATACGAGCTTTCTCCACCATCATTTAAGAGAGAGTATCGCACCGGGACCCACCATTTTTCTTCCATGATTCCACCGTTTCTTCCCCCGACTAAAAGTACATATTTGGTGCCCCATTGGTCAAACGCGTTCTTGATGAAATACTTCATTTCTTCTGCACAATCTCGTCCTTCAGCGGGGAAGTAGACACTGTCGCAGATATCATCACGAGTTACAAGCTTCGTGGTGACTCCCTTACTCATTTTATGATTAACCAATGGTTGGAGTGCTGTGGAAAAGTCTTTCGGGGCAATAATCACTAATTTGTAATCATCAATAGCCGATGTTTCAGTGGTTGGTAGGTCATAGGTTATTGAGAGATGTGCAGTGTTACGGTAAAGGATTTTATTTTCTCCGGGTTTGTATTGGACGGGATAGCATCGAACGGTTAAAAAAATAACATGGTCTTCACCGGAAATGCCTGCGCCAAGATGATAATCAAACAGTGTTTCAGGATATATCGATCCGATTCCTTGTTCTTCTTGATTGAAGGTTATTTTTTTCCCTGTAACAAAAGAAACTGGTTTTGGTGTTGAGACTATCTTTTTTTCCAAGGTGTATTCTTCTGGTTCTGAGAACATCACATCCACGGTTCTGATTTTCGTTCCAAATGGAAAGATATATGTAGTGACTGATGCAGGAAGCATTGGGGCGTCGGTCTTATAGAGCCATGCATTCGCATTATTTATCGTAACCAGCGCATATCCATCTTTGTTTTGGATTTCTGGATATAAAAATGAAATCGTTTCTGTTTTTTCTATTGATTTTTGTATGGTGTTTGAGACAGCAGCAGCTCCAAGTCCACTGAGGACCATTATTCCCACTATTAATATTGGTACCATTCTCTTCATATTATTTCCCCTTCGTTTTGTGTTACTTACGGTAATCCAAACGATGATTCTTTTTATATGTATCCCCGCATACACTTAATTATATAAATCTCTATTTAAATCTATCTCATAAAAGGATCTAGGCGAAAAAAGAACGGATGGGGGAATATAAAGTGATTATATTGCATGAAAAAGGAATTCAATCGGAGAATTAATTGCGCTGCCGATATACCTTCGTTCTCTTCTTCGTTGTAAATACGATGTTCCATAATGTTTATATCCTAAAACGCATAATAATAACGAAGATGACAAAGCAGAACAACCGAAAAAAAGAACTAGATTCTGAGAGAACCGAATGGCGAAAAACCCATCGGACACTCAACGGCAGAATCATCCTTTACCCAGATAAACCACCTGAACATATTAATGCGAGAGGCAGCAAGGTGTATAACTGGTTCTGGGGAAAGATCCTCCGTGAAACCAAACCGCAGGAGATCCCTGCCATTATTTCTGGCTTACAAGATGCCATTAAAGCAGAGAAAGAACCAAGAAAGATTCAAGTGCTGCGAACCATGATCGGCATGGCAGAGGACGCGTACCAATTCAAGCAACTCGAGGACATCAAGGACTGTGATACTGAACTGCAATTAGAAAAAAAACCGGTCTATAATTCAGAAGACGGGGTCATCTATCGGAATGGGACCATCTATACCACTGATTATAACGAAGATGAAAGTGAAATCCTCCTTCGAGATATCGAAGGTCTTATTATTGATGTTCTCTCATCTGAAGATAAGGCAGCAAAACCCCTACAAAAAACGGTAAGGAACAATGTGTACAAAGATTGGAATTATATGGAGAAAAGCTAAATCCGCCAACATATAATATAACGAGGATAAGTTTTTTTGTTTTTTTTGAAAATTTTTTCATAACATGTATATTCTTTTTTGTGCTGTACTTTTTCTACAAATTTTCACTAAGAAGCATCCAATCACCCAAACACAATATGAAACAAAAATGTCCTGAGAATATTTTTTTATTTCGCCGATGTTCGACAATTGCCGAACATTTGATGGAAAACTATAAAAGCGTCTAAAAAATATTCTCCGGCAAGGTGTAGTAGGAGAAAGGGGATGATGAAACTCGTAATAACCGAGAACTGGGATCAGACATTGTTTTATTTGACGACACTATCACTTGTGTTTATTGTTGGTTGTGTCGTTCGGATCATCGCTGGATAGATAAGCGTTTTTTCCCCTATTATTCTTTTTCTTATGTATCATGATTGTGATAACGAGTAGGGTAGTTGAAATGGGGGCGAAAGGGGAGGTGATGAAAATGAATATTCGGGAAAAAAGGTTTTTCTCCCCCATGTAACTACTCTAAGTTCAAACAGGGAATAAAATCTATTATATAAATTTTTTTATACAATAAAATTAATTAATAATAACTGGAGAAAAAATACTCAGAACTGGAACTTTTTGGTGTAGATTTTCTCAAAAATAAAGCTCTGTACCGTATCTAAATCCGAATCCAGGTATATCGCACCAATCAATGCTTCCAAGGCATTCGCAAGGTTCGTACGGTTCTTTGCTCCTTCTTGTTTGAGTTCTCCTTTCCCTAACAGCAAAAACAAACCGATATTTAGCCGTATCGCAACATCAGCAAGTACGTTGTTGTTGACAGCAATAGCACGTCTGCGTGTCAACTCTCCCTCAGAAAAATATTCATTGCTTTGATAGAGTTGTTTAGCGATTATAAAATTCAGAATACTATCTCCAAGGAATTCTAATCGTTCATTATATTCCAGGGGCGTCTGTGCCTCAAACGCGTATGTCTTATGCGTAAGCGCTGTTGTTAATAGCTGCTCGTTTGTAAACGTATACCCAAGTTGTTCTTCTAACGATTCAAGGTTACTTTTTTTCATGGTCATCCATTTCGGATATCGTAGCTCTCCATTAATATATCACTCCAACTCAACATACTCTCCAATGTTTTGAGCAATCTTCGGATCATCAAGTGCTCTCAATAATTCTTCTTTGGTATGGAACGGTCGTTTCGCTAAAATCCTTACCGCTCTTTTCTTTCCAACACCAGGAATTGCTTCTAACGTCTCCCGAGAGGCGGTATTCAGATTCAAAGGATATGGTACCGCGGTGACAGATCGATATCCATACTCCACGACTTTCACGTCATAAAAGATGTGAAGCGGAAACACACCAGGGAGACCGACAAGTAAAGGATAGCTTCCCAGTTGTCGCGCGAACGTCAACTTTCCTTCATATACTTCAGTACATACATTGATCAGCAGTGTTCCTTGCGGAACGAGTCGCTGCAGCATCGGTCGTTCAATGGTTTCACGAACCTTTCGTTTGAAGTGTTGAAACTCTGATTTATGTTTTCTTACGTTTTTCTCTCCGATCTCAAACATTTTTGTCCCAGGGATTGGAATAACTTGACGTAGATTGATGCGTCTTAAGAAAAGACCATCGTCATAGATTTTTTTCAGAAATTCATAATCAAGGGCAAACGTATTTTTTGTTTCGCCGTCAAGCCCAAAGACAAAATTCAAACCAGGTAGTAACTCCGGGAGTCCATTTGTTCCTCTCGTTGACCCGACCTCGTTTAGCAGTTTCACTGCGTCAAGTACCTCTTCGGCTGAAGCCTTCAGATTATTTTTTTTAATGACCACAGGATCAACGCTTTCCACTCCAAGTGCCGCGACATCACCAGCAGTATGATATTTTACAATGCTTTTTGCAATCCGTCGGCATTCATCTGGAAACCGTGCAATCACACCCGGGTTTGCATTATCAATATGAAGAGTTTTGAGATCTGGTGCTGCGAAGCGAATTCCTTGAAACAACTGTTCCAGTGCCTTAGGATTCGGCTGGGGAAACTCAAGTTCCCCAGCACCCTTTGCCATGTACGAGAAAATACAGGGTTGATTCCCAATTCTCATGTGATGAACACCGGATTTGTATAACGCAGCAACCTCTGCACAAATATCATGAATGGTTCGAAAACTCGGAAGGCCTTTGCTTGGCTCGCTACAAAAAGAACACCCACCAACGATACTGCGTGGACACCCGCGGTACGTCTCAATTTCCGTGATAAGATACTCTGGAAAAAATGGGTGTTGCTTCACAACTGCTGCGCCTTTCACAGCAAAATCCTTTATCACGTGCGGATTGGATCTGCACAGAGAAGGATCGATGGTTTCTTTTTTCAGATTGTTTTTTAATAACTCCGTAACAACGATTTCACCATCACCATTAACGATGAGATCAAAAACATCTTCTACGACACCGATTTCTTTTACGCTTTTACCACCAGACATCCCAAACCCATACCGTGCCGCAGGACCACAGAGCAGTTTCACAGGTTGTGAAAGATTACTCAGCAAAGAGACGAGTTCGTACGGACTGACTGGAAAACCAGAGAGGTACCGTCCGGGAACAGACATCCCTGCGATAACAACAAGCATATCAGATTTTGAAAGAGTATCAAGCCACGATCTGTCGTTTCGAATCTGGTCGATCGTGACATACGAAACAGTGGCATGTGCATCGAAATCCCAGACCGCGCCAGCGATATATCGAGGGTACGGACTGATATACGGTGGAACACCAAGGCAGGTTGGTTCATCGACGTACCCGTCAAGTATCGAGACATGGACCATATTTTTTTGAACCCTGCATCTGTTTAATAAACTTCCTTCTTACTGAACTGTAACTGTCAGGATAACATTTCTGAAAAAATTGGTACTCCCTCTCATATCTCTGATCTTTTTCCCTCTTAATAAAATAATTTTATTCCATCGAATGATTTCAAATAATCAATAAATTCAATCAACTCTCTCAAAAACCTCATATGGATTCCTTAGTATTACGATATCAAAAGCAGTTAAGATTTACCTTCGTTCTATCTTTTTATGCCTCATTGTTTTATCTTCTTCTGGAAATGGAAAATTATTGATATACGTAGGGTCTGGTGAGTCAGGATTGAATGAATTCCATAGAACAAATCTTCCCCAACGTTCAACACTTACCCTTACTTTAACATAACATTCATAACACAACAAGTACTCATTTCCCAATGTTGGGTGTCGGTACCCTTCGATGATACTGAGATGCTTACCACACTCTATACATTCTCTCTTTTTTGAATGATCAAATACTAAATTAAATCTCGTTTTCATAACTCCCTCACTCTTTAGAAGAAGTATAGATTTGTGAAGCCTCCACATCAACACCTGTATTTAGACTTTTGTTTAGCATTTTCACATTTACTGTTATGTTTCATCTATTTTAATATTTTTCTGTAACATTTAAATAATTTATATATGAAATAGAACATTATAAATTTAAAATTTTTTTAAAAAAAATATCAATGAATTTCCAATAGAGCCGGTTTCGATATTGGTAAATGAAACCGATGTCACCATTAACCGTTATTTTATCAATTCCATTTGACCTGAACGAAATCACATCATACTTCAGGTGATACCTACTTTTTGTTATTAAAAAGTATTAAATAAAATAACAACACCTTCTGAGAAAAAATAAGAACACATCGTAAAAAACAATCCCTTTGAAATTCTTTTTTCAATCTCTATAACTAAGACCAATAGGAAAAATGCCGTTGTAAAATATTTATCCTCTAATTCATCGAGGAAATATACATACCAAAACTAGCAAACATAAAACAGAAAATACTCTCATGGAAATTGAATAAATTTTTTCTTTAAACTGAGCATATTATTATACAGATAACTTTATACCAAGAATTAATATTCCGCGTGAAAGATGGGTGAAGAACTATGATTAGCGCATACATCCTGATAACGATGCAACCAGGGAAAAGCGATAAAGCAATCAAAGAAATGAGACAAATTGATAATGTCGCAAAGATTTCGATAATTGCTGGTGAGTACGATATTGTCGTCAGAGCACAGGTGAAAAACCTCGAAGAACTCTTAGATGTCACCGATAAACTCCAAATGGTCGAGGGAGTGAATAAAACAACCACCCAGATTATCGAAAAAGAAATCAGCCTCCAATAATGAGACGAAAGCATGATCATTAGGAAAAAATACCTGTTTTATGTCCTGGCGATCACCTCTTCCTTTATTACTGCCGCAGTCACTGGGATTGATAGTTTTGTTGGTGGTCAATCAGCGTTTAAATTTGATCCTTGGGCGTTTGCCTTCTCTCTCTTTTTCGTAGGAGCTATAGTTACTTTTTTGATTTCACTGATTCTGTCGATAAAATTAAAAGGGAAAAGTGTCGGAGGGAAAATCCTTGATCCTTCGTTTAAACACGTGCGTATGGTGCAGAAAAGCGAGATGAAATACCATCTTGTTGCCGGGCTTATGAACGCGATCAATACCGTCGGGTATTGTGCAATCGTGTCAACTGTTCAAGATCCATCCGTGATCCTGTCGTTTTCTCAAATAGTCATCTTGTATCTCCTCCTTATGGAATCGATTACAGAAAAAGACGTCCCAACACTCGTTGAGGTTCAATCTTCGATTATTGTGACCTTTGGTGCGATTCTCGCATCAATTAGTTTAACAGGAGAGTTTCAGTGGCTTCCGATCATTATCGTGTTCCTTGTGGTGAACCCCACCTGGGCTGTCTTTTCGATCTATCAAAGAAAATTAAAAATAATGAGAATTCACAATAAACCGAACGACTCTATCAATATTCGTTTATGGAACGTTGTGTTCTCCTGTATATTTACTGCTGTCATTCTTTTCATCTTTGATATTTTCACGAGCGGTGGTCATCTCATCGCTGCATTTACAACATCAATTAATCCGTATTATTTCCTCTTGCTTGCACTCACCATGGGTACAACATTCTTCGCGTATGTCTTGTATATTCGTTCTCTTGGTATGGGGAAAGCCAGTGTCAACAACGCACTTCGCGCATCCACGATTATCTTTGCAATCCCCTTCTCAATTATTCTACTCCAGTTAGGTGTTATTACTGACTTTTCCACAGACCCTGTAATGCTTATAATTAAAGTCATTGGAATCGTGATGATTGTGATGGGTATCATATCGTTTGCACTCACCGTGGTCAAAGCCTATATCTTTGTGACCGTCAAACCCGGGCGTCCGCTTCGGGAAACGATGCATAAATTATGGAATATCCGTGGTGTCACTCATGTGACGATCACAACAGGGAAGTATGATTTCGTGGTGAAGGTATCGACGCGTACCCTTATGAAAGGCTACGAGCGCATCATTAAAAAACTTGATGAGATCGATGAGGTTAATAAATATCGTTGGGCATCCGTGTTAAAAGACTGGGAAAAAATCTAAATCGACAGAAAACTCTTTTATCATTTCACTTGTTCCCGTACTGGGAATATAGTATGATTGACAAACGATTAGAGAAATTTGCCAATATTTTGGTCCATCACTCCTTGAGTCTAAAGAAAAACGATTTGTTTGTAATATCAGGGAGTCATCTCGCTGCCCCGTTGATCAAAGAAGTTTATACACAAGCTGTTGAGGTCGGTGCGCATCCGTTCACCCATATTGGTATCGATGGGCTTGCAGAGATTTATTACAGGTACTCCTCAGAAAATCAACTGAAATACGTATCTCCTATCAGTAAATTTGAAATCGAGCATATCGACGCCAGCCTTTCCATTATCAGCCCTGAGAATACCCGGAACATGACGAACATTGATCCGAAAAAACAAGTAATGAGTAGCGTGGCGCATCAGCAGATTCATAAGATGTTCCTTGACCGGGCTGCAAAGAAAGAGCTCCGATGGTGTGTGACCCAGTATCCGACACAGGCGTCTGCGCAGGACGCAGAGATGTCTCTTGCGGAGTATGAGGATTTTATTTTTGATAGTGCGCATGTCGATGCAAAAGACCCGATTAAATATTGGAGAACTGTACACAATGAACAGGAGAAGATACGAAAGCTCCTCAACATGAAAAAGAAAATCCATGTTCTTGCTAAGGATACAGATCTTACCGTTTCTGTTGCAGGTAGAAAATGGATTAACTGCTCTGGAAAGGAGAATTTCCCAGACGGTGAGGTATTCACAGGTCCAGTTGAAAACTCAGCGGAAGGACACATCAGTTATTCGTTTCCTGGATCACACGGGGGCCGTGAAGTCGACGACATTCAACTATGGTTTCAGAAAGGTGCTGTGGTGAAAGCAACCGCGTCGAAAGGAGAAAAATTCCTTTCCTCTATGCTTGACATGGATCCTGGTGCGCGGCGGATCGGTGAGTTTGCGTTTGGGACGAATTATGGGGTGAAGAAGTATACGAAGAACACTTTGTTTGATGAGAAAATTGGTGGTACGATTCATCTTGCGGTGGGGAGCGGATATCCAGAGACCGGTAGTAAAAACAAATCTAGTTTACATTGGGATATGATGTGTGATCTACGGAAAAACGGAGAAGTATATGCTGATAACGAATTGATTTACAAGAACGGACGATTTTTAAACATTTGAAGGTTCACTACACCTTTTGTTATCTGGAAATTTTTAAATATACTTTTATTAAAACATTGTATAAGATATAAAATATAGAATCTATATTATTTGGGGGTTGGAGGAATAATATGAACTATGCACGTAATACTACGAATATATGCCAGGCTATTTTCGTTTCCTATGATAACCCAGGAATCTACAATTTCGATATGATTGAAGTGCGAAGATACCTCTAAAACGAGGAAAACATACTCTTCGACACAAAAGACAAATCCCCGTGCATGTTATAGTGTATTATAATGAAACTGCTCTGCGATCAGATGCTTGGCTCGCTTGCGAAATGGCTTCGGATTTTCGGATTTGATACATTGTATCCAGATGGAACGACCAACGACGATGAGGTGCTTCATATCGCGAAGGCTGAAAAACGCCTTCTTATCTCCCGTGATAAAGAATTAATTATTCGAGGGAAAAAAGTAAAACTGGAGGTTCTAGAGATACAAACGACGGACCTTAATGAACAATTAGCACAGGTCCTTACCCACATACAGATTGATTGCACACGAGTATTAACTCGATGCACACTTTGTAATACTCCACTCATATCTGTGGAAAAAAAAGCAATTAAAACCCATGTACCACCAAAAGTGTTTGAAACCAGAGATCGGTTCTGGTACTGCTCTGTCTGTGACAAATATTATTGGATGGGGACGCACTATGAAAACATGATCGAAAAAATCAACGAGCTTACCAATAAGAACAATCGGTAGATATCAGACCATGTGGACGATCTGCGCGTGCGGGACCCCTTTGATTTTGAGAATACAATCAGGATTGACCAGCCCAAGCTCTATTGCGCATTTTACTGTTTCCTTTCCCACTAGGTTCGCAATCGTTGCATCAAGAAGAAATTTTTTTAAGGTTTTTTTATCAATTCGTTCCCCATCGTAAAAATGTTTCGCGACATCAATCTGTAGTTTTCCATTCCGAAATTTCTTGCCAAGGAGATGCTCATCGCAGGCACCGATGATGAGGTCATCGCCTTGCTGGTAGACTTTGACACTGATCATGTACATTCATTCCTTTTTTGCTGTCTTTATGTTCTTATTAGGTAATTCTATTTTATATAAATTTCGAAAAAATGGGAGAAAAACCAGGTGTTGCTTTAAATACAATTCATAATCCTGTTCATTGTGCAATGGTCATGATAAAAATTCCAACCGCAATCAGGATACACGCAACAGTTAATTCGATGACTTTCGTTTTTACGGTGAAGGTGGCATGACGTTGGTTTACAGATGGACAAAAAATACTTGTGTTATCTTTTCTTCGCAAGATCGTTTTCATAGGGTTACCTCAACAAGTATTGTTGTTGTCTGCGCTATAAAGGACTTGTTGTACAACCCATACCGATTTCCTGAATGAAGCCCTTTCGAAGTCCCTTAAAAAGATTAAAACCCCCTCTTACGCACCACTTTTTCGTCTCCGCGGTGAACTTTTATGGCTAAGGACGACAAAGCAAGACCATTTATCGTTGCGCTTCGATTACCTCAAGCTCTTTTGTTTTTGTTTCATAGGGGTGGAAGAGAAAAACAAGAATAATTGGGATTATCATGAGGAGTCCTCCTACTACCCAAAACCATTCCATGGATGGAGACACGGTCAACATAATGGCAGCAAGTGCGGGTCCAGCGACATACGAGACACGAGCTGTCGTCGTTGTCCATCCCATACAGGTTCCTCGTCGCTCTGTAGGGAAAATCTCAGGGATATAGACAATAATCCAGGTATAAGAAAACCCGAGGAAAAACCCGGCGATAATCGTAATGCCCCTCGCAATCGAGACTGGCGTTAATCCAATGAGTCCAACGAACAGCCCAAGTCCCGCGCAACCAATGAGCAAACCGGTTTTTCTACCCATTTTATCCATTGTCCAACCGCCAACAACTGCACCCGCCATCATAAGAAGAAGACTGCCAAGCAAAATCAATGACCAATGATCGAGAGTATATCCATGGATGTCCATGAAATAATGCCCAGCCCACACCACAAACATCGAAACAACCAACCAGCACATCCATATGATTGCAGAGAACAAGATATATTTGATATCACTTCGATTAATGACACCAATGCCGTAGAAATGTTTCTTTCGTATGCCTAGTTTGCGTTCCTCTTTAATGACTTCATATCGTTTTGTCTCCTTCATGAATAACCACATGATTAGGACCGGTATCATAAACAGGAACATGATGCCATACATCCATTTCCAGCTGAGTCCTAGTCTGGAGAGCACCGGTGGTATTATCGCCTGAAGGGGAATCAAACTCATGAAATATATGAGGGAGACATATTTCGCACGTTTCTCCGCTGGTGCTTCCTCGCTAATCGGGATTGTCCACATGTTCGATACGGTAGCAAATGTTATGATTGCAAAGAACACCATATAGAGATGGAACGATGGCGTGGCATAGACGATTCCAAGTGACGAGCACCCAAACAATAAAATCAGAATAAGGAGAGAATTTTTTCTTCCTATAATATCAGTCAGTCCATTCAATAAGAAAATTAAGAACGTTGGAATAAAATAAAGCACCTTCCACCAGGAATATTGAGTATCTGTTACAGAATATTCCTGTAGTACATTCGGTATCGCGGTTGTCTCGATAAACGAGAGGTATTGATCCATAATCGCGATCATTGCCATAAAAATGATGAGGTAAATGAGATAGTGTTTGGTTTGTTGATTCATAAAGCCGCTGTTTTTTTTCTTTCCTATTAGATCCATATTCCATTCACTCCCTAAAGATGATCTCTTTTTTATGCGATAAGTCGATGGTTGGTGCCTTTGGTCCGAGTTTTTTCCGCGCAAGAGCATCGTATGACTCCTTGCCTCCGGCATCTTCAATTATTTTTTTTCCCATTCGATTTTGATGTTGAATGCTGATGTTCACGCGCTCCATGGACCCTGGAGCAATCTTTTTTAAGATATTCGTAGCTCCGCCCAACCCATAAGGGATTGATTCCATATACATGATTGTACCAGGGATTGCAAAGAACCAGACACCAAGAGAATCCTCCCCAAACTTCGTGATAGGGATACCTGCTGCTGCTTGTCGCTCTGCAGTGGGACCAACATGGGCGACCACCCACTTTCCGTCGATGTACGCTTCACCTTCACCTTCGATCATGAAGTACCCCATCGAGTCGTACCATTTTTTCACGAGATGGTCTGCACCGACAAGTGCGTCATACCAGGTTTTTATCATGTTCATTGCAAACATCTTATATCGGGCCTTTATCCCGGCGCACCGACACAATGCGATAAAAACAGAAATAAGATGAAAACAGGTACCTGTCCCTCTTCGTAAGGATTGCTCTGCACCATCCATAGGACAGATCTCGAGGTCCAGATTTTCTTTTGTAAACTCAAACGCTGCTTTCGCAAACTCATATTCGGATTTCTTGAATGCACCAAGCTTATGGGCAAGTGCGACAACCTCAGGGGCACACGGGTTGCAATGAAGGGTGGGTCTGAGATATTTCTCCTCAGTAACACCACATCTCATTCCTTCTGTAAAAGGTGGCAGTTCATACAATCGTTTTGGTCTGATGAATCGTTCCTCAGAACCATGAATCACCCGGAGTTTTTTCAAATCACCAGGGCTTGTGAGTAAAACTTTACTGAGTGAAAGACCACCACCAATCATCAGCTTCAGATAGGTTTTTTGTGGGATATATCCCCTGTCTTTCATTTCTCGAAAACTGACCATGCTAGTATCTCCCAGAAAGACTAGGAGCATATTATCTTTTCCAAATGGTTTTTTTATGATGAAGTTATTCTCTCTTTCTATGCAAGCTCTTGTGACGGGAGGAACCGAATTTATCGGCAGTCATTTAATTGCTGGGCAATGGGCACAATATCTCCTGCACCAATCGTCATACAATCGATAATCGCCCCTGGACCAAAATATTTTAGATACGAAAGATATCGACGGTAGGTCTTCTGTATCTATTTTTCCTCAAAGACGATGGAGCCAGGGTTTTTTAGCAGATTCGTTTTTGGTGCCATCTGTTTACGTCTCTTACGTGCTTCTGCGTCATATGCTGTTTCTCCGCCTGCTTCCTCAATGATTTTCCTGCCTTTCTCAATTTGTTCTAAAATCCCAATGTTGATTCCTGCCACTGAGCTTGGCACGAGTCCTTTCATAAGAATTTGTGATGGAACTCCTAGGCCGAGTGGGATTGATTCTCTTCGGAAAGTGGTTCCTGGGATAGGGAATAACCAGAGTCCAGCAGAATCTTCCCCTAGTTTCGTCACCGGAATCCAGGCTGCTGCTTGTCGCTGTGGTTCTGCACCGACATCGGCGGTGACCCATTTACCGTCGATATACGCCTCACCTTCACCGTGTAACAAGAAAAACCCCATGGCATCGTACCATTGTTTCATGAGTGGTGCATGCTCAAGGGCGGGTGCCATCCAGTTATCAAGCATGGTAAGTGCAAAAAATTTGTATCGTGCTGGGATTCCGGCTGTGCGACAAAGTGCGATAAACAAAGAGATCTTATGCAGGCAGGATCCTGTACCTCGCTGTACTACTTCATCGACATCATCCAAGGGTATGATTTCAAGGATAATCTTTCTTTTTGTAAACTCAAAAGCCTCTTTCGCAAACTCCTGGTCTGATTTTTGGTACGCGCCAAGATGATGAGCTAACGCGATAATCTCTGGTGCTCGGCAGTTACAAAACAATGTTGGTCTGAGGTATTTTTCTTGCGAGTAGCAATTCTTCATTTCAGGTTTGTAATCTGGGATAATATATGATGGTGTTGGTCGAACATAGATATTTTTGTTTTTCTGGTTCTTCATCATCTTCAGTGTTCCAAGATTAAGTAATAAAACCTTCATCAGAAAAAACGCGCCTCCGATGTTCATCTTAATCATGTGAAGCGGAGGAACCATTTCTTTTCGTTTGATTTCCCATGGTGTTAACATGTTACTTCGAGTCCTTTCCAAGATCAGCAGAGAGCATCCGACGGACTTCTTCTGCGCATCCGCGGATCTCCTCGCCAGATGCTCGTTTAATCTCCGGTTCTAACACTGGACCGGGACGATTACATACTGGACAATGTTCCAGCATTCTTACTTTATCACCAGATATAATGAACCCCGGGTAGCTAAAGGCTGCGGCATCGAGGAATGCAAATCTGCCCCATTCACCGTATCCAACAGGTTTATACTCTTTATCAAGGACAAGAGGTTTATAATACGAATAGGGTGAGTGAAGGTAGTGTCCCTCTGGGCAGTGAACCATCCAGCCGTTTCCCTCAACCATGCCATAGATGTCAAGGCAGAATTTCTCAGGGATGCCGAGTACTTTTTCGACTTGTTTGCGGAAGTCAGCGACCGGCACACGAGATCCTTCATAAGCCTTCCAACCGCCACCAGTACCAACCCCGCCGCGTTCACCAAAATCAAAGCTTCGTCCTTCTTTCTGCAGCTTTTTCATCACAAACGAAAGAATAAACGGAGCACCAACTAATGCGATCTTCTCTTTGGTTTTTTCATGGTACTCCAACCAACGGATAATCTCGTTAATCATTTTTTCTGATTCGCGTTTCACAAAATATTTCACAATTTTGTTTTTCACTCCTTTCTGACCGGTCATCGTCATCTGGATCAGTTCCGTGGTGATATCACGATCAATCGCAACCCGCACATCCTGGATTGCATCGAAATAGACAGAGCAGACTTTCCCTGCGTACACGTTTGTTTTTTTTGGATTGGGCATCAGTAAATATCCATGCATATGGTAGTCCCAGAGCGGATAAATCATGGATATAACGGATTTAGTGATCGCATACTCTGATGAAAAAAAAGTTCGTTGATCACGAGGAATGAACGTATGACGACCGCTAGTTCCGCTACTGTACGCAACTGCCATACCTGCGTCATTGAATGCATTTATCACTTCATCATAGGTCGGGTTCGTTTGTTTAATAACAATCCGCGGCAGACTGCCTGTGAAAAGATTCCCTAGCCACAATGCAAAATCTTTACCTGCAGGATAATCTTTAAAGAAAGAATCCGGAATGAGTGGAATCTTATCTAAGTCATCTAATGTTTTGATATCATCTGGTGAGAAGTTGCGTTCTTTACAAAAATTCTGATAGACATTATTATTAGTGTAATGATGGGTAAACGCGTATTTAATGGATTTCAATTGCATTTCTTGTGCTTCTTTTATTGGGATGCGAAAGAGATCATGTGGTGTATACAATGCATCATCGACCGGAGTCCATGCTTCCGTTGATGGGATGTAATTCTTCATATATGAATCAAATTTTTTTATGTACGAATTATAGTCTTGATTTTCCATTTTCTCGTCCCCATATACTGTTGTGTTTCTAAGTGTTGGTATGAGATTGACTTACAATCAACAGGCGTCAATTACTATTTTCTTTCTCTTACTTTAATACCTTTTTTCCAATTCTGAGAAGTCTCCTAAATATTTGTTGTCTGAGAAACGGGATGGTTTATTATACCTTGTCGTTTTTGTGGAAAGTTATACTTTCATTGAACTATCCTGAAAGATTATATGTACTTTTAACTATAGAATGGGTTGAATATGCCAAAAACAGGAGTCGCAAACCTTCCTCTTCATCCGGGGAAAGCACCACGCTGGTTATTCAAACGGATGGTTGCACTATCTAAGGGGATTAGCGAAGTCATTGTGTATGAATATGGAACTGATGAGTTTCTTCGTAGACTTTCCGATCCGTTCTGGTTTCAAGCATTAGCATGTGTGTTAGCCTGGGACTGGCACTCAAGTGGTGCAACTACGGTGACCTGTGGAGCACTGAAAGAGGCAATAAACCCAGAAGAATTTGGGATTACTCTTGCTGGTGGGAAAGGAAAAGCCTCACAAAATACCCTTGCTGAAATAGAAATATTTGGTGATAGATACAATCTTTCAACATCATTGGTTGAACGCTTGCAGTACTGCAGTCGGATGGCAGCAAAGGTCGATAACACCGCGATACAAGATGGCCATACGCTGTACCACCATGTGTTTATCTTTTCTGAGAACAAAAAATGGGCGGTGATTCAACAAGGGATGAACAATCAAACCAGTTATGCACGAAGATATCATTGGTTATCTGATGATGTCAAAAGCTTCATCTGTGAGCCACATAATACGATTGTCGGGGACCATCGACAAGAAAAAGTATTAGATATGACCGCAAAACAAAGTACAGTTGCCCAGAAAGTCTCTGTTGATCTGGTCAACGATAATCCTCTCCATTTAAGACGTGATTGGGCTAATCTTACTCGGCATCAGGATCAAAAAACATTGGATAACTGGCGGTCTCCTTGTCGTAACAAAACAACACTGCCACATCTTGATATGCCCCAGACCATCAACTGGCAGAAGATGAAGGAGGTCTATGATGTTCATCCAAAAGATTACGAGGAACTATTGGCATTGAAGGGCGTAGGGCCAAATACGGTGCGTGGGCTTGCCTTAGTATCTGAGCTTATTTATGGAGAAAAACCATCATGGGACGATCCCGTACGATTCACGTTTGCGTATGGTGGAAAAGATGGTGTACCACGATTTGTCGACCGAAAAGAGATGGATGAATCAATAGAAATTATCCAGAATGGGATCGAACAGGCAAAAATCGGAGAAACGGAAAAACTTCAGGCGCTCCGACAATTAAAAGACTTTCTCCCTAGACATTCCGCATAAATTTATTTATATAGGATCATGGTATTAATATTGGGGAGTCCTTCATGAAACGCACTTCATTCGCGAAATATACGATAAGGTTTTTTCTTGTGATTCTCGTAACATTTATTCTTATACTTCCAGGGGTGGTAGGAGCCTCTCGTTCGTTGAATGGGACGAGTTCATCCGACCAAAAAATCGTTTCAAAAATTTCCAAACAAGTTGAAATCTCAACCGGGTCTGATTACTACATCAAATATGATTCACAAAACCTGACGTTGAAGGGACAAAATATAGAACCATATTCCAAAGGATTATCTGACAAAGTGATTGCTGCTATCGCAAAATCGCCACACTGGATTCAACGAGCATTGATCAGACAATTTCAGAACCTCAGTACACCAGAACCCTATGCTGATATTCTTTTGAATGCAAGCAAACAGTATGCTGATGAGATCGCGTTTTCCATCGCGTGTTGTCCTGGTGGGAGGGTGCCATCTGCTGCTCTTTTGAAAGAAAACGCTGAATCGTTGTATGAGCATGATCAATGGATTCAGTACGCAGATATTGTGGAGGCTGATGATGGAGCTGGGAATTACTCTTCAACAATCAGATATACGGTTCTTGAAAATGGAACAGAAAAACAAATTGAACTTCCTACAAGTATTTACTATTGGTATATCGTACATCCGAAAATCACCACAGAAGATGTAGATGCAGCGTATGGACCATTGTGGCGAGACTATCTCTTTGAACATAATGATCTTGGATATCCGTTGCTCAAAGAAAAGCTATCAACAATTCGATATCTCTGGGATTGCACGTCCTATTATCAGTTCGGGGGACGACTGTGGAGCGATTGTATAAAACAGCATCCTACTGCGATTGAAGCGGTAAGCTATTGGATTGGAAAAACAGTCCCGTACCCCGCGATTGGTGACAGACCCGGGCAATCCTGTATCATCGCCCATGAACATAACGGCTGGTGCGGGGAGCTACAAAGGATGGCGATTGCTGCGCAACGAGCAGCACTGATCCCTTCTATTGGTGCTTGTAATGTTGGTGAAGATCATGTCTGGCGGGAGTTCTACGAACGAGGCTGGCATGAGAACGATAACTGGTGGAGTGACACCGGTGGTGCAGTTGATGAACCCGATGTGTACGCGTACGGATGGGGCAAGAGCATGTCAGCGATTTACCAGTGGCGTGGTGACGGCATCATTTTGGATGATACCGCGCGTTACATTCATCCGGAAGATCGTATCACGGTAAGCTTTGAAGTGAAAGATAGTTTTTTACAACCGGTCGACGGCGCTCGGGTCATAGTCCTAATCAAAGGACCAAAGGATATCACAGGGATCAAGAACCTTTTCTGGGAAACGATCCAAGGCATCTGGGAGAAACTCCCTGAGTTTCTGAAAGGGAAAATCCTTGCTTTTCTTTTTGAGAGGTTAAAAGAACGATTCAATCTAATCCCCGATGGAATCAACGGAGTCACGATCACGACATGGAACTATACTAATCTGGAAGGCAGATGCAGTTTTGAACTAGGGAAGAACCGTGAATACCTTTTTTTAATCCAGCAGGGGAATCTGAAAAAACCCTGGCAGCTCGCGCGACATAACACCGTGCGCAGTCTTAAGACACAGATGGATAAAGAATTCCGAATAATCCTGTTTGATGTCTCTCACAAATCCCAACGGACAATCCAACGTGAGATGCCCTCCGGTGGCTGTCAATTTCGTCTATCGTTTACAAGTAGCGCGTATCAATTGCAGAAGCATTTTAGAAATGATGGAATCGGCAGCTATGAATCCGTAGGAGATATCGATTGTTTTTTTGTTGATTCAGAAAATTTCCAACGATACAAGGATGGAAAAAAATTCACCTGTTGCAATTATCTTAACACAGCGAATGCTACCCTTTCTGTTTCAGCTCTTAATCAAGATTGGTATCTTATCTTCAGAAATGCTGCCCGTCAAACGCATGTTGTCGTTGATTTTTCTCTGGATGTTGCTGTTCCAACAACGATAGATCGGGTGCAGATTGTTACTCCAGATACCTCTCTTTTTGAGATGCCCATATACAATAGTGGTGACACGATTCCTCTCTCTGGAATTGCAACAACGGATTTGGTATATCTTGCCTTTGATCACGAACCTCCCGCTATCGAGGTTTCTGCGGCGAACAGGGAATGGTCGTATGAATGGAACACCTCTGAGGAATCCCCTGGAACCCATGTTATAACCGTAACCAGTCAAGATACTACATTCGATGAAAGAGCCATTCTTTTAATTGATGCAATCCCGCCTTCCCTTTCCATCGACAGTCCGGTTGAAGGCGCTATTCTGGAATATGGAATACTCAATATCTCAGGGCACAGCACAGATAACGTCGGTGTTGACCATGTTGAAATCACCCTTGATAACACAACGAGACAAGCATATGGTACAACCACATGGACCCTCTCATGGGATGTCAATGGACTACAACTTGGTGACCATACGCTTTCAGTACAAGCTGTAGATATCCAAGGACTCGTTTCGATTCAAACACGCTCCTTTATTCTTAATGAAAGCGGTCATGTCTGGGGTCCGCAGATTATCACATTCTATCATGTCCCTGGAAATCTCACAAATACTAGTAACGTGATTATTTATGCAAACGTGACTGTGACAGGACCGTTTGCCATTAACAACGTTATTTTCTACTGTAACAATGGAACCGATACTACATCCTCTACAATATATCGATACGGTGATTTTCCTATACAAAGTCGCCATGAGGAAGATCCGTTAATAAATCAATCAAACAATCCTGTGTTTGGTATAGAGCTTGGTCAGTTCTCTACAGGTCAGGTGATAACCTACTGGATAATTGTCACTGACACTGCTCAGAATAAAAAACAGTCAGACGTCGCCTCATTTACCATACTGTAAATCCGAGGTTGAGAACTTAAAAACTTTTAAAAGAGGATGCGACATCCCAGATACTAATACTTATTGTGGGGAATGAATTTATGAGTCCAACAGAAAAAGCTAGGAAGCGGGTAGGCAATCCACCTCAAAAACTGCAAAAATCATCACGAAAATGGATGTATATCGCACTTGTTCTTATAATTTTCATTATCGCTGTTGTTGCAACTGTGATTTATCAGAATTCATTGTCAAATACACAAAATAATAATGGGACGGCGACAGGGAATCCCGTTGCAGTATTTGATACGAGCCTAGGAACGTTTAAGGTGGAATTATTTCAAGATAAGATGCCGACAACGGTCAATAATTTTGTAAAACTGGTAAACGATGGATTTTATAATGGTTTGATTTTTCATAGAATTGGTTCTAATTTCATGATACAAGCGGGGGGATATTACCCAAATGGAACACGGAAATCTAGTCCGTATGGGAATATACCGTTTGAAACAAGTGATGTGAAACATGTGGACGGGGCGATTTCGATGGCGAGTACTGGATCAAAGGTTGGTGGAAGCGCGGAATTTTTCATTTGTGATGGAGCCCAAACGTTTCTTGATGGCAATTATGCTGCTTTTGGAGTGACTATCGAAGGACTTGATGTAGTGAGGTCTATCGCAGCTGAACCTCACCCTGATAGCGGTGATGGAACCGGGAAGCCAACCACAGATATTATCATCAATAGTATTACTATCGTCAGTTCATAAAAAGGAGTGGAGAAGAAATGGTGAACAGAAAAGCGATTTTTGAAACAAATAAAGGCAATTTTACTCTTGAACTGTTTGAGGACAAAACACCACTTACATCAGGGAATTTCATTAAACTGGTAAATCAGGGGTTCTATAACGGTCTTCTTTTTCATCGAGTTATCCCTCAGTTTATGATCCAGGGTGGGTGCCCGAAGGGAACAGGTACAGGTGGACCAGGATACACTATTAAGGATGAATTTCATAAAGAATTAAGTAACCTGCGTGGGACGATTGCGATGGCGAATCGTGGCCCGAACACAGGTGGTAGTCAATGGTTCATTAACGTGGTTGATAACTGTAACCTTGATTTTGATAAGAAACCGTATACAAGTGCGCATCCGGTGTTTGGGAAGGTTATCGAAGGTATGGATGTGGTCGATACGATTTCAAAGGTGAAGGCTGATGGGAACGATAAACCTCTTCAGGATGTCATAATTAAGAAAATTACGATAAAATAAAACAAGATGGTGAGAGCTATGGCAGTTCTTTCTGATACTGATATTGAGCAGGCGATGCAGAACAATACACTTGGTATTGAGCCGTTTGTTCAAAAGAATCTTACTCCGAATGGATATGATTTATCCATTGATGAAATCTACATTAAAAAAACGGATAACCATATCAAGGAAGGTATTGCAGTCATCCCATCATTAACATGGTTTGCGATTAGTACAAAAGAGTTTGTGAAAATGGGACCGCAGATCACGTCTCAGCTATGGATTCGATCAAGTTACGCCCGCAAAGGAATTATGGCGAGTTTCGGGAAAGTTGATGCTGGTTTTCATGGGACGCTTACGTTTGGATGTTTTAACGCTAGTGATTCGGATGTTGAAATCCCGATTGGCGACCGGTTTTGCCAGATTGTCTTTGAGAACATTGCGAGTGTACCAAAGGCATTATACAATGAGCGGTCGGGTACGTATCAGAACCAACGTGGTGTGACATTAAAGCGATAGATTCTTTTCTGGGATGAAAATATATATACTAATATATACTCATCTGTATTTCATAATTTTAAAAAAGGAAAAAAAGAGTAAGTGAACTAACAGAGTCCTTGAAGGTGTGTTAATATTGGAAATATGCTTGGGAGCTGTCAACCCATTTATCAGAATTCATTTACTGACTTTGGTGTTAAAAAATTTTCTTGCTGTAATTTTTTAACTCGTTGTTTAATCACTTCAGTCAACGTATCCGCGATTTCATCTACACTTTCATCGATCTCTTTAAGCGTATACCGTTTTGTTGCAAATCCTTCTTTAAATGATTCTTCATCCTTCATCAAATCATTATTTAACTGTTCTGGGTTTAAATTATGGTGTTCCCCATCAATTCCAATGTATAACCGTGCATCCCTAATTGCAATATCGATATGTTTTGTACTAGTATATGCTTCAAGTTCGCAGAATACACCTCTTTTTTTTAAGCATTCATACAATTTCAACGCATGGGGTGACGCCCGTTTTTCACGCTGGTGATGAATGCAGAGCGGTTTTCCAAAATTAGCGATGGAATACTCATATTCTGGTTTTGGCAGTTTAATATTACAGACTTCGCAAAAGAAATCTTGCGTTGTATCTCGTTTTAAATCACGTTCAAGTTTCGCCAGCTTTATTAGACTATTTTCTTGTTCAAATTTAGTCCGTATAATATTTAAAACGTCACGTAAGGTTATGGCATCAATTGTAATTTTGTATTTTATTCCAAGTAATCGAGCTAGCTCTTCTATCAGATCATTAGGAAAATTACCTTGATATTTCTCAACAAAATTATATACAATCTCATACGCTTTATTGTCATTTATTTTATCTAAAATTTGCATTAAATGAAATGTATAGCAATCAGTACAAACAACTTTGCCATCCTGTAATTTACGATAAGATGTCCACAGTTTCTTCCCGCATCGCTCGCAGTTGAATATTTTGTCCCATCCCATACTAATCCCATACCATATATCATCTCATTATTTAAATATCTTTACAATCAAACACTTTCTAGGCAACGTTTGTTCATAAAAATATGAAAATCCATCCCAGGAGTCAAAGTAGATAATACCATCAGAGGTGATAGTGTCGTTACCCCTTTCTTGGTTGACTTTGCAGAGAAGTATATCGCATCGATAAAACTTGTTTTCTATGATAATGTCATAAATAAATTTGGTATTATATGAAACGCTGCTTTGTGTGCACAGTCATATTTGTACAACTTTATACTTCTGCATACGTAGGTGCATATGCAGGATGACTGCTCTCTACACAATCGTGATTTTGTTCAAAGGGAGGGAAATGACCAACGGTACAATCATTTTTTATAGAAACGAAGAGGAGAAGTTTTAATTAAAGTTTTTTTGTCAGATTCTGTCCGTACTCAAAACAGGCTTTCTTACCGGTATCATCAGGATTCCAGAGTGTTTTGAGTCCCTCGTCCACCACGGTGAATCCTGCTGCTTTTAAACGCTCATTGATTACCTGCACTGATTCACCACTCCAGCCATAGCAACCAAACGCTGCTGCTTTTTTATCTTTAAAACCTAACCCACGTAGTTCTTCAAGCATGGATGCAGCTGAGGTGAGGATCCCCTTATTAATCGTTGGAGAGCCAAACACGATTCCCTTGGATTTGAAGATCTCGGTGATGACATCGTTTTTGTCGCTATGTCCGATGTTGTAGAGTTTGACGGTGACGGATTTATCTGCATGAACGATTCCTTTTGCGATATGTTCAGCCATGACTCGCGTACCGCTCCACATGGTGTCATAAAGAATGGTAATTTGATTTTCTTTGTATTTGTTCGCCCATTTCAGATAGGTTTCGATGATTTGTTTTGGGTTGTCTCTCCAGATGATTCCATGGCTCGTACAAATGATATCAACAGGAAGGTTTAATGCCAGGACTTCCTTGATTTTCTTTTCCGCAAGCGCGCTGAACGGGGTAAGGATGTTTGCATAATACTTCATTGCTTCGTAGGTAAGCTCTGCCTGGTCTACGAGATCATTGAACATAGACTCTGAGGCAAGATGCTCCCCGAATGCATCATTACTAAAGAGGATGTTATCATTGGTAAGATAACAAAACATAGAGTCAGGCCAGTGTAACATGGGTGCTTCGATAAAGATGAGGTCTTTTTTCCCAAGGCTCAGTCGGTCACCGGTTTTCACGACATGGAAATCCCAGTCCTCATGATAGTGACCTTTGAGTGATTTCACTCCATTTGCGGTACAATACACAGGTGTCTCAGGGATGTGTCTCATTAGTTCAGGCAGCGCGCCGCTATGGTCGCTTTCTCCATGGTTAGCAATAACATAATCAATCTTTTTAAGGTCGATTTCTGTGGAAAGGTTTTTCACAAATTCCTTTGCAAACGGACCCCAAACAGTATCAATCAGAGCAATTTTTTCTTCTTTTATTAAATAAGAATTGTACGTTGAGCCACGATGTGTTGAAAGCTCGTTGCCATGGAACTTACGTAAATCCCAATCGATTTTTCCGATCCAAGTAACATTGTTTTTCACTGGTATATTCATAACACTACCTCCACCATAGGTAGGAATCTTACAATGACAGTTGGTTATTAAAAATTTCCCTGAGTCTTTATTATACAGTAAAGTTTTGTATTGTTTAAATAGGAGTTCTTCTATCTCAGATTACTTGGGGGAGTTCAATGGAGATTGTTCCTGGCATCCACTGGATCGAAGGCATCACTGGACACTGCTACATCGTTGTCGACAAGGAGCTAACGCTTATTGATACTGGCATGCCGCACAAAACAAAGAAAATACTACGGTATATCACTGATGACCTTCAGAGAACACCTTCGGAGCTGAAAACAATTGTTCTTACTCATTGCGATATTGATCATATTGGAAACGCTCTGGAACTACGGAATCTCACCGGAGCGAAAATGGCTGCTCATCCGCAGGATGCGGAGGTAATCGCGGGGAAAAAGATCCGGATGACGCCGAATGGTGGGATGAGAATCCTATTCAAATTGCTTAGATTATTTATGAGAGTAAAACCATTTCAAGTTGATATCATGTTAAAAGAAGGAGACAGCCTCTCCGGTCTCACCGTCCTTCATATGCCAGGTCATACTCAGGGGAGTATCGCTCTGTATGATTCCAAACGAAAGGTGCTGTTCATCGGGGACATGCTCGGATGCCGTGATGGAGTCGTGCAAAACCCATCGAAAAGTGTCACCATGGATATGAAGCAAGCCTATAGATCCATTGAAAAACTTAAAGATCTTGATTTCACCGTTATGCTCAGCGGTCATGGGGAGCCATTAAGGTCGAATGCCTCCGCTAAGGTCACAGAATTCATCAACAAAATAAAAAATATTGAAGCAACCAGGTGATGGTGCATTTCATGAATATCATAGAAACAAAAAACCTAACAAAGAAATTTGAAAAAATGACCGCGGTTGATACTCTCAACCTTCAAATAAAAGAAGGTGAGATATTCGGATTGCTTGGACCAAACGGTGCAGGAAAAACAACAACGCTTCTCATGCTGGTGACGCTGAATCCACCAACGTCCGGGACTGCAACGATAAATGGTTTTGATATTGTAAAACAACCTGATAAAGTGAGGAAATCCATTGGTATCGTGTTTCAGGATCCAAGCTCTGATGAGATCTTAACCGGGTATGAGAATTTGAAGTTACACGGTTGGCTGTATGACATGCCCGATGAGTTACGAGAGGATCGAATCAAGGAAGTTCTCAAACTTGTCGACCTTACAGATAGAAAGGATGATCGGGTGAAAAAATACTCTGGGGGGATGAGACGAAGATTAGAGCTTGCACGAGGACTCATGCATCATCCGAAGGTTCTGTTTTTAGATGAACCAACACTGGGTCTTGACCCGCAATCACGAGAGCATATCTGGAAGTATATCGAAAATCTTGCGAAAGAAAAAAACATGACCATTATCATCACAACCCATTACATGGATGAAGCGGATAAACTCTGTGACCGGCTTGCGATTATCGATCGTGGGAAAATCGTTGTCCTGGGTTCTCCTAAACAATTGAAAAAAGAATTAGGCGGGGATATTATTCGCTTAAAGTCGCAGACACTAGACCTTGATGCATTAAAGAAATTACCATATGTAAAAAAGATCAGCCCCTGTGATGGTGAAGTATGTTTAACCTTAGAGAATGCAAATATCCATTTACAAGAAATATTAAAAGTCGTTGGAAAGATAGATTCTGTAGAGATCCGGTCACCTACCCTTGATGATGTGTTTTTACATTATACCGGAAGAGCTATTCGAGAAGATACCCCGGAGGGTAGCTGGGCTGAAAAAGCGATGAATGCGAGTGCGAAAAAATGAGCGAAATAAAAGGTATCTACGCATTGTGGTATCGAGAAACGAAGGTCTTCCTGCGAGAGCGTTCTAGGATTATTTCATCGATTATCAATCCTCTGCTATGGTTACTTATCATCGGAGGTGGTCTTGGGTCAGCTGTATCCTTTGGCGGAATCAATTATCAAACATTTATTTACCCTGGAATTCTCATTCAAACCGCTTTGTTTTCATCCGTGTTCTTTGGTGTCTATATCGTCTGGGATAAGAAGATAGATTTCATGAAAGAAGTATTGGTTGCACCGATGAGACGAACCTCAATTTTTGTTGGAAAAATACTGGGTGGGTCTACCGACACCTTGCTTCAGGTTTTAATCTTGTTTGTCATCGGGTTTATTTTTATGATCGGTGGAATTATGCCTGGTTTGCAATTAACTCCTTTTTCTGTACTTGTTTCACTTGCATTTTTACTTGTGGTAACAGTTGGATTAGTCAGCGTTGGCCTCATCCTTGGTTCCCAAATGGAAAGCCCGGAAGGATTTCAGTTGATAATCAGTTTTCTTGTCTTTCCGTTATTCTTTCTTTCTGGCGCACTGTTCCCAATAACCAATCTCCCTGCATGGTTAGCTCCCTTCATTTTTGTCAACCCTGTGACATATGCGGTGGATGGCATCCGAGGTGTCCTGCTGGGGATCTCCCGGTTTCCTCTCCTGTTTGATTTTGCACTTGTTTGTCTTTTTGCATTTATAATGATTCTCATTGGGACCTATGCGTTTAAGAAAATGAAACTCTAAAAAGCGTTAACAGGGGTGCTTTCGAATGGAATCTTGGAAATCTCGGCTTTCCGCCGACCCTACTGAATGGCTCTTGGAAAAAAACAATCCTTCAGTACGATATTTTGCCTTACGTGATCTTTTAAAAAAACCTAGGACTGATTCAGATGTAAAGGAAGCAAAACAGGAGATCATGAAGACCGGTGTCGTGCCAGCTATTTTAGCAAAGCAGAAGAAAGAAGGATATTGGGATGAGCCTGAACGTTTTTATACCGCGAAATACAAGGGGACCGTCTGGCAATTGATGATTCTAGCTGAGCTTGGAGCTGATGGGAACGATGTCCGTATAAGAAAAGCATGCGAGTTCATCCTTTCTTTTTCACAGGATATGGAAAGTGGTGGTTTTGCTCATTCCTCGAGTGCTAAAAAAGGTGGGGGACGCCATAGTGAAGTGATCCCCTGTTTAACAGGGAACATGGTCTGGAGTTTGATTCGCCTTGGCTATTTGGAGGACCCTCGGCTTCAGCATGGCATTACATGGATTACACACTATCAGCGGTTCGATGATGGAATCCCGGATGTACCAAAAGGCTGGCCGTATGACCGGCTCAAGGCAGCATGTTTAGGCAAGCATACCTGTCATATGGGTGCAGTAAAAGCATTAAAAGCATTGGCAGAAATCCCGGAAAAGAAACGATCTGCTGCGGTGAAACAGACGATTGAAAAAGGAGCTGAGTACCTACTGCTGCATCATGTATTCAAAAGCAGTCATAATGTGAGCCATGTGCCAAAACCAGGGTGGCTGAAATTCGGTTTTCCGCTTATGTATCAGACAGATGCTTTGGAGATTCTTGGAATTTTAACCCACCTTGGGTACAAGGATAAACGCATGCAGGAGGCTATCGATATTGTAGTTTCAAAGCAGGACAACGAGGGGAGATGGATACTGGAGAATACATTCAATGGACGTTACCAAGTAAACATAGAAAAGAAAGGAGAACCAAGCAAATGGATTACGTTGAATGCGCTCAGAACATTAAAAAGGTTTTATGGTGACGAGAAAATAAAGAAAAAATAAAATGGAGCATCAATTCTTTTAATGTTGTTTTTCTTTTTTTTTGGTTAATTGCTGATTGTTTCTTAGAGATCATATAGAAGGAACATATAAATATTTAAAAGTGATACTTTTCTTTGGATGCATATTACGGATGGGATAAGAGCCTATGGCATATACAGAAAAGCAGTCATCGTTTTAGTTTTAATGCCATTTCTCCTGGTTGGTTTCAATTGTGTGGATGCATCACCAAATAAAAATATCATCTCCCAATCCCATGTGTCTTTAAACGATTCAGTTCTTGTCGCCGGTGTTTTTCATTATGTCGATGTCACATTACTTAATGAACATGAAAAAATCTGCATCATTGCGTACAGCGGAGATACAGAACCGGAACCACAAGCTCGTACTGAAAATAATTATTACAAATGGGAATATGATAACGGGGTTTGGAAGGACGCCAGTGGTTATGATTCTTCCTATATTGATCCCTCTAAATGTTATCACGAAAACAATACCTATTCGTTTTATATCGGAATTTCTAACAAAGCAAAACCTGGCAGCTGGACGATTAAGATACTCGTAGACAACAAAGAAACCACTTCTGTTTCTTTCAAGGTGATTATCGGTGATTTTTGTCTATTTTTTTCAACAATCATCGGTGTTTTTCAACCCACGATGAAGCAGAAGACCTTGCTTGCGGAAAACGAATTGAGATGTTGTTATAAGGAACGGAAACTGGAAGCGTCTGAAGAGAACATTGAGAGAATCGTCGATAGTGTTCTTACGAAGCATCCGACTGTATCAAACGAAAAAAAATCAGAGGATAACAACATAGATTTTTATTGCTCAAATAACAATCCATTCAGCAAACAGGAACCAATACGATCAGCGATTTCTCTTTATCCCCGAAGCAAACTTAAGGAAATAAAAATTGATAGATCGAAGTCTTTGTTTTTTAGTGGAATATGGGGCGGAGGTAAAGATTTTTGTTCACTGAAATCAGATGTTTTTAAGAGATTTTTTATGATAATAGTTGTGTGTATTTTTTTGTCAACTTCGCTAATACCTATGGTTGTATTGATGGGTAAAAATCAGGACTCGGGTAATATCACCATTATTAATGTTCAAAGTTTTCCTTTGGTTGGTGGCAAATGGACTGTACGGTTTTCAACCGTTGGAAGAGCGGACCTTATAATCACAGCAATTAATGGGACTTCTTGGAGTAATGCTAAGAATTGTAGTGGTTATGATCTTCAGTTCCTTTCCATACAGCGTGGAAATCAAAGCCTGGATTATGAATGGGCGGACGGTTCTGTTATTATTGAGAATTATTCCTCTAACGAAACAGGGTATGAAATCTCCAAAGTCCTTGATGCCGGTGAACATTCGTTAAAGTTCCAGTTTGGAGACGATGTTGCCTATGCCTATAATGATGCTTCTACCTGGTGGAATTCTGGCTGGTTGTATCGAAAACAGCTCACCATCAATGGAAAAAATCTTGGCTATCAGATGAAAATCATTATCGGAAATACAAGTGGAGGAAACGTTAATTGCAATGGACATGTGCGCAGTGATTTCGGTGATATCAGGTTTATCAGCTACTCAGATAATACAACACAATTCCCCTATTGGTTGAGGAACTATACAACTAATACTCAAGCGACATTCTGGTTTAACAATACATTAAATGACTCATCGATCTGGATGTATTACGGCAATCGGACTGCTTCGACAACGAGTAATGGATCGAATACGTTTCATTTCTTTGATGATTTTTCAAATGGAATCAGTAAATGGACAATGGCGTCCTGGAATACCGATTCTGTTTTCATTGATCAGACCAAGGGAAGTCCAGCTCCAGCGTTAATACATTTACCAGATACGTCAGTACCTTCGAATAGGACCTATCAGGATACAAGGATTCGGACCCTGTCGTATAAAATGCGGAACGGCACGATAGAATATGATGTGTATTTGAATGGAACACCGCGAAGTATTCATCAACTTGGCTGGAGGGTTAATTCTTTGTCGTGGACGAATGGATATTGCTGGCGTTTGCAAACTTCATATGGTGATGGTGGTTTTTTTCGATTTACTGGTGAGGCTGCTTGGACTCAAATAGGAACAAGCTTTCCTGACGCTACCGCAGCTACGTGGTATCACGTACAAATAAATGTTTCTGGATCTAATTACGCAACAACAGTCGCCCCGCCATGTGGTGGAGTAAGCACTCGTTCTGTATCAGATTCAACAAAATTAACCGCCGATTATCTCATTTCCCATTTACATGGTGTGAGTATGGATTCTACAAATTACGTTCTGGTAGATACGATCTTTGTGAGAAAATATCGGGCAACACCCCCAACCTGGAGCAGTTATGGGCAAGAGGAAATTTATACCGATATAAGTAACCCCTCTCCAAGTGACAATGCCATCAATGTGTCGCTCTACCTCAGCAGCTTTTCCATTACCTTGCATAATGCTGTCGGCAGAAAAATGAATATAACTTGGATGACGAACACAAGTGGAAGCTGGATCACGTTTAACACGACAAACGGCGGTGGAACAGGAGTTGGAAACGGAACCTATGCTGTTACAAATACGTCATGGGTGGTTTCTCATTCGAAAAAATATTGGTGGAGGGTTTGTGTCAGCTACGGCACAGGTTGGACAAATAGAACGTTTTGTTTTACAACAATCGCCGCGACAGTAATCAGCAGTCCCTCTCCAAATAATAATAGTATGAGCTATGTCGAACCCATCTGTCATGTTACACTGTCAAATACAGGCGGTGGAAATGCTACCATTCGTTTCTATGAAAATACAACTGGAGTTTGGAAACTACAACAAACAACATATAATGTAAATCTGACAAATCCTAAAATAATCAACTGGAATAAATATATCAATGCCACGTTGTTCGATCAAAATTACTGGTGGAAAGTCAACGTCACCGATGGAAAAAGCTGCTATCATGAGAAAATCTATAAATTCACGACCTCATCGGACCGTCCACCTATCCTTATCAACGAATATCCAACTGATCTCTCAACAGGAATTATCACAACGATAAGTAAAATCAATGTCACCATTCAAGACCCTGATAACGATGCAATGAACTGGACCATAACAACGAGCCCTAATATTGGAACCAACTCGAGTAACAATGTATACAATCGTAGCATTTCATGTGATGTATCAGGATTAATAACTGGTACAATGTATTATTGGTATGTCAATGTAACAGATGGAATAATCTGGACAAATCAAACATACTCGTTTACAACAAACAACCCTCCGTCTATAGCACTCATTTACCCAAAGCCAAACGGAACGACAGCGATCGAAGAGCTTACAACATGCTGGATATGGGCGAATGATACAGAAAGTGGGTCATTGACTGTCACCTGGGCAACGAATGCCAGTGGCAGTTGGGTGAATAAATATACGACTCATAGTGTTTCTGCAAATACCGCAACCTCGTATCAGTTCACAGATTTTACAAATTTTTATTTTAAATATTACTGGAAGGTATATGTGAACGATGGTTCACAAAATATTACCAAATGGTTTTATTTCACCACGGATATGATAGAAACGTCAGTAAACACTATCACACCGTATAATGTAATGTATTCACCGAAAACAATCACAGCGACCGGTCCTTCAAATCTCGATAGTGTTGCCCTTTGGTATCGTTTTTCATCTAATATCTCGTATTTCAATTGGTGGAGCTCAAGTTGGAATTATCATAAAGTACTGAAGATTTCTAATGCCAATAATGATTATCAGATGAAGATCAATGTCACCATGAGCTCGGGTGGGAATGTCTCCTGTGATGGACATTGTAAGAATGACTTTAGCGACATTCGTTTTGTTGACAGTGACAATACGACTGAGCTTTCATATTGGATGGAACGATATGTGAGTGGAAGCTATGCGAATTTCTATGTAAAAACATCAGCAGATGTACAATCAGATGCCAAAATTATCATGTATTACGGAAACAGTGCTGCGACAAGTAGCAGTAGTGGCACAAATACATTCCTATTCTTCGATGACTTCAATGATGGAGATTACACCAATAGTCCCACGTGGACTGTTGGTACTGGGACATGGACGGTGAACGCAGGAAAATTAGAAACCTCATCTACGAGCCATCCTGTCATCTATGAGACATCATTTTCCTCAACCGATTATATCATGGAAGGGAGATTTAGAATCACCACAACTCCTGTTACTGGTGATCGACAAGCTTGGTTGCTCACACGTTTAACCGATGTTGGTAATTATTACGGCTATGGATATCGGAGTGCAAGTGGAGCAAACTACTGGGAATTATGGAAAAGAGCGGGAGGAGTATTTACACAGCTTGGAACGCATACACCATTAACCTTGACTCAGAACACGTGGTATAAGAACAGCTTTCAAGTTGCTGGAACGAGTCTCAAAGGAAAAGTATGGTTGAATGGCACAGTAGAACCTTCCTCTTGGGGTGTTTCAGTCACGGACTCAGGCCTTTCCAGTGGACGCGTTGGTCTCAAAGGAACATCAGTTGCTGCAACAGTTCAATTCGATAATATTTTAGTAAGAAAATATGCAGCGACAACACCAACCTGGAATAGTTTTGGAAATGAAAAAGCAAAAAATCTTACGAACTGGGTTTTTGTCTCTACCGATTTATCGTACGCCTGGCAATGGAGCTTTACCTTCCCGAATAGTACAGGCTATTATCAATTTTATAGCATCGGTAAAAAATCAGGATCACCAGATGAGATGCCACCGACGACCGGTGATACGACATGTTATTTCCAACTCAGCATCCATCCTCCGTTCATAATGAGCTATGACCTCATCAATAAAACAGGTTCAAAACTCAATAATATAACAGGTCTACTTGATGTCAATATGGAATACAGCTTCATCATCAATATAACTGATAACGCTGGATATGACGATATCAAATACGTCAATATCACGTGTTGGTACGACAAAGGGAGCGATACCAGTCAGTACAATCAGACCCTAGGTGGAAATCTGAACATGCTCCTTCAGTATGTCAACACCACGGGAACTGCTCAATTCAATAAATTCTGGCCACATGACGAAGTACAGCTTGTTCTCATAAATAGCACCGAGACTATTGTTAACAGTACGAGCAAAAAAATTACAATTAGCTTCCGTCTAGGAAACCAAACAAGATGGGCAAGCAGTAACAACACCTGGGACGATACTCAAAACACGACCAATGATCCATTTTCATGGAACTTTAATATTACTACTTCAGATAACTGGGGTTCAAAAACATGGAAAAAAGATGAATACGGAATTTACAAATTTGTTACTATCATACCTGAAAAAAATTGGGTAGATGTTCAAGCTCCGCCAGGATATAATGCTACAACGAATGTCGTCAACATCACCTATTCTTCAAACTACGATTATAATATTAGTATATTTTTTGAAGAGAATCTTACGAATGCTTCGTCAGGTGACATCATCCCCATCGCAAATAATGTCTACATATGTGCAAATGCAGATATTAACGATGATATCACCACTGATATGATGTTTAATGGTATCCGAGAAGTAAATGCTATTGACGTCATCAACACATCCGGTATTTTTCATAAGAACGGTACAAGCCAAATTGTTCACGTTCAATTTAATGTGTACATACCCTTTGGTACTATCCCTGGAGAATATTCAGCTCATGTAGCGACGAAGATAAAACAGAAAGAAGATTAAAAGCAGCACATCATAACAAAGTTTGGTTCCTTGATAAGAAAAATAAAATTCCAGACCCAAAGTTTTATATGATAGACAATGAATTAATGACTTGCACCCTAACATATAATCATATTATGAAATAGAAGGTAAAAAACTAGTGAGGGCTAGAAGGATGGGAAAGCAGAACATATATTCAGTTCTCGTTGTAACAGCATTGGTAATATCATTATTCACTGGTATGTTCTGCCTTGAGCCTTTTGTCGTTAAAAATGTGCAAGCTAATCCGGGGGATATAAGCGAAGAGTGGAACAACGAGACGACCTTAAATGTTACGATTCTCTATAGAGAACCAAGGATTAATTGGTATGGTTTTCAATACAATCAGTCTGGAACCTGGGTCTCTAGACTCAATACGCAGAGTGATGTAAACGATAGTGCGGAATACAGGTTTATTGTCAATATCAGTAGTGATTGTGAGTGGGAAAATATCACGTATATCAATATCACCGCTTGGTATGACCAAGGAAATGACAATACCATCTATAACCAAACATTGGGTGGGAACATGAATTTGTTCTTTGAGTATGAAAACCTCACAGGAACAGCGGTATGGAGTATGCTGTGGCCAAACGGAGGCGAGGTTACTGAAAGTCAATATACGGAGAGAGTCGTACATGACCCTGTTGGCAGTCCAAGATTTACAGAGTGTCATAATCTAACATTTTCATTTGTCCCCGGATATCAATTTCGATATGCTCCTGGGGATGGGAGTTGGAACACAACCCGTAATGCTACAAATGATCCTCAATCCTGGAATTTTAAAATCTATGCTTCTAATGAACAAGGGTACATTTCTTGGATTCAAGATGAATTTGGGATTTACTCGTATACCGAAATAATAAGTGCAGGATGGCCTGCTATCTATGCATATCCTGGGGAAAATGCAACAGCAGAAAGCAATATTACACTTGCATCTCGTTCGAATGGGAATTATTCACTTTCTGTTGACGTAGGGAATCTCACACATAAAACTCATCCGACTGCCAATATGTCTCGTACAAGGATTTGGGTGCGAGGTGGTGATTTAGCTCTTCCAAATAATTTCACTACCTTTAATGATATAATCTACCTCTATGGATCTGCTGGAACCTATCATCTTAATCAAGCAAATGGAACAAGTTTTTCAACAAATGATATCGAGTATAAATGCAGTATCCCTCTCGGGCAGATTGCTGGGGAGTATACCGCTCCAATAAGTTATCATCTCAAAACTACATAAGAATTAATCAAACCCCTATAATGCCTCTCTTTTAAAATCAGAATATTTCTGACCAACAACAACCTATTCTTAGGTTTTAATTTTTCTTTGATGGTATCAATTTTTTATCTAGGTCTCTCCAAGTATGACTCAATTGCAGAGTGACGTTTTGACAAAAAAGCTTTAAATATTGTGTCTACCAAACAACGTACCTGACATTTGTTAGCATGTCGTAAAGTAGCTCGATATGGAATGGATGAAGGTGAAAAAAATGGAGATGGACCGAAAGAGAAAAGCTTTTTCCGCTGTAATAGGAATAATATTAATCATATCTATGGTAGTAAATATCTTTCTTTTTGGACCAATTGTCATGATTGGGAAAGCCGATCCCGGTGATATTCCTGACATATGGCATAATTCAACAACTTTAAATGTAACAGTACTGCAGATTCCTCCAAGAATTAATTGGTATGATTTTCAGTACAATCAGTCCGGAACCTGGGTCACTAAACTCAACAAAGAGATTGATGTGAACAATAGTGCAGAATACAGATTTATCATCAATATTAGTAGTGATCAAGGATGGGATGATATTCAATATATTAATGTCACTGCTTGGTACGATCACGGCAATGAGAGTAGCACCTATAATCAGACGTTAGGTGGGAATATAAATTTGTTTCTTCAGTATAGAAACACGACTGGGACTGCTGTATGGAGGATGTTATGGCCTCACGGCGGCGAGTTTACTGCACGTAAATATACAGAGCGCGTTGTATTTGATCGCTATGGTAGTGTCGGTTATACCGAATGTCATAATCTGACGTTCCAATTTATTCCAAGCTATCAGGTTAGGTATGCTCCGGGTCCCGGGGAAGGAAGTTGGCTTACGACTCGTAACGCCACGAATGATCCCTTGTCCTGGAACTTTAAAATAACTGTTACGGATAGTGGGGAAAGCGCTCCCCAATCGAGCATTACTTGGATAAACGATGAGTTTGGTATTTACTCGTATAGCGCTGTCGTAAGTGCAGGATGGCCGACTATCGTCGGGCAACCAGGAGAAAATGCGACAGCGAGTAGTAATATAACACTCGTGACACGTTCGAACGGGAATTATTCTCTCACTACCGATGTTGAGGATTTAGTTCATAAAACGTTTCCCGCTGCAACGATTTCTCGGGACAGAATCTGGGTGCGTGGTGGTGATTTAAATATCTTCGACAATTTCACTGCCAGCAGTGGTATGATTTATTTCTTTGGGTCTCCTGGAGTATATCATCTTGCGCAAGCGAACGGTACGAGTTTTTCTACAAGTGATGTTCAGTATAAATGTAATATTCCCTTTGGTCAGATGGCAGGTGACTACGACGCTTCGATACGATATCATCTGACGACAACATAGTGATACAAAACAAATCCCTCCTTTCTTTTTTTTATTAATAAAAATTTTATTTTTTGTATGTAATGTACAATCATTTTGTCATCCTCTTCCTCCCTTAATTACTATCGAAAAAATATCTTTTCAAAGAAAAACTTTAATAGACGAATAAAGATAAGAAGTACGGATGGGTGACTCAGCAGTCTAGATTTACTACAGGAGCGAGGAGAGTGGGAAAACAAACAAAAAAACATATTATCGTTTTTTTTATACTCATAATATGTTTATGCACCTTGGCATCAACTGTTGCAGCAGCTGATGATAGTAACTCTATCCATTACGATGTTGCAGGGTGAACAACAAACTCGTTTTAACAAACCTGTGTTTGTCGCAGGTGTCTGGCAGTATGTGAATATTACTATGAATCAGATAATCGATGAATTGTCTTTGAGATTCTATAAAGGAATAACTCTGACTACCGGAAATAAAAATGAAACAAATTATTATGAGTGGAAATATGATAAAAATAATATAACGGTCTGGAACGATGTAAGCGGGTATGGTATTGATTACATTAAACAGGGTTCTTGTTTTAAAAATAATACTCTGTGCAGCTTTTGTATAGGGATAAAGGATGCAATGCCGAACATTGTGGGCTATGTTGAAAACTGGACCGTTGAAGTATCAAAGGATGGAACTACCATACATTCTGAGGGCATTGTTGTAGAAAAACCAAAGACCGGGATTTCATTGAGTAAACCATCTTCAATCATATTTTATGTTGATCCATTCACTGTCATGGATGCTCAAGGTGATAATTTCTTTAAGATAGGAAATATTGGTAATGTTCCGCTGTACGTTAATATCGATTACGAAAAATACAACGATATCGAAATTACAGATCTCAATAAAAAATTTTTACCGGATGATATCGTCACTCATTATGTCATTGTCCATTCGAGAAGTTGGCCACCTGGGGTTAAAAAAACGGATATACAATTAAATGGCTCATATCCTCGATCATATTTCGTCGATACAAATGCAACCGTTACCTTGTACACCTCCTTTATTATTGACGTGCCTCAGTTGGTCATCTATGTTGGGCATAGCAACTATAGGATAGATGAAATCCAAGGCACAGGGATAACCTTCCAGTATTTAGAAAGATTAAACATGTATGAGGGTGAGGTTAAAGATATCAGTGCATATGTTTCCGGTAACGGGGCAGTAACCGTAGACGTGTCGGCAGATGAAAAAAACATTAGTGCGCTAAAATTATATGATGGTGATACTGAAACACGTTCTCCGATTTCTTTTACTTCCACAAATACTTCAGAACGGACTATAGTCGTAACCGTTGAAGCTCTTGGTGAGGGAAAAACAGGTATCCTTACCTATACAGTAAGCAGTGATGGAGTAATTAAAACCTATACAACTCAAATAACCATTGGACCGCCAGCATCACCTGATAAAGGAATATCTACGAACCCTGGTTCAATCATGCAGATTATTGTTATCATCGTCGTTCTGCTTGTTGTTATCTATATGGTTTTATCATACGTTAAAAATAGAATGAGGTAGCAGAGAAAAAATGAGAAAAATCATTTTACCCTTTCTACTAATGTTCACAACACTCGTCCTCTGTTCAGTAATTGTTCCGCTGAACGCAAGCGCAGGACAAGCAGGTGTAGGAGTAATAAACGTCCCACCAAAATACGGGTATATCCGTGTTGAGGAGCAGGATAATTTTATCCGGGTGTATCTCAATATTTCAGATTATAACTCCTGGGCCGATATCAATAATGTGAGTGTGACTCTCGACAGTTACGGTACGAAGCTGTCTACGTTTCTTTTCCAACAATATAAGAGTTTGGAATCCTATGTTGAAATAAATGAATTCAGCGAAACAGCTGAGAATAATCATTTATTGGTTATAGAAAAGTGTTTTTTCGAAAAATCAAACAAGAAAGAAACCATCGATGAACGCTGCGACATTGCGATACGATTCGTCTTTCAAAAAACATTTTTTACCGGCTTAAGCATTGTGATAAATGACAGAGCGGGATCCGCCCCCGCAGAAGCATACATCTATTATAACAGTGAAGAATCAATGAGAAGCGGCAACACTATTGTGATTCCTTGGATAGGATTACGAATTACCATTGATATCCCCCCCTATCTTGTCGATTTAATCGCAATAGTACTCGGGTCGATTTGTGTCGTGTATTATCTTAAAAAAACAGGGATACTAGAAAAAAGACGAGGGAGCTATGAAAAAGTATAGTCGTCTTTCTTGGCTTTTTCCTAATTGTCTTTTCATATTTTTTTCAATATATCTTTTAGTAAAATTTGTGTTTATTTTCTTTTTCAGAGCCGCCTTTGAACCAAAAGTCATCTTTGAACTCACGCCCTTTTCTCTTTTATCAGGATTAAGTAACATGCAGCTGGGATTACTATCCCTGATGGTCATACTCGCCGATATGTATCTGCATTTACGGTCCGGTAAACGAAACCTACTTTTCTCTTTCCTCCCCACCTCTGTGATGTTATCGAGCTTGGGGTTCACTATTATGTTTAGCCCAATGGATATAGCGTATGTCTATCATTATAGTCTTTTTGGGTGTCTGCTCATTGTTGTTCTCATCGATTATCAGTATGTGTTAAAAGGTGTGGAAACCCCGACGATGCTCCGTAAAAAAGAACCGGTAGCGATGAAAAGTATGGAGAAGGAACCTGCTGCTGTCCGAGTCAAATCTCTCTTTGCAAAAAATGCGAAATACAATCAACATTCTCAAGTACCTCTCGCACCTGCAATTACCTTTGAATTAAAAGAAGTGACAGATACCATTCTTCAGAAAATGCAGACCCTGTTAGAGGACCTTGAAAGAAAATCAATACGAATTGAAAAATTGGAAAACGATATCGAGGAGCGAAGAAGAAATCTTGAAAATAAAGAGAAAATGTTTACTAATCGCGTTATCCCTTCTTTTGAATCAAAAGAAAAAATTCAAGTTGATGAAAAAAACCTCGTAAGAAATATTCCAGCGGATGACAAAATTTTTATGAAAGAAAAAATGGAGGATTTTCTCATTATCGATGATTCGAATGAATACGTTGCGGTCGTACAGCGAGGAATTTTCAAACAAATCAGCAATTCCTTTGCTGATTTTCTCGGTTATGAAAGTACTGAGCTCTTACAGAAGAGTTTTTTTGTTTTTATCGCTCCTCACGGTTTTGAGGATGCCAGAAAATACTATCTCAATAGATTAAAAGGTGTTACTTCTAACTCGTTCAGAACCGTATTACTTACCAAAGCACATACTGAGTTGTTAGTGGAAATTACTGTAGCACCAACCATTTACAACGGAGATTCAGCTGAATTTCTTAGCGTTAAGGAAGTTAAAAACAAGTAATACGATCACTATAAACGAAAAATCACTCGATATATACCCTAATCTATACAATATATTTCGATTATATAAAAAAAATGAGTCGAATACAACATATGATATACATCGTTATTTTATAGTAACTAATAAATAAAGAAATTCGAAGTGATAGTACATATTCTGTCATAAAAAGGGAGAATAATTTCTATTCTACTCTTCAATATGATGACCCAAATATTTAATTACTACTGAACTATAATATAAAACAATATAATAGGGGGTCTTAACCAATATGAAAAAAATAGCAATTCTGTTTATTGTAGGAATTCTTGTTGGCTCCACACTAGGAGTCGCAGGAATAAAAACCAACCAACAGGCAACCATATCTCTATCTCAACAACTCTCCACACCACAGATGCAGATCCAATCAGCAAACAACGATTATATCATGCTTGAACTCGCAGGGTCTTCAACGTATCTCTCCACCGCAGGTCATCCACGACTTCCAGAAATCGTTCAGGTCATCGAACTACCATTTGGATCAACCGATATCCGTGTTTCTCTTACCCCACAAGACATCACCACTCAACATATCGACCAGGAAATCAAACCAGCAGCTGCACTCCTTCCCCTCACCCCAGAATATCAAAGTATCACTACCGGTACCACAATGAAAGATAAATCCATTTATGCAATGACAACACCCTATCCAACAACCTGGTACACTACAACAACAGGTGTTGGATTAAATAAAAACAACCAACATGTTACCTTCCTTTCTATTCATTATTATCCGATTCGATATACACCAGCAACAGCAACCTTACAAATAGCACACAACGCAGACATCAGTATTACCTATTTACCTTTAGCACATTCCCCATTTCCAGCAACCAGCACATATGATTTGCTCATCATCGCACCAAAAAAATTTGAAGGCGCACTTCAACCACTTATCGATCATAAAAATAATCATGGTGTTCGTACATTTTTGAAAACCACCGAGGATATTTATACCGAGTATACTGGTGTTGATAAACCAGAACAAATCAAATACTTCATCAAAGCTGCCATAGAAACCCAGGGGATAACCTATGTCATGCTTGTCGGTGGTCTGAAAAACGTGGTTATGGCAAAACCAAGAGACGATGCGAACCAAGGCAGCAAAGGCTGGTATGTTCCTGTTCGATACACCAATCTGTTCGATGACCCTAAGTTCCCATTAGCAGCTGAAGTAACAACTTTTGACCCTGGCGTCATCAGTGACTTATATTATTCGGACATCTATGCAAATGGCGGAGCATTCTCTAGCTGGGACCCTAATGGCGACGGAGTATTTGCTGCATGGAGAAAACCAGGTGTTCAAAATGACACCGCACTCGATTTATGCCCTGATGTAGCCGTCGGACGACTTGCATGTACAAGCGTTTCTGAGGTAAAAACTGTGGTCAACAAGATCATCACCTATGAAACCACCACTTATGGGGCTGAATGGTTCAAGAAAATGACGGTGATCAGCGGTGACGGATTCCTAGACCAAGAGGATTTAAACATACAATGGGACACCACTGGCCTCCCAACAGGAACATACACGATTTATGCGCAGAGCAACAACCCTTCTGCAGAATACGGACCCATTGAAACCACCAATGTCACTGTTGACAAAACCAAAGAGACCAACTTAACCTTCAACCATAATGATCATTTACGTATCAATCACTACCCCGGGTTACCTATCGCCGAAATTGTGACTGTCTCAGAAGGAAATATTCTTGGTAACACCGATTTTACCTATGTCCCCGCTGAGGGAGAAGCCTATTGTAACGAATTCTACTTCTGGGCAAACATGAGTTATATCAATGAGGTTCTTACCATCCGGGGAAAATCCTATGACCCTAAACCCTACGGGAATCTCAGCAGCATTCATGTCTGGATAACCAATAGTGCTGATGATATCATATTTGAGGACTGGCGCAATAACACTGAGATGTACTACGAAGGAGAATACACCACCGGTGAACAAGCCTTGCTTGGTCGGGGTGGTGCTTTATATTACATGCCACCAGAATTCGAACGCGACATCATCTGGGCGTCCAATGGAAAATACACTGGACAACAGGATATTATTGATGCATGGAGTGAAGGCGCTGGTTTTATGTTCCTTTCTGGTCATGGGAGTCCTAACGTCTGGGGTGATCAATTCCCTGGGATTCCCGGGAATCGACAATATGGCAGCGTTGGAAGCCTTTCCGTCACCAGCTTAAAACCCTATCCACCATTTTTCAGTATACCCTTGTTCCCCATGGACACAATAAAGAACGGTGAGAAACTACCGATTGCGGTCATCGGTGGGTGTCACAACAGCCAGTTCAACATCTCGATGCTATATGGTGTTCTCGATGCAATGTACTTTCTCTTACCTAACTTCCCCAAACTGCACATGTGGTGCTATGGAGCACCTGTACCTGAATGTTTTAGCTGGAGGTTGGTACGAAACCCAAATGGCGGTGCGATCGCATCCATAGGTAACACTGGTCTAGGGTATGGTATGCCTGGTGTTGATCTCACCACCGGTGGTGGAGACGGCTGGGTCACGATTGAGATCTTCAGACAATATGGATATGAAGGTATAGACATCCTTGGACAGGCACACCAGCAGACACTGACGACCTATGTCAATACCTTTGATATGACCGACATGGAAGCAGGACATCCGAAGAGTGTTGAGCAATGGGCTCTGCTCGGTGATCCGACATTAAAAATCGGTGGCTACCAGTAAGCCATCGCATTTTCTCTTTTTTTAAACAATTTTACTTTGCGTAATAAGTACGCTTTCACCTATAATATTCTTTGTCGGAACATCTTTTAATCTTTCTAGTAACCTCTGCTAAAATCTTAACACTCTTAAAAAACAATCAGATCGCCCTCACATAATCTTAACGACTATCAATAGTATATTAGTTTCAATATCTAGTTCTCATCATTATACACTATCTCTAATCATATAATAATCGTCTCAATGCATAAAAAATAAAGAACTGGTCAACAGATATAAAATCAACAAATGTATTACTAAATGCGAGTTGCGTAGGAGACTAACATGAAAGTGTTAATCACTGGAATAACTGGTTTTATTGGGGCTCATCTTGCACAGGAGCTACTGAAAAAAAAGAGCTATGAGCTTGTAGGGACGTTCAGAGATAGGGAAAAAGCATTGATGTATGAAAAACAGGGGATCGAGATGAGAAAAGCAGATCTGCTCAAACCAGATTCCCTTAAAGACATTACCAAAGACATTGATGTTGTCGTTCATCTCGCGGGGTTGATGCGATTTCACGACCCATGGGACTTATTGTATAACCATAATGTGAAGGCGACACAGATCATTGCAGGAGACGCTCTTCAACACGAGTGTACAGCATTTCATTTACAGTAGTTCAACGGAAGCGATCGGCCCAGTAACAAGCATTCCAGGTGATGAAACAAGCCCGTATAACCCCTCCTATGATTACGGAAAAACCAAGCAAATAGCAGAACAGTGGCTCAAGGAAAAACAACAAACAGCTGGTCTTCCGCTGACCATTCTCCGACCAACAGGGGTCTACGGGCCAGGTGACACCTATGTAACCCTTTCCACCGTTCGTGCGATCGCACATAGAAAATTACGTGTCCTACCTGGAAAAGGAGATACCTATATACACTTCACCTATGTGGATGATATCATCCAGGGGTTTCAAAGAACAATCGAGAAACCAAAACAATCCCTTGGCGAAACCTTTATCCTTGCAAGCGATGAGTATACCACCTACAAAGAAATGTTCACTATCGTTGCAAATCTGTTAGAGGTACCACCTCCTACTCGTTCCATCCCCATGAACCTTGCAAAGGCATATCTCTCCTACATTCAATGGAGCAATAAACGAAAAGGAATCGATGACTTCGTAATGCACACATCGCTTATCGATACGATGAAAACAAATAGAGCGTATACCAATGCAAAAGCAAAAAAGATTCTTGGGTTTACACCTCGGTTCAGCTACAGGGATGGTATGAAAAATACTATTGAATGGTACAAAGAAAAAAACCTGCTCTGAATCAAATACCAGATGGGAACATGTTATTTTTAGGCTTCGTAATCTTATTGAACAGTGGTTTTTCCTTTTGAAACATAGGATAAACCAGTTCTTTAGAAATTGGTTGAATAATACCCCTGTTCATAGCACTCAACTATTGATTAATTGTTTTGTATCAATGTATCACTTTACGAGATTCTAAAGTTGACAACTACTTTTTTTCAACAGAAACCTATTTAAAAGAATAGCAGAATTTCAATTTGTGCAAAGGACGAGAAACGAAGGTTTCATAGCGTAACCTTTGAAACATTTTGTTTTAGCTCTTTTGTATAAAACTCCGAAATAACTAAGGAGGAACAACCACCATGAAAGGAACAATAAAATGGTATAATACACGTAAGGGCTATGGATTCATCGTTGGCGAAGATGGAAAAGATATATTTCTCCACCGATCATCAGTACCAGCGGAATTAAGCCTGAACGAAGGCGATAAAGTAGAGTACGAAACTGAAGACAGCGACAGAGGACCAAAAGCAGTCAACGTCAAAAAAGGCTAGAAATACTTACCCCTTCTAATAATAAAGGTGCTTCAGAATTCTTATACTTTATCCATAAATAGCATTTAACAAAACAACAGAGAGAAACAAAAAACCTCTCACTTCCTTTTTTTATTTCGTACTGACATCCTTATCCTTGGAAAAACACGCGTCACACAGAGAATCCCCTTCAGAGATGCTCTTCCCACATTTACGACAAGTTCCATATCGTACCTGTTTAAACCCGACCACGATCTCATGATGCTTCGTGATCCAATGGAACATGAGTTTATTTCGATGAATCCGTTGTTTCATATATCGATTCCTGCCTGTAGCAAAGAAAGTTGTAGTTCCTTATAAAATGTTTCGTTTCATACAAGTGCGCCTCTTATCGAAGGGAAAATAAACAACATAAAGGATTCCTCCCCCATGAAAGCGTTTGTAACTGGCGGCGCCGGATTCATAGGCAGCCATCTCGTCGACACCCTCATCAAACAAGGCCATACCGTGACCGTGTACGACAACCTCAGCTCAGGAAATAAAGAATTCATTTCTGAACATCTTGAACATGACGCGTGTCGTTTCATCAAAGCAGACCTTCTTGCGTTGAAAAAAGTCGAAAAGGAAATTGCTGGTCATGATACCGTGTTTCATTTCGCAGCAAACCCGCATGTCCGACTCGGGGAAACACACACTGATCTTGATATGAATCAAGGTGTTGTTGCAACCTACAATGTATTGGAGGCGATGAGACGCCATGCAATCAAAAAAATAGTGTTTTCATCCAGCTCCGTCGTCTACGGGGAAACAAGAGAGCAGAGCCTACCTGAAACCTACGGTCCTACTCTGCCTATCTCCATGTATGGTGCAGGTAAACTCGGGGCTGAAGGACTCATCAGCGCGTTCTGCGGTACCTTTGATTTTCAAACGTGGATCTATCGATTCGCAAACGTCGTCGGTGCACGGGGTACTCATGGTGTGATCGTCGATTTCATCGAAAAACTCAAGAAAAACCCAAACGAATTAGAAATCCTTGGAGATGGAAAGCAATGCAAACCCTATCTTTATGTCAGTGACTGCGTGGAAGGCATCTTGTTTGGGTTTTCCTCTGCGCATGATCATATGAACCTGTTTAACCTCAGCTGCGACACGACAACAACGGTGACGAGAATAGCAGAGATGGTTGTCCAGGAAATGGGACTTAAGAACGTCACCTTCAAATATACCGGAGGCCTCAGAGGCTGGAAAGGAGACGTTCCACGATTCCAACTTGATGCAAAGAAGATAAACACACTTGGCTGGAAAGCAACCCTCACCTCAGATGAAGCGGTTAGAAAAGCCATCAGAGACGTGCTTCACGCCAACCTTTAAAAGAACAAGAAAGTTTTCTATTCTCAACTATGAATCTCGCTATCATTGGAACTGGATACGTAGGACTCGTTACCGGTGTATGTTTTGCTAAACTCGGTCATCATGTCACCTGTGTTGATATCGACCAAGAAAAAATACGCAAGATAAACAACGGTGTTTCCCCTATTTTCGAAGAAGGATTGGACAACCTGCTACTCACGAATAAAGATAAGATTGCGGCAACCGCCGATTATTCAAGTGCCCTGCAAAAAAGCGATATCACGTTCCTCTGCGTGGGCACACCGTCCTTGAAAAACGGCACCATCGATTTATCATATCTGAAAGAAGCAACAAAACAGATAGCAACTATCCTGAAGAACAAAAATTCTTGGCATCTCGTCGTCGTGAAAAGCACCGTGCTCCCCGGAACCACACACAACATCGTCTTACCTCTTCTCGAACAATACTCAGGTAAAAAAGTCGGAATAGATATTGGACTAGCCATGAACCCAGAGTTCCTCAAAGAAGGAGTCGCGATAAAAGACTTCCTTGAACCAGACCGTATTGTTATCGGCTCCAACGACGAAAGAAGCAGAATTACTCTACGAGAACTCTACAAGAACTTCTCCTGCCCCATCGTAGCGACATCCTTGTCCGCAGCAGAGATGATTAAATACGCAAGCAACGCATTCCTTGCCACAAAAATATCCTTCATTAACGAAATCGGAAACCTCTGTAAAAAACTCGGTATTGACACCTATGACGTTGCCACAGGAATGGGACTTGATAAACGAATCGGCAGACCATTCCTAGACTCAGGAATAGGCTGGGGCGGCTCCTGTTTCCCCAAAGACGTTGACGCACTCATTGCCTGGGCAAAAGAAATCAAAGAACCAACTAGAATCATTGAAAGCACCAAAGCGGTCAACACAGACCAACCACTCCGGCTTGTTGAAATCCTTAAGAAACACATCCCTAAGCTGAAAGGAAAAACCATTGGCGTCCTCGGACTTGCCTTCAAACCAAACACCGATGACATCAGAGAAAGCAGGGCGATACCCATCATAAAAGAACTGCTGAGAAACGGGGCGCATATCAAAGCCTACGACCCCCAAGCAATGGATAATTTTAAAACACTCTACCCCCAGATACAATACTGTTCATCCGCTTCAGAGGTCCTTACCGCAGACGCGATCCTCATTACCACAAAATGGAAGGAATTCACCACATTAAATTACCAGGGAAAAATCGTTATCGATGGAAGAAGACTTGAACAAACAAAAAACGCAAAAATCTATGAAGGAGTGTGTTGGTAGCATGAACATAAAAAAAGCAGTTATCCCCGCAGCAGGACTAGGAACCAGGTTTCTCCCTGTTACAAAATCAATGCCAAAAGAAATGCTCCCGATTATTGACACACCAGCCATCCACTACGTCGTCAAAGAAGCAGTAGAAGCAGGTCTGGACGACATCATCATCATCACCGGGCGAGGAAAACGCGCAGTCGAGGATTATTTTGATGAATCACCAGAAATGGAAATGCATCTTAAGAAAAATAAAAAAGACGATCTCTTGAAAACAATAAAAGAGATTTCCTCCATGGCCAACGTACATTACATCCGACAGAAAGACCCAAAAGGATTACCAGATGCTATCCTTGCTGCAGAAAAACACATCGGTAATGAACCCTTCGCCGTCCTCTTAGGAGACGACATCATCATTTCTGAGACACCCTGCACCAAGCAACTCATCGATGTCTACACCACCTACCACTCCTCTGTCATCGCGGTCCAAGACGTCCCACGAGAAAAAATCAACAGGTACGGAGCCGTGAAAGCAACCAAAATAATCCCAAGTACCAAGGAACTGTATCAGGTTGAACACATCGTCGAAAAACCAAAAATCGAAGAAGCACCATCAACACTGGCTGCAGTCGGACGATACGTGTTCACCCCCGAGATCTTTGACGCTATGAAACGCACACAGCCTGGTGTCAATAACGAACTTCAAATTGCTGACTCCATTAATCTCCTCTGTGAATCTCAAAAGGTATACGCCTGTGCATTCAAAGGAAAACGATATGACATCGGTGATAAACTCGGCTACATCCAGGCAATACTTGATTTCGCATTGAAAAACGATGAACTAAAATCCGGGATTTCCGCGTATATGAAAACACTGAACCAAGAGTAACCTATCTAAAGAAAAAGACGTTAGTGATGAACGAATTTTTTAATATGATCAACGATGTACTGATGCTGCTTACTTGTCATCTCTGGATATATCGGAATGGAAATGATCTCTTGAGCAAGCTGTTCTGAAACTGGAAACTGACCTTTTCTAAATCCCAACGAAGCATACGCTGGCTGTAGATGCAACGGAATCGGATAATGAATCCCACACTCGATCCCCTGCTTTTTCAGATACGCCATAAGCTCATCACGCGGTTTTACACGAATCTCATACATGTAATACACATGTTTTGCTCCCTTTGCCTCGATAATTCTCCCAACATTCGAAGGCAGATTCCTATCGTAGAAGCATGCATGCTCCCTGCGTAAATCAGTCCATTGCAACAGATGAGTAAGCTTCACATCAAGTATTGCCGCTTGTAGCGCATCGAGTCGATAATTATACCCTTCGATCGTATGTTCGTACTTCGTCGTCCGTCCATGGTTCATTAGCAATCGTAGTTTCTCTGCAAGCTCATCGTAGTTTGTTGTCACCGCGCCGCCATCGCCATAACACCCAAGGTTCTTCGCAGGGAAGAAACTATAGCATGCGATATCACCATAGAACCCTGGTTGATGGCCGTTCCACTCGGCGGCATGTGCCTGTGCCGCATCCTCAATCAAGAACAAGTCGTGTTTCACTGCTATTTCTCGGATCCTTTGCATATCGGGCATCTGTCCGTACAAGTCCACGACGATGAGTGCTTTTGTCTTTTTTGTAATCGCTTTCTCAAGAGCTTCAATATCAATAAGTGCGGTCTGTGGTGCAACATCAACAAACTTGATTTTACCGCCAACATACGAGATACACTCCGTCGTTGCAATAAACGTATTGGGGACCGTCAGAACCTCATCACCTTTCTTTACTCCAGCGACCAGTAACGCAAGATGAATCGCAGCAGTCCCATTCGCACATCCAACAGCATGCTTCACTTGACAGAACCGCGCGAAATTCTCCTCAAATCGTTTTACAAACGGCCCCATGATAAACGAACTACTGTTCAACACATCCTGGATTGCACTATCAATCTCGTTTTTAATGGAAAGGTAATTTGCCTTCAAATCAACAAGAGGAATATTCATCTGTCATTACTCCTACAATGATCGTAACTTCCGAGCAGGGTTCCCTGCATACACCCCAGGCTCACGGATATCTTTCGTTACGACTGAACCAGCACCAATCACCACGTTATCCGTAATCGTCACTGGAAGAATCGTCGCGTTCGTCCCAATCGATACGTAACTACCAACCTTTGTTGGTCTCCACAACGACCGATTCCCGCCAGCTGGCTTTCCTAAGGAAAACAAATCATTCACAAACTTTACACCATGAGAAATAAAACAGAAATCCCCGATAGAAACAAGCTCACAGATAAACGCATGCGACTGGATGCGACAATTATTCCCAATCTTCACGTTCCGCTGAATTTCCACGAATGGGCCAATGAAACAATCATCACCAATCTCACATTCATAGAGATTCACCGGCTCAACAACCGTGACATTCTCCCCGAACGTCACATCCTTTATCTGCGCTTTTTTAATCGTCGGTTTATTCCTCATAACCTATCCCTCAATGACCATGACCTTTTACTGCAGCCTTGTAGATCTTCTCAATAATCTGCACGGTCTTTAATCCATCTAACAGATCAGTTGCAATGCTCCCCCCATGGACCAACACCTCAATCACGTTCTGATAGACCTTATCATGATTTGACATTGATCCCTTATTTGCGCCATACGTATTTGGGGGGTTCCCTGGTTCCAAACCGGTGATCTCATACCCATCGATGGACTGGTACTCTAAGAGGTTCAGATACTGACCACCAACTTTTACGGTCCCTTTCTCCCCAAACAAGGTAATGGAACCTTCCATGTTCTTCCCAAAACTATCAATCGTAAAATTAATCGTCCCCAGCGCGCCATTCGCAAACTTCAACACCACCACACCGGTATCCTCAAACTCTACGACACCCTTATGTAAATAATTCTCAGTAAACGCGCGGACTTCCTCAACGTCACCAACAAACCAATACAACAAATCAATGAAATGACTGTACTGTGTAAATAGCGTCCCACCATCCATTGTCAACTTCCCACGCCAATCAGACCCTGTATAATATTCCCGATTCCTATTCCAGAAACAATTCACCTGCACATTGAGAATCTTGCCTAGTTTTCCTTCGTCAATTACTTTTTTTAATGCCTTCACCGGAGGGTTAAAGCGATTCTGCTTCACGATAAACAACCGTTTGTTTGTCTCCTCAGCAGTATGAATCATCCGCTCGCAATCACGCACCGTTGTCGCCATCGGCTTCTCACACAACACGTTACAGCCTGCTTTCAACGCTTTTATGCTATGTTCCGCATGTAATCCATTCGGAGTACACACTGCAACCAGATCCAGGTTCTTCTCACCTGCTAACAACTCATCAAGGGAAAAAAACGACTTACACTGGTACTGCGCTGCGACTGTTTTCGCCAGTTCTTGTTTAATATCACAGACAGCCACTAAACTACCCAGGCTGCTTGCATGTTTCGCATGCTGGGAACCAATATGACCAACACCGACAACAGCGATGTTCAACTTTTTCATATCTGCCTCTCTTTTCCCACGAGAAAAAACGTGGTGACACTACCGATAATTCGTCTCCCCTATTTAAGAATAACAGCCCTACTTTCTAGAGTTTACTATACACAACTCCTCTGAGAAAACCAGTACCATACCCAATATGAATCAACAAATAAAACAAAATACTACTCACCACCACACTCGGCTTTCGTGTAATCTGAAGCGTACTGACCAATGACATCAATATATATGCTACGATAAGACAAGGAATCACCCACAACGGTAGCAAACCTAATACGGTCAATAACACCACGAGAACACCACCAAGGATGAACCCTGGCCCGAGCAAATGGAAAAACTTCAAGGTATCAGGATGTTTTTTTACCATCTTCGCACGAGCAATCCCATATCGATACATCTGACGCCATAACGACCGAATTGAATCCCGTTTAAAATGATACACTTTCGTTTTCGGTGTATACAAAATTTTATACCCTGCCTTCCGAAGCCTGATATCAAGCTCATAATCCTGACCACACCAAAAAACAGGATCAAAACCACCGACTTTTTCTACCGCTTCTTTCCGATAACACGAAAACGACAAATGATCCGTGTATCTTTCTTCTGGAAACACCGCGTTCTGAGAAAAGAAACTCCGACCACCCATAAAACTTAAAAACGCAGCACCAGACACCTCCCCAACAAAATTCTGTTTCCCTGGTGAAAGATTCGAACAACCAACCGCGACAACGTCAGCAGGCAAGCTCTGCAATCTCAACGCAAGCTCTTTAAGCAGATTTTTCTCGGTGACCACGTGACCAGAGTAATTCATCAGCATCTCACCGGTTGCATGTTTGATACATATATTCCGACCGATCGAGGTGTTCCCTGTCGGGTTTTCAAGGATATGTATATTCGAATATTTTTTCGCATACTCTTCAGCGATCATTCGTGTGTTGTCGGTACAATTCCCAATTGCAAGTAAGATCTCCATCTTCTCTGCTGGGTACTCCACCGCAAGCAAGGAGTCTAACGACTGCGCCAGGGTTTTTTCTTCGTTTAAGACTGGTATCAAAAATGAAACCTTTGGGTAATCCTCTGCCATCCCTTCCGGAAAACGGCAGAACGTATTTAATATTAATCACACTACCCTGTAAACAAGAAAAGTGACGTTGTCTATGGAAAAAAATACACCAGAACAACTCGCCTCTCAAATCATGGCATTCTACAACGAATATGACCTCCGTGTCTCCGGAAAAATCAACAACCTGACTGCATACCAACTCATCGAAACCATCGAACAAAAATATCAAAACCGACTCACTACGTCTCTCTGATGGGACCCGAATTTGGAATCTCCTTCGAGTATTCCTGTATTCAAATTTCCAGAAACTCGGCGAACAAACCATAAAGAAAAAACTCAGCAAAACCAGCATCAAATCCGTTATTTCTCTTTTCAAAGAAAGTTTTGTTCCTCTCCGTCTTCCAAAAAACATAACGGTCTGTGGTTTTTCCAGCGGCGAAAGCAGAAAACTCTACAACGACACCTATTACGATATCTACCTGGACCCGCTCTACGAGATCCTCGGAGACAACCTCGCGGTCTTCGAATGGCCAGAAACCAGCGGGTACCGAAGAAAATACGACCATCCAATATTCTCACGACACCATGTCCCCATGCACATTCCACTCTGGTCACGAAAACCTTCTGGAATCTGCTTTTCAGTAGACTCACCGGTCGTAAAAACTTTACACTAGAATCGGAAGAAGTCCTCCAGGATATCATCGAATACATCAGCACCACTGCCTCTGTTGATAAAGACAAACTCACCAATGACATCTATGACTTTATTACTGTCTTCGTGCACATCAAACACTTCCTCCATAACATCCTTAAAAAGATAAAACCAAAAGCAGTACTCATCCGATGTGGATACGGCAGATTCCCTATGGCTCTCTCCCAAGCATGCAGGGAACTCGGAATCCCACCAATAGAACTCCAACATGGTCTCATCACCGCGTACCTCCCCGCGTACCGACGAGCAACCCCTACAACAAACAAAGACTGTATTCCTGAATATCTCCTCGCGCATGGTGAAATCTACGCAGAAATGGTACGAAACGGTAACCTCTTCGATGAAGACAAGGTTATCTCTACTGGATATCCCTACTTGCAAAAGACTCTGCAGGAGCGAAAGTCAAATCCTGCGATGAAACAATCATTCTCATCATTTCCTCATAACTATTTTATTCACCTCCCAGTGGATCGTCGCAGCAGAAATACAAGACTTTATAATCAAGGTCGCAGACCAACTCGAACACACAAACATGAATGTCGGGATTCTTTTCAAACCACATCCCTATGACAAAAAAGACTACTCCGCATTAAAGAAATACAAACATATCATTCTTGATTGATAAATACGAAGACACCTTCAAACTCTTCACTATTGCTGATATCCACTCGACTGTTTATTCCACCAGCGGACTGGAAGCGATGGCATTCGGAACACCAAATATCTTCGTGGACATCTCCAACATGATTCAGAGTACCGCAACACCGTACATCGTTGCCACCCCAACCCAGTTTGTCGAATCAGTTCGCACCATCCTTTCACACTATCCAGACGCTGTTGTTGAAACCAAGGCAGTCGCCGACCTCTTCTTCACCCCGGAACCTGAAAAACACTTTAGAAATTTCTTCACTGACATTAACCTCCTCTCATAAAACCTCAAAGGCAAAAGGTTTTTAGGGAATTTCTGATTTGCCATCACAAGAGATGTAGAAAAGAACATCTTCTAATCTGTCTAAAGGGAGAAGAAAAACAATGACAAAAAACCAAACTATTACTGCTTATATCATCGCAGAAACCGCGTACAACCACGAAGGTGACATCAAATACCTCTATCAGATGATCGATGAAATCGCCTCCTTGAAACTCAACGCAGTTAAATTCCATCTGTTGTTAAACCTTGATAGTTACATGAAAAAATCACATCCACTATACCAGAAAATGAGACAATGGATGTTTACAGAGAACCAATGGAATGAGATTTTCTCCTTTGCGACCAAAAAAAAGCTTGATATTGTCGCATTATGTGATGATGTAGAAAGCATTCAGTACATAGTCTCGAAGAAAAAAAAGATATCTTCTCTTGAACTCCATGCGACGAGCATTAACGATCATTTCATGCTTGCGGAAGCAGCGAAGTTTGACGGTCAGATTATCCTTGGAATTGGCGGCTCCTCTATTAGCGACATCTCCTATGCAGTCGATTTTCTCCGACATCATGGAAAACAAGACATACTTCTCATGTACGGGTTCCAGAGTTATCCAACGGACTACACAGACATCAACCTTGCGAAAATGCATGCGATATACGATTTGTTTCGCCTCCCCGTCGGATACGCAGACCATACCGGGTTTGACGACCCGAACAACGTAGTGATTAGTATCGCTGCAGCTTTGATGGGATTCCCTGTTCTTGAAAAACATTACACCCCTGACCCAGGGAAAGAACGCATCGATTACCATGCTGCGGTCGGGAAAAAACAAATGAGCTGCATCCGGGACCTCATGAAAACCGCACTCCAGGTCCATGGCAGCGGACAAATAACCCTGAGCGAACCAGAGAAAGCATATGGAAACATCGGACCTATGAAAAAAGCAATCGTCGCCAGACGAGACATCAAAAAAGGGGAAAAACTTTCACTCGAAAACCTCTGGTTCAAAAGAGCACCAGAGGAAAGCACAATCCAACAGAAACAATTCCTTCAGCTGCTTGGCTCTAAAGCGAACGTTGATATTAAAAAAGACGATGTGATTGACTTTAGCAAAATCGAATATAAATTTAAGACCTTGAATCTTGAACAATTCACGAATGTAAAGAAATAACATCAATGAGGACGGAAGCTCCATGAGAATAGGTTTTTTGATCACCGCACGATTAAAATCATCGCGACTCCCGCTGAAAATCATGAAGGATCTGAACGGGAAACCTGTAATCCAACGTATCGTGGAACGTGCACAGGAAATTCACAGCATCCCCGATAAAGATATCGTTATTTGCACCTCAGCAAATCCGCAAGATAAACCGCTCATCGAGATAGCGGAAAAAACCCATGTATCATATTTCCTCGGCGACCCTGATGACGTCCTGAAACGACTGCATGATGCCGCCCTTCATCATAACCTGGATTATGCACTAGGGATTACCGCGGATAATCCCTTGTTTTCCGTTGAATACGCAAACAAGATTGTTGATGTGATCAAACAACAACGACCTGATTTCATTAAGATACAAGGTCTTCCCTTTGGAGCTGCAGCCTGGGGGATGAATGTGAAAGCATTGCAGACCATCTGCATCGTTAAAACCATTGTCGACACGGAAATCTGGGGGTATCTTATCGACCGACCTGAGCTTTTTGGTGTTGTCACCCTTAAGGCTGACAAGCAAGTCCACAGACCAGAATACCGCCTTACCCTTGACTATAAAGAAGATTATGATCTCATCAACCACCTCTACACGACCATCCCCTTCAAAACAACCCTTAGATTAGAAAAAGTCGTTGAATACTTAGATAAACACCCGGAGATAGCTGCGATAAACGCTCTCTGTGTCCAGCTCGATTTGGAACCAAAAATCAAAAAACAAATCGATAACAACTACCGTGAACATTTCCAAGAAATCAAAAAACTCAAACAAGGCATTTACTCTGGAAAAATAACATAATACGTGATATCGTTTCTCTTCTGAGAAGAAAATGAACTTTTAATACTGGTTCGTCATTACCTTTGACTATCTTTCCAGCTGGGAACCTATGGGAAAAATCATTCAACTAGGAACAAAGCGTATTGGCGACAAACAGCCTTGTTTTATCATAGCTGAAGCAGGCGTGAACCACAATGGAAAACTTAATGTCGCAAAAAAACTTGTAGACGCAGCTGTCTCTGCTAAGGCAGATGCAGTGAAATTCCAGACATTCAAAGCAGAAGGAGTCGTCACAGACGACGTCGGTATCGCATCATACGCCAAGAAGAACATCGGAAAAAACCTCAAGCAACTCGAGATGATCAAACGCTACGAACTCACCTACGATGAATTCAAACAACTGAAAAAATATTGCGATCAAAAAAAGATATTGTTTTTATCCACCCCTCATTCATTTGATGCTATTGATTTCTTAGAAGACCTTGTTCCTGCCTATAAGTTTGGCTCTGGAGATCTTACCAATACTCCTGCGCTGCAATATGCAGCACAGAAACACAAACCAATCATCCTGGGAACCGGCATGGCTACCCTTAGTGAAGTACGTGCCGCTATTCGAACGATTCATGCAACTGGAAACCATCACATAATCGCACTCCACTGTACTACCAATTACCCCTGCCCGCTCGCGGAAGTAAACCTGCGTGCCATGCTGACCATGCAAAACACCCTGGACTGTCTGGTTGGATACTCGGATCATACCCTGGGCATGACCGTTCCGATTATGGCGGCAACTCTTGGAGCCGTGGTTATCGAGAAGCATTTCACTCTTGACAAGACACTGCCTGGTCCTGACCATAAAGCATCACTCGAACCGGAGGAACTCAAACAGCTGGTTGCTGCGATACGAAACGTCGAAAAAACCCTGGGGAGCTACGCGAAAAAACCAACACCATCTGAAAACAAAATTATGAAACTGGTCCGAAAAAGCATTGTCGCAAACCAAAATATCAAAAAAGGTGCAATTATCAGTAAAAACATGCTTGCTATCAAACGACCTGGGATCGGTCTTTCACCAACCCAAATAGAAAAAATCCTTGGAAAGAAAACAAAAAAATCAATAATAAAAGATGAACTTATTCGTCTGAATATGGTAGAATAATTATGAGAACGATTGCTGTCGTTACCGGTACCCGTGCAGAATACGGATATCTCAAACCTCTCATGCAAGCAATCCAACAAGAGAAAGAGTTGAAATTACTACCGATCATCACTGGGATGCATCTACTGCCTGAATTCGGAAATACCTACAAAATCGTCAAAAAGGATTTTCCTTCCGCAATAAAAGTCCCCATGACACTGAAAGGAGATAAACTCAAACACATGGCTGAGTATCTCGCGTCCGGCATCACTAATTTTGCTGTTTTTCTTGAAAAAACACATCCTGATATTCTTGTGATTCTTGGGGATCGTAGTGAATCACTCGCAGCAGCACTCGCAGCCGCCTATCTGAACATACCGATAGCGCATATCAACGGTGGGGATGTCAGCGGCACGACCATCGATGAATCCATCCGACATGCGATCACAAAAATTGCCCATATCCACCTTGTTCATACCAAAGAAAACGCAGAACGCGTAGAAAAGATGGGTGAAGAGAAAAAAAGAATTTTTGTCACAGGTGCACTCACCCTTGATACTATCATGCATACGAAGTTAGCCTTCAAAGAAAGAAACCTTCAAAAAACATCATCTTAACCCGAACATAACAACGTTTCTGGTGGTTCAACATCCGATTACAACGTTAAAAGACCGAGGATACTCTCAACTCAAAGAATTATTACTAGCGCTTGATTCGTTGAAAGAACAGACTATTCTCCTGTATCCAAACTGTGATGCAGGTGGGAAAAAATTCATTGATCTAATAAAAACATATGAAAAAAAACCATATCTTCATGTATTTAAAAATATACTTCATGAAGAGTATCTCAGTATCATGAAATCAGTTGATCTTATGCTTGGGAATTCTAGTAGTGGTATCATCGAGGCGCCTTCGTTCAAAATCCCGGTGATTAATATCGGAAGCCGACAGCAAGGAAGAGGACGATCCGCAAACATCCTTGATATACAACCAGAAAAAAACAAAATCATTAGCGCCATCGATTTTGCTCTTCACGATAAAGAGTTCCTACGGAAAGTTCACAATTGTAAGAATCAATTTGGTAACGGGAATGCTGCACAACATATGATAAAAATCTTTAAAGAGATTCCACTTGATGAAAAACTTATTCAAAAACAAATCACGTATTGAGTTGAAAGCATATGACCAAGAAACGATTTACAAAATGGAAACAACCAACCTTCGATAAAAACGATACGACACAGTGGAATTGGATGTGCCAACATCACAAGAACCTTAAACTAGGCAACTCTGTCGATATCGGTGCGTTCACCTATATCAACGCAAAAAAGGGGGTGACTATGGGAGACTATGTTCAAATTGGATCTCACTGCTCGCTCTATTCGATTTCAACCATCGACAACAAAGAAGGGAACATCATCCTGAAAAAGAATTGTCGTGTCGGAACACATTCCGTGGTCATGCCTGGTGTCACTATTGGCGAAAACGCGGTCATCGGTGCATTCAGCTTTGTAAACACTGATATACCAGATAATACTCTAGCCTACGGCATTCCCGCTAAAAAAATTAGAAAGCTCACAAAAAAAGAAATTCAAGAACTCCGTGAGGCGATGAAATGAGATATTGTAAAAAATGTGTCATGCCTGATACACGGCCGTATATGAAATTTAACGACGAAGGCATCTGTTATCCCTGTCAGGCTGCAGAGTATGTGAAGAAAACAGATTGGAAGAAACGCTGGATAGAACTCGAGAAACTCGCGGATAAATACCGGGGGATGAACGGGAATTATTACGACTGTATGATCACTGCAAGCGGTGGAAAAGACAGTTATTACCAGACATACATCATGAAAGAAAAACTCGGGATGAACCCCTTGTTAGTGAGTGTTGATAACTTCACGTGGACACAGACCGGTCATCATAACTGGGATAACCTCCGTACTGAATTTGGCGTCGACGCCCATGTGATGTCACTAAACCCGAAAATCTGCAAAAACCTTTTCAGAAAAGCATTGGAACGACTCGGGTCACCAACCTGGTACTTCGATAAAGCAATCTACGCATACCCCTTGCAGATGGCAGTGAAATTGAACCTCCCTCTAGTCATCTACGGAGAGGACACTAACTTCCTCTACGGAGGACCCAACACGGAGGAAACCCCGAGTGCCATGAAACAGATTACCAACGATGTGGTCAAACCAGTTCCCTGGGATGTCTGGCTTGATGAGACAAGTCACCATGAACGATGTGAACCCAGGGATCTTCCCTACAGAAGCAGAAATAAAAAAAGTGAAACTTAACCCAACATTTTTAAGTTATTATGTCCCCTGGAGCGGATATAAGAACATGCAGTTCGCCAGAACCCGAGGATTTAAGACACTCGATGACACCGGTGAATGGAAACGAGACGGGTTCCTTGAACAATACGATCAAATCGACTCTCTTGGATACCTCACCCACACTTGGTTCAAATTCCCGAAGTTCGGTCACCAGCGAGTCACCGAGGTCGCAAGCCTCTATATCAGAGACGGTATGATGACGCGTAAAGAAGCAGTCGAAAAAGTCATCGCGGAGGACTGGAAACTTGACCGGAGAATGCTTACCGATTTCCTTAACTTCATCAACTATAAAGAAGCCGATTTCTGGAAAATCGTCGACAAATTCGCAAACAAAGATATCGTTGAGAAACGAGACGGTGTATGGCGACTGAGAAAGAACGTAGAAGAGGCGTTACGAAACGGCGGCGAGGTCAAACCATAATGTCTTGTGGTCTCTCTAGCTGAAGATATATAAGATACGTTCTTCCAACAAAACCGACATAGACGCCTTCTGGCCAAGGACTGAAAATATTACCTCTTGAGAAAACAAATAGAAAAAGGATGAAAAAAATGAATTGGAAAATTCCTCTCTTCAAGATGTACTGGGATACACAAGATATCATTGCAGTAACCAAGGTCATCAAACGGGGAAGTTACTGGACCATGGGTCCCGAAATACAGACATTAGAAGACAACATCGCTGGTTTTATTGGAAAAAAATACGGAGTCTCGTTTAACTCGGGGACATCAGCGCTTCATGCAACACTTCTGGCGTATGATATCAAACACGGAGATGAAGTCATTGTCCCGTCATTTACCTTTATCGCCACTGCAAACGTGGTCGTCCTTACAGGTGCGACACCTGTGTTTGCTGACATCGAGAAGCAATCCTATGCTCTCGACCCTGAAGATGTCAAAGAAAAAATCACCGATAAAACCAAAGCAATCATCCCTATACATTACGGCGGAGGACCTTGTAAAAATATCAAAGCACTCCGAGAAATCGCTGAAGACCATCACCTCGTACTTATCGAAGATGCCGCAGAATCACTCGGAGCAAAAATACACAACAGACGTGTAGGGACTTTTGGTGATGCTGCGATGTTCAGCTTCTGCCAAAACAAGGTCATCACCGCAGGGGAAGGTGGCATCGTTGTCACCGATTCAAAAACTGTTGCTGAAAAACTCCAGCTGATTCGCTCCCATGGCCGTGTCGAAAGTAAAGAGGGATACTTCGCGACCACCCAAGAGTTAGATTACATCCAAGCAGGTTATAATTACCGGCTGCCAAGTATCAATGCAGCACTCGTGCTTTCACAATTCAAGAAATTTAACAGAATCATACAAATGCGCAGAGAAAAAGCAGCGTATTATACAAAAAAACTCTCAAAGATAAAGGATATACGGACACCTGCTGAATCCAAAGATGAGTATCATGTCTACCAGCTCTACACCATCGAACTACCTGATAAAAAAACCAGGGACCATCTGCAGCAACACCTCACCAAGGCAGGGATCATGACGAAAGTGTATTTTGAACCGATTCATCTGAAAACATTCTACATAAAAGAATTTAACTACAAAAAAAGTGATTTACCAGTCACTGAAGAAATGGCAGAAAAAGTACTTACACTCCCACTCTATCCATCCTTAACAAAAAAGGAAATGGATTATATTATTTCTGTGATTGAAAAAGGATGTAGATAAACATGATGCAAAAACAATTAGAAAACATCTTTCGAGGGAAAAAAATCTTAGTTACCGGTGGCACTGGTTGCATCGGTAGCGAAATCGTACGAAGCGTGTTAAAATATAAACCAGAGGTCGTACGAATCTTCAGTAACGATGAGAACGCCACCTTCCAGATGATAAATGAGACCGATGACACCGAAGTAAAAATGATGCATGAAATCCCTAACAGAAGATTCTTAATAGGAGATGTTCGTGACAAAGAACGAGTAATGCTTGCAATGGAAGACATCGATATCGTGTATCACGCTGCAGCACTCAAACACGTTCCTCTCTGCGAATACAACCCTTTTGAAGCAATTAAAACCAATGTTCTAGGAACACAAAACGTTATTGAAGCTGCACTTGAATCAGGAGTCGATCGAGTCATTAGTATCAGCACCGACAAAGCAGTCAACCCAGCAAACACCATGGGGGCAACAAAACTCCTCGCTGAGAAACTGATCATCGATGCTAATGAAGGAAAAGGCGTGAAAGCAACCATCTTTTCTTCAGTTCGATTCGGAAATGTCTCATTCTCTCGAGGATCAGTCATCCCGCTTTTCGAAGAACAGATTCGACAGAAAAAAACCAATCACCATCACAAACCCAGAAATGACACGATTCATGATGTCTCTCTCTGATACTATTGAATTGGTGTTCAAAGCAACACTCTTGGCAAAAGGAGGAGAAGTCTTCATCCTGAAAATGCCGGTTGTCAGACTGGGGATCTTAGTCGATGTTATCATTGAAACATACGCTGAAAAATATCATTATAAAAAAGAAACCATTGAAAAAAGAATCATCGGACTACGACCTGGTGAGAAAATGTTTGAGGAATTAATGACTGAAACAGAAGCAGCAGTTGCATTTGAAACAGATGATATGTTGATTATTCCTCCACAGTTAGAGATGCCTAGTATCAACTATACGGTCTCAGATTATCCCAATGCACGACATTGTACTACCATGGTCGTATTCCTCACGAGATATTAAACCAATTCCAAAAGAAGAAATAAAACGATTGTTATTCTCTTAGCGCACTACATAAAAATCGTAAAGCACACTTTATCGATAATGATTCAAAATAATAAAATGAAAACCCTCTAAAGTCAGTTCCAAAGTTATATCTTCCACGAAATGAAAAAAATTACAAAGAGGAGAAACAATGACCCTAAAAGTTATCTTCAGTGAATGTTCCATTCCATTTTGGATTGATGTAGCTGACAACCTTTTAAAACAACATCAGTGGAAACCAATCTATTGGACTGCACGGCCTGACTATAAAACAATTGTAACCAAACGGTTCCCAGAAATCATATTCCACTCGAACATCGATGCTATCCGCGGCATTCCTGCACCGGATTGTATGAATTTACAATTGCCTCCGATTGATCAACCTTTACTTGAAGACCTTTCCTTCAACGAATCAATTGCGCTCAGAATGATGAACAGAATGGACCGAACAGATTCATTTTCTTTTGAAGAACGAGAACAACTCTATTATCAATATGTGCGTTATTGGAATGGTATCATCACACATTATTCCCCAGATGTCGTTGTGTTTTCTGTTTCACCGCATCTTATTTATGACTATACCCTTTATTCTCTTTGTAAAAAATACAAGATTGTAACTATTTTATTTGAACAAACATCGTTGGATGGCTGGATTTACCCAGAGCAACATTTCGAAGAAGGATCCCAACTATTACAAACAACGTACAAAACTATGGTTGAATGCTGGAAACAGGGAAAAAACAAAAAAATCACGCTTTCCGATGAAGCAAAAAAACATCTGGATAAAATTTCAGGAGAATATTCTATTGCAGTCCCGTTTTATATGAAAGATCAGTTTCAGCAAAAAAATTTCGCCCGTTTTCTTATAAAAAAAATCTTGACAAATCCAAAAAATATCTCAAATATGATAAAAAAAGGAAGATATCTTTTTTCACGACCACATTATATCAAAGAAAAAGGAAAAAGTATTCAAGAGTCTGATCTCAGAAAATGGAGATACCTTTTCTGTCGTATTCAAGGGATGAAGAAAAAAAACATGCTAAAACACATCTATACTACCTTAGAAAAAGAAGTGGATTTCCAACAACCTTACGTTTACTTTCCTCTCCATTATCGGCCAGAAAATACTACATCGCCTCTTGGTGAATCTGTACGATGATCAATTCCTGGTTATCGACATGCTTTCAAAATGTGTGCCAGATGGTTGGAGAATTTACGTCAAAGAGCACTCCTCTCAGTGGCATATTAAATTATGTGGAGAAAGCGGGAGATCGACTGATTTTTACAATAGAATCGTCTCACTACCCAATGTTCAATTAATCTCGATCACATCATCGAATTTTGATTTAATCGACAATTCAAAAACAGTGGTCACTATTACGGGCACCGCTGGATGGGAAGCGGTTGTACGGGGAAAACCTGTGTTAATCTTTGGGCATGCATGGTATAAATTTTGTGAAGGTGTCTTCTTCATCCAATCGGAGAAAGATTGCAGAGAAGCGTTTGCGAAAATTCAATCAGGGTTTACTATTGATAAGGAATTAGTACACTTGTTTCTTGCAATAGTGCAACAGATTGGGGTCAACGCGTACGTTGAACCTGCCTTTGCCAAAATTGTGAATTTTTCCCCTGACCAGAACGTCACACGACTCGTAGACGCCATTCGTTCGTTTTATATACAAATCACCAGTAAAAAATCATAAATTATCTTTCTACAATGCTAGGGTATTCATTGCACCTACCTACAATGATTTCTTATATCAGAAAGTTTTTTAAAATAATGTCAACATGTCCTATAAAAGGACAATTAGGGATTCTAAGAGGTTTTCCAATGGATGTATTAAAAAATAAGGTTATTCTCTTAACTGGGGGAACAGGCTCGTTCGGTAATAAATTCACCGAAATCGTACTCTCACAACATGATCCAGCAGCGATACGGATATTCTCACGAGGGGAGAAAAAACAGTACGATATGATGAACAAATTCAAAGACGAACGACTGCGGTTCCTCATCGGAGACGTGCGAGATAGAGATCGACTTCACCGGGCTATGACCAGCGCAGACATCGTGGTTCACGCTGCCGCTCTTAAACAGGTTCCTACTTGTGAATACAATCCTATTGAAGCAGTGCGAACCAATATCGATGGAACCATCAACGTCATTGATGCCGCGATTGACAGCGGTATCGATCGCATAATGGCGATTAGTACTGACAAAGCAGTCCATCCGGTTAACCTTTATGGTGCAACGAAGATGACAGCAGAAAAACTCTTCATTCAGGGGAACTCATATTCAGGTAAAGTGAATACGAAATTCAGCTGCGTTCGATATGGAAATGTTATTGGAAGTCGTGGAAGTGTTATACCGCTTTTTCTTGAGCAAAAAAGTACTGGGGTCATTACTATCACCGATGAGAATATGACCAGATTTTGGATCACCCTTGAACATGGAGTAGAATTCGTCATAGACTGTATTGGACGTATGCAAGGTGGGGAAATCTTCGTCCCAAAAATTCCCAGCATGCGTATCTCGGATTTAGCAGATGCAATTGCACCAGGGACTAAAAGAAAAATCATCGGGATTCGACCTGGGGAGAAAATCCACGAGGTGCTTCTTACAGAAAATGAGGCAAGTCATAGCCGAGATTTTGGCGATTACATTATCATTGAACCTGAACATCCATTTTGGAGCTCAGCGCAGTTGAAAGGAGGAAAATCATTACCTAATGATTTCCGGTATGAAAGCGGGGAGAACACAGATTGGTTGACCAAAGAAAAGCTCATGGCCATACTCAAGGAATTAGAATGCCTGGAAAACTAGCCATCCATGGGGGAACCCCGGTTAGAAAAACCATTATACCATACGGTCATCAGTGGATTGATCACGATGACAGTCAAGCAGTTACTGACGTGTTAAAAACCGATTGGATTACCCAAGGTCCTAAGGTTGAGGAGTTCGAACACGTTGTCTCCAAGTACTGTCATGCAAAGTATGCAGTCGCGTTTTCTTCAGGAACGGCTGCGTTGCATGCAGCAGCTTTCACCGCCGGTGTCTCTCACGGATCTGATGTAATCACGAGCCCTATAACGTTTGTCGCAGACGGAAATTGTGTTTTGTATTTAGGGGGGACGGTGAAATTTTCTGATATCAACCCAGACACCTACAATATCGATCCGGGTAACATTAAAACCATTCTTACCTCTAAAACCAAAGCTCTTATTCCCGTTGATTTCGCAGGTCAACCCTGTGACCTTGATGAGATAAATACTATTGCCTCTGACCATCATATCCCTGTAATCGAAGATGCTGCTCATTCACTAGGGGCGGATTACAAAGGAAAAAAAATCGGTGGCCTTGCTGATCTCACCGTTTTTAGCTTCCATCCCGTCAAAGCGATCACGACAGGTGAAGGCGGTATGGTTCTTACGAACTTTGAAGAATTCTATGAACAATTGCTCATGTTTCGCACACACGGTATTACCAGAGACTCAAGAAAACTTAAAAGAAACGAGGGTGCTTGGTACTATGAGATGCAGGAATTAGGGTTTAACTATCGACTCACTGATCTCCAATGTGCTCTTGGTATCAGCCAGTTTAAAAAACTTGATACCTTCGTTAAAAGGAGACGAGCAATCGCCTTACAATACAATAACGCCTTCTCCGAACTTCAAGAAATAACTATTCCTTATGAGAAAAAAGATGTACAATCTGCCTACCATATTTATGTGATTCAGCTTCAGCTTGAGCGACTTACTTGTGATAGAAAATCTATCTTTGATGCGCTCAGAGCAGAAAACATCGGGGTCCAAGTTCATTACATCCCAGTCCACTATCAACCCTACTATCAACAAAACCTGGGGTACAAGAAAGGAAACTTTCCATTTGCTGAACGATACTATGAACGAGCCCTCACCCTGCCTCTCTTCCCACGCATGACTGATGGTGATGTCGAAGACGTGATTGAAGCAGTACAAAAGATAATTTCCTATTACCGGAGAGATTAAATGAAATTCCTTGTCATTGGCTGTGGCTCCATTGGAGAGCGACACATTCGAAATCTCCGCTTGCTCACTGATCAACCGATTATAGTTTGTGACACAAACAGTAAACGTCTTCGTCTCATTAAAGAAAAATACCATTTGGAGACATACCTGGATGTTGATGAGGCACTGAACCAGAAACCCGATGCTGTTCTTATCTGCACCCCACCAACCCTCCACATTTCCCAAGGGCTTAAGGCAGTCGAGCATGGTGCACACCTTTTCATGGAAAAACCTCTCTCTCATTCCCTAGAGACATGTTGATGCGTTGCTCAAACAAGCCAAAAAGAAAAACGTGATTATATTTGTCGGTTATAACCTTCGATTTCACCCAGGTATAAAACTTTTGAAAAAACTGCTTGACGAGGGAACTATTGGAAAGGTCTTTTCTGCTCGCGTTGAATTCGGTCAATACCTTCCTGATTGGAGGCCACAGCAGAATTACCGACAAACATACACTGCAAGAAAAGAGCTCGGTGGTGGCATCATCCTTGATGCGTCCCATGAAATCGATTACATACGATTTCTCCTTGGCGAGGTCACCACAGTATCATGTATCTCCGCAACACTCAGTGATCTGGAGGTGAACGTCGAGGATACCGCAGAAATCCTCACCACGTTCAAAAATAACGGTATCGCAGAGATCCACCTTGACTTCGTCCAGCGAGAATATTCACGAAACTGCAAGATAATCGGTGAAAAAGGAACTATCGTTTGGGATTACCCAGGTAATTACGTTAAGACATACAACAGCGAAACCAAACAATGGACAACCCATCCTACCATCATAGAACCTAATGAGATGTACCTTGCGGAGATGAAACATTTTCTTGCTTGTCTACAGGGAAATGCAACTCCGCTGGTGAATGGAGACGACGCAAAGAAAACCTTGGAAATCGTATTAGCAGCCAAACAATCCTCAAACACTGGAAAGATGATACAGTTATGAGCAAGATTGTCGCTATCATCCAAGCACGAACCGACTCCACGAGACTGCCGAATAAAGTAATGGCAGATATCTTTGGAAAACCCTTGATCATCCGCCTCTTGGAGCGGGTGAAGGAATCAACTACAATCAATGAGATCATACTTGCGACAACGACTCAGAGCTATTGATACCCCGCTCGTTAACGTCGTGCGAGATTACGGGCTCCCTGTTTTCCGAGGAAAATGCAACGATGTCTTGGATCGGTACTACAAAGCGGCAACTAAGTATCATGCCGATGGCATCGTCCGTATTACGGGTGACTGCCCCTTAATCGATCCACAGATCGTCGACAAGGTTATTCAGGTTTTTTTAAAACACCAATACGACTACGTTACTAACACTTTGGAACCTACTTACCCTGATGGTTTAGATGTTGAAGTTTTTTCTTACACTGCTTTACAAAAAGCATGGGACGAAGCATTCCTTGTTTCTGATCGGGAGCATGTCACCTCCTACATACGGAACCATCCTGAAAAATTCTCTTTAAAGGACGTGAAACATACGATTGATCTCTCACACCTGCGCTGGACTGTTGACCAACAGGAAGACTTAGCATTTCGTACGAGAAATCTTTAAAAGACTTTATAATAAGCAAAAGATATTTTACATGAAGGATATTATCGACACTCTTACAAAAACACCCTGAATTAAAAGAAATAAACACAGGGATTCAAAAGAAACGAGGGATATCTTCGTTCTTTAGAACATGATAAAAAAACTAAAAGGTGAAAAGATATGGCCACAAAGAAAGAATCACGAGTCAAGAAATCCTTAGAGCTCTGGAAACATGCAGAAGATATTATCATGGATGGCACACAACTCTACAGTAAAATGGCGTCTGTAGGAGTGAAGGGTGTTTCACCGGTTTTTTTTGTCAAAGCAGACGGTGTCTATGCATGGGACTACGAAGGAAACAAATACATTGATTACACAATGGGCCTTGGTCCATGTTTCGTCGGATACAATAACCCAAAAGTAAAAAAAGCAATTCAAAAACAACTTGAGATTGGTACGCTGTTTTCATTACCAAACCCACTAGAAATTAAAGCAGCTGAGACACTCATTGATATTGTTCCTTGCGCAGAAATGGTCAGATTTCTTAAAACTGGCTCTGAGGCAACCCAGGCAGCAGTCCGAATCGCTCGCGCCTACACTGGCCGAGAAAAAATCATTAAAGGACATTACCATGGATGGCATGAATGGTGCCTTGCGGATTCAACGAAAAACGGTGGAATACCCAGTAGTATAAAGATACTGTATTTGAGGTTAAATATAATGATATTGACACCGTGAAGAAACTCTTTGAACAACATAAAAATGAGATTGCTTGTGTGATCATTGAACCAATCGAAACAGAGTTACCAAAGGACAACTACTTACAGAAATTACGAGATATTACAGAACAAAACGGTGCATTATTAATATACGATGAGGTCGTCACTGGATTTCGGTTTGCACTTGGGGGTGCCCAGGAATACTTTGGAATCATCCCAGATATCGCGGTCTTTGGTAAGGCCATGGGTGGAGGACTCCCATTATCTGCAGTTGTTGGGAAAAAAGAAATCATGCAGAAGGTAAAGAATAAAATCTTTGTTTCTTCGACCTTCGGCGGTGAGCTATTATCACTTGCTGCATTTATTGCGGTAGTCGACGTCCTTAAAACTGAACCAGTGTACGAACGGATTTTCACAATAGGCAATAGAATTCAGAGATGAATTTAATAAACTCGCTCAGAAACATGGCAGTAAAATTGAGTGTATCGGACTTGGACCTCGACTTGATTTTCAGTATAGAAACATCAATGGTCAAGAGGATATTTAGGTGAAAACACTCTTCATGCAAGAGGTCGTAAAACGAGGTATTTTCTTTGTATGGAACATGCTCCCCTCCTATAAACTCAGTGATAAAGACATTGAATATACTCTAAAAGTGTTTGATGAAGCATTACAGATAACTACTGATGCGGAAAAGAAAGGAACTGTTGCGAACTGCTTGAGGGAGAACCACCGATAAAGGTTATATAAACACAATTGCTACAATAAGGAAGATTTATTCCTATGAAGATCGCTTTTCGGGTTGATGCTTCCCCCGAAATAGGCATCGGTCATCTGATGCGATGTTTAGCGTTATCAGAAGAACTCATACGCAGAGGACATGCCTGTGTTATTCTTTCTAAAATTGATAACCGATTTACTCAAAAGAATTAAAGCATTTCATGTTGATTTCGAACAATGGATACCACATGCATCTCTCAAAAAGATTTAGAAACACTCTCTCAACTTTTCCAGAGATCATGAGATTGACTGGGTCGTCACTGATCATTACGATATCGATTCATCCTATATAAAAGAAATAAAAAAACAAGGATTTCACGTGCTCTCCGTAGATGACACTCTCAGATGCACTATCATTCAGATATTGTCGTCAACCAGAATATTGATGCAGAGTAGCCTTACCTTTTCAATAGAGTCATACACTATGTTGCTACGTGGTCCTGGTCTATGTGATGCTCAGAGATGAACTCTTAGTTCGAGAGAAGAAAAAACACCATGATCTCGGTGAAAAAGATTTTAATCACACTTGGTGGATCAGATCCTGATAACTATCTTTTAAAAGTTTTACAATCTATTAGATAGCGTAACAACAAAGGTCGATGTTCAGGCCATTATCGGTCCCTTCAATCCAGTTTCTTTCCCAATTGAAATCGTACGTGAAACAATCAAGATGCAAATATCACGTTAGTTTACCTCCCCAGAGAAAATGGTTGATTTCTATTTAGAATCTGATCTTGCGGTGAGTGCTGGTGGCAGTTCCTGCTATGAGCTTGCTTATTTCGGCATACCAAATGTCATCATCACGATTGCTGATAATCAGCTTGGGATCGCTCGAGAATTTCACCGACAGCATCTCGGTGTGTATCTTGGGATGAAGCATGAAATGCAAGCCAGAAGCCATTAATGACAAAATTAAAGAATTGATAGAGAATCATTCTTTACGTAAACAAATGAGTAAACAAGGGAGAAACCTAATTGATGGAAATGGTAAGAAACGTATTGTTGACTGTATGGAGAGATTTGATTGAAAAAAGAAGTAAAGATTGGGACAAAAAATTATTGGTTCTGGTCACCCGACATATATTATTGCTGAGATTGGAGCAAATCATAACAGAGATATTACCATAGCAAAAAAACTAATTGACAAAGCTGCTGACGGCTGGTGTTGACGCGGTGAAATTCCAAACATACAAAGCAGAGACCTTATATTCAAGACATGCTCCAAAATTTTCAAAAGATGATGTCGAAGCCATTTGATTTGATAAAAGCAAATGAACTTACCAAGAGAATGGCATCGTGAGTTATATAAGTATGCGGCACGAAAGAAATTACATTTTTTATCCTCACCGTTTGATTACGATGCAGTTGATGACCTTGATACGGTTGGTGTTCCAGCATTTAAAGTCGCATCCTTTGAACTTGTTGATTTGGGACTTCTTGAAATATATAGCACAGAAGAACAAACCAATTATTCTCTCTGTTGGACTTGCGACTCTTGGGGAAATCGAAGATGCATTAAATGCTATTCGATCCCAGGGGAACGATGACATAATTTTACTTCATTGTGCTTCATTGTACCCTTCGCCAGCTGAGATTGTAAATCTCAATGCGATTCAGACGCTCTCCAAGGCATTTCAGATACCAATAGGTTTTTCTGATCATACCTTGGGGATTCATATCGCAGTTGCTGCTGTTGCGAAAGGGGCAAGTGTCATTGAAAAACATTTTACTTTAGATAGAACGATGAAAGGTCCTGATCATTCGTTTGCCATTGAACCAGATGAATTAAAACAACTCGTGAAAAACATTCGAGATGTTGAAATAGCGATGGGAACCGGGGTGAAAGGGCGATCAAAAGCAGAACAAGAAATGTATGAGAAAGGACGACGGAGCATTATCGCAGCCCGAGACATCAAGAAAGGAACAAAGATAAAACGAGAATGGTTAATTGTAAAACGACCTGGATATGGGATTAAACCAAAATACCTTGAAATAGTTATTGGAAGAACAACTAAAAGAGATATTAAAACCGATGAATGGATCGCATGGGAAGATATTTAATCAATATGATGTAACAAGGTTTTTCTTATGACCATCGACTTTGAAAATATCCTCAATGCCTCTGACGATCTTATCGAGCTCGTACGTAACTGGCGAAACAATAATAATATCAGTCAGTATATGTACACAAATCATTATATCACTAAAGAAGAACACTATCAGTGGTTAGAAAAACTTAAAACGAAAACGACAGCGAAAGCATGGATTATCCGATTCAATGGAAATCCTATAGGATTGGTTTCTCTTTCGAATATCGATTTTAAGAAAAAAACTACTGAATGGGGTTTTTATATTGCAGACGAATCCTTGCGAGGGAAAGGTATTGGTTCGGTTACGTTATACAAATTAGTGGAATATGTGTTTGATACACTTCATTTTCATATGATGACCACATTGGTATTAGAAAACAATTCTGTTGCGATGAAAATGTATGAAAAATTTGGTTTTAAAAAAGATATAAAAAATGTTTTTCAAATCGAACGAAATGGAAAAAAAATCGCAGTCTTTACTATGTGGGTATCTAAAGACGATTGGAATCATATTAATAGAAAATTTATAAACATCTATAATATTACTTTAGGAACGTTAAATGGGTGAAACATATGAAAAGATGTACAAAATGTGTGATGCCAGAAACATGGCCTGGTATTTCTTTTGACGAAGGAGGAATTTGCTCAATTTGTAGAGAAAATGAAAAAGAAGTTGATTTTGATTGGAATAAACGTCAGGAAATATTAAAAGAAATCTTAAAAAAATATAAGAATCACGCAAAAGAGAAAGGTAACAAATATGACTGCCTCGTTGGTTATAGCGGTGGAAAAGATAGTGCTTATATCCTGTGGGCTGCAGTAAAAAAATATGGAATGACGCCGCTAGTAGCAACCTTTGATCACAGTTTTAAGCTCTCTGAAGATGCTGAATATAACTTAATGGAAATACCAAAGAAATTGAATTGTGATCACATCAGATTTACTATTGGCAATGATTTTCGAAATGCTCTCTGCAAGAAGGGTATTGAAGTCATGGGAGATTTTTGCTGGCATTGCCATAATGGAGTAGGAACGCTTCCAGCACGTATTTCTAAGCAGTGGGATATACCTCTACAAATATGGGGAGAACCATCTGCAAAATATCAAACATATGGAGCATATTCCTATGATGATCTTGAAGAACAAGATGAAGAACACTATAAAAAAGTGTTCCAAGCAGGTATAACACCTGGAATAATACTACCTGAAGGATATGAATTTCGCGATTTACTACCCTTCATGTGGCCTCAGGGTGTTTTTGAATTAAAAGCAATATATTTAGGGAATTTCGAACCCTGGGATCAACGTGAACATGTAGACATAATCACTAAAGAACTGGGATGGCGCACTGCTAAAGTAGAAGGAACATATGTCAATTGGGATAAAGTTGATTGCCCTTATGAACCAGTTCGCGATTGGCAAAAATGGATGAAATTTAAATTCGCTCGCACTACCTTTCAGGCAAGCAAAGACATTCGCGAAGGGAGAATTACTAGAGAAGCGGCATTAAAACTCATAGAAAAATATGACGGAAATCGTCCACGCGCGTTAGATGCTTTTATCAAGGAGACAAAAATTTCTGAAGAAGATTTTAACAGACTTACAAAAGAATCAATGAAAAAACGTAAATAAATGCATGTTTAAAACCAAAGCAAAAATACTGAAAAGATTGTCTGTCATTGAATTTCCTTCTTTTTTGTATTAATTTTATAGTTGCAGCTGGGAATACTGCGTGGTCTGAAACCTGATGTAAATCCTCAGATGAGAAGCCCCCTACTTTTTTTCCAGTATAACCATTCTATTTTTTTTTTAATCGCATGCTGTAGGTATTCTGTCTACCCTTTAAATGACGCGATAGGTGCAAAAATATAATTAATGATCTGAGACGTGCAAATGTAATAAAAGCCAGCGACGGACACACGAAACATCTGGTCACAATAGAATTAAATATCAAGTATCGACACAACTGTTTGCGAAAACAATCTCGCATTGATACCTGTATTGAGTGGTTCTGTGAACCCGTATCGTTCGGATTCGAATCAGGAGTATCTGAAAGGTATGGTGTTTCTATTGTAGGGCTTTACATCAATTTTTCTATTTATAATGAGAATATGGATAATGTTGTATTGAATTGATAGTTTAGATAATCTCAAAGAAAATCTTGCTTTATTAAATTAAAAAAAGTGAAAAAGAATATATATGGATCTTGAATGTCTGAGGATGATAATGTGTAGAAATACTTCTGGTGGACTGGAAAATGGATGAAGAGAAAATTATAGGAAAATGTATATATCTTAGACAGCTTACAGAAGAAGATGCTAGTGAGGATTATTGCCATTGGCTGAATGATTCAGTTGTAAACAAGTATCTTGAGACAAAAAAATGTACGATAGACGATTTAAAACAGTATATCAAAGAAAAAAATGCTAATGACAAGTGTCGATTCTTCGGTATATTTAATATAGAGAATGATAAACATATAGGGAATGTTAAACTAGAACCAATTGACTTTGAAAATAAGCAAGCAATATTTGGCATATTGCTAGGAGAAAAAGACCGCTGGGGATTGGGGATTGGAACTGAAGTCACCAGATTGGTTGTGAAATACGCGTTCGTAACTCTTGGTTTAGATCAGATAGGTCTCGGGGTCATATCTGAGAACAAAGCTGCAATAAGAGTTTATGAAAAAGTGGGTTTCAAGATAGTGAATGTAGAAAAAGATAAAATAAAGCACGGAGAAAAAGTATATGATAAGGTTGTGATGAGAATAGATAAAAAAGATTTCGAAAATGTTATTGCGATAAAATAACAAAGAGTTGTCCTTAGATTGACCCTGTAATTATTAATCAAGTGATTAAACTTTTCCAAATATCAAATTGCGATTATGCATCAGACATACACTATCCAATGTTCCCGGATGGCATGGACATAGAGGTTTTCTCATTTTCTGCTTTAGAAAGATCATGCAACGAAGCGCATCTGTTATCTGAGCGAGAACATGTAACAGCGTATGTTAACAATCATCCTATAAATTTCGAATTAATAATGTATAAAACATTTTTAATCTTGCACATTCACACTGGACTGTTGATCAAAAAGAAGATTTGGAATTTTTAGATGCGACTGGGAATACTACTTGGTCTGAAATCAAGTGAAAGATACGCAGATCAAAAGTCGTATTTTTTTTCTTTAGATAAACCACTACTTTTTTATCAAGTGCGACAGACATTCGTCTACCCTATAGATGATGCATAGGAATACAACTGACGAGGAAAAAGATAGTATACTAAGCTATCTTCAATTATTTCTTTTCGATGATCTCTTTTTCCTCTTTTAATTCAGATCTCATATATCGAAACATTTCCCTGGGGTTTAATAAATCTAAGAAAAAATGGAAATCTTTTTTAGTAAACTCTCGTAATTATAAATAATACCCCAAGATAAATCATTAAGCCAACTCCTGAAAAAAGGAGGAGATGATACCAACGAATAACCGGGAAAAATCCAGTATGAAACGCAAAGAGGTACAACAACAGCGCCCATTACAAGACCTGCAAGTAATATGACGTGGAGTATGACTTTGTAGAAGGTGTATTCCTGTCAACTTTTTTGCTGAGAATCGTATCCAGACAAAACCAACTGCATTAGATAACACCATAGCAATTGCTGCACCTAATGGGCCATAAATCATAAAAGAAGAGAGTAGCCCCCACTGTGGGATTAACAAAAAGTTCAAGGCGATATTAATGAAACTCATCCCCAAACCAATTTTTGCATAAATACCTGGCCGATTAACACCTATGATTAGTGAATAAAATGGTGCCATAAGACTCGCAAGAAGCGCGTAAAGTGTTAATACAATAAGAGTAGATGATGCTGGTAAAAAGGCACTGTTTAACATGATACTAATCACAGGATTAACAAAAACAATGATTACTATAACAGCAGGAATTGTGATCATAGAGATATATCGTTCCGCTGTACGAGTTGTCCGGTTTATTTTTTCAAAATCTTTGTTGGCAAAATACTCGGAATATGCTGGGAAAAGAACCGTGTTGAATCCAACGGAAATAACCAAAATGATCTGTAATATCTGTTGCAAAGAAAAATAATATCCAACTTCTGTTGCTGTCCAAAAATACCCGATCATGAGTTTATCAATATTCGCAGTAATCGTTGCGATAATTGAATAGAGAAACATAGGGAGAGCAAAGGACAAATAACTCTTCCCTAACTCCCTGCTTGGTTTTTTCCAAGGATATTTCCTCATCAACCAAAAGCCGATGATTACCGTCGTCACTATTCCAAACACATATGCCATGGCTAAAGACCCAATTGGACGACCTGCGAGAAACTGTTGGACCGGAGAGAGAAAAGCAGGCCAATTTACAACTGGGGCAAGACCAATAATACCAACACCGGCGAGTGCAACAAGAATCATCAGAGGTACTTTTACGATATTTTCAAAAATGGCAGTGATTTGCATTTTTGCTATTTCGCCTTTCCCGTTAAATGTATAGGATGCTATCTGTTGGATACTTAGAAGAACATAATATAGAAGAAAAACAAGAACAACCGATTGTTTTGTCGCATCACGGAAACCTTGATGAAGCACATTTTCCAAGAGAAACATGGCTAGCAGCACAATAGCTACCATTGCGCTAGTAAGGATCATTTTGATTGTAAAAAAAGTTCCAATACATGTACCGAGGTCTTTTCCCTCAGATATTCTCTTCACATGAGCTTGACCAAAACCAAGATCAGCAACGATGTTAAACACTCCAACAAATGACATGGCAAAACCAATGACACCAAGAGCCTCAGGTGCAAATCCTCCCCATAGTTTTGCTAGTACAACTAATCCTATCCAGCCAAGAGATCTAGTAAGGAACTGAGCGATGACAATGAGCAAGGATTTTCGTGCAATCATTCGCTTGGTGAATTAGATATTTATCTTAAATAGATAATGCACGACGATAAACATGTCTCATTATAATATCCTTGTATCTGGTTTTATTTCCCCTTTTGCCATAGCTCCAAGACCAATGAACACATTATTACCGATCATGGTGCCAACGTTGATAATAGAGTTAATCCCGGTTTGTACATTATCTCCCATCACCATCCCGAGCTTCCGTCGTTTTGAATCGATTTTCTTTCCGTTCAATGTAACAACAATGTTATTTTTATCAAGCCTGAGGTTCGCAACCGTGGTTCCTGCTCCAAGATTACAGTGCTGTCCAATAATGGAGTCACCAACGTAATTCAGATGTGGGACGTTACTATAGTCCATAATGATAGAGTTTTTCACTTCGCAGGCGTTTCCAACATGGCAGTTATTCCCAATGGTGGTATATGGTCTAAGGTAGCAGTTCGGTCCGATTTTACTATTATTAGCGATCACAACCGGGCCTTCGATATAAGTACCTGAACGAATAACCGTGCCTTTACCTACCACAACAATTCCTTTCATCACCACGTTCTTCTCAACAGTTCCTTGGATTTTTGTCCTCAATTTCTTCAATAGCTCCTCATTTGCATCAAGCAGATGCCACGGGTAGACAACGTCTCGCCATTCTTTGAGAAACACGCCTTCCATTGGTTCTTTACTAACCAGCATATTGATAGAATCAGTAATTTCAAATTCACCTCGCGGTGATTTTTCCGTCTTTCGAATAGAGTTAAAGATATGTTTGTTGAAATGGTAGATGCCTGCGTTGATCACGTTGGATAATGGATGTTCCATTTTTTCGTAGATTTTCACCACATGGTTTTTCTTGAGTTCCACGATGCCGTACTCTGTTGCATTGTCAATCTTTACTAATCCTATCTTGGTTCCTTTCTTTGCGATTTGTTTGATGTCGTTGGACCCAAAAATCGTATCGCCACAGAGAACGATGCAGTCGCTGACAAATGGCTCGACTGTTCCGATAGCGTGCGCAGTTCCCATGGCTTTCCCTTGATTTACATAGTTTATCTTAACGTTCCATGACTTCCCGTCGCCAAAATATTCTCGTACCATCTCGCTTTTATAACTCACGACAAAAATGAACTCTTTCAAACCGGCAGCACGAGCGTTCAACAGGTTCCATTCAAGGATCGGCTTGCCTGCGATTGGAAGCATCACCTTTGGTCTTGTATAGGTGAGAGGATGCATCCGATTTCCTTCACCTGCAGCAAGAATCACGCATTTCATGGTTTTTTCTCCTTACTCAACGGTTACTGATTTTGCAAGGTTCCGTGGTTTGTCAATCGGGCATTTCCGGAGATGAGCAACATGATAGGCAAGTAACTGAAGAACAACGGTGATAGCAATACAAGGGAGCACATGAGAGCTTGCGGGGTAGCGGAGCACAAAGTCAGCATGGTTTTCGATTTCAGTATCTTTGTCTTCTGCAATCGCAATAACGGTAGATCCTCGTGCTTTAATTTCACCGATATTTGCAAGGATTTTCTCATAGGTTTCGTCTTGGGTGACGATGGCGACAACCGGGGTGTCTTTTGTCAGCAGTGCAAACGGTCCATGTTTCAGTTCACCAGCAGCAAACCCTTCTGCATGGATATACGAGATTTCTTTCAGCTTTAACGCTCCTTCAAGAGAGAGTGGGTAGTTGATGCCTCTTCCAATAAAAAATACTGATTTGGCATCTTTGAGATGTTTTGCGATAGCGATGATGTCATTGCTTCGCTCCAGGACATCTCGGACGTGCCGTGGGAGTTCTTTCAGATGGAAGATGTAATTGTACAGCTCATCAGACCCAAGCTTCTTCTGAAGCAATGCAATCTTAAGGGCAATGAGGAACAGAACAATGATTTGAGAGGTGAATGTCTTGGTTGCAGCAACACCAATCTCAGGGCCTGATTGCTGCAAGATATATCCATCAGAGATACGGGTTGCTGTACTCCCGATGACATTGGTCACCACCAGTGTTTTACACCCTGACATCTGTGCCTCGCGTAACGCAGCAAGTGTATCAGCGGTTTCCCCGGATTGTGTGATTGCAATAACAAGTGAGGATTCATTTCTTGACCCAAAATATCGATACTCTGAGGCAAGCTCTACGAACACCGGGATGTTCGTCAGTTGTTCGATCAGGTATTTGCCAACAAGACCAGCATAAAATGAAGTGCCGCAGGCAACGATGTGAATGGAGTTAATCTCATTACTCAAGAGCTTTTCGACAGGTTCAGGGAACGCGATAGTTTCTTCGATTTCTGAGATACGTCCTCTTAGAGCTTGATGGACTGTGTCTGGTTGCTCATAGATTTCCTTAAGCATGAAATGCGCAAACCCTGATTTCTCCGCATCTTTCACATCCCAGGTGATAAGTTCTTCTTTCTTTTTAATCGACTTTCTGTTCTTATCAACAACATTGATGGAGTTCTTTGTGAGCACACAGAGTTCTCCATCATTGAGGAATATCACCCGTTTTGTGTATTTTAGAAATGCAGTGATGTCTGAGGCAAGAAAATTTTCACTATCTCCAACACCGATGACAAGCGGGCTTTCTTTTCGTACACCTACGATTTTTTCAGGCTCGTCTTCACTGACGACGACTATCGAATAGGATCCTTGGATCTTTTTTACCGCAGCGACTACCGCATCCTCTAGATTTCCTTTGTATGCATCATCGATGAGATGAGCGATGACCTCTGAATCTGTTTGGGAGAGGAATTTATGTCCTTTTTTCAGCAGTTCTTCTTTGAGGGGTCGGAAGTTTTCGATAATCCCGTTGTGGACAATCGCTATTTTTTTATCACAGCTTATGTGCGGATGTGCGTTTTCTTTCGTCACACCCCCATGAGTTGCCCATCGAGTATGGCCAATCACCTGTGGTTCCTTTGAGAACAGGGATTTTTTTTTCTACGTTTGCAATCTCACCGACATCCTTGTAGACTTTTAATTTTTTATCGATAATGGCGACGCCAGCTGAATCGTACCCTCGGTAATCAAGTCGTTTCAATGATTCGAGTAAGACGGTTCGCGCGTCTCGAAATCCTACATAACCTATGATTCCACACACGTTACATCACTTTGCTTTCACTTGGAATATTTTTTATGATATGTTTCATGGGGCTGATTTTACATTTCCTGCCGATGATTTTTCCAGGATCAACCACGACGTGACTTTCGATGATGCAATCTTCTCCGATCATTGCTCCTATTGGTGTATCAATTTTCTTTAATTCGTCATCGATCTCAATGGTTACCTTGGCGGTGATCGTGGAGAAATTATCCCCAATAATGCATCCTTTCCCGATGACGGAGCGTGAGATATGTGAGTTTGAGGCGATATGGACATCATCCATAATTACGCTGCTTCGTATTTCGCTGAACGGGTGAACCACGGTGTTGTTCCCGATGCTGGTGGAGGGGAAGATGCACGCATTTGGTCCTATTTCGCAGCTGTCGCCGATGACTACTGGTCCGACGATGTAGCAGCCTGAGTAGATTTTGGTGTCTTTTCCTACTGATACCGGGCCTTTCAGGGTGACGCCTTTTTCGATGACACCGCTGGTGGATGCCGCTGTTCCTTGGATCATGACCTCGTTAACCGTAATAAGATCCCAAGGGTAGACAATATCCATCCATGATTTCGCAAGAACCGTGTTGATGTGTTTTCCTTTATCGACTAAGGATTGGATGACGGATGAAAGCGCGTGAGCACCTTCTGAGGTGCATTGTTCAATATCAGTGAACACAGAGCGAGGAAGTTTGTAGATGCCGGTAGAGATGTATTTGCCGACGTCTTCTTTTGGTTTTTCCACGATTCGTCTGAATATTGCGATTTTCGATAAACACGACTCCATATTTTGAAGGATGCGGGTGTTCTTTGATAAGCAGTGAATATTCTGACTGGTCTTTTAGGAGCTTTGCGATGCTACCTGGGTCGATGATGTTGTCTCCAGCAAGGACGATGAATGAGTCTTTGATGTGTTTCTTTGCTTGAAGGAGCGCATGGGCGGTTCCGAGTTGTCTGTCTTGAGTGACGTAGGTTATCTTGATGTCCTTATAGTCTTTGAAATACTCCATGATGACTTCTTTTTTGTAGCCGACGACAACGATGATTTCGTCAATCCCGCTTTTTCTTGTCGCGTCAAACACGTATTCGAGCAATGGTTTGTTGGCAACAGGGAGCATGACTTTGGGCATGGTCTCGGTAAAAGGTCTGAGCCGTTTTCCTTCGCCAGCCGCTAAAATGACCGCTTTTTTTGTCATGGATTTCACAGCACTATAATGTCCGGTTCTTTATTTGACTTTTTTCCTTTGTACATCGTTGTTTTTATATTATTTATTATCAATACTTTTTTTAAAATGATATACTATCGAACAGATACGCTTTTTCTCCTGTGCTACCTGGCTTATCCGATGACTTGGACGACGTGTTCGTTGACGACGAGGAATTCCACGAGTTCCTGTGATTTTTTCAGTTCATTGAGCAGGTTGGAGCTGATCGAGTGTTTAAACCGTGAGAGAACACGACTTCCACTCGGTCCCCAGCTGCCGATCTCCACATATTCGTTGTCGAAATCCTTGATGCCACCTAGAATGGTGAACGATTCGGTCACCATGCGGAATGAGCAGGTGGAACATTCAACGACAGTCCTGTAAGGGGTGTAAGCGTTATCTGTGTCGTAGATGGGTTCGACCTGAACCACGGTTAAAAATCCTTTACATTGAGGACAGATCATACTTCGCTGAGCGGTTTGTCCCCAAATGTCCTCTGCGACACTTGTTTTTTTATAACTCATCTCTCCGGACTCCATTCCTTCTTATTCTCCAGTCTTTAATATTATACACGCTTCTTCCATATATAGTTTTGGTTGGAATTAGGAAAAAATAGCCAAAAAAACTATAGTACAGAACAGTGATGCTGGAAAGAAAATGTACTAAAGGTAGAGCTATGAAAAGGATCACTTTTCTTACGGATTTCGGCACCAAAGACGGATATGTTGCGCAGATGAAAGGGGTTGCATCAAGTATTACCGATGCTCGACTTCTAGACATCACCCATGAGGTTGCACCTCATAATATCAGAGAAGGTGCGTTTATATTGTGGGCGACTGCCCCGTTTTTCCCAGTGGGAACCGTTCATGTCGTGGTTGTTGACCCAGGTGTTGGGATGGAGCGGAAAGGGTTGATTATTACGACAAAAAAACAGATCCTTGTTGGTCCGGATAACGGAATCCTCTTACCAACAGCACATCTCCTGGGAGACTTTGTTGTCTATGAGATCACCAACCCAAAATACATGATCCATCCATTGTCCCGAACATTCCATGGTCGTGATATCTTCGCACCAGTCGCTGCCTATATCGCAAAAGGGATACCGTTTGGTGAGATTGGTACAAAGACTACGCACTTTGTTGACCTGCAGTTCAGTCTCGGGGAGCATCGAGGGGACCGGATTGTCGGGAAAGTCATGTATGTTGATCGTTTTGGAAACTTGATTACGAATATCCCTAGTGATATCTTGCCTAAGGATGTTGAGCAGAAAAAAATCACGGTGATTTCTGGTGACCATCAATGGGAACACCTGCCGTTTGTTTCCTCGTATGGTTTCGTAAAACCTGGTGAAGTTCTTCTCACCATCGGCAGCAATCATTTCCTTGAGATCAGTGTCAACCAGGGGAACGCTGCGCAAACCTTAATGATAAAAGAAGATGCTGAGGTCCAGCTCCTTTTTAGTTAGAATGTTTTCCTTTTTGCTCTATCTAGTGTTGTATACGCGTTTTCCCCGATGTAGTAGAGAGGGTGTATCTGATCTGTCCTGAGGAGTTCGTTTTTGAATGCGTCTTCATCAGCAGAGACGGTAATAACCTCCCCGACGAAAAGGGTATGATCGCCAAAGGGGACACTCTTTACTAGTTTGCATTCCAGGTGTGCGTATCCTTCTTTGATCAAGGGTGTCGATAGTTTCTTAGAAGGTGAAAGGGTAAGCCCGGTTTTGCAGAGTTTATCGGTTGATTTGCCAGAATGCGTTCCGCAGAACTGTGCTGCCTCAACCAAGGAGTAGGGGATAAAGTTGATGACAAATTCCTTGCTTTTTTCTATCAGTGCATGGGAGTATCGTTTCGGGGCAATCGAAATCCCGTACAAGGGTGGTTTGCGTGAGATAGGGGTGTGCCAGGCAAGGGTGATGATGTTTGTTTTCCCTGTTTCATCATTGCAGGTGACTAAGATGGTTTGCATGGGGAACGCGTAATGGTAGTATTTTTCTATGTTTCCTTCAACTTTCATACAACTCTCCTCCTTAGTGTTCTGTTTTGAGGATTGCATCAAGGAGCCCATGGGCGTAGTTGATGCAGCCGAACGCGGTGAAGTAGTCTTTTTTTCCCGCGTAATATTTCGTGTCTTGGTAGTATTGAGATGCGAGTTCAATGATTTTTTTCTGACGGTCCGTGATTTTTTTTTCGTTTATTTGTCTGATGTTTTCCTCGAACATTACGATGTCTTTCTGCACCCTTGTTTTTTCATCCATGCTCTCGATGTTTACGGGAGGTGGTGAGAGGAAATAAATGTTTGCATCGTGCCTATTTTTATCGCTTTTTAACCGATAAAATGTTTTGTCGGGTGGGAAACGACAAAATGAAAAGGTATTTAAACCCACAAAACAACGTTTTTTATTAATAATATTACATAAAAATGGTGCACTTTAATGAAAAGAACCCGTTCACCTATCGACAAAAACATTGAGACTGCCGTCCATGAATTACTGGATTCCAGGGCAGAATCTCGTATCTATGTCTACTTACTCAGAAAAAACGGGGCACGCAGCGATGATATCATTAATGGCACCAAACTGCATCCCAGCACTGTTCGAGAGCTTCTTTCAAAGATGTACACACAAAAAGTCATCTACCGACAAAAAATCAAAACAGAGACTATCGGGAAAAACCCATACTTATACGGTGCTGTTTCTCCTATTATTTTGCTACAACGTCGAGTGAAAATCATCGAATCACGGCTAAATAAGATTGCAAACCTGACCGGTAAAACAAATGGAAACAAGTACGTACAAATCACGATTGATCATCAGGGAGGGAAACCATGAAAATAGCACACTCCCTCGCAAAAATCCTGGTGAAACGACCAAAAACAGTTCTCCTTGTCTACACGATTATTACCATCGTGATTGGACTACAGATCCGTAACTGTGTACATGCAATCCGATCTGACTCAATATCTGCCACAGAATGATCCCAACATTACAGCTCTGGAATAAGATTAGATCACGAATTCCAAATCGGCTCAACTATTATTGTCTATGTTGAATGCTGATGATATCCGCGACCCCTATATTTTACGAGAAATGGATCGAGTGACCACCAAGATCAATACCTATGAACTTGATAAAGGAAAAACAGATGGTATCTTTTCAGTTAGCAGTATTGCGCAACTGATTAAAGAGGAAAATGCAAAACCAAATCTTCCTGAGGGTCTTGGGGGGACAGGGAAGTATGATATCCCTGATGATCCCGCGTTAATCACCACCTATATTGCACGTATTCAATCCATGGAAAGCATCCTGTTTCTGAACACTTACAAAGATGCTGTTATTATCTTTCAGCTCGCTGAAAACGTTAGCTACAGTACAATCCTTGAAAATGTTAAAGCTGCTATCGAGAAAGACGCTCAATATTCTGACATGACGTTGACGGGTGGTATCGCGATGCAGGAAGCCATGCGAGCACAAACACTGCATTCTCTGAACATTGTATTTCTCTTAGCGTTTGTCTTTGTCATCATCAACATGTTTCTTTTTCATAGAAACGTCAAAAGCTTTGCTATTGGTTTAATTCCATTAGGATATTCACTTGCGTTAACATTTGGGATTCTTGGAACGGTTCAACCTCAGTTAACGATTCTTTCCATTGCTGCTGCTGCCCTTCTCATCGGACTTGGTGATGACTACTCCGTGTATTATGCGAATCGATTCACTGAAGAATGTTCCATTCAGAATAAAATAGAGCGGGTTGAATGCACTCTGAGACGAACTGGCAAAGCAGTGTTAATGTGCGCTGTGGCAACCATGATTGGTTTCGGGTCTCTAATGACGTCATACATGCCCCCGATGGTTTCCTTTGGGTTTGTCTGTTTACTTGGTACAGCCCTGGTTTTTCTCTCTGCTACAATTTTAGTCCCTTGTCTCTGTCTTATCTTAAATTATGAAAAACATGAAACCAATCATCAATGGAAACGATTTGCTCATCTTGTAGTGAATCAGAGAAAACGCCTTTTTGTCATCGGATGTTTTTTTGTCATTCTTTCCTTACTTGTTCTCCCGCAAGTAAAAACAGATGTAAATTTCATCGAGATGGCGCCAAAAGGAATCCCTGAGGTAGAAAAACTCCTTGAATATTCACAAAAGTTTGGGAAAGGAGCAAATTTTAACGCTATCCTCATCGAAACTGATTCTCAAGGACTGACGTATCCTGAAGTCATTGATGGGATTTACTCACTGGAGGTTCAAATCCGGGCAGCAGGGGGATCAGCGTACTCGATTGCTGATGAAATCAAAAAAATCAATGATATACTCGATCGCAGTGTTATCGTAGAAAAAATCGCTAATTTCGTAGGCATTGATCAAATCATTCTTGATAAGGTAGCAAAAAAAGGATTAGTTGATAAAGACTATTCCAAAACCCTTATTCTTGTGTCCTTCCCAGCAGAGACAAGCATTGAACAGTTAGAAAAATCTATTACGCAAATCAATGAAATTACCCAACAGACGTATTTGCCGTATAATGGGCATGCGTCACAGCTAGCGGGTCAAGATGTTGTCACCGTCGAAGTCAACAAACAAATCATGGGGACGCAGACATCGTCTCTGACCACTGAGTTATTGCTTATTCTTGCGTGTCTCATTATTGGTTTTGGATCAGTGAGGATTGGTTTTCTGTCACTTATCCCTGTATTGTTTGTCATCGCCTGGGAACCTGGCGCCTTAGTCATGTTTGGAATCCCTCTTTCCCTCATTAACGTGACAATCGCTTCTATTATTGTCAGCTCCGGAATCGACTATGGGATTGTGATTACCCAGCGAATCAAAGAAGAACGAGAAAAAGGTTTTTCAAAAATTGATGCAATGAAAACAACGATTGAAACGAGCGGATGGGCAATTCTGACCGCATCGACGACGACCATGGTTGCTTTACTTGCAACCTTTGCAGTCAACATCCCGGTGCTTCATCAGTTCAGCATCGTTGTCATTACACTTTATTCGTTTTCCGTCATTGCAGCGTTTTGTATTATCCCAACTGTCTATGCATCAAAATGGATAAAATAAAAAAATATCGTTTTTCTCTCTCTGTTTCCTTATGGATAAAAGAATGAAGTATAAATAGACCTACCTGTTTTGCCAAGGCAATCTATGTTGATTATCTCTGAACTATTTGGAATGATAGGAAGCTTTGCTCTTGGTATAATAGCATACCTTGGGTACATCGGGATATTTTTCCTCATGATGCTTGAAAGCATGATTGTTCCCGTACCTTCCGAGTTTGTCATGCCATTCGCCGGGTTTCTTGTCGCGCAAGGAACCTTCAGCTTCCTGTTTGTCATCATTGCTAGTACCCTGGGGAGTATTACTGGCTCCCTGATTTTTTACTACATTGGGAAAACCGGTGGATATCGTCTTGTTGAAAAATACGGGAAATATGTTCTTGTCGATGCTAAAGACATCAGAAAAACAGAGGAATGGTTTCAGAAGCGAGGTGATTTAACTGTTTTTCTCGCACGACTTATCCCTGTTGTCCGTCATCTGATCTCTTTTATCGCCGGGATTGGAAAAATGAATGTTAAAAAATTCACGTTATATACCATCCTTGGCGCGACACTGTGGAACGGTATCCTTACTTATCTTGGATTCATCTTAGGTCAACACTGGAATGAAGTCAGTCAATATTTAGAAGAACTTGACATAATTATCGTTATTCTTCTTATCGTTGGTTGCCTCTATTTTGCTTACCGTCATATCACCAGAAAAAAGAAGAACCAAGCGAATTAAAAACGATACTACTGCTTTTTCTTAAGAATCCGTAGTGATCTTAGAAAAAAAATATCAAATATCAGGTTTCCAATAAGAAGAAGCAAACCTATTAGTAATTCACCATCATACACAGAAGACCCTGTAGAAAACCCTCTTACATACCAATCCCAAAGAAAGAACAACGAAACCCCAATCGGTACGATAATCAACACCGGAGCAAACCACAACTCCAACCGTAACAAGAGTTTCTGAATATTTTCTTTCCGAGTATCATTCTTATTTTCCATATGCGTTCATCTCAAATTACAGGGGATGGAGCAATGGCGGGGGTAACATATTAATCCCCATAGCTAAGAGTCCTTGCCACATCAACAGCAGAAGAATAGCTGGAACCATCTGAATCATAAAATCATCATCAACAAATTTGAGTTTCTTTGCTTCACCGATCACCGCCCCGGTTGCACCAAGCAATGAAACAAGGATCAGTACCCACCAGTCTGCTCGATACCATGTCACCAGAAAGAAAAATGCGGAAATGACAAAACCGATGGCGTACGCCCGTTTTTTTCCAAGATAATATCGGGATTCACCAATGATAGGGTCAGTAAATGACGCGCAGAGTATGCAAGGAATCGCTATCTGCTGTGGAAACAACAAAAATAAAAGCAGTACAGCGACGCCGAAATACAGGTAACTTGCAGGCCGTTTCTTCTCATAGTTTCGCAGACCGAAGAACCGTTGGTGATCAAGGTCGCCTCGTATCCTTCGATATTCGACGACAACCATACATAAAACAATGATGACCGGTAGTACTATTTTTCCAAGGTTAATCCATTCCTCATCTGGTAGGAGGTAGTAGAATAAAAATGACGCTGCAAACGTATGGAACACACGGCGGAACCAATGCGCATCAACCTCGATCGCGTTCATCCGTTCTAAGAACTCTGTTTGGTACTCCGTCATTTTCTTTTTTGTTAACTTGAACGCATCTCTTGCGGTCATCTCTGAGAAAAACATTTGTATAAACCGTCCTGAGAACAAAACATGGATTATTGCACGATATCTTGTCGTTCCAACGTCATCATTCCTTGTTTACTCCCCACAATAACCTCGTCAGCTAGGCCGATGAACAACCCATTGTCTAAGACACCTGGGATATTGTTGATTTCTTTTTCCAATGCCTCAGGGTCAGCAATCTTGCCAAAATCACAATCAATAATGTAATTCTGATTATCTGTGATAAACGCCTCATCCATGATCTTACGTAGCTCCCCGGTACACCCAAGGCCCTCAAGCGCTTTCTTGGTTGCTAGCCACCCAAACTTTGTGACCTCAACAGGTAAAAACGAGTCACATCCCAGGCCTTTCACGATCTTTGTCTCATCCACAATGATAATGACTTTTTTTGAATGGTACGCAATAATCTTTTCCCTTGTTAGGGAACCGCCGCCACCTTTAATCAAATTCAGATTTGAATCTACCTCATCAGCGCCATCAATGGTGACATCAATTTCGATGCGATCATCAAGCTCTAGCAAGGGGATTTTCAGTTCAGCGGCTAACCTCTTGGTCTTCAGTGATGTAGGGATCCCATCGATTTTCAAACCGCCTTTTACCATCTCTCCGATTTTTTTTATCGCGAACTCAACAGTTGACCCTGTTCCCAGCCCGATGACCATCCCGTCTTCAATATACTGAACCGCTTTTTCCGCAGCTAGTTTTTTCATCTCTTCTTGTTCCATTGGTCCACCGAACGGGTAATGGAACAACGAATACAAAAACTTATACATCTTATGCTATTACGGAACTTGGAAATATGCTAGGAAAATGTGACGAACACGGGTATTACCGTGGGGAAACCTGCCCGGTGTGCAATACAAAAGGAAAATTCCTGATGAGTGATCGTGAACTTGATTCCCTTGGCCGAATCATGGCTGGAGTGCTTCGGCATTTCCCGGAGAAACTTGGTATCATGGTAGATGGCCACGGCTGGGTCGATATCTCCGAGTTTGTGGAAGCAGTGGGCGTCAGCAGGTCAGGGTTCCAATGGCTACGAGAGCACCATATTGAGGCGATTGCGCTTACAGACCCTAAGGGTCGATATCAGATTGACGGTGGCATGATCCGAGCGACCTACGGTCATACCATTGACATCCGACTTGATGATTTACCACCTGCGGAGATCGATGAGTTTTACTACCCTGTGACCGAGGAAGAAATCGACATCATCCTTGAGGGTGGGTTGAATCCGATTGATCGGAAAAACGTGCATCTCAGCGGCAGCATTGAGAAAGCAGTTGAAGCAGGGAAAGTCAGAACTGAGGAGCCGCTTCTTTTACGGATTGATGGAAAGAAAGCAAAAGAAGATGGAGTACAGATCTATCGAGCTGGAAAAGATGTGTACGTAACAGATCGGATCGACGCAAAATATATCTCAAAAGCTGAAGTATCTACGACGAAAGAATCATCAATGGATCCAACAAAAACCGAAGAATCTCCGTCTGAAGAACAATCAAGCGAGTCCGCGATGGTTGAAGAACCGAAAAAGAAACCGAAAGCGAAGTCGAAGCCAAAGAGTAAAAAAAAGGCAAAAAAATCTGAAAAAGAATAAAAAACCTGAGACTAGCTATAAAAAGTATTTTAAGAGATTGCAGAAAACCAACTTTTATTTTTTGTTCTCTTTGTATAATTTGCCCCGTATAGTTTCGGATTATCTTTAATGGAATCGTAAGCAACACGGACAGAATTATGTAGATCAGGGGAATTGATAGAATTGCATCTATTATACCTTCAATCCCAATCTATACATTAAATATACGAATATTGCAATTCCTATCAGAGATAGGAATTTTTTAGCATGTTTGAATATTTTTTGGTCAACAGGAGGTGTAATAAATTATGGTGTTTTTTATAGTTGCGAATTTAAATTTTGATCAAATTCTATAGAGATTTTTTAGGTTAAAATTGACATTTTTCCGTCTTTTTTAGAGGTAATGTAAATGAATGAATTTTCAAAAAAATTTAGGTAAGTTTTGATTTATGCGATATGAAGTTTGTATCGTTGGATATTCCATCTGTAAATTTGATTGAATTCTAGGTCATATTCCCATTTGTAGTACAATAAAAATGTGAGTACGTCCTTAGGAAAAGATATACCTTTCAGACGAAAACCTTCATCGATATATCGTTGCATTTGCCACCATGAGATTTTTCGACCAATATTCTTAAAGCCCCCATTCGAAACAAACTTTGTTCGCTGTACTGCATGAAATCCTTTGGTTCTGACATCAAAATCGCTTTCTACGATCTTTTCTTTTTCACAAATTTCTTTGATTTCAGTACCGGGAAATAGATACAAACGTGAAAAGAACACTTGGTCCCCACCTGAATTCTTCGCCAAGTCAAAACTTTCTTCCATCATTTCCAGCGTTTCGTCCGGAGCACCGAGAATGAAATCCAATCTGAGCCGTAGACCATTATTCGTAATTATCTTGAACGCTTCAACGAGCTGATCTTTGGTCATATTGCGCTTATAAACAGTATTTAGAATGTAATCATTTCCTGATTCTACCCCCATTCTCACCTCGTAACATCCTGCATCTTTCATCATTTTCATCAGCTCATCGGTCACAAGGTTTGCCCGGACATTGGCAGTCCATTTGATCTGTTTGTCAAATCCATTCTTCTTATATTTCTGGCATAGTTCGTTAACAAACTGTTTATCAAGAATAAAGGTATCATCGAAGAAGTAGAGATGTCGAAATCCTCTGTCCGAATACTGTTCGATTCTCAATTGAATTTCTTCAAGAATGTTATCAACGCTTCGCAATCTGACATATTTACCTTCTAGTTTTTTTCTTAGTGCATGATTGCCACAGTAGGTACATGAATATGGGCATCCTCTTGATCCCATAACAGGCATATGGTGGTGATTAATCACAAAGTAATGTTCTAAATCAAAATCTTCAAAATCGGGAAACGGAAGACCATTTAGATCTTCAATAAGTTTTCGAGGTTTGTTTTTAATTATTTTTCCTTTATGTTTATACCAAATGCCCTCTATTCCTGTACAATTCAATGAGTTGTCTAAAAGTTCTTTCAGAATGTTTTCGCCTTCACCAGTACAAATCATATCGACATCGTCATTCTCAATCACTTCCTGAGGCGATAAAATAACGTGAACTCCCCCCAATATTATTTTCAAGTCAAAGTTCTCTTTTATAAATCGCGTAATTTGTAAAGCCTCAGGATAATTAAAACTCAAAACAGAGATGCCAATGATGTCGGGTTTTTCTTTTCGAATTTTTTTCCCCAAATAAGTTTTCCAATGCTTTTTATGAAAGACCAAATCTATAATTTTTGCTTCATGCTCTGTCTTTTCATTGATGAACCCTTTTAATGTAGCAACCGAAAGAGAAGGCATAGTATCATAGGATTTTATATTTGGAACTATCAGGAGAATTTTCATGGTTTCTTTTTCTCCCCTCTTGGATACTGTTGGAAAAATTGTTGTAGCAGAAAGATTGGCCTATACGTATAGAAAACAAGGCATGGCAGGGGGTCATCCCGTGCAAAGATGGCATATTCTTTTTCACCTCTAAAGGAATCTACCCATTCGCGAAAAGAGAAATCATCTTTTAACATGCTTTTCAATGATGACAAGATATCCTCGCACATATAAAACCATTTTACGTGTTTCTTATTATATATCGCCTTTTCAACATTTTTCCCGACTGCATCCATATATGCTATGTAAGGAATATTAACACCACATCTTGCAGGTAAGCCAACCTGCATCCAGCATCTTGCATTAATTTCAATTAATTTAAACTTGCCATCCCTTGGATCTTTTTTAAATTCAGCATCAACAATGCCGTGGTATCCTATTTTTTTGATAAATATATCAATAATTTCCTCAAGCTCAGGAACTACGACGCTTTCTATCGAACACCCATTACCAAAATCGTGCGGCCATTCTCGGATTCGTCTGTACATAAAAATGCCGTTTGGCGTACCAGTTTTATCGTAATACGCATTGAATCCATGCATATGCCTAGCATCTCCAGGTACAATCTCCTGAATCATGACTTCTTGATTTTTCGAAACAGCTTTACTGTACCCTTGAGAAAGCTCTTGACTAGACTTTGCTTTGAAAGATTTGGTTTTAAATGTAAATCTAAACTCCTCAGAGTGTACAGGTTTTATGATGCAAGGATATCGAATATTGTTACTTATCGATTTGAGTTCGGCATCATCCTTTGGTAAAAAGGTTAGTGGATGGGAGATTTCTTCTTTTTCGAGTGTTTCAGAGAATTTCTTCTTGTTAAGAAGAAGTTCGACAACATCAAGGTCGGCCATAGGAATATGGTAATAGCGTTCCAATTTCTTCCTATGTTTCAATATAGCTGTCACTTCAATATCCCCGATTGGAAACAACACACCTTTACAAGACAAAGTCTCTCCTGCTGCTGCAAGAAAATCAATGTAATCTTTTTCACTATGTTTTGGATGAGGACACGCAACCCCCATGCAATATTTTGAAAGAAATCCTATTTGATTTTGATTTGAACTAAACCAAACAACTGGAACACCTTGTCTTCCAAGGCATCGTATAACACCTAGACCCGTTGTTGGATAGGGACCAAGAACAAATGCTGTTGATTCATCTATATTTTTGAGAATTTTGTTGTAGTTATTATACCTCATTACAAACATCTCTTGTTTACGATGAATCGATTTTTTTCTTATTGTATATATGATTCTTATCAAATTAAGTATTTTGTACAATATTGCACATAAAAAAATGTGCAGTATCCCGAATTAGCTTCCTTCTGATTTTTTAATAATGTCATCTCAAATTTTTGTTTTTTCTAGGAGGAAGTAATTTTTTGATAAGACAAATAAGATGATGTAGATTAAAATATTTATATTAATTAAATGGTATACCGGGTGGAATCCAATCATAGGATGAAAATGATAAATATGATCACTATCTTTGCCATGGCTAGCGAACGTTCTGGCACCAAATATCTCGCAGAATTGTTTAAATACAACATTAAAAATTGCCTTAGTAAACATGAACTGTTTCTCTTCGACATGTTTTGAAAACCAATAATTTGGTATCAGCAGATATATCAGAAAAAAGCCAGTCCCAATGTTCAGATTAACGTAAAAGAAGTGACTACGATCCTCTCTCAAAAGGGAAAATCTGCCCCCTCTTGTCATATCACATGTGCGTTCTGACAAAGGATATAAGGTGATAAACGAGTAAATTTTTTCAATGATGATTGAATTCTGCTTCTGTACAACATTTCTAGCCTTTCAAAGACGATTCATATGTTATCGTTAAACCTAAATAATGGCGAATGTTACTTCGTATACTTTCTTTCTAAGGGGCTTGTAGCTCAGCTAGGCTAGAGCAATCGGCTCTTAACCGATTGGCCGAGGGTTCGAATCCCTCCAAGCCCGTTGTCTCTTACAGGAGAGAATCTGCTCGATAGATGATTTTTTGCCTATGTATCGATTTTCTTGGGTATCAACGCGCTTACATCTCACGGTGTTTTTTATCTGTGATCTAATGGCACGTCTCAACCAACTTCCTTGATTTTGTTTGTTACACCAATGACTTATGGAATTCTTTCCAAACCTGTTTTTTTGTATTCGCTAAGTTTCATTCACCTAAATAAATAGTTTTAAATTCAATTCGTGATACAGGTCCGGGCGATGAAAGGAGGCGTAGTATGAAAAAACTTGTAGTACATTCGGTCCTTGTGGTTCTTTGTTTTTCAATAGTAGTAGCACTTATACCTGGTGTGTTTGCGCAAACAAACATCCTGCCTAATCCAGGTTTTGAAGATGGTCTGCGTTCATGGAGTGTTACTTCAGGAACTGCTGTGTATTCCATTGATTCTGCCACTAGTCATTCGGGGGCTTTTTCAGTCATGGGTGTTGAAAACAGTTCTATGAGTCTTGGTCGACTCTACCAAAATGTTACAGGGTTAGTTAGTCCTGGCACTCAATATAAGATACGTGGTTGGATAAAAACACAGGATGTGACTGGTAGTGTGGTTATCGGCTTGGATTATGTTTCCTCAAACAACTATACACCAAATGATGGATACATAATCGAAGTAGGATATGTGAGTGGCACCAACGACTGGGCGTTCTTCGAAAGCTCTGTATTTACTGTGCCGCCTATGCCTTCAGATGCTGTTGGTTTGTATTTCTTATTTGATTTTAACATGGGGACAGGGACTGCCTGGTGGGATGATGTGAGTCTTACGTTGGGTGGTACAAACAGTTCTCAGCAAACGGTGAATCCATCGGATGGATGGCCTATGTTTGGTCATGATCTCTCAAACACAAGATACTCCAGGTCAACCGCTCCGCATACAAGTCAGCTGCTCTGGAGTAAAACCCTTGACGCAGAGGTACGGTCTGCGGTGGCTGTCCTGGGTGACAAGGTGTACATCGGGACCTTTGGTGGGCATATCTATGCGTTGAATGCAAGCACCGGTGCACAGGTCTGGCATTTCCAAACTGGGGATAGAATCTGGTCAACGACAAGCATCGTCAACAATGTTGTGTACGTTGGATCAGTCAACGGTGTTGTATTTGCGTTGGATGCATCGACTGGTGCCCAGATTTGGAACTTCTCAACTGGGGATTCGATGTGGTCCTCACCTGCAGTCGTTGATAATGTTGTCTACTTCGGCTCAAATGATAACAAGGTCTATGCGCTAGATGCAAGCACGGGTAGGAAGCTCTGGGAGTTTATCACCGGCGGCGATATTCGCGATTCCCCTGCAGTGGTCAATGGAGCCGTCTACATTAGCTCACAGGATGGTTACCTTTATGCACTTGATGATTCAACAGGCAGTAAACTATGGAGTTCCTACACAGGGGATAATGATACCTATACGAATTCTTCCCCTGCTGTTGCCGACAACACTGTGTTTATTGGCTCATGCGATCACAACTTGTATGCATTCCAGACAACAGATGGAAGACAGAAATGGAAATATACAACCGGTGAGAAGGTGTCTTCTTCCCCTGCGGTAGCTAATGGCGTAGTCTATGTCGGATCAGAGGACCATAACCTCTATGCAATTGATATGTCAACAGGTACTAAACTATGGAACTACACACTCGATGGACCTGTGTATTCCTCCCCTGCTGTTGCCGACGGCCTTGTGTGCGTCGGCTCGTACGGTGGTACCTTTTACGTGTTTGATGCGACAACAGGAGATTTCGTCTGGAGTTATCAAACCGGTGGTGGTGTGTTTTCATCACCGACAATTGCTGGTGGTGTGATTTTCGTCGGTTCGTATGACAATAATGTCTATGCTTTTGGTTCTTCGTATAATCCTGGAATTATTTCGACTGTTACACCAAAAACATTGGGCAACGACCCTACAAAAACTCCGTGGGTACCACCTGCCACAAATAGTGTTGCAGCAGTAGTTGTAACAGCCGGTGCAGTGAGTATCGCTGCAGTCGGTGTTGCTGCAGCAACATCAACAACATCTGTAGGTGTCACAACCGGGATTGTGGGAAAACTTATTGATAAAATCAGAGAATTTCTCCCAAAGTCGGTGAAAAGCTGGCTAGAAGGCCTGATTGCATCGAAACGTAAGTTGAGGGTTGAAGAGAAAACAGGGTCTCCTTATTTACCAACGAAATCTGAACTTTTAGTCTACATAATCGCAGTCCTTGTTTTGGCGTTTTCATTTGCGTACGTTGAAGTAATTAATCTGAGTCAGTTTTGGTTGGTTCTGCCTACGTTTTTTGCTACGAGTATCCTGATTGTTCTTGTGAAAACGTACATTCTTACCATGTATGCAAGGAAACACGGGGTATGGGCTGAATATAAGCTATGGTATCTTGGTTTTGTCATGTTTCTTGTATCTACCCTTGCGTTCAGGATGCCCTTTTCATCACCAACCAGAAGTGTGTATCATTCAAAGAATTACACCGAACGTCTTGGAGTACTACTGTCTTGTACTAGTGTCTTTATCACATTGGTATTTGCTGGTCTTTTCTTTGTTCTTCTTACAAGTGGTTATGTATTGATAGGTGGAACTGGTCTGGCAATGTGTCTCATCGCGGCGTTCTTTGAAATGTTCCCCCTTGCACCGATGGGTGGTAAAACCATCTTCAAATACAACAAGGTATTGTGGGCAGGTTTCTTCTTGATGACACTTGGGCTCTATGCAGCGTGGCTTGCGAAGATATTCTAAGGGATTCCAAGATGAGGAACTTCTTGTTGTTGGAAGCCTGCTGACTCGCTATTTAGTTTTCTTCTTTTTTTCAAGGACAAAAAATACAAACTCGGTAATAACCGCGCAGATTACAATTACAAACAGGATCGCATTTCGACATTTAAGAATTTAATTTGGGAGAGACGATTGACTCCTATAATAGCTCTAGGTTTCTGGTGGGAGGTTCTCTGGTTCTTTGGGTACAGGTGGAAGAAGCAAAATGATACCAGCGATACTCCCCCCGAAAAGCAATGGGAAGAATAAACACCAAAATAACGATTTAATCTTGTCCATCCTCTCAATCTGATGTTATCTCTACGGAGGAATATTAACATTTTTAGAGAGTTTTTTCTTTCTTCAGGTATCTTTTAAAACCAATAAACGATGTAGGTGAAGAAAAATAAACCAAATCATTCCGGTGGTGTTACCCTATAAAAAAGAAATGTCCTGAATGCAGTGCAAAAGCAGTTCGATTGTACCAAAACAAAACCGTTGATGGAAAACGAAAATGGATACCCACTGCCTGGTGTTGTACCGACTGCAACTTCCTTTACACTGTAGCTTCTGACACCCTGATGTACCCCATTGGTGGAAAGGACTATAAAAAATCTTACAATGGGATATGTCCAAATTGTGATATGAAACTTGCCAGGTTGTTTCGTCATAAAAACCCGGTGCATGGGAAACAAGAATGGATATCAACCGCCTGGTACTGCAGCTGCTGTAAATATGTCTGGCTTGATAACCCAGAAAAACAGTAGCTGTTCGTTCCTAAACAGTTAAATATAGCTATCTATTTTAGGGGCAAGGTAGACAAATCAGAGGAAAATCCAATGAAACGCAGTTCTCGAGTATGGAAAAAGCGAAGAAAAATGCGCTGGAAATGGCGCAAGAAACGGATGCGACGAGAAAAACGAATGCGAAGACAGAAACAGTAATACATATCGTAATGGGAGCATGGTGTAACCCGGCATCATTACGGGCTCCAGTTAGGTATGATTACAAGAGGGTCATCTGATATATGATGAATAACTGGAGCGATGACCTACGAAGAGACCCGTCGATCTGGGTTCAAATCCCAGTGCTCCCATCCAAGTTAAAAAAAATAATGGAAGAGGTATGAAAAAATGGAACTAAGCATGAAAAACATCAATGCATATACCATCGTTGCTCTCATCGTCCTCATCGCAGGACTTCTTCTCTACATAACCTGGGGTCTTCGCTACGGCGTCTGGGCAGACATCGGAATCTATTCAATCACCATTGTCCTGGTCCTCGGTGGCCTGCTTGGAGCGATTATTTCCCTTTCTATAGAAAAAACAGAAGAGAAAGAATGATAGGTTTTTTCCCGTAAAAATTACGGAATGTTTATATACAGCATCATGGTAAGTGATATCTGATGGAACAGGAAGAGATGCTAAAAAAATACTCAGGTGAATGGATTTTATTGTTCAACGACAAAATCGTTGACCATAGCGTGAACCTTGAAGACGTATTGCGGGCAGCTGATGAGAAGTACCCTGCAGAGAAATTCCCTGCAGATAACATCAAGATATCAAAAGTATTATCTGGCAGTATCCATTTACGTTAACACAATCATGCCGGAAACACCCTTTATCTTCGAATACAAGAACTACCCGTTGATCCCCATCAAGTTTCTTTCAAAGGAACGAGAAACCCCTCTTATTGATGCACTGCTTGATTCCGGTGGAGACTTTATCGTCATTCCCTATGCTATCGCCAAGTATTTGAAACTCAAGTTGGAGAAAGCAGGTTGTGTCGACACCGCAGGCGGGGAAACCACCCTCTGCAAATCAGTACTGACCATGGTTATTTATGATGAGGATAGGAAGTTTTCCTACGAAAACCTCGAAATCCATGTGTCTGATCGTAATGACCTACCGGTTCTTCTCGGGAGACACCCGATTTTTGAGGATCATGAGATCATCTTTAAAAAACATCAAAACAAGCTGATTTTACAACCCATCCAACAGCACTAAGACATCTTTTTTTCTTCGGGAGAGCTTAAGAGAAACTTTAAATCGTCCTTACATGATTCTGATTCCGAGGAACAAAGTATGTCATATATATATGAAGGATGGACGTTATATAAGAGGGATGTCACCCTTAAAGGCGGACGAAAGCAAACGATTTATTTCTTTAGCAAGAGATCACCAAAAAGTGGAACCCCGTGTGAGTTACCGGCTGGCTATGCCGTCGGAGTTAACAAACGAACCGGCCTTCCCTATCTAAAAAAGAAGTAACACACTTCTTTTTTTCATTTTTTCATTTTCTTCCCTAGTTTTTCCTCGTATAAAACAATGAAATAATATATACTTGTTCGTGGCAATAGGAATGGAACAAATGTATGGTCAGCCGTGAAGAAAAAGTCGTATGGTTTTATGAACAATCAAAAATGAAGGATTGGTGGAAGGCAAATCAGACGCTTGCGTTCCACTATGGGTATTATGAAAAAGGGTTTCGTTCTCACAATCAGGCAATTCTTCATATGAATGATGTCGTCTGGGGTATGCTTGGACTTGATGGAACCAGACCCCTCCAAATACTTGACGCAGGATGTGGAGTTGGCGGTACCTCGATATACCTCGCTAAGAAATATCCATTGGTTAACTTTACCGGGATTTCCATTGCGCCTTCTGAAATTCAGTTCGCAACTGAGTTAGCAGCACAAAACAAGGTGACAGAAAATACACAATTTCTGCAGAACAACTTCTGTGATACCAAGTTCCCAGACGGTAACTTCGATGGAGTCTTTGCCTTGGAATCTATTAACTACGCTCGGGACACCAGAGAATTCTTCCAAGAAATGTATCGTATCCTTAAGCCCGGGGGTAAGCTGGTTATTCTCGATGGGTTTCGTACGCAAAAACGTCTCTCACCGATGATGCAGAAAGCGTATAATCATTGGCTGTCTGGTCGCGTGATTGATGATCTCGTGTCTATCAATGATTGTGTTATGTTGATGGCCGAGCAAAAATTCCAACAAATTACCGCTACTGATATTTCCTCGCATACTGCGGCATCAGTGCTCCGAGGAGTGGTGATTGGCCTTCCTTTCTTTTTTTCCATTCTGACCAAATCGATTGTGTCGTTAAATCGCTATAAACGGTCAGACGATAATTTCTATATGGGCGTGTCGTTCTGCGGCGGTCTGTTGGCGGTTAGTGGACGCACGAAGTATTATGCAGTGACTGCGAAAAAATAAAAGTAACATTATAATGGGAGTGGGCTCGTTGAGGACTACATTCACTCCTATCTTATAATCGCGACTAGAGTTAATACAGAAATCGGCAACTCTGGTATAAAAGTACGTCTATCAATCTCTTTTTTTTACGATATTAGCACATGTGTTAACTTTGACTTAGTCTTTTATTTCACGCTCTGCCCTAGAATATGGTTGCTGTCGTTGGATTGTGGAACGACTGCGTTTTCAAGACTTGCGATAATTGGGGAAAAAACCTGCCATGTTCTGTTGCAAGAACTGCAGATTACATCTTTGCTATAGTTGTGTAATTGGCATCTTTCCTTAATCATTATCATAAAATCGTACTTTTATTAAATTGCATTCACAGCAATTTCTATGCATCAGATTTGGGATTGGGCAGTTTTTACAGATTTCATTCATGAAATAATATAGTGTAAAAAATAATTAATATAATCTTTGTCGAAAAATTCATTCAATTGACCGTTATTTCATGAAAAAAATTTACATTGTTCAATAATCTAATGAGAAAGAGTGCAAAAACATTTAAATTGACTAAGTATTCAGATATGTATGGATGAATTAGATGATAAAATCTTAGAAAAATTAAACGAGAACGCTCGGAAAAGTTATAGGGAAATTGCGAGGGAACTTAACGTATCATTAACAACGGTATCCAACAGGATTAAAAAATTGGAAGACGGAAAGGTAATTGAGAGGTATATTCCGTTAATAAACCAAGAGAAAATTGGATACGATTTGACAGCGGTAATAAATGTTAAGATATCCCATGGAAAACTGATCGAAGTTCAAGAAAGAATATCAAAGGATAAACATGTGAGTAGTGTATATGACATCACTGGAGAATGGGATTCATTAATCATTGCACATTTTAAAGACAGAAGAGAGTTAAACGGATTTATCAAAGGTGTTCTTTCTATAGATAATGTTGAAAAAACAAACACCCAGATTGTTCTTAATATCGTAAAAAATGAAAAAAGGGTAATGAAGTAATATATTTACACCGAGATAATGATAATTCAGTGGGCCCGTTGAGATTTGAACTCAAGTCACTAGCACCCCAAGCTAGAAGGATACCAAGCTACCCCACGGGCCCAAGGAAAACCATTCATTAACTTATCCGTGCATCCTAGAAAGCCTTAATATACTTTATTAGATGCAATTCCCGTATGTCCCTTGATATGTTCACCTGGCTTGGGGTTGCAGCTGGTGCGATTACTTCTCTTGGATTTATCCCACAACTGTTTCGAGGATATAAAACAAAACGACTCGATGATATCTCCTATTGGATGCCATTGGTACTGGCATTTGGTATGTCCTTATGGTTGATGTACGGTATCTTACGAGATGATCTTGCAATCATTATAGCGAACACCTTCGGTGTTATGTGTAATCTTCTATTAATTCTTATGAAAAAAATTTACTCCTAGCAGAAAACCCTTTTTTAAATGATCGAGATTTTTCCTTATGTGCACCTTGCATCAATGAGGATTGAGATAATTAGGTAAATTTTAAGACTATGTGTGGAATGAGGGTATGATGACATTATTTTTATAAATGAAAAGCTTTACAAATATGCTTCTAATAACTATGGCTGAAAATATCTGACATGATTTACTAATTAAATCGAATCTCAGGGGGATCTGACGATGAAATATGTTATAAAATGTTTAGAGTGCGAAACGGTGTTTCCTTCAGATGAATATATGCTAAAGTGTCCAAATGATTGCAATTCACTTTTAAGAACAGAATATACAAATAAGCGAATATTGAAAAGAAATCTCCCCGGTATGTGGAAGTATATAGATTGGCTGCCGGTACAAGATGTTGATAAAAAATTGTTGATGCAAGCCGGCTCTGTTACATATAAGAGTGAAAAACTTGCTAAAAAACTAAAATTAAATAATCTTATCATAAGTTTTAATGGATATTGGCCTGAAAAAGGAGCACAACAGATAACGTGTTCTTTTAAGGATCTTGAGGCGCAAACTGTTCTACAAAGAATAACTGAAACAAAAGCAAATGGAAAAACGTTGGTGGTAGCAACAGATGGAAATACCGGTAAATCATTTATACATTTTTCTAATATTTTAGATTACCCTTTATTGGTTCTTGCAAAAGAAAAAAGAAGAAAGGAAAAACTTTGGGCCGTGAATCTCCCAAAGGAATCAACTAAAGTGATTTCTTTAGCAGAGGGAAATGATTATTACGATGTGATTTCTTTGGCCGATAAAATATCGCAACAACCGGGTTTCGTTCCAGAGGGCGGTACGAGAAATATAGCCCGGAGGGATGGCATGGGGACAATTATGCTAGATGCTACTTTTTTAGAAGGACGAATCCCTGATCATTACTTTCAGGCGCTAGGTTCGGGACCTGGAGCAATTGCTGCCTATGAAGCATCTTTAAGGCTGTTAGGAGATGGTAGATTTGGAGATACACTTCCGAAGGTTCACGGCTGTCAAAACTATCCTTTTGTACCTATGTATGACGCATGGAGAAAAAAATCAAGAAAAATTGATCCAAAATATCAACAAAAATCTGCTAAGAAACTAATTGATCAAGCTCTCTGTACTGCATTAGCTAATAGATATCCAGCCTACTCAATAAAGGGTGGTATGTATGATGTTTTATCTGATACAAATGGTGAGTTTTATAGTGTGAGAAATGAAGAACTATTAAACGCATGTCGTCTGTTTGAGAAAACAGAGGGCATAGATATTGAGGAACCTGCAGGGGTTGCACTAGCCGGTCTTATCCAGGCTATCAAGCAAAAGAAAGTTAAAAAAGACGATTGCATACTCATTAACATTAGTGGAGCTGGGTTTAAACGTTTGAAAAAAACCATGAAGATTTATGAAATGCCGTCTTCAATAGTGGTCAATGATCCATTAAAAGAGATAGAAAATGTACAAAAAATGATAAAAGGATGGTTTTAGACATGGTACTAGATTATAAAATTCTCGCAAAGGCAAATAGAAAATACTCTAATGCAGATGTAGATACTATTCTCAGGTGGACGAAAGATAACTTTGGCGATACTTTTGCGTTTACCACTGCGTTCGGATATAGTGGGATAGCGATTCTGCATCATGCTTTGAAGATAATGCCAAATATAAAGATATATTTCATAGATACTGGTTATCATTTCAAAGAAAGCCTTGAATTTTGCAAATATATGACTGAAAAATGGAATCTCAATCTCGAGATTATTAAACCAGACATCACAAAGAAAGAACTAGAAAAAAAGATGGGAAAAGAACCATACAAAAAAAATGCTGATTTGTGTTGTCACTACTGCAAAGTTGAACCTTTGCTGAGGGTTTTGCATAACCATTCGGCTTGGCTGAGTGGAATCAGAAGAGATCAATCAATTACTCGTGGAGGAATTGAAGTAATTGACATAGATGGCAGAGGTATACTTAAAATCTGTCCTATGGCAAAATGGACACGAGAGCAAACCTGGGATTATATAAAGAAACACAATCTTCCGCATCATCCCTTACATGACAAGGGTTACCAAAGTATCGGCTGTAAACCATGTACGAAACCGGTTGAAGCAGGTGGAGATGAAAGAGATGGAAGATGGCCTGATATGCAGAAATTGGAATGCGGAATACATCTCTTCAACAATGAAAAGGAGAAAAAATATCGCTAAAATCATACAATTTTTTTCTCTACAAGCTACCTAAATATATTTTTATCAATTATTACTCGTTACTCATAGACTCTCAGGTTGCTTATTTAATTTGGATATAATAAGAGGTGGCGGTTTTGCTGAATCATCAGTTCCGATAACTTTTGCAACTTCCTTTATTTCGAAATGAAAAGAATCACCAAATACCTTATAATATTCTTTTTTTATTTCTGAAAAAAGTATCTCTAAGGACGGAGGACTATCTTTCTGATTCTCATTTATTACACAGAGTATCTCGATGTTATCGATACTCTTTTGGACAACTTGATACTGTAATATTTTATCGGTCTTTAATTTCTTCATTGCAGCATCAACGCCTCTTGTAAAAAAAACAGGGGTAATATATTTTCCATCAGGTGAATAGATACGTTGGCTTCTTCTGCCGTCAATACGTTTGATAAGTTGTGTAGAATGTAGACCACAAGGACATTTTTCATAAAGTGGTGTCACGATGTCATCTACTCCGGTATAACGTATAAACGGTGTTCCTCTATCAAAGAATCGTGTTATCACAATATGACCAGGTTCACCAGAAGATACAGGTTCACCTTTCTCATCAAGAAACTCAAAGAATATATAGTCGGAAAAAACATGATAATTTCCTTCTTTACATTGAATGGCCGAGGTAGCCATTTCTACAGAACTATATATGTCCATTATTTTGCACTGAAACGCGTCTTCAATATATGACCTAATATAATCGTCTAACACGCCTCCAGATGTTGATAACGCTTTAGGTTGAATATTTTTCCCATAACCATTTTTCTTCAAGGTTGCCATCGCCTGAAGATCTCCTGGAGTACCTACGATATAATCTGGTCTAAATTCATTTATTTTCTCAAATTTTTCATTTAAATCTTTATAAATGTATGGTACACTTTGAAAATTAGCTACTGAATGAAAAAAGGGTCTAAGATTTTTTATAATAACATTTTCAGCGACATAATCATATCGGCCCGGGGAGTTAAAGGGACCCATGTACATTATTTTATTTTTTTTAATATTAATTCCGGAAAACTTATGCGTTCTTGTGCTATAGATTAAATCTGTAAATAAACTGAATGTATCTCGATAAAAAGAAAAAGGTTTACCGGTTGCACCTGATGTGCTTATACTCCACAAGTTATGCCTGTTCGCATTTTTTGGTATGACCCCGTCTGGAAACGCGTTTCGAATATCATTTTTTGAAACCGTCGGGAGTTTTCGTATATCCTCTATACCTTTGATGTCATTTGGATGTATATTTAATTCTTTATATTTTTTATTATAGAGGGGTACCGTATAAGCAAATTTCACTGCCCGTCGAAATGCCTTATCCTGAAAACGTTTTAATCTCTGCGGTGACATCTGCCATATTTTATCTACGTCAAACAAGTAACTTCTTACGGATTTGAACGCGAATACAGGATTCAAAAAAGGATTTTTCATACTATAAACTTCCAATTTATCTCGAGATAATATTTGTCTGTCTCCATACCGCTATCTTACGAAAGTTTTTAAAGATTGTTCTGGAGTGCACACCTCATGGACTTTAAATACTGTTGAATATGGGTTTTAATTAGCATGTTACTTTAACTTTTCGTAGTATTACTAATTTCTTTAAAATTCATTTTAATCTTCGGACGGGGTGCTAATTTTATTTGTGTAAAAATTTTCTTTTTTATGTAATGAGCGTCTAATTCAAATGAAATACCGACACCCTTAGGCGGTTTTATGAATTCAATTTCTAATGAATTATGACCAAGCTTTGATGGTTGTCTTTGTGGTGCTATCTTTGCGTCACCTTCGAGTTCTAGTTTTTTTTCATTGTCCTCAAAAATACATTTCATTCTTGCTGGAAGTTCAGGTAATATAAAAGCTCTATAGAAAGTATCTCCTTTAAATTTTTCAATATACTCATAACCATCGCAAACTGACCAAACATGTAATTTTATTTTTTTATCATTTGATCTTGCGTTTATTGTTAAATCACAAGGATATACTAAATCATATTCCTTAATATATTTGACTTTATTATAATGAAAATTAATATCACTAAAATCTATGTAATTATTCCCTTCTGTAAATAAAGTTAATACACCAAATGCTGGTCCATCGCTTAACCAGAATAATGAATTACCATAAGCAACACTCCAGTCATTATCAAAGACGCCCCAAAACCAATCGTATCCAAAGGGATTATTTTCTGTCGTAAAAGCAATGCGATTTGGAATTTTTATTTTACGGTTTAAAAACCACCAATTAAAAAGATGGCCATAGGTTGAAACTGTTTTTTTAAAACCAGATAATTTTTGGAAGGGATTTGTATATGACCAGTTACCCCAAGCTTTTTCTAAATAACCTTTTCCTTTTATTTTATGTAACTCATCATTAATTTTTAAAACTCCGGATAGATCACTGTTTATTAACCACCCATATCTAAAATAATCGAATCCAAATGGGAGATACCCATTTGTTGAATCCTGTGCGGTCCAATGTGGTAAGATTTTTGCTTTATATTTCATGTCTGCTGTAAATTCCTGTGTATCGTCCTCGAGATGAATATGATAATTCGGATAAAGACCAACTAGAGAGGATTTTTCATATTTCAAATCAACCGTGTTTTTTTTATGAGATAATTTATTGATATCATCATTTATTGCAGTATGCGCCAAACACTTGTTAGAAGTGATATCAAAGAGGTAATAAGTAAACCAACACGAAGGCGTTTCTAATTCATAAGCAATTGCTGCTTTAATATTCCATTTTCTATTATCCTCTAAAGTTTTAAAGAGTGTTTCTATGCACCACCACTCTTTCATAACTGGATAATGATCCCCCTCGTCTTGAGGTGTCCATGGATTTTTTTGTTTGTTTTCTGCGATATTTTTTTTGACCATATAACCCACATTCCGCATTAAGATCATGAATGGTCCCAAATATCAATTAATTGTACACGTCGTCCCATTCGGAGTCGTTTTCTACCCCACTTGGGACATGTCACGCCTCGTACATTTGTTTTTCCCTGTTTTTTTATCCGATTTTTGCAACATAGTATCATCCTTTCATACTCTACACCGAACAATGCAAGTACTTTCTGCGTTACCTCCCCAAAATTCATCACTTCAAGTCGTCTCAACCATGCTCATCGTAGAGAACGGTGACGCTCTCAAGGATCTGAAAAATTCGTCGCAACGTTGGTTTACCCTTTTAATTCATGAGGGTTTCATCCATTTTCTTTAACGCCTCTCGTAGTTTCCGCTCTGCGATCGGATAGACAAACAATGCAAATCCCATGATCATTAGCATCGTCTGTATCAGCCGTTTAGTTTTCAGGAAAACCGCATGGACAAAGAACAACGGGTCTTTCAGAAATTGGAATCCTTGTTCTATCTGTTGTTGACCCTTATATCTTTAAGAATGGAGATACTTAGGGAAATTATTAAGACTATGTGCAGAATGTGGGATGTATGTTTTATTCCTATACGTGACCATCTATGAATGATTATAAGAAAAAAACTGTTATTGATACCCTTGCTATTTTCTGTGTAAAAAAGATATCAAATTTATTCTGGGAGATTGCGGACACCTGGTCATATAAAAACAATAAAATCGCACAACGTTATAACAACTCGATCGAGGCAGAATATCAAAAAGAATGTGAAACCTGTGGCTTGTCATCGAATTCCAAGGTGCTGCATATCGGATGCGGTGCGTATCCGCTCACCGATATCGTGCTTGCGCAGAGCTGTTCAGGTGCTCTAGTCGGTATTGATAAAAATCCTGTAGCAGTACACCGTGCACAAGAAGTGATACAACAGAATCATCTAGAAAACAGAATAACTGTTCAACATGGAAACGGAACAGAGTTTCCTGTCAATGATTTTGATTTGATTGTCATATCAAGTTGCTCGTTACCCAAAGTGCAGATTTTGGAGCATTTATTTAAAAACGCGAAACACCAAAGCATGATAATTGTCCGGGAGGTAAGCATCGCTACTGCTGATATCCTTCACTGTATTAACGCCCACCCTGAAATTGAGATAATTCAACAAATGCATCATACCCCGTTTCCTTTTTATGGACCGTTAGGATGGGATACGTTCTATTTACGAAAGAATTAAGAAAACATTTTTTAGCTGCAAACATCTACTAGATATCAACCTCGAAGGGTGGTTAATGGAACAAATAGCAGAATCAAAAAAAGAATTTTTTCTCACCAGGCCGGTTCGGTTTCTCATCCACTGGCGTCCATTTCCTCCCTATGAACTGATCTGTTATGTCTTGATGTTTGCAGGAGCAACTATGTTTGCCTGGGCAACGATGTTTGCCGATGGCATTTACCCATTTTCTATTGAAATCATCAAACCTATCTTTTTGACCATTGCGACCTTATATTCAGGTTTTTTCGCTGCGCTTATCTGGAATGATATCACCGATAAGGACATCGATATCATCGTCCATCCCACTAGAGCTATTCCGAGTGGACGCATAAGCTCAAAAAAATTCTTTACAATCGCCCTTGTTTTTTCTGCACTTACCTTTCTTTTCGCTGTTCTCACAAGCCCCTGGTGTCTTCTTCTTGTCGGAGTGACTGCGTTGTTTGTCGCCTTCCATAATAAATATCTCAAGAAAATCATCAAACTACCTGCGTATTCAGAAATATTCACTCCTGTTCAGTGGCTGGCTGTCCCGCTTTTCGGGTTCTTCGCAATCTTTACTACGTTGCCAGCACCAGGAGATATTAACTTATCAGTTCCCGTGCTTGGGTATCTCCACTATTCATCGCGCTCAGCTCCTCCCGATGTTTCTACTTGTTTTATTCACGTATTTCGCTGATAATGCACACGACCTTGCAGAAGGGATTCATGATGTAGAAGGAGACCGTAGACTCGGGGTGAAAACCTATGCAACCTCGTTTGGCGAGAAAAACGCAGCAAAAATCTCCTTTTGTATGTTATTCATCTCAGGGATCCTTGGTATTCTCCTTTGGTTCTTGACTATTCTTTCGCTTATCTTTCTAATTCCCTTCGTCATCCTCTGGTTCTATACACTTGATCAATCCTACCAACTTATAAAAACAGCGGATGATCTTCAAAGAAAACACATGGGAAAAATCATGGGAAAAAAAGGATATGACTACCTGTTGTTCTCCTTTGCGTTAATCTTTCTTGACGTATTCCTACAACTGATAAACGCGGAATATCTCCACTGGATTAACTCAATAGTTTAGTGAGCAATGCCATTTGTGCCCACAGACGATTCTCCGCTTCATCAATGACAACGGATTTCTGTCCATGTGCAACATCTTTCATGACTTCTTCTCCGTAGTAAATAGGCATGCAATGCATAAAGATCACATCAGGTTTTGCTTTCTTTATTATTTCTTGAGTGACCACATAGTTGGAGAGATCCGTCCGTCGTTGTTGTCGTTCATTTTCGAACCAAAAAGAAACATGGGTGTCGGTTGCAATCACATCAGTTTCAGCGACCGCGTTGAGATCCTCGGTAATAGTGACAGTATGGTTTTTCTTCCAAGCGATATCTTTTGATCGTGTGGTATAATATTCATTTGGCCAATATTTCTTCGGGGAGATCACCGTTACATTCATTCCAGTTAGTGTGCATCCTAAGAGGTATGAATGTGCGAGGTTATCGTCTCCATCACCAACAAACGTAAAGGTGAGACCGTCAAGTCGTCCTTTTTTTTCTTTTATGGTCATAAGATCAGCAAGGATCTGACAGGGGTGTTCCTCTCGGTCAAGCCCGTTAATGACCGGTACCGTTGCATGCGCAGCCAATTCTTGTAAATAGAAGGTGTTGATCGATCGGTACATTATTGCATCGACATACCTGGATAATACCCGTGCGATATCTTCAGGGGATTCTCGTTGCCCTATCCCCATCTCACCGCCTGTAAGAAAGATCGCATGACCTCCTAACAATGTCATTCCAACCTCAAAAGAGAGTCTTGTTCGTGTTGATTGGCGCTCAAAAATCATGGCAAGTGTTTTTCCTTGTAAATTATTGAACTGCTTTCCTGCTTTTACATCATGCTTTAATTTAATTCCAAGATCGATGATTTCCTCGATTTCCTCTGCAATATCAAGGATGGATAGAATATTCTTTTTCATAAGATGGATGCTAGGAAACCAGCTGGTGTTTATTAAAATTATCTTATCGTATATTCGCAGGTCTTCTGAAGCAATCCGTCAAAAAGATGAAAAAATCCATCCATTTTTTATTTTATTGCGGTGGTGACATATCGAGAGGGATATTTCTTTGGGAAAAAAACCTTTATTTCATGGAAACCTGCATCCTGTATCGCAAGTTGCATTCTATCGGCAGTAAGATGATTGGTTTTTCCAACCAATATTTTTTCGATTTTTATGAATAGATTTGATAGAAACGTAGTTGGATGCGATATCTCAATAATAAATATTCTGCCTTGTTTTTTCAAAATTCGAAAAACCTCCTGCAATGCGACCTGTTGTTTGGTTTCATAAATGTGGTGTACCGTATTTACGAGAATCGCAAGGGTAAAAGTCTCATCTTTCAGAGGAAATGTTGTCACATCCCCTTGGACGACAGACAATGTTGGATCCTTTACTTTTTGCAGCATACTCCGAGAAAGATCGATAACCATGATATCATCGTTCTGTTTCTTACTCCGAAGCACCTTGGCAATTAATCCGGTTCCCCCACCAACGTCTATTATTTTTTCCTCCGGTTCAAGAGCTAAATACTCATCTATGATATCACACGCACTTGTATAGTCCTCCCAGATATGTTTCTCAACAAAATTGTATAACATTGCAGTTTTATCAAACGAGGCGCGAGTCATTTTCTATCCTGCTTCTTGGAAAGCATATGCTTTTTAAATAACTTCGCTGTTTTCATCAACCGTCTCCCTGTGTTTTTCAATGTATCGTTGAATCAAATTTGGGCTATGATGAATCGCTTCATGTTAAAGGTTTAAATGTAATGATTATCATTCCTTGTCCATTGCGAGGCTGTATAGATGACGTCATCGTCCTTGTTGAAAACAAAACTCTTCGCGCATCTTGAGACCATGAGACCGTATACGGTGGCATGGTGCGGGCTGGTAAGCCTCGTAGGCACTTGCGTTACCTTAGGGAATTTTCCCTCGATATCAATAGCGCTGCTGGTTTTATTCATCCCGATGATGGGGTGGATCGCAGGATTATACCTCTCAGATTATCTCGATAGAAACCTGGATTCTATCCAGAAACCTCATCGTCCCATTCCGTCAGGCAGAATCAAACCAAAAGAAGCGATCATCGTCGGTGCCCTCTTTGCATTAGCAGGTTTTTTTCTGACCTTTCTCTTAACCTTCTATAATGTCGTCCTTGTTTTTGTGGTCGCTGTCTTGGTATTTCTTTATACGAACGTCTCAAAATCACATGGCCTCAGCGGTAATGTGAACAGAGGATTGGTCACCATGGCTGCTTATTTTTTTGGAATATTTGCCACCGGTGTTTCCCTTTCCTTGATTCCTCCTTATGTGTGGTTGCTCTCGATCGTCTTCCTTGTACACGACACGAACAGCAATCTTGTGGGCGCGATTCGAGACATCGAAGGAGATAAAAAAGGCGGCTACCGGACAATTCCAGTAAAATATGGGGTAAAAATCTCTATTTATATCTCTTTGTTGTTGACCGCTGTATGGCTTCCTCTATCGTTGATCCTTCCGTTGTACTATCGTTTTCTGACCATCCAATTTTATCTAATCATGATCATCGATACAGCTATTCTCCTCTTTATGTACCTGTATTTATTTCGATCAATATTATCATATTCACGGGAAAAAGGGTTACGGTTCCATGAATTCTTTGTCATCGAACGAATCACTCTCGCCTCCGCGTTCATATTTGGAATAGCGAATATTTCCACAGCAATCCTGGTGTACCTCGTTGCACTCGTTATCACCAGTGGTTCTCAGTATCTTCTCAGGAAACGATATGAGTTCCAGGTGAAGAGCGCATGAAATGTCTCGTCACAGGAGCTGCAGGGTTCATCGGAAGTTCGTTAGTACGACGACTCGTTTCCGAGGGTCATGATGTCCGCGGTATTATCCATCATACTCAACCGACATATTTTGACAAACGAGTGGAATACAGTTCTGGTGATATCACCGACACAGCATTTCTCAAACCTGTCATGGACCAGGTCGATGTCGTTTTTCACTGTGCTGCTGTTGTGAAAGACTATGGGCCTAAGGATGTTTTCAATCGAATAAACGTCGAGGGAACAAAAAACCTTATCGCAGCCAGTGAAGCATCCTCGGTGAAGAAATTCATCTTTCTCTCCCACATCAGATATGAATCAGGAAAAAACACAGGGTACTATCATGAAACAAAGGCGATAGCAGAACAGAGTCTCATGGAGAAATATACACATGATCAGTTTCCCGTTGTCATCATTCGTCCTGGAAACGTTTATGGCCCTGGTGCAACAACCTGGGTATTGCGGCCTCTTCAAGCAATTCAAAAAAACCGAATTACACTTATTGATAAAGGAACAGGTATCTTTCTTCATACCTATATTGAGAATCTCCTCGATGCCTTAGTTGTCGCATTACGGGAACCCCGTGCGGTTGGTGAGATTATTGATATCACTGATGGGGATAATACGACCACTTGGGGTGATTATTTAAACGCCCTAGCAAAAATGACGGGTAAACCTCCTGTGAAGAAAAACATGTCCAAACGAACCGCATTAGCTGTAAGCAAACTCATGATGGTAGGATATACTCTTTTTAAAATCGAGCCGTGGGTGACACCTGTAGCTGTTGAAATATTTACCAATCAAAATAAAGTATCCATAGAAAAAGCAAAAACTCTTTTAAGATATGAACCCCTAGTTGATTTTACTAATGGATTAGAACATGTTGAACGATGGTTAAAAGCAAAAGGTTACATCACATGAGAATTCCTTTTTTAATTGGGAGAATAAGGTGGTTAAGCATAGGAGATAGATAATGAACATGCAAGGACGAAAACACGAATCAATAGTGCTCACCATTGTCTCCTTTTTTTTAAAAACTTTTAGCAGAAACATGAACGCATTTGCACTAAAATTCATCAGCGATTATATGTTTATCATCGTTGAAAAAATCATTGTAAAACTCCCCTCGCTCCTTCTCCCATATATTACCTATTATGAAGATATTGTCGATAACGAAATACTTCTTGCAAAAATCACAAAGCAGGATACCGTTCTCCATATCGGCTGCGGACCACTTCCATCAACCTCTTTGCTTGTTACTAAAAAAACAGGAGCTCACACCATCGGCATTGAAAAAAATACACTTTCTGTTCAAGATGCACAGTATTGTGTTCATGCAGTACACCAGGAGAATCAGATTCAGATACACCATGCAAACGCACTGACATATGCAATGCAATCCTATCACGTTATCATTGTCTCTCAAGGCATTGAACCACGATATGAGGTATTAGAACATATCGCAAACACCATGGGACCTGATACTCGAGTAATCTTTCGTACATTCTCCTCTACGGATGGAGGTATTACCACACAGGACGCGGTCCTAATCACTCTCTTTACTGTTGGGAACATTGTTTCACATCCTCAACATGGCATTCTTATATCGATACTCCTGAGCAAAAAAACAAAGGTGTAAAAAATTCACGAAGAGACTATTTTGACCGATTCAAAAAAAAACAAGGTTGTTATAAATATTTATTAAATAGAGGGCATATACAAATTACTAAGGAAATCAAAAACTGAAGTGAGGGATCTCCCATCATTGAACGATTTGCTCCCTATGTAAATTCCGTGTTACGTGAGAAAGACACACCGTCACAGAATGCCCTCAATCCACATCTTCATCGACTTGTGAGATCTATCCTTGAACGTTATGAATTGCTGAAATTAAAACAAACGCTTCTCTATGCGTATGACGCATCACCGTTCTACCATCGACTCTTCAATAAATATCATGTCAAACCCCGTGATATCACCTCATTTGCTGACATGACGAAACTCCCTATGACGACTCCTGGTGACCTTCAAGCAGATACCCGTTCATTTTTTTGTGTTCCTGAACAGAAATTCATTAAAGTGTTTACTACCTCAGGGACAACAAGTAAGCCAAAACAAACCTATTTCACACAACATGATCTTGGTTCGATTATCTTCTCCTCAAAAACAGGTATGCGCCTTTTTTATCATGTAACTCCAAACGACCGCGTCAGGCTCACCTTTGAGGAAGGGTACGGCACTGAGATATGGGGAAACCGCTATTGTCTTGAACGCACATTTGGAGAAATCGGTGCACTCACCCTTGTAACCGGAAGATTAAAAATCGAAGATGAACTGAAGATCCTCCTTGAATATAAACCAACTATCTTTATGGACGTCTCCTCACGCATCAATTATCTCACCAACGAATTAAAAAAAATTCATGACCTTGATACACTCGGGATTACCCGTATTCTCCTCGGTGCAGAACCCACTCCAAAAGCAATGAGAAAAAACATTGAAAAAATCTGGAATACCGATGTCTACATGGGTTACGGGACCACAGAACTTGGACTTAATCTGGCTGGAGAATGCGAAGAAAAACATGGAATGCATCTTACTGAAACTAATTTCCTCACCGAAGTAATTGATCCAAAAACAGGGGAACACCTTGAGGATGGTGAAATCGGAGAACTCGTATTCACCACCTTTAACCGAGAGGGAATGCCATTCATACGATATCGATCGCATGACCTTGGTCGTATCATCCCTGATCGGTGTCCATGCGGGTTACCACTCAAAAAAATAGAGATAAAAGGCAGGACTGATGATATGCTGCCGATCGGTGCAGGAGATAATTTCTTCACCAGGATGTTCGACGATATCCTCTTTGGTCAACCTGAGGTCATTGAATATCAGGCTATCTTTGAACGAAAAGAAGGGAAAGACCATATCACCATCATCGCTGAAACCACTACGATTACTGATACTCTTCGGAAAAAAATCTTTGCTGAACTTATGGAACTCCCAGAGATCAAAAATGGTGTACATAATTCAAATACGGTCGCACCACCTCTCGTTCAACTCGTGAAACCGAATACGCTCGATCGGAATTCATTAAAAGCAAGACGACTCATCGATAAAAGAAATCTCTACGACTAATTCGTCCTATCCTATTGCAATCTTTTTTGATCCCTGGTTTTAAATTTTCTTTTCGTCTATAGCTAAATCGTAGTGTTAGTCTTGCGATGAATCCGTACCGTAAGAACCCAAACCCCATCAGATTCCATCCCTTTGTTGCTTCTTGTACAACCCTGAAGGAAACGGATTCAGCTATTGTCTCACCAGTGATTTGATTCTGTTCTTAAATAGTTATTAGAATATGAAACAAATCGGTAGGTGGCAATAAATAATTGGGTTTAGAATTTAAAATCTCTTTTATAGTAGAGTCTGAACGAGTAATTTGTCCCTGCGGGGAGGACCGCTGATACTCTTTTTACGATGACAAACGTCCGAAGCGCACGAACAATAACATTTGGCATGGTGTAAAACTTTTTTGCAACCTTCCTGGTGCCCTCGAACAGTTCTTTTTCTGTCATGTTTTTTGGTTTGAAGACGACCTCGACTTGGTTATATCTTTTCCAGTCTCTCGTAAGTAGTCTTCCCTCGTGCTCCAGTCGATCAAATAATGGTGTCCCTGGGTACGGGGTAAGAATATTGACTTCAACTGCATCCAACTCCCATTCATACATCTTCTCCAGGGTCGCGTCAAAGATATCGGGCGTGTCTTGGTCAAAACCAAAGATGATGCCGCCCTGGATTGCCATCCCATGTTTATGGACTCGTTTAATCATCCGTTTGAAATCCTCGACTTTGTTAACCGTTTTTTTAATCCCATTGAGTGATTCCTGGCTGACGGACTCAAAGCCCACGAACCATTCCACACATCCTGCTTTGTAGGCAAGATCAAGGAATTCATCATCGATTTTTCCTAGTACATTTGCGTTTCCATTAGCGACCCATCCTTTGTGAACCTTCTGTTTGATAAGTTCCTTAAAAAGTTCCCGTGCGTACGATGGGTTGACCGTGATGCTGGGGTCATGGATGGCGAAAACCCGGTTTGGCATCTGTTGGATTTCTTCAACGACGTTTTTAATAGGTCGTTGTTTTACCCCATGTTTACAGAAACTGGCGATTGCGCAAAACTCGCACTGATTGGGACATCCCCTGGTGGATTGCACTGCGCCCGCGATGGGGTTCTGCCGGATCAGATCCCGTCGAATCGGAGGGATAGCTGCCATATCAAAATCCGGGTTTGGCCCGTAGAATTGTTTTAGCTTTCCTTTTTCTGCATCTTGTAAAAGCTCTGGCCAGACTGCTTCTGCTTCACCAAGAACAATGCTATCTGCGTGTGGTTTTGCTTCGTCGGGCATCGCGGTCGGATGATACCCCCCAAGGACAACTTTTCGTCCTCGTCGGCGGAACTCATCAGCAAGCTCGTAGACCCGAGGTGCGGTCATCGTATAACTCGTAATTCCTACCAAGTCAGCTGGTTCATTAAAATCAAGGTCTTCATAGTTCTCATTGATGATTTTTACTTCATGATGCCGTGGTGTGATCGCGGCAAGATGTGGTAACGTAATAATAGGATACCCGAACAGAACCGAACTCCATGATCCTTTATCAGAATGAATAATTGCTCCATGTTCAATTCGTGGGAAAACCAGTAAAATCTTCATAGATCACCTTGGTATGACATATGTGCATATTTAACCCTTTTGAAACAAGTGGAAGCGAAGAAAACCCAGAGTACGTACAATCGAATCATGTGATCTGTCTCGGCTCTTTCCCTCGATACACTGCTTCAGCAAAGTTTATCCTTCTCATCACCGGCTGTGATGATATTTCTTCGAAGTAATGGGCAGAAAGACCAGCGAGCCTTCCGTAGATAAAGAGTGCTTTGGCAATGGATGGATTCAGATCCATATCTGCAACAATACCTCCTATTACTCCATCAACATTGATAGGCAGATTCATTCCTCTGACCTGTTCAAAGAGTGTGCTAACCGTCTTCGAAAGTCTTATATGTTCCCCAGCAACACCAGTCTGAGACGCGATGTTCCAGAGCACATCACGTCGTGGATCCTTCGTATGCACTCGATGACCTAACCCTTCGATTCTTTTTCCTTTCTCAATGTACTCTTTCATAAGAGCTCGCGCAGATTGAGAAACATCAATCTGTTCCTTTTTTGATTTTTCAATACACTCATGGAAAAACTGAGCTGCTTTTGCACCAGCACCACCATGAACATCGGTAATAACGCCAATACCTTGAGCAACTGCTACTTCATACGGCGTCCTCGTTGATGCTGCGATAATAGTAGCCTGTGCAGAGGGGGGTGTGACACCATGATCCACCGATGCAACAATCATCGTTTCAATCATCCGAGAATGTTTTTCGTTCACAGTTGCATTTCCCGTGATCGCACGATACATAACATGGGAAAATGGCTCGTTTCCGCTGAGTTTCTCCAAGGCTTTTTCCGTGTCCAACGCGCCACTGAGATAAGCGCGCTGTTCGTCCCAAGCAAAACATCGTCTTTTTTACTGCACCAGAGAGTCCCCTCATGCGAGTATTGTGCTAACGCGTCGTCCAGCACAAGATACTTGACAAGGGTCTTGGAGATATCCTCATTTTTCAGCCGATTCACTTTCGGGATTGGTAAGGTTGCAGCCTCTACTGCGATTTTCCGCATTTCTTCTGCTGTTTTTTTATCGGGAAACTCCCCTTTTACCAGAAGATACGCTGTTTCTAAAAACCCTTTCCGTTCAATGATATCCTGAAGAGAATACCCAGATAGTATGAGGTTATTTGGTAACACATTCGTAATGATGGTGCCCCAGCTTGGTTTTTCTGGGGGTGCGTCCCATACCGTCTTCATTTTTTTATAGTAATTCTCTGTTTCGAAATAGGTTGCATTGTGCAGTTTTGTTTGTACTTCTTTCATAAGATCGTACTGGCTGTTTGCTACCGGTACTCCTGCGTTTTCAAACGCTTGTTTTTTTGATTGAAATGTCCCATAGGTTTGTCCTGGGGAGACGATCGCACCGGCATGGCCCATGGTTTTTCCCTCAGGTGCATGGTTACCAGAGATGAGGGCAACAATCGGTTTCGGGTAATTCTTTGGGTTTCTCTTGATATCCTCTGCGAGTAGTTCCTCCTGGCAGCCACCAATCTCGCCTGCAACAACGACAAGATCCGTGTTTTTGTATTCCATGGCAAGGGGAACAAGATCACGAAATGTCGAGCCAATCGCTCCATCGCCACCAACTCCGAGCACAGCATTTTGAGCGATACCGATGGAAGCCAACGCATCTGATAAATGATAGAGGATTGCTCCACTCCGGGAGATAATCGTAACACCTTTCGGACCAAATGATTCTAAGGAGATTTCCTGCGGATAAAACACATCAGGCAGCATCCCTATTTTAATTCCCTCTGGAGGGAAAATGACTCCAGGAGTGTTTCCTCCGATTAGTAACGTGTTATGTTTTCGTGCAGCGACAAGAATATCACGGACATCTCGGAGAGGGATGCCTTCACTGATCAGAACCACTATTGGTATCCCTGCTGCGATGACTTCGATAGTAGCGTCTTTTGCTGTTGAGTAATGACGCCAGATGCTCGCTGCAGCGATATGAGGATGTTCCGCGAGGCATTCTTTCACCGTATCATATATAGGGATTGTCTCCAGAAGTCGTGTACCGCCACGGCCTGGGGCTATTGCAGCCGTAATCAACGTGCCGTATTGTTGCATGAGTGCCGCGTGTCGTGTTCCCTGTCCGCCGAGGCCAACGATCACGGTTTCAATCATGCCGGTTTTTTTAATCATCTGTGCAAGATCAGGGCGTTTTTTGCTGATAAGGTAGTATAACATCCCTTGGTCAGGTGCGATTTTCTTCATAGTTTCCACCCCTTGGATTCAGATGTTTTTTGGATTCCTTCGCGGATCACATCAGCCATGATCCGTTGATTTCCTATGACAATGTGTACATCTTTTAATGCATCGGCGTGTGCATGTTTTTCTTTTTCTAAAAACGTGCGTGCACTTGGGAGATCAGTCCCGACCATTCTTCCGTAGATAGGGATCATCCGTAGTCCTTTTTCATGGCGTTCCACCACTGCTTTTATGAGACCGCGAATGAAGATGTCACAGCTGGATATCCCGCCGAACCGTGAGGTAATGATAAGGTCGACAACAGGGTAATCCATGAGCAGATGGAACATTTCTGCTACTCTGTTTTGCGTTGGTCCTCCGCCGCTATCCATGAAGTTGACGGGAACAACATGGTCATTGAAAAATCGTTTTCCAATAGTGGCAACCTCATCAATGGAAAATATACCGTAACCAGCACCCCCTGGGACAAGACCAACATAGAGCTTCTTAGGATCTTTTTTGAAATTCTCCGGTAGGAGATCGATATAGGGGAATCCAGCAGCCTGGGCTCTGAGCTCGTTTTTTGTCCGTTCCGCAACATCATGTCGTTTTTCAGAAATCCCCAGCATCTGCAGCAAATCATTCTGTCTGAACAGCGCATTGTCATCCAGGACGAGTTTCGCGTCAGCAGCAATCACACCCTTTGACGTGAGGAGCAGCGGATTGACCTCGCATAACCTTGCATCACACCGTTGATAGGTCTCATACACCTTGGAGATGATATCAGCAAGGTTATCCTGAAGTTCCTTTCTTTTCTTCGTATCTATTTTACTCTCTAAATCATTACAAAGCGCAGATGCTAGCTCTTGTGCTATTTTTTTCGGTAGCGTCTTGGTGTTATCAACGATATCTCGCTTCACGATAGATTCTGGTTTTTCACGAGCAACTTGTTCAATGTCAACACCGCCAGCGGCACTCACCATGACCACATTGTTAAACGTCGCAGGGTCCATGGTCGTACCAATGTAGCAGGCACCAAGATCATCCACCGCTTCTTCTAAAAGAATGCTTTCTACGGGTAATCCTTTAATCTTTAGATTAAACAATGTTTTTACGAGTGATTTTGCTTCAGCCATGCTCTGAGCTTTTTTAATACCACCTGCTTTTCCTCTACCACCAACCAAAACCATGGATTTCAGCATAAGCGGAAAATTCACCGGTACATGGTCAAGTTCTTCCGCAGAATGAATGATGCCATATTGTTTCGGAATAGGGATTTTCATGGTATCAAAGATTTTTTTCACTTCGTTCTCGTACAACTTCATGTTCTCATTAGCTCCTATTTGCTCAGTGCTTTTTTAATTTCAAAGTCGATAAAATCACAGTGATGAATGATAATTGCCTCCGGGGATCGATTCATGGTGTCGCCTTCATGAGAATGAGCGGCGATAATATGAACCACTTCTTTGGGAAGCATGCATTCTTCGGCAAGTTGTGCGCCGGCCGCGGGATGCCGCATTTTCTCCCCAAATTTACTTTTAACGATTTTCCCGTCTTTCATTTCATATTCAAGGAGTTTTCCGACATCATGCAGAAGAGCTCCAGCGATGAGATGGTCTTTGTTGAGGTGCTCCTCTCGCGTATTCCCGACATTTCGGACCAACGTCGTAATCCGTTTTGTATGATCAACAAGTAACCCTGAGCCTTCAAAAATAAGAGTAAACGGGATTTCCTGGAGTCGTTGCCATTTCCCACGATCAGCAGCGGTTTTCCATACGTTCACGACCTTGTTTCTGAGGTCTTTATCTTGTATCCATGTCAGTTCTGAAAAACAGTTCACAATATCGTGTTTTTCTATCATAGAATGCCTCCGTACTGGGTTTTGGGGTAATTGTTCACTGTATTATAAAAATATGCGTCTGCATCAAATGGGTACTAACTGTAAAGATAACTATTAATATCCTCCTGTCAGAAGCACTCTATAGCGATATCGTTTGGTGAAGAATGAAATTCAGAAAGATTGATACGATTATCATCGTAGCACTCATCGTAGTTTCTACGCTTTTTTTATACAAGGCAGATTATATCAGTTCATTTCTGCCTTCTGATGATCAGACTCCACCAGATACCGGTGACAATACGACAACCCCACTACCACCGGTGAAACTTCCAACTCCACCAAACTCTCTTATCCCCGCGTATCGACGGGATGTCTCCTCAGAAGATGAAGGAGTGCATTTCAACGAACTCCGTATATCCCGCGAATGGTGGTATTTTAACGCTGTTTTTAACGATAGCTTAAGTCAGTTGAAGGATTGGTCGATTGCGGTGAGTTTCAACCATATGGCTCGAGGTGATCTTCTTAGGAACCAATAAACCAGATTTGCTTGTCGTCAGTGTCCTTGGCAACAAGAGTGAAACCTATGGTGGGATGACGAACAAGGAGCATTATCTGGGGATTCTCAAAGAAGGGACTCTTATTGCTGGATATCCTGGGGTGAAGATTCAGTTTGAGGACTCCTGGGCAGAAGGCTCTTATCCACGTTGGCATGTCCATGCAGAGGATTCGGATATTGATACGGCACATGAGATTGTGGTAGATTTGGATTATACCGCTCGATCTCTACCGGTTTGGGTCCTGGGGTCACGGGCGTTTGATAAATCAGAAAGCGAGGTTGCCAACTACGTGTTGCTTGGTTGTGATGTGTCTGGGACGGTGGTAATCGATGGACAGACCTATACCGTGAAGGGAACAGGTTCCCATGAGCACTCCTGGACTCCGAATGTAATTACCAGACTTGCGATTGGCGGCTGGGACTGGTTCTCTCTTACCTTGGATAACGGATGGAACATCTACGCAGCAAATTATCTCCCAAGTCCTCAAAGCATCTCTGGTGCATTATCAAAGCTTGACCCGTTTGGTACTCTTTTGATCACCACTGATCGAGGAGAAACTATCACGGAGCTGAAGGACGTGAATCTGAAAATCACCCAGAAAGACGAAAAGGTGTTCCCCTTGGTTAAATTACCGACTGCGTTCAGTGTTAACGCAGATCCAAGTTTAAATCCGCTGTATGTAATCAGTCAATCACTTTTATACGGGACGAAAACAACGTTAAATGGAGACCTCGAAATTACTCATGCGACCAGTAAAATATGGAAGTTCCCCACGTATATGGGAATGAAAATCGGGTATTGCACGATTGATGGAACCATCTCATGGTCTGATGACGAAGGTGATCATGAGGTCCCGGTCCATGGCATCGGCGTATCGTGGAATATGCGTGCGCTCTTGTGATTATTTTGCTACTTCTACGGTTGAGTTATCCGCATTCAACACCACGGTATCTCCATCTTTGATCTGGTCAATGTCGATCTTATCAACACACGGGATCGCTGCAAGGATGACGCCGGTTGCAACAATCGTTTCTGTTTCTTTGTTGATAATTCCTTTTGGGGCGGCACCGTTCTTCTGCAGCCCGTAAATGACATAGGAGCCGACGGTAGAGCCTTTTCCGCAGGGGAACACGAGGATTTTATCTTTGACGCATTTTCCTTCCAGTGGATGACCTTTTTCTATAACAATACCGGTTTTGATATCGATACCACCGTAAAACCCGATGGGATCTTTTGATACGAGTGCCACTCCTTTTACTTTTCCTGGTGAAATCGTACGTCCTTTCATCATAATGCTGCCTCCAAGAGTTTGTCCATGCTTGCAAAACAGACGTTTTGTTTACAGAACCCGGGGAGGTAGTTTGCTGCTTTCCCTGAGTTCACCCCGGTTGTTTTGTATCCCATGTCTTCAATCGGTGAGACGACCATGCAGGTGTCAGCGACGATGTGTCCTCCTGCTTTTTCTATTATTTCGGTGTATCCCATACGGTCCGCTGCTTCTTTCATCATCCGTGAGGTGCAGACCCAGACCGGTTTTTTAAGATGTTTTCCTTTGAGTTTCTCCGCAACTGAAGATATTTCTCGTAAGGACGCATGAGGGCATCCAAGGATAACGATGTCTGGCTCTGTGCCGGTATTGAGTTTTGCGTACGCCTCATCTACCTCTTTTTTCGTAATAGTGATGGTTTCCAAGCTGTCTTTTTTCACAAGGTCTGCTTCAGGGGTGAGTCCTTCAATGTGGTACAGTGCGACTGCCCCTGAGGCAGCCATTGCCGCGCCCAGTGCTTTGAGTTGATCCGTGTCAGCATTTTTTATTCCAACGAAGTACGGTATTTTGTTTTTGATTTGTTTGCCGACATAGTAGCCGAGTGCGCCGAAGTCCGCATCAAACGTGAGATCAGCTTCAACCTTAATTTTAATAGTTGGTTGTCGGTTTTCCCAGAGATGAAACCCATAATTCGGTGTTTTCCCACAGATAGCTGCCGCGAGTGCAGAGGGTCCTCCTTCTCTGTTGGTTCGTGCGCCAATCACTGAGTTGGAAAACGAGATGGCAGAGGATTCTGACCAGGCGATATGTTCGCGGAACCTCGGGAGGTTTCCCGCAAGGTACGGTGTGCAGGTTGCGGTAATCACGATTCCCATGCTTTTAAACGCTTTCATGATGCGCAGCTGGTTAGCTGCAAAATCCTTAGGGAACTTGAGTTTCTCCCAGTTTTCCAGGTCCATGCCTGCTGGGTTCAGGAAGGTAAGGACTTTGACCTTTGCGCCTTTCGCGGCGAGATCCTCAAGAAATTCAGTTCCTGGGTCCGCAATAGATTTATAGGAGACACCAGCGACTTGTACTGAGCCTACCGGTATCATTTTGTCAGCACCGTAAATATCACCTAATTGAACGATCAATCGGAACATACGTTCAACGACTTCTCCTTGTTCGCCCTGGAGAATATGTTCTTCTTCTTTTGTCAGATACATAATACGTCAGTCCTGTATGGACAGGGTTATATGCTCGGATTATTTTATTGTTTTTGTCTGAGTATGAAACTGAAACAACAACCTGCTGATTTCATTGTCGAGGAAATCCCTAGTTTTGAGGTTTCTTCTGAGAAGGATGAACATACGGTTTTTTTGCTGCAGAAACAGGAGATTGATACCTTCGAAGCGATACGTCAGATAGCAAAGAAACTTCGTATTTCGCTCTTTGAGATCGGATATGCGGGACTCAAGGATAAGCATGCACTGGCTCGACAGTACATCTCGATTCCAACACGTTATAATGTACAGGGTCTGAACGTTGATTCTTTGACCCTCAGTTTTGTCGGATATCATCGAAAGAAAATCAAGATCGGGGATCTTATTGGGAACCGGTTTACGATCATAGTTCGTGATGTGAGTGAGAATGAACTTGCTGATGTTTCTGGCAGAGCAGCAACGATTCCGATGTCCGGTGTCCCGAATTATTTTGATTCCCAGCGGTTCGGCAGCGTCATTGATCGCGAGTTCATCGGAAAATATATAATATTAAAAAAATACGACCATGCGGTGAAACAGTATCTGACTGCGTACCAGAAATCAGAGCCAAAAAAAATCAAAGATGAGAAACGAAAAATACTCTCTTCTTGGAACGATCTTTCCAATGTGCGGGTGTACAATAAAGCGTTTGCCGTGGTTATAAAAGAATATGTAACGACAAAGGATTGGCGATCAGCGTACCGGAAGATTCCTGCACATTTGCGGGAGATGTTTGTGAATGCGTACCAGAGTTACCTGTGGAACGAATGTGTCAAAGAAGTACTAAAAGAGGTTGTTGAGAAGAAAAAGTTGTACTCGGTGGAATATGCGATTGGAGCGTTACTTTTTTATGCAATTCTCTCAGATGATGAGATGAAAAAAATTCCAGAGACATTTCAGACCATCAGTGAGAATGTAACTCTAACTTTTGATGAACAGCGGATTGTTGATCGTGTCCTTACAAAAGAGGGACTGACGCTTGCTGATTTCGCAATAGAATCAGAAACCGGGAATTTCTTCAAAACACGTGCACGGCAGGTTCTTTTCACACCAGATGATTTCACAATGTCAAAACCTGTGAGAGATGAAATCAACAGCAAAGGAAATACACAACGTTTTAAAATTCAGATATCGTTTTCATTGCCGAAAGGAAGCTATGCCACCTTAGTCACCAAACGATTATTTAATCATTAATTCATCATACTTTTTCTACCAATTTCTTACTATTCTCTATAAGAAGATCAATTTCTTGTTTCGTCGCATGATCAACATGTACGCCACCAATCGCGACAACCTTGGTCTTGTATTTCTTACATGCGAGTTCTGCAATCGGTTGTAACACAATGTCGTCGTAATGTCCAGTAAGTCTGATTGTCTTCGCTGGTTTTCCAGGTTCGCAAATCACCACGCCACCAATATGAGAACGTTCTCCTCCACCGAGAAAAAAAACTAGATCTTCACCGATTTTATCGCGCTTCAGCCAGACCTTATATTTTCCTTTACCTGAGGTAATCATCCAGATTCACTTTCGAATATTTCACGATCTCATATTTACTCTTCTCTACATCGAACGGGATTGTCGCATCAACACCAACCTTATCGGTGAGTGCCTTCTTCCCTTCCTCTTGCTTTGACGACGGATCAAGGGAACTGCCTGGCGAATCGAGTTTCACCACCAGGTCCTTTCCTGCCTGGAACCGGGTTGCGATCGCCCATTCAACCGCATTCGGATTGTAGATATCAACGTCATCATCAACGATCACCACATGCTTCATGCTCTTATGACCGTTGAATGCAGCTTCAATTGCTTTCTTCCCGTCATCAGGATTCTTCTTCGAAATCTGCACGACCCCATGGAGCCATGAGCCGCCACCCATCGTCACCAACACGTTCTTACAAGCAGCAACCTTGCTAACCTCATCATAGATCGTAGGCTCTTTCGGCATCCCCATCAAAACCTTATGCTCAAGCCGCCCAGGGATCAACGCCTGATACATCGCGTCCTTCCGATGCGTGATACAATCAATGACAAACACGGGTTCCTTTCGTTCGAAATCACGGGTCTCCGTGAGATCCACAAATGGACCTTCACGGTCCACCTCTTTAATCAATCGTCCTTCAAGGACAAACTCGGACTCCGCAGGAACCTCTAGGTTCTTGGTCTTGCATTTCACCATCTTCATCGGATCAAGCGTGTGTGCGATAGAAAACTCATCAACACCAGACGGCGGACCCAACGACGCAGCAATCATCACTGAAATGGAATTGCCGATACATACCGCCATCTCCAGGTCACCCACAGTTCTATCATACGTCGTTCGCGTCTGCCGACCTTTAATCAACCGAGCGGTAAACCGGTTCTGCCCACGCTCCATCAACCGATGATACGCGACATTCCGACCGGTCTGCGGATCTTTAATTGTCGCAACCGTCGCAGTTGCATACCTGCCACCGTCACCATCAACATGAAACAACAAGGGTAATTTCTTCAGATCAGGATTCTTTATCACAACCTCCTGACACGGACCTTTCTCGACAACCTCGGGAACCTTCGGATGACGCAAACCCTCCACCAGCTTCATCATCAACTTGTCTTTGGTTGTCCCTAGACCCTGCGCGATAATATCCCGGTCAGAGGTGATCCCACCAAACACCGGAAACTCATAGCCTTTCACATGCTCAAAAATCACGGGTTTCTCATTGAGTGAATACATGATATTGGCAATCTCATACTTCACAGAAACCTCTTTTTTTATCCGAACAAGCTTCTCCTGTTCTTCCAGCTGTTTCAGAAATGGACGAAGATTCATACTTACTCCACGTTCTCCCGCGATGCACCAATCACGGTTTTCACGGTCTGAAACCCTTCCTTCTCAATAGCAGTCGCAACCTTATTCTGCAGCTCCTTGCCTGGGGTTAATGCAAGCATGTTCCCCCCTAGACCACCACCAGTCAACTTCGCGCCCAACGCACCTGCGTCACGCGCGATACTCACCAAGAAATCCAATTCCCGGGAAGACACCTCGATCTGCTGCAGAAGCTTATGATTCTCGTTCATCAACTTCCCTAAATTAGTATACGCTCTATCCTGAATCGCCCGTTTTGCAAGATACGCGATATTCTCAGCCCTATCAAAGATCTCCTGATATTTCTTCAGATTCTTCTCTTTTCGCTGTTTCACTCCATCCACCGCTGCTTTTGTATCGGTAACCTTCCCGGTGTTTCCGATCACAATCTCCACTGGATTTAAGAGAGAAATCCGATCAATCACGTTCTTTTCTCCTTTCTGAAACCAAATCAAACCACCATACGTCGACGCAGTATTATCAACACCAGACGGAGTCCCATGATACCCTTTTTCACCCTCATACGCAATCTCATTAATCTGCTCATCAGACAAATCAAGCTCATAAGAATCAGCAAGCGCACGCGCAACCGCGACACACGACGCAGCAGAAGCACCGATACCACTCGCCGCAACAAGGTTCCCCTCAAGGGTGATTTTCACTCCATTCTTAGAAAGATCAAGACCCATTTTCTTAAACATCAAATCAAAGGATTCTGTCTGCTGACTAAGCTTTTCCTCCTTATATTTCGGCGTCGCCAATCGCTTATCATCTAGATTGAACCCTGATTTATCATATGGCTCCACCTTCGCAACCGTATAGTTTCCAATTGCAGATACAATCGATGGAATCCCATACACTACAAAGTGTTCGTTAAACAGGATAGCCTTCCCGAAACCGATGCCATGACCTTTCTTCATACTATATCCCATAGCGTTCTTAGATGGTTTGGTTACAATACAAGATAAGTATATTATTTTTATGGAATTAAGGACCTTCCCGGACCACATCAGTGCAATATCGTTTCATCGAACAATGGTGACAGCGCCCTGGCTCCTGGTGATTCCTTTTTACCACACCGTTCCGCAGCGAGGTGCGCATGGTTTTCATCACCGACTCCAGCTCAAATCGCAATTTCGGATCAAACGCAATCGTATACGGTACATTATTATACACAAGGATGCCCTCAGGGACAAACACTACCTGAGGTATCCTCAAGAATCTGACAGTACGCAGCAAGCTGGAGCACATGACTCTGGCGGGGATGTGCCCCTCCTCCTGATTTTACCTCCACTGGAATATATCGATTCTTTTTCTGCACGATGTAATCTGGTTTCCCGGCGAGACGGGAACGCTTCGAGAATAACGGTGCTGCAGGAACATTCAGATCAGAATATAGAATCATGCCGTCAGGGATACCATACGATTTCTTTTCCTGCTCTCACTGTTAATCGTATCCTTATTGCATACGCAAGCAGAATAACCGCACCAATCATCAACAAGATACCAAGAAATAACAACTCTATAAAATCACCCCAAAGAGAACCAGAAGAAACGCGACACACAACACCACAAAACCAAGGAGTACCAACAATCGCGAATATCGCATCTTACCTTCAAGACCATCAATCTTGTTTCCCATTGCAACATGAACCTGTTTTCCCGATTCCAGAAACGGGGACTCAGGCTCGTACCCACAGCGCTGCAACTGCCATGCACACGAACAATAGATATACTGACCGATCTCCGATGCACTCAGCACATCGGTCTTCTTGAGCAACGATCGTTTTCCCATCACCTACTCATGATAGTATAACAGTATTTATAGGTAAAAGGGAGATGGCCGAAACTACGACCCGGAGTCGTTCGGTTTTTACCAAAAGAAATACGATAGTATCATGCAACCAAACAATCGGGTAAAAAACCTCCGAAAATGTTAATACCACAAAAAGGATTCTATCATACTAGATGTGGTTTCATACTAGATATGATGATAAGGAAGTTGAGTGTCAATTTTGTCATAAAAAAGCAAAACCAATTATTGAAAGAAACGCGATGGATTTTGGATTGGGCATGCCACCTGGCCCTTTTTTTGGAAGAGCAGGGTCTAGTTCTGCTAAAAAACCAAAAAGGTTTATTCTGATTTGTCCTCATTGCAAAGCACTTATTGGTGCAAAATAATAAATAATCATGTGTTTTTTTATTTTGCAACCTTTTTTATTTAAACATAAAATCAATACAAAAACATTAAGTTGTTCGGTTTTTACCAAACGTTTTCAGACACTATATAAACTCTGACAGATATAACCAGAATTACACTCAGATGTGATGTGATCGCTATGGAAAAGAAAACCACTCAACTAATAGGAATATTGATCGTGAGTATGCTGACGTGCGCAAGTCTCGTGGCAGTCATTACTCTTTCGCCACTTGATAAAGGAGCCTATACCTATAAACTCAATACCTTCCAATCGTATGACGAACTACTTGCGTTCCTGCATAAACGATTTGAAACAGGAGCCAACCAGGGACGATATTACGACTCCCTCAATCTCATGTTTGCAAAATCTGAATCAGCAGCGACAGGTGATGGAGCAACTCAAGGTGGTGAGGTGCCTCCTTCGTATTCAACCACAAATGTTCAGGTTGTTGGTGTGGACGAACCTGATATCGTCAAAACCGATGGAACCTACCTTTATGTAGTAGCAAATCAAACCGTCTATATCATCAAAGCCTACCCCGCAGCAGAAGCAGCCATTCTCTCTCGGATCACAATTACGAATGTCACTATAAGTAACATCTTCGTCCGCGGTGATCGTCTCATCATCCTTGGCGACTCTGGCAGTTTCTACGCATACCCGCTCTACGGGGGCGATGTCAAAATTTCTGGTGATTCAACCAGTATGTGGTGGGGTGGTGTCTCACAGACCGTCATTGACATCTACGATATCAGTGATCGATCAAATCCAGTGCTTACCAAGGACGTCAGAATCGATGGTGGCTACTTTGATGCCCGGTTGATTGATGAATACGTCTATGTGGTCGCGACTGAATACACTTATGACATCTACTATGCGCTTGATGAAAAAAATTTCACCCTCAACGTACCTCAAATCTGTATCGACAACGAAACACAGAACATCTCCGCTGGCGACATCTACTACGTTGATGTCCCAGAGCTTTCAGACACCATGACCCATGTGATCTCACTAAACCTTGACACAAATGATGTTGTTGAAAAAAGCTTCATGCTTGGCAGCTCCCAAACGATGTATGTGTCAAAAAACAATATCTTCCTTGCATCAGCCCATTATCCATACTATCCATTGTTATACCGAGCTGAAGGTGATTCATCCTCAATCAGCGACCAAGAAACCACAATTCTCCATAAAATCTCCATTACCACCGGCAACGTCACCTACATTGCGCAAGGAGAAGTCCCTGGTCATATCCTGAACCAGTTTTCTATGGATGAACACAACGGGTTCTTCAGAATCGCAACAACCGTTGGGAACAACTGGGGTGAGGGAACCCAATCCAGCAACAACATCTATATCCTTGATGAAAACCTAAAACAAATCTCCCAGATCGAGAACATCGCGCCTGGTGAATCTATCTATGCAGCACGGTTCCTTGGAGATCGAGCCTACCTCGTCACATTCGTACAAGTCGATCCTCTCTTCACCGTTGATTTATCAGATCCGTACAACCCACGCATTCTTGGCGAACTGAAGATACCTGGATACTCCGAGTACCTCCATCCCTACGATGAAACCCATATCATCGGCATTGGAAAAGAAGTCGACCCGAGCATCGATGCAGATAAGGTTCACACACCAGGGGCAATCTACTATACTGCGATCCTTGGCTTGAAAATCGCTCTGTTTGATGTCAGTGACTTTGAAAACCCGAAAGAAGTCGCAAAGGTTGTAATTGGTGACCGTGGGACCGACAGCCCTGCTCTCTATGACCATAAAGCGTTCCTCTTTGACAGAGAAAAAGAACTTCTCGTCATCCCTGTGAGCCTCTATGAGATAACACAGGAAGTCAAAGACCGATACATCGCCAGTAACGGGACAGAAACGCTCTTTGGAGAGTTCACCTTCCAAGGCGCCTACGTCTACCGACTCAACCTCGACAGCGGTTTTGAGCTCAAAGGACGGGTCACACACCAAACCCCGGAGGAAATGCAAAAACAGACCGAGGATTACTACTGGTACTGGGGCTCGTCAAGCACCGATATCACCAGAACGCTTTACATCGGTGACGTCCTGTATACGGTTTCTGACTCGATGGTAAAAATGAATAACCTCGCTGATCTCAGCGATATTACCAGCGTCACACTTTCGTAGTTCATACTCGTGCACAAATGAGAGAGGGAAGTTTCCTTTCCTCCTTCCATTCTCCTCCCTTCTTCCCTCTCTCCTAGCTTTTCTTTTTTTTCTCTTTGAAAAAATTTTGATGTTTTTATCTACCGATTCAACGATAAAGATATGCGGTAAAACCTATTAAACGGCAACGGATGGGGGGTCCTGGGTGTATCACATGAGTGCAACACTAGGCATACGAAGAGAAGACAAAAATCGCTGGGAACAGAGAGTTCCCCTCACCCCTCAGCATGTATTAGAACTGAAAAAGAAACACGGCGTCGAGATGTTTATCCAACCCTCGAACATACGTGTCTTCTCAGAGGAAGAATATCGAAAGGTCGGTGCACATGTTCAAGATAGTTTAACTCCCAGTTCTGTTATTTTTGCAGTAAAAGAAATCCCTGTAGATTTTTTTGAACGAGGAAAAACCTACATATTTTTTTCCCATACAATCAAAGGTCAGAAGCACAATATGCCGATGCTGAAAAAAATGATGGAAATGGGATGCACATTGATTGATTATGAGCGCATCGTCGATAACAAGGGGAGACGTTTGGTGTTTTTTGGTAGATTCGCTGGTCTTGCAGGTATGGTTGATACATTATGGACATTTGGACAACGATTAGCTTGGGAGCAGATAGACTCACCGTTTAACAAGATTAAACAGACGATACATTACAAGGATTTGGATGATATCAAGAAACATTTCACTGCTGTCGGTTACGACATAAAAACTAATGGTCTACCTCAATCTCTGACGCCTTTGATCATTGGATTTACCGGCTATGGTAATGTTTCTATTGGTGCCCAGGAAATACTTGATCTTTTACCGATAAAAGAGATAGAACCAGACGAAATCGAATCAATTTTTAAAAACCATTCAAACAAAGTAATTTATAAGGTAGTTTTCAAAGAAGAACACATGGTAGAACCTGCTTCCCCTAGCAAAAAATTTGATTTACAAGATTACTACAGCCATCCTGAAGCGATATCGTCCTGCCTTTGAACAATACATCCCGTCTCTCTCTATTCTTATGAATTGTATCTTCTGGAGCGCACAAGTATCCACGTCTTCTTACAAAGAAGTATTTGAAGAAATCCTTTAAAACAAAAGAAAAACTACGTCTGAAAGTGATTGGTGACATCAGTGCTGATGTCAACGGTGCCATTGAATTCACTGAGAAAACAACATCTCCGGATAATCCTGTTTTTATCTATAATCCAAACACTGATACGATCAAAGATGGGTACGAAGGCGATGGTGTCGTGGTGATGGCCGTTGATAACCTCCCCTGCGAATTACCTCGGGAATCGTCCCAGTCGTTTAGTGAAACCCTCCTGCGTTTTGTTCCTGATGTGATGAAAGCTGATTTCACCGCTGCTGATTTCAATGCTGTTGCCTTGCCAGCTGAGATAAAAAACGCAGTGATACTGTATCAAGGAAAACTGACGTCTGCATACCAGTATATCAACAAATATTTATAAGGTAATTTGTTTCGCTGCTTAGCGGTTTTACATATTTGGAGGCAATTGATATGAAAAAAATACTTGTCCTTGGCGCAGGCATGGTTTCACGACCGATGATTCAATATCTTTTAGATCAACCTGATTTCCATGTGATTATGGCAAGCAGGACCGTTAGTAAAGCAGAACAGATGATCGACAGACATCCGCAGGGAGAAGCGTTTTCTTTGGATGTCAACGACGATAAAAAAGTAGAGGACTTCGTATCTAAAGCAGACGTCGTGGTGAGTCTTTTACCCTATACGTATCATGTCAAGGTTGCAGAGATGTGCATTAACACATAAGAAACACATGATCACAACCTCGTATGTCAGCGATGCGATGAAGGCGTTGGACAAGAAAGCAAAGAACGCAGGGATACTCATCCTCAACGAATGCGGTCTTGACCCTGGTATTGATCATATGTCTGCTATGAGGATTATCCACGATATCGAAAAGAACAAAGGAACGGTCGTGAGCTTTCGATCAACGACCGGTGCTCTTCCCTCTCATGAGGCCAACAACAATCCTTTCGGGTACAAGTTTTCATGGTCACCGCGAGGGGTTCTTCTTGCGTCTCGCAACGCAGCGAGATGGTTGGAAAATGGAAAGGAAATTTCAATTCCTGGTGAACAACTGTTTGAAAACTATTCCTTACAAGATATCAAAGGTGTCGGAACATTTGAGAATTACCCTAACCGGAATTCCGTGCCATACAAAGACATCTATGGATTAAAAGATGCGACAACCGTGTATCGTGGGACGTTCAGGATGACCGGATGGTGCGAAACACTACGATGCATTGTGGCTCTTGGGTGGCTCAGTGAAGAACTCCCTAAGAGATTTACTGGTAAAACATACGGGGATCTTACTAGACAATTGATCGGTGCGAAACCAAAGGAGAATCTCTCACAAGCAACAGCGAAATATCTAGGGCTAAAACCCTATGCTGCAATTATCAAACGGTTTGACTGGCTTGGTCTTTTTAGCGATATGCTGTTACCGAAAGACAAGAATAATCCCTTAGATTATCTGAATACACTTACCCTACAAAAAATGTCCATGGGTGAACACGAGCGAGACATGGTCGTCATGCATCATGAGTTCATCGCAGAATATCCATCTAAAAAAGAATATGTTACCTCGACCCTGGTCGACTACGGGATTCCTGATGGTGACACTTCTGTTGCACGGACCGTTGCGCTTCCGGCAGCTATCGCAGTAAAGATGATTCTTAAGAAAGAAATCAACATGACCGGTGTTCATATCCCTGTCATTCCAGAAATCTACAATCCTATCTTAGATGAACTGGAAGAAATGGGCATAAAATTCGAGGAGAAAACAGAGATATTAAAAAATCGTTCGTAATGTTTTCATAGCGATAAAACCGACCGATATTATTTTATAACTACGAAGGATACCGCTCAAACAAGCGACAGTCGTATTCTAAGGGGGAATACATACTATGTCGATTAAACCAACAGACGTCCACAAAACACTTGGCAAATACATGCTTGCAGATGGATTTGACCTCGTCTTAGATTTAAAGAAAAGCATGGGTTGTCGAATATACGACTCTCGAACAGGAAAATATTTTCTTGATGGCTTCTCATTTTTTGCTACCGCTCCACTTGGATGCAACCATCCAGCATTAACCAGCCCAGATTTCATCAAAAAAATGGGAGAAATAGCTATTAACAATCCTACGAACTCTGATATCTATACGGTAGAAATGGCTGAGTTTGTTGACACGTTTGCAAAATACGCGGTTCCAAAACACTTTTCCCATCTGTTTTTTATCAGCGGCGGCGCACTTGCAATAGAAAACGGTGTGAAGACTGCTTTTGACTGGAAGATACGAAAGAACATCGAACGAGGAAAAGGGGAAATTGGACGAAAAGTCATTCATTTCAAAGAAGCGTTTCATGGGAGAACAGGATATACGCTTTCCATGACCAATACGTTTAATGTTAACAAAACAAAATATTTCACGAAGTTTGATTGGCCACGTATTGTCAACCCAAAGATACAATTCCCATTAAACAGTGAAAATGTAAAGAATGTCCGGGAGCTTGAAAAACAAGCGGTCGCTGAGATAGAAAAAGCAGTGGCTCAGAACCCGGGTGATATCGCTGCTCTTATCATAGAACCAATCCAGGGTGAAGGCGGAGACAATCATTTCCGCAAAGAGTTCTTCCATGAGCTCCGTCGACTCTGCGATGAACACGAGATGATGTTCATCCTCGATGAAGTGCAGAGCGGCGTTGGACTTACCGGCAAGATGTGGGCGTATCAGCATTTTGATTTCGAACCAGATATTCTCGCGTTTGGTAAGAAAACGCAGGTCTGCGGTATCATGGTAAGTAGTCGGGTCGATGAAGTCAAGGATAACGTTTTCAATGAAGAAAGCCGTCTCAATTCGACATGGGGCGGAAACCTCGATGACATGGTTCGCTGTCAGAAGTATCTGGAAGTGATCGATGAGGAGAACCTTATTAAAAATGCTGAAACGCAAGGCAAACGATTACTCCAGGGATTAGAAGAAATTGAAAAGAAATATCCACATAAAATATCTAATGCACGTGGAAAAGGTCTCATGTGCGCCTTTGATTTACCAACTCCAAAAGAAAGAGACGACCTTAAAAAAAGGCTCTATGCACATAATCTCTTGGTTCTTACTTGTGGGTCACACACCATACGATTCCGTCCGCCATTGATCATCTCTTCAGAAGAAGTAGACGAGGCTCTTGAAATCGTCGATGAAACAGTGAAGGTGTTTTAAAAAAAATCAGTAGGATATCTTCCCTCTCATATACGAAGAGATTTCCTCAATTTTTTTCCGTTCTTGCTTTGTGGTATCGCGATCCCGAATTGTTACCATGTTGTCGGTAAGTGAATCGTGATCAACTGTGATACAAAACGGTGTTCCAATCTCATCCATTCGTGCATACCGTCGTCCTATGGTTCCGCTCTCATCATAGAACGTAGCGATTCCCATAGTCCTCAGATCGCTGTCTATCTCTTTTGCAATCGAAATGAGCTTGTCATCGCCAATCAACGGAAAGACCCCTACTTTAATTGGTGCCACCCAAGGATTGAGTTTCAGAATCGTGTATTCCTCATCCTTTTTCTTTCCTTCAACATAGTTATGCTCCAGAATGAAATAGAGGATCCGATCAATCCCATAGGACGGTTCGATGACATGCGGGACAAATTTTTCACCGATTTGTTTTTCTTTTGCCTCTACGATGTCGTAACAGTCTTTGGGGATATCGATTGATTCACCATCAATGGTCATCGTGATTTTTTTAGCTGTGGTTGGTTCCATCAATTCAAGCTGTTCCTTGATTTTTCCTGCCTTTCCTGAGAACCGCGGTCCGAGGATGTTCATCTTCGGAACTACTTTTTTTATCGTCACTTCTCTGGGCTCTTCGAACGGTCTCAGCGCATACATATCGACGCTCGAAGAGACAATATGAGCGTTCAGATCATAGGCAGATCGATCAGCGATACCGACACATTCCACCCAACCAAATCGTTCGCTACGCAGTTCTGCATCCCAACATTCGGTTGCGTAGTGCGCAAGTTCGTCAGCAGCATGTTTCCGAAATCGAAACTTCTTTGGATCGACCCCTGCTGAGAGAAGAAAATCCTGTGTAAGATACATATAATACGCGAGGGCTTGATTGTTGATGATTTTTTTCTTTACTGCATCTGCTACCGACATTTTCCATTCTTTTTCATTATCAAAAAGATACAACTCTTTGTCTTTTATTGTGTCAAAATAAGGATGTGTCTTATCTTTTGGATCGAAGAAAACCTCAGCTTCTGCCATGGAAAACTCTCGTTGCCGGAGCGTCCCTTGCCGAGGAGAGATCTCATTGCGATACCCTTTTCCGATCTGGACAACCCCAAATGGGAGTTTCTTCCGGCTATACTGGTAAAGAAGATGGAAGTTGGTGAAAATCCCTTGCGCGGTCTCCGGTCGTAAAAATGCTTTTCGTCCTTCGCCAATGCCAATCGTGGTTGCAAACATGAGATTCACCGGGTGCGCATCTTGTAATGCTGAACCACAGGTTGGGCAGATGATCTTTTTTTCCTTGATTGCTTGTTCAACGGAGAGACCTTTCTCGATGATATCTTCTACTTTGTATGAGCGTTTACATCTACAGCAATCGACGGTGAGATCGGTGAATTCTTCAACATGTCCAGATGCTTTCAATACCTCATACAAGGTAATGGTTGGTGTAGCAATTTCAATACAATTATCCTTCAAAAGATAGAAACGTCTCCAGAGATTCTCGACATTGTTTTTCAATTGAGAACCAAGCGGTCCGTAATCATAAAACCCTGCGATACCTCCATAGATTTCAAATGATGGATAGATGAAACCCCTCCGTTTGGCTACCATCATAATTTTATCGTAGATATCTTGAGGCATCAGCGGAATTCTCCCACGCTAGCTAAGGAAATTCATTTGGAGGATTTAAACATGCATGCCATCAGATCAATATCAGTTACCATGCCGATTAATTTGTTTTCAGGGCTGACGACGGGAACATGACTGATCTTGTTCTTTATCATCTTTCGCGCGATTTCAGAAATCGGATCGTTCTTATACGCTTTAATAACGTTCGTAATCATGATTTCTTTCACGGCAACCGGTGGTAAATCAACCTTTGTTGTAGAATAATACAATCGGATGGTATCTCTGATTCCTTCCCAGGTCCAATCATCTTCGTCGCCACCCATACCCAGATTGGTCTGAGACACGCTTTCTTTGATATGGCTGAGTTTAAACAGATCACCTTCGCTGACAATGCCGCCAAGCTCGCATTCTTTATTAAGGATTGGAAGTGCGGTTTCGCTGGTCACATTAATGATTTCCATGATGATCGTAATCGGAGTTTCCTGATACACCGGGACAAGATTTTTTGTAAAATAGTTATCCACGATATCATCATATTTATCGTCCAATGCTTTGAGGACGTCGGTGGGACTGATGATGCCAACAAGATTTTTCCTCTTATCAATAACCGGGAGACCATGGATTCGATTTTCATAGAGAAGCTTTGCAGCAGCTGACAGGTCTTCGTCTTTCATCACGGTGTACGGATTCGTACTCATAATCAACGCGATTTGCTCTTCATCGGGGTTCTTGAAAATATCAGAACGAGTGAGAACACCAACAACTTTCTTTGTGTCTTTCTTAAGAATCGGCATCCCGGATACATTATGTTTGGCAAGAATTTTCAGTGCTTCTCTGATGGTACCAGGAACGTATCCAACGATTAATTCTTTTGACATCGCGTCTTCAATTTTCATCATTATTGTCCCTCTCATCCCTACCTATTTTGAAACATATAATAGTTTTAAAGAGTCCCTCTCTAAAACGATAAATCTTTCTGATAGGTCGCGACCCTGAATGCAGTCATCTAAATTTAAAGCTTTCCTTGGAGTATATGTGATATTTGTCAACAACTCTTCAAGAGAGAACAAACCGGTCTTAAGTAACACCCGCACCTCCTCGATCACATCAGGGGTGTTAATCATCGCATTATCGGTTCCAAGCAGAATAGGAACACCGATCTTTTTCATAAGTTCTAGGTTGTTTTTCAAGCGAAAAAACGCATATGACCGAGGGCACACCACGATCGGTATATTGGCATCGTTCACCCGCTCAAGGTCTGCCTTGGTTCGCGGCGATCATATGAATAAGCAGATTTGGGCGTAAATCCAAAATACGATCAATATTTTCGCGTACAACCTCACTTGCATGCAACGCAAACAGCTTCTTCTTTTTTCGAACGTGCTTTGCTATCTTCTCGATTTCCGCAGGCTCCCAATCAGAGATACTGCTCAAACCGATTCCATCAGAATTCTGCAACAGTCGATCAAGCTCCTCTTTTTCATAAATCATCTGCGATGGCCGTGACAGAATCACTGAATCTATACCGCTATTTTTCATCGCCTTTCTGAGCTGGAAAATCCCGATGAGACCCCCTTCCCGAAAATCACAAAAACATGAGGTGCCCGAAGCGGTCATCTCTGCAAGAGAGATTCGTATCCCCTCAAGGATTTCCTGTTCCGATGCATCCTTTAATAATCGATGTTTCAATCCAGCTGGCGGCGCTACAAGATCTTTTACACTGCGTGGTAGTTCAAGATGTTTTAACCGAATGAAAGAATCACCAATATGGGTATGAGCATTGACAAACGTTGGGAGAATCAATCCTTTTGCTATCGGTTTTTCAGGAGGAACACCTTTTCTGACCTCGAATACCCCTTGGTTCTGCTCAAAACTAATATAGCCTGTGATAAAACCATCTGTCGTAAGGATTTCTCCCTGGACATACTTCATGTGCAACAGTGTAAGAAACACGAGTTATTAACTCTTTTTTAATCTAAACAACAACATTTCTTGGGTTTTCATAGAAATATTTTTTAATACACCACATGATTTCTCCTTCTCTCTTCGATAATCTAGTGAGTCTCTAATTTGTATAGAATTACAAGAATGATGAAGAGAGTTGAGATGGTAGAAATGATGGTAAACGATACGGAAAAAATTGCATTGGTCGATAAAGAAAATATGCTTGATGGACTCGCTCGGTTTCCAGAACAAATCAAAGAGTCTCTGGCTATTGCTGAAGCAACAGAACGATTAAACTTTATAAAAATTGATAACGTGGTTATCGCAGGCATGGGTGCCTCTGCGATTTCTGGGGATATCATGGCAAGTTTGTTCCGGGATAAACTTGATGTTCCTCTTGTTGTCAACCGGGAATACGATCTGCCGAAATGGGTGAACAAAGACACCCTTGTTATCTGCATCAGCTACTCAGGAAACACCGATGAAACCCTTAGTGCGTTCAAGATCGCAAGTCAGAAAAAATGCAAAATGATATGTATCTCCACTGGTGGGAAGCTCCAAGAACTTGCAGAAAAACGTGACGTTCCGTTCGTGAAAATTCCTGCTGGGATTCAACCACGAGCAGCAACCGCCTACTTGTTATTCCCTTCGATTATATTTCTGAAAAAAATCGGGTTGTTAAAAACTGCGATTGAAACAGATATCGAAGAAACCATATGCAGTGACACAGGAATTCGTCAATACGAATAACAAAACAGTCCCTGAAGAAAATAACCCTGCAAAGCAGCTTGCAAAAAAAATCTTCAACACAATTCCACAGATATACGGATGGGGCGTCTACACACCAATTGCGATTCGTTGGCGTCATCAATTCAATGAAAACAGCAAACTGATTGCACGCACGGATCTCGTCCCAGATTGTAACCATAATGATATTGTTGGTTGGTCTGCGAATCCTGAAATATCAAAACAGTTCTCCTGCATCTTATTTCGTGATAAGGATGAAGAAATCATCGATATGACGACCCGGTTGAATTTCATGCGTGACCTCTTTCACAATACTGCAGGCAATATCATTGAAGTCTCGCCAAAGGGAAAAAGTCAGCTCGCAAAAATGATGTACCTCATGTGTCTTGGGGATTTCACCAGCTGTTATCTTGCGGTGTTACGAGGAATTGACCCAAGCCCGGTTGATATCATTAAGGAGCTGAAGAAACGACTCGCAGAAAAATAACCTCCTGAGATATCCTTCTTGTTTCTCTTCAAAAAACATAAATATATATTACCGTATCTTCGCATGCAGCACTCAAAGGTAGTTGATGAGGATTACTGTGTATCAAAAAGCTCAGATGAGTTTTCTTAGTCTTATTGTTCTGTTGTTGCTAGTAAACACTCTTTTTATCTCTACGGCTTCTGCGCAAGATGAACAAGCGCTTATTATTGAAATCTATGATTCAAACGACTGGAATGAAAGCGTAGGAACTATTTTATTTGAAGGAAGAAACTATGATATTAACCGTAAGCACGGAAAATGAATCAGTTATCCTTGGTGTGAATATCACTTTTTTAGGAATGACATATCTCACGAGTTTAGCAGAGCCTTTTATAACTGTCGAAGCCCCACGATTTGATGAATATGACTCGTTTGTAATCACGGCAACAAATGAAGGGTATCTGACCGCTGCAGTCGAAATAACTGTTTTGAAAGGTGAATTGTCAATAGTTGCAGATCGAGGAACTATCGAAGAAAAAAAGGAGTTCCAAGTCACCGTCAAAGACCAAGATAATAAACCAGTGGAAGGTGCTCTTGTATATATCACTACAGATGCTGCACCGATAATAACCGATCTACAAGGCATGGCCTATGCACATGCACCTGAAGTTGAGATGATTACCACCGCAACCATCCAAGTCATAAAAAGCGGTTATCTCCCTGGTTCAACTACTATCCGTATAGAAAATGTAGAGGGGTCCATTTTCGAGCTTACTGAATCAAAATTCCTTCAAATTCTTCCTATTCTTATTGCTATCCTTGTCGTCATCTTTGCTATTGCATATGTTTTATGGAGACAAAAAAGAAACCCAACGATACCTCACCAGTCGAAACGAGCAGGATCATCTGATGAACCACAGACATACCAGCAAGAAAAACTAGGACAACGGTCCAAAAATGAACCAGCATTATTTCCCGGAAACGAGAAGAGCGATGTCTCCATTTCAAGTTCTGCGTCCAGGGTAGAAGAGATTCGAATCCCTGTGCAGGCGAAAAAGAAGGAGACAACATACTTATCTGAGGAAAAAGAACCAGAGGAGGTTTCGGAGGATCAGAAAGAAAGAACAGGACGAGTGGTTCAAAGGACAGGATTACATGCGATACAAGCTTGATGAGTTAACCGGAAAAATCGATCAAAAAACAGATGGAAAATGGTTCGAAGGGGAACGTGATAGTAAATATAAAGTCGATGAGACGTTAAAGAAGAGCTCTAAGAAGAAAAAAGTTGATGAAGAAGACATCAAGTAATCAGTTTTTTTATTACATTTTTTTATCATATCACCACTACCGTATAATTTTATTAGGAGAACTGTGTTCAGAGCAGTTAGGTTGTTTGATACCTCATGAAACTGATGTTTGAGCTTTCCAAAGAACAGAAAACACTTCCCTGTGCCGAAGTAATCGCGTGTCTGAATGCTGAAAATATTATGTATACGCTCATTACTTCAAATGAAGATGTCCTCATCGTCGAAATCAAACCAAATGATTCAATCATCCAGACACTCGCGGAACGACTCGCTTTTACCTTTGTGATTGATGAGCTCTTGTTTTCATGTCCTGCTACTTTGGATGATATCGTGCGGTGCGCAGAGAAACATCCTCTTATGAATGATGGATCAATCGCAATCCGGTGTAAAAACCGTTCATCATCAATTCAATCACAGCAACTCATTGACCGCTTAGGAGATATCTACACAAAAAATAGGTTAGTAAATCTCACACATCCTGAAATAGAGCTGCGTGCAGTAGTAACAGAGAACACAGCCTATGTTGGAATAAAAAAAGCTGCTCTGGAAACAAGTCATTTTCAAAAACGAAGAGGACACTTTCGCCCGTTCTTATTACCAATCACCCTTCATCCAAAAATCGCTCGCGCATTAGTCAACCTCTCGTCAATTAAAAAACAAGAAACGCTGCTTGATCCATTCTGTGGTACTGGTGGAATTCTCCTTGAAGCAGGCCTTATCGGGGCACGAGTCATAGGCAGTGATATTGAACAAAAAATGATTGATGGATGTAAAAAAACCCTTGATTTCTACTCAATTAAAAACTATGAATTAATGTGTTGCGATATTGGAAATATCCCTCAATCGGTTTCTATCGTTGATGCAGTAATCACTGATTTTCCATACGGTAAAGCAACAACAACAAAAGGAGAAACCCTGGCGATGCTCTATGAACGGGCTTTTGCTTCTATTGCTTCTCTTCTAAAAAAGAACGGCAAAGCAGTGGTCGGTTTGTCTGATAAATCGATGGTTTTTCTTGGAGAAAAATACCTTTCCCTCGTAGAAATCCATGAGTTTCGCGTCCATCGTAGTCTCACTCGATATTTTGTTGTCTACGAGAACTAACCAAAACACTTTTACCCTTTGGTGGTATCCGTCTGTAGCATGACACAACTGCGTATCATCTTCCTTGGAACCGGTGGAAGCTGGCCGACCGTAAAGCGAAACGTTTCATCTCTTGCTATCAAACGAGGCAGTGAAATCTTGTTGTTCGACTGCGGGGAAGGAACTCAACGGCAGTTCCAACAATCAAACCTCAGTTATATGCAGATCTCGAAAATCTTCATTACCCATTTTCATGGCGATCATTTTCTTGGGTTGCCTGGCCTGATTCAAACCATGCAGTTGAACGATCGAGACACACCACTTCACATTTATGGACCAAAGGGGATGGAGGAACTTACCGACCATCTATTAACACTTGGATATTTTCGACCATCCTACGAGATTATTTCACATGACATAACCAATGGTGATAAGGTCGAATTCGAGGATTATAGCATCCATATGTTGAAAGTAAAACATAATGTCCCTACGTTCTCTTACTGTCTTGAGGAACATCAACGCCCCGGGAAATTCAACAAACCGAAGGCTTTGGAATTAGGGATCCCTGAGGGACCATTGTTTAGTAAACTGCAATGTGGACAAACCATAACTCTAGGGAATGGCAAGAAAATCACGCCAGACATGATATTAGGTCCTTCAAGAAAAGGCAGAAAAATCGTCATATCCGGTGATACCATGCCTTGCGAGGAGATGATAGCGTTTTCGAAGAATGCAGATGTTCTCGTCCATGAGGCAACCTTTGACTCAGAACTCGAAGATATCGCAAAAGAATACGGACATACGACCGCAGCTCAAGCAGCAGAGATAGCAAAAAAGGCAAAGGTGGAAAAACTGTTTTTAGTCCATATCAGCCCCCGGTATCTCGATTACCGCGTGTTGGAGAATGATGCGAGGAAAATTTTTGTTCAGTCATTTGTCCCAAAAGATTTTCAGGAAATTGAAATAAAATTAAAAAAATAATTATAAATTAATAGCTTAGGAAATATCATCAACGATTTATTCATTATGAGGTTTAGCAAAAAAGGTTGTTGCAATCTCATAGATGTCCATATCCACGGTTCTGAGTTTTGTCACGGATTCATTCAGATCAACCGGGACGATTTTATATCCTCTTAAGGCAACCATTTTTCCAAAATGCCCGGCCTTTACCAATTCAACAGCAACGACACCATATCGTGTCGCCAGCACCCTGTCATATGCGGTTGGAGATCCACCACGTTGTACGTGCCCAAGTACCACAAACCGTGTTTCAACACCAAGTCTCTTTTCAATTTCTTTTGCAAGACGCTGTCCGATACCACCGAGTCTGACATGACCAAATTCATCCTTTTCCTCAGATAACGTCTCAAAATGATCAATATCTTTTGGTTTTGCTCCCTCAGAGACTACCACGATACTAAACTTCTTTCCACTGTCATGGCGTGCCTTCAGATTATTGCATACCGCCTCAATGTTAAATGCTATCTCTGGAATCAGAATCTCATCAGCGCCACCAGCAATCCCTGATACCGTTGCAATCCATCCTGCGTGTCGTCCCATCACCTCAAGAACCATGATGCGATGATGTGATTCTGCTGTGGTATGAAGCCGGTCAATTGCATCGGTAACAATAGAGACCGCGGTGTCAAACCCAAACGTGTAATCTGTTCCTGAGATATCGTTATCAATGGTTTTAGGGACACCTACAATAGGGACGCCCAGCTTATGCAGTTTTAAGGCAACTCCTAGAGTATCTTCTCCACCAATGGCAATGAGTGCATCAATCTTGAACTTTTTAATATTCTTTAAGACTTTATCGACGTTCCCCTGTTCTTTAAACGGATTTGTCCGAGACGTTCCAAGGATTGTGCCCCCTTTTGGTAAAATCCCTGAGATGTGAACATCGGTGAGCGGCATGACATTTCCTTCAATGAGGCCTTTCCATCCATCGAGAATACCAAGAACCTCCCAATTATTCTTGGAGGATTTTTTTACTACAGCCCGAATAACAGCGTTAAGTCCCGGGCAGTCACCGCCACCTGTTAAGATACCTATTTTTTTCATAAGCCCCCATCATCTTTATTTTGTCGAATTCCTTTATCTTCCAACTCTTTAATAATTTATGGTTTTCAACAGATGATTCTTAATATTTTTATCATAAATGAAAACTAGATAAAAGAGAACATGATTTCACGTGGGACAAATAGCGGGGAAAAAATGGAATCTGAAAAAATCGATCTCTCAGGAAACTTTTCTTCCCAATCAGTAGAAGAATTATTTGCACGATTCCAAACGTCTCTGCAAGGCCTTTCAGATGTAAAAGCAGAGGAACGCACGCGCGTGTATGGGCTCAATGAATTTGCAAAAGAAAAAAAGAAATCCATTTTCAGAAAAATCATTGAAGCACTCATCGAACCGATGGCACTGATTTTGATTGTAGCATCTCTTCTCTCCTTCTTTATTATCAACGATTTACTTGAAGCTCTCGCAATTGTCGGTGTTGTCGTCATCAACACAATTATCAGTTTGATACAAGAAGGAAAAGCAGAAAAAGCGGCGGAGGAACTCAAAAAAATTCTTTCTCCACAATGTAAAGTCATCCGGAATGGAACGGTGGAAGTCATCGCCTCTAAGTTCCTAGTCCCTGGTGATATCATTGTGTTTGAATCCGGTGATATCATCCCTGCTGATGCACGATTAATTGAAGCGACAAACATGCTTGTCGATGAGGCGCATCTCACTGGAGAAAGCGAACCTATTCACAAAAACACGCATCAGATCCACGAGACTGATCTTGAACTGTATGAGATGAAAAACATCGTGTTTGCCGGCAGTAAAATACAAAATGGGTATGGGAAAGCGCTAGTCGTTAAAACAGGTAATGTCACGGAAATCGGGAAAATCGCAGTCAATATTCAGGAGGCTGAAGAAGAGCGAACTCCGTTACAGAAAAAGATGGACCGTGAAGTCAAGGCGTTGGTTGCATTGGCTATTGTTTCTCTTGTTCTTGTTTTAGTGATGGGGTATGTCAGAAATCCTAATGATCTGGGATTCTCTGTGCTTCTTGCGATTAGTATCATGGTTGCCGTGTTTCCGGAAGGGCTGCCTGCGTCTATGACGATTGCGTTGTCGCTTGCGATGGAACGACTCGCGAAAAACTCAGTGATCGTCAAACAGCTATCTTCAGTAGAAACGCTTGGGAATGTTGATTATATTTGTACCGATAAAACAGGCACCATCACCAAACATGATATGACGGTAAAAGAGTTTTTTATTGGCACGAAATTTCATGTCATGTCTGATATATTTAAAATGATTGCAGAAGGGAAATCTGCTCTCTTGCATGATATCTTTTTAACATCGGTGAAATGCTCTACTGCTCAGGTCGTCGAACAAGATGGAAACATTGTCAAGGAACTAGGGGATCCTACTGAGATTGCGTTAATTAAAGCGTCGATTTTAAACGGGTTTAAACCGAATCAATTTGATACATTCAAGATCATTGACAGCGTCCCGTTTTCCTCTGAACTTATGTTTTCTGCAATTCTCACCAAGGATGGCTCAGGGACTCATGATATTTATATCAAGGGTGCTCCGGAAAAGATTCTCACATTCTGTGGTTCTTATTATGTAGATGGTAAAATGCAATCACTTGACGAGCATCATCGACAGCATATTGGAAAAGAGCTGTCGACACGATCCGAGAAAGGTTTTCGACTTATTGGTTTTGTGAAGAAATCAAACGTTGGTGACCTGCAGAAGATTGATGTGAACAATCTCACTGGTTTTACGTTCCTTGCAACCGCTGCAATCTACGACCCGCCAAAGGATGAAGTCAAGCAGATGATTCAGGAGACAAAAGACGCGAACATCAGTGTTGTGATGATAACTGGTGATAGTAAAAAAACCGGTTTTTCAATCGCTGAGAGTGTTGGAATTGCGACTGACATAGATCAGGCAATAGAAGGAAAAGACCTGGAGCAGATGAGTGATGAAGAGTTCGGGGAACATGTGGAGCATCTTCGGGTTTATTCTCGTGTCGCGCCGCTTGATAAACTGAAAATAGTCGAGAAATTACGCGCGAAAGATCATATCGTTGCTATGACCGGGGATGGCGTCAATGATGCTCCTGCGTTAAAGAAAGCTGATGTCGGCATTGCCATGGGTCGCGCTGGAACGCAGGTGGCTCAGGAAGCAGCAAACATTATTCTTACCGATGATAATTTTTCTGTCATTGTCAAGGCTGTTGAGGAAGGACGACGGGTGTATCAGAACCTTAAAAAACTGATTCGATACCTCATTACGAATAATATCGGGAAAGTCGTTGGTGTTCTCATCACACCTCTTCTGGGATATCCTGTTCCTTTAATGCCGTTGCAGTTGTTATGGTCGAATGTTGTTATGGAAACGTTCCCTGGTGTCGGGGTGAGCACTGATTCTGCTGATAAAAATATCATGAAACGAAACCCTTCGAAGCTCTCAGAGCCGATTATTTCAAGGAAACAGCGAGTGATGATGATTGTCGATGGGATTGTTTTTGGGTTATCTATCGCTGCAGGATATATCCTTACGTTCCATTATATGTTAGGTCATGGTGCGACGGAAGAGGATGCGAAGGTGATGGCAGGGACGGTTTCCTTTGCGATCACGTTGCTTTCTCCACAGATCTATGTATTCATTTTACGAGAGGGGAACCTTCTGGAGAAATTCAAACGACGAAATCTCTTACTGAAATCGTTTTTTGTATTTACATTTCTGATGATTCTTGCAATTATCTATTTGCCTGGGATAAATGACGTGTTTACAACCACACCTATTCTTGATCTCACTCTCTGGGGATTGATTCTAGGGTTCTCTCTTCTTACTACCGCGTTCCGTGCACTGCTGGGAGATGATTTATTCTTTAGGCGGAGAAGTGATTCGCAGGCGAGTATAAAATCATAATTTTATTAAGCTCTGGCGTTATTCTTCTTTTCGATTCTTATGGAAGCAAGACCATCGTACGATGAATACTTTATGGAAATGGCTCATGTGGTTGCGAAACGAAGCACGTGTTTACGACGGCAGGTTGGCGCTATTCTGGTCAAGGACAAACATATCTTGAGCACCGGGTACAATGGTGCGCCCAAGGGTCTGAAACATTGCTCTGAAACAGGGTGTCTTCGGGAAAATCTGAATATTCCATCAGGGGAACGACATGAATTGTGCCGCGGATTGCATGCAGAGCAGAATGCGATTATCCAGGCAGCGGTTTTTGGTGTCTCGATTAAAGGATCTGTGTTGTACTGTACAAATACTCCTTGTGTCGTGTGTGTGAAAATGTTGATTAACGCGGGTGTCACGGAAATTATCTACGGGGGAGAATATCCTGATAATCTTGCGAAACTCATGATGGATGAAAGCAAATTAAAAATAAAAAGATTTAAATAATTGAATTAGCATATAAAAATATAGATGAAAAAATTGGAAAAATATATATACTTCAGAATTGATTTATTCTGCGAGGAGAATGTATGAAACGGACAAAGTCACTCGTATTAGATGAGAACGAAAATAAAGCAGTCCAATTGTTCTCAGAACTTGGAATGCCCAAGAATCTTGCGAAGACCTTACTTTACATATCTCAGGTGGATGAATGCCGCTCCGCAGACGTTGAACAAGGAGCAGATCTTCGACAGCCTGAAGTAAGCGTAGCCATGCAAGAACTCAGACGAAGAGGCTGGGCAAAGAAACGCGATGAAAAAAAGAAGGGCAAAGGAAGACCCGTGCATCTCTACAAACTCACTTCAGATCTGCCAGCTATCCTGAAGAGCTTCGAAAAAGAGAAGATGAAAGAAGTAGAGGACATTAGAACCGACCTCGATCAACTACACAACCTCATATCTTCAATAGAACAGTAACCTCATCGGAAAGCATTCCCCTTGCTTCTTCTATCACTACATGCTAGAGGAGAGTGCATAAGAGCACTAGGTGGTCCGTACGTGATACATAGAGTAAAAAATATTTTTATTAACAGTAAAAAAACTGTCGATTTCATTGTACTCAAAAACGCTTCCGCCCCGTTTGTTGATGATAACTTCTTCTACGTCACCGGCCTTGAACAAGGACTGTTTGAAGGCTCGTGTGCGGTACTCCATCCTGACGGCGCCCTTGATCTTCTGGTTTCTGAGCTAGAGGCAGAAAGTGCACGGAAATCCACTGCACATCTTACCATCTATAAAACAAAGGATGAATTTTCGGCATTGTTCAAACACCTGACTTCTTCAAGTAAAACCATCGGGGTGAATGCGAGTGGCCTCTCATATCACGAATTTAATACATTAACAGAGATTTTACCGCAGGCAGTCTTCGTTGATGTGTCCGACGGATTTTTCAAAACACGGCTCATCAAAGACGAACAAGAAATCCAACGCATCAAACAAGCATGCGTAATTGCTGATGATACCATGGCAATCATCCCCGATGTCATCTCAGAAGGAATGAGTGAGGGCGAACTTGCCGCAGAAATCAATTATTCGCTTCAAAGCCTGGGTGCAGAAAAACCCGCGTTTGATACTATTTCCTCCTTTGGAAAAAACACGGCAGAGCCACACTACAGCCATGGTGATACGAAACTTACTGAAGGGGACCTTATCTTATGCGATTTTGGCGCGTGTCTGAAAAAATATAATTCCGATATCACCCGAACGTTTCTTTTTGGAAGAGCAACCGAGCAACAGAAAGAGATGTACAAAACAGTACTCCAGGCACAACAGATCGCCTTTGATGCGATAAAACCTGGGGTCAAAGCAGGTGATGTTCACCATGCGGTAAGTTCCTTTATTGATTCAACGAAATTTAAAGGAAGATTCATTCATTCCACCGGGCATTCCCTTGGTCTTGCAGTTCACGACGGGCCTGGATTTGCCCCAGAAAATACCATGGAGCTTCAAGAAAACATGGTCCTTACCGTTGAACCAGGCGTCTACCTTCCAGGATTTGGGGGAGTACGAATTGAAGATGACGTCCTTATAAAAAAAGGTGGAATGGAGCTTCTTACAAAAAGCTCACGTGTCTTCACAGAACTAGAATAGCTTCTCTCGTGTTTTTTAGTCTTTATCTCGCTTGTATGTCCAGTTGATCTCAGAATTAATTTTCTTGTAGAGCTCTGCTCCTTTCTCCAGTGTTTTTTTCTCGTTGAGAACCTCTAAGGACTCATCCGCGAGAATCTTTAAGACTTCCCGGAGCTCTTTCCTATTTGCTTTTAACAGTTCAATACCGACATGCAACAGCTCATTAATGATCTCTGAAATATCTTCTCCTTCTATCGTAATGTTAATTTTTACCATCCATTTCCCTCGCTTTACATACTCCCTTTATTACAAAATATTGGTGTCGCATCCTGCCATGAAGACCACCACTTATATAGTTTTTCATAACATTAATTTCATGTCTTTTTTGTCAGGTGAAACAACATAATAGTACCGTACTCTATTTCTCTATTAATGTACATAGCTGCATACCAGAAAAACCATATATTCCTTCCAGAAAAGCATAGACGACCAACTATACTCTTTTTCAAAGCGTATTTCTCTTCAAACGTCTCAAATAATAATTCTTAATAATGAGTTGTTCTTTCTATGGTATCATGGTGGGTGACCGAGAATCTGTTGTCAACCGCACAGAAACAATCGCTGCAGTGACAACCGTATCACTGGTAAGCCTGGGTATACTCCAGATTATTCTCGGGGAAACAATCTCTCGTAGTGTTGCACTCACTGCAAATGGTATCGATTGCATCGGAGATGGGTTTGTCTCAGGGATTGTCTGGGCAGGGCTTCGATTCTTCAAAAGACCAGCGGATCAGCGATTCCATTTCGGCTATTACAAGATTGAGAACCTTGCCTCTATCGCTGCAACGATACTCATGTTTTTGTTAGCAGGATATATCATTCTTCGATCCTACTATCAACTAGTAAATCCTCAAGTCGTCCAACTTCCTCTCATTGGTGCGATCGTGGCATTTATTGCTGCGCTGGTTGCTATAGGTCTTGGTGTGTATAAAATCATTAAAGGCAGACATACGAACCTGAGCTCCGTGAAACTCGATGCCATTAACACCATCAAAGACGGGACAACGTCATTTCTTACTGTTGTTGCGTTACTGCTTTCATCCTTCGGATATAATATTGCAGACCCGTTGATCGGGTTTATCATCGCTGGTATCATTCTCACCATTGGGTTTGCCGCCATCAAAGAAGCAGGGTACATGCTTGTCGATGCTTGTGACGGCGATTGTCTCATGTATGGTTTACTCATTAAAACCTATGCAGAACGCGTGAAAGGAGTACATGCTGCTCAGGTCGTTCGGTTACGAAGAACTGGTCCTGTGATCCAAGGCGAACTTGAGATTACCGTTCCAGGGGAGATGTCGGTATTGGAACTCAATAAAATACAAACAGAGATTATCCGGATATCAAGTGAAAAAATCTCAGAGCTCGAACGATTAACTATTACTGCAGTACCCCTCGAAAAATAAGAAAGAATGAGGCTGGGGTTTTGCCTCGTTTTTAGATTTTTTGTAATCGTTGATGTAGTTTTACGACCGCTTCCACCGCTGCTTTTCCTCGTTCGATGCGGTCTTCTGCCTGAAGCCGGGTCATCCCTGGACCAGAAATCCCAAGACCCACTGGTTTGTTGAACTCTAATGAGAGGTCAGCGATCTTTCGGGCAGCATGTTGGATGACTAGGTCATCGTGCTCGGTTTCTCCTTCGATTACTGCTCCAATGGTGATAACACCGTCGATATCCTTACGCGCTAGTAATTTCTTGATGGCAAGAGCCATGTCAAAAACTCCGGGGACTTTCACGACTTTGGTAATTTCTGCCCCTAGAAACTCCGCGTGTTCTTTTGCTCGTTCGAACATCATCATGGTGATGTCGTAGTTAAAATCAGAGACAACAGCTCCGATTCGTATTGTTTCTTTCGCCATTTTTTTTTGCCTCCTTTTTATCGTACTGGTCCTGCGTCTTCAAATCCTTCGCGAAGACCACAACCAGCATGTTTGGTAAGATTCTCAGGATGAAACAACAGGTCGATGACGTTTCGTGCATGCTCGCGTGCTCGTTGGTCCGCAAGCCGTGCAAGCTCTTTGCCATTGTGTGCCTCATCCTCATAAACAAAGACTTCGATGATATGTTTGTTACAAAGCAACTGCGTATGGATGAGCCCGGTGCTTGCTTCATGGGCACATTGTTTATCGATGGGTTTTGGGCCAGGCATGCCAAGTGCCATGACAATGTCGCAGGTGTGTTCGTCAAACAATTTTTTACAGGCAACAGGTAAATCCTTTATCCCGGGAACCGTGTATCGGATAATCTTGAACCCTGCGGTGAGGGATTGTAGTTCATTAATCGCTGCATGTGCCATATCAAAGCGGGCAAACGTGGTGTCTGCGATACCGATACGTTTCATGGTTCCCCCTCGATGCGCTGCATCTTCTTTTGAAACTCATGGGCAGCAATGACTTTTTGGATAATCCTGCGGGTGCCCTCAAGATCACTTCCGCCTTCGTATTTGGAGAGTCTTACAACCTTTATGTTGAGTTTCCTTTTTTTCAGCTCGTTTTTAATCGTGGCATCATTGTGAATCTGGTCAAAGCCAAGAGCAATGATGTCTGGTTTAATTTCTTCAACAATCGTATACATGTCATCCTCATGCCCCAGATATGCTTCATCGACCATCCTCAGTTCTTTGATGAGGTTTACTCTAATCTCCTGAGGGGTGATCGGGTCGTGTTTGAGTTTTCGTACTGTTGAATCTGTTGCGACGACAACCACGAGGGTGTCACCTAGTTTTTTTGCTTCACGGAGGTAGTAGATATGTCCCATGTGTAGTAAATCAAAGGTCCCAGTTGCCATTACTTTGACCATTTTTTCCACGCTTTTATGATGTCGTTTCCTTCCAGAAAGGAAAAATTGTTTTTTTCAGCGTATTTCCTTGCATCTTCTTTGGGCATTGCCTTTCCTTTTTCTCCCATTATTTCACAGCCGCTTCCGACTGGGGTGAGTCCTGCCATCTCAAGTAATGAAATAACCAGCTCCGTATGACCTTTTCGCTCGTTGAGCAGTTTTTCTGAAGCAACGCAGATTGGGATGTGTCCGGGGGATCGGAATTCTTTCCCGAACTCTTTAATAGCTGTTATGCTGTCGTGGTTTTTGATGGTGTTGACGAGTTCTGCGAATTTCTTCATGGTAAGGCTGCGGTCGTTGTCGGTGATTCCGGTGAACGTCTTCCGGTGATTAATGTAGAGGGAGAATGAGGATTTGGTGTCGTAGGGGATGTCATTGGGGATAAGTTCTTTGAGGACCGGGTATTGTGTGCTTACCTCAGAAAACAAGTCTGAGAGGAAGGGAAGTTGTAGTTTCTGTGCAGCAGGATTGGAAACCATGAGAAAGATGAGTCCTCCGCCGTCTTTTCGCATTCGTTTGATTGCTTCAGGGGTGATGAATTGGGAGGCGAGAACGAGATCTGTTTCGCTTTCTCTTGAGTCGTTATCATAAATGAGAATAAAGTGTCCGTTTCGGAGGGATTCGATAGCGTTTTGTATCGTGCTAATAGATTCACCTGAGGAGAATAGTTCACTGTATAAAATAAATATTGGGATGTTACTCAGAAATGGGTCGACTTGGTTTATTTTTACTTCGAGAAACCACATACCGAGTGATATATCCAGCAATCCTATTTCTCAGAAGGTTACTACTCACTTCCACAAGTAGATCAACATTTTCTTTATTTTTCTGAAAATCACCAGAAAAGTGTTCTGGATACTTCTTCACTAAATCAATCGCAGTACTCTTGATATGTGTCTGTCGTATATTGCCCAGGTTAATCACCCTTTAGATATAGAGCTCCGCAATAGTGTTATGTTATTTAAAGTTACTGAGAGAGACTTTCTCTCAAAAACACGCATCTTCTTTCGTCCGACACCAGGATGTTCAACAAGAAACGAGCGGGAGGTATGCCTATACTCCTCCTACGTATTCATCCTTATCATACGGGTTAACCATTTCTTCTTTGATTACTTCTGCAAGACGTTTGATTCCTTCCCTCATTACATCATCGTCCGCATACGAGAAGTTCAATCGCATCGAGTTATAATTACTGCTATCTGGGTAAAATGCATCACCGACCACATACGCGACCCTTTTAGCGACTGCTCGTTTGAACATAAGACGCGTGTTCACATTTTTCGGAAGTGTCACCCAGAGGAACATCCCGCCACCTGGGACCGTCCATTTCGCACCCTCCGGGAAATATTCCTCAAGTGCTTTTATCATCACGTCTCGTTTATGTCGATATAACTGTTTGATTTGTTGAATCTGCGTGTCCAGGTATCCTCCTTTGATGTATTCATAGGCGACATATTGGATGAACATATTTGAACAGAGGTCACTGGATTGTTTTGTGAGAGCAAATTTGTTAATGATTTCTTCTGATGCGATCACCCAGGCAAGTCGGAACCCGGGGGCGAGCACCTTTGAGAACGTCCCGATGTAGATGACGCGGCCTTTAGTGTCTAACGATTTTATCGAAGGGATAGGTTCTCCTTCAAAGACCAATTCACTATAGGGGTCATCCTCGATGATTAAAAAATCATACTCTGAGGCGATCTCGATAAGCTCCTTTCGATGTTCCAAGGAGATGCTTTCTCCTGATGGATTCTGGAACGTCGCGACCGCGTAGAGAAACTTCGGGGTGATGCCAGTTCGGTGAAGACGCTTGAGGTTTCTGCGCAACGATTCGATATCGATTCCTTCGTCATTCATTGGTATACATTCACAATTGCCCTGATACGCATGAAACGCCTGGAGTGCCCCCAGATAGGTTGGTGCACTCGTGATATAAGTGTCACCTGGGTCTAACAGGTTAAAGGCGACAAACGAGAGTGCTTGTTGGGCACCACTGGTGATCAGGATGTCGTGCAGTTCACAGTCAATACCCTTTTTGTCTCTCATTCTCTGTGCAAGGACGTTTCTGAGAAGCGGTAAACCCTCGGTTGTTCCATATTGAAGCGCGTTGTGAATATTGGTTTTAAACACTTTCTCTATGCACTCATGGATGATATCAACAGGAAATGCCTGAGGATTCGGCAAACCCCCTGCCAGGGAGATGAAGCCTGGACTCTGAGTCAATTTCAACAGCTCTCGTATCTCCGAGGATTTCAGGGATTTTGATCGTGTTGAGAATAAACGGTCGTAATTAACTACCATAAAAATGCCCCGTGCCTGTAATCAGTTCTCTTATTTTAAAATTTGGTATATTCTCAAACACTCATTTTTCATAAAAAGTAGGGTATTGTTAAAGGAAAAAAGAAAAAGGACGAGACACAATGAAGTTCCAGTGTTCGTCTTGATTGAGCACATCATTTTGTAACAATGACGAGGAACCCAAGGGCAAAGCCATTAAGGGATTTGTTTACTCTTTCTGCATTTGACGCCTCTGCAGAAACCATGATGGTAACAGGTCCAAAGCCAACTATCTTACCTGCTTCGGCAGTGCTTTCTGTTTTTATTGCATTAGGTTCAATCGAATTACTACAGTTGCCACACCCGCTACATATTTTTGTCATATTTATTCTGCCAAGAATACCTCCTTTTACAGAGATAATCATTGTAATATTTTCAGCGGTACTATCCCCGATGTTTTTTACGGTAACAGACACTGAACCAAAACCACCTTTCACAGCGGTTATATCTAATATTGTTGGAGATTGTTGTTTCGCAGTGCAAGATGTACCAACTGCGATACATACCAGCATAAGAATAATGTTTAGGCCTGACGCTTTTCGTAGATTTTTTTCTGTATCATAAATATTATCCCCCTAAGGATACTAAACAATTTTTATTATTATAAAGTCACTCTTTACTATACGTTATCCTTTTGAATATGTATTGCTAAACATTTTACTAATAAAAATGAATATATAGGTACCTATAAGAGTCCCTCTGATTCTCAACGCAAAAAGGACAGCAAGTTGAAATAGATTGTTTAGTCAAAACGGTTGTCATTTTTTTGGATCTTCTTACCTAGGAGAGTTGTATGGGCCCGGGCGGATTTGAACCGCCGACCAACTGGTTATGAGCCAGTCGCTCCACCGGTCTAAGCTACGAGCCCAAGGAATATCGAGCCCCTATCGGTCTTCTACTACTTAAAATTTAGAGATAACCGGTAAGAGCAAGGTTCATTAATGAAAAGAAATATCAGTGCTTGTCATGAGGGAGTTAACCACCTTAGCGAAATATCCGTTCTTATCCGACACCCGACAGTACATCAAAGAGAACGGTCCTTCTGTTGATGAATTGCTTCATGATCTCCCGTACGAACGAGCACGAATCATCGGTATTGAACGATTAGACAATGCGTTCAAAAATCGAGATGTAGGCGAAAGAAGCCTTGCAAATGAATCTGATTGTATCATGGAAATCTTATCGTATCCTTTAGCACGAATGGTTGCTGTCTGTATTGGGGATTCGTATTTTAAAAAACGATATGCACTCGGCGAGGCATACCACGTCTATAAACAACTTCTCAATGAGTCTACCTCTTTTCTTCTTGCGGTTGCACAAGAACTCAACGTTAACGTTCAACACAACCCTGAAAAAAACACGATAAAGATATTCTTCAAAGACTATCTCCACAATGCACCCACTCGGTACAGGGAATGGAAAATGGTGAACAGAGGTATCAGCGGTGGGTTCCTAACGATTTCCCATAAAGACCTGGCCAGAATACTTTTAGAATCGTTGCGAGAACGGATCAACGAAGAACTCCTCACCAGAGAATGTGATAAAAGCGTCTACGACACGTTCTCCTCAGATATTCAACGGTTTCAGAACCTGCTGACCATGCAGAAGAAAAAGATCGAGGCAGCACCGGTCGGGAAAGTCAGCATCGAGAAGCTTCCCCCGTGCATGAAGGATATTTTATCTGCGATTCAGTCCGGTGAAAACGTTCCCCATATGGGCAGGTTTTCGTTGGTTGCCTTTCTTAGTTCTCTCAAGTTAAGTACCAATGAAATTTTAAAGCTTTTTAGTTCAGCCCCTGACTACCAGGAAGATAAAACAAGGTATCAGGTGGAACATATCACGGGTGCGTCGTCGTCCACGGAGTATAAATGCCCCGGGTGTGAGAAGATGCGGACGTATGGGATTTGCCCGGTTGATAAAATGGATGACGTATGTAAAAAGGTGCGTCATCCGTTGAGTTATTATAGCAATAAATGGAAACAGGAGAAGCAGAAATAATGAAGCATTTTGTGACGTTTGAAGGCATTGACGGTTCAGGGAAATCCACGATATCCAAGTTGGTCTCTGAGAAATTACGATCCGCTGGGTACGATGTGGTCTGGACGTTTGAGCCGACCGATTCAACGGTAGGAAAATATGTTCAGGAATGCATCCGGTCGCAGTCTGATCCTTTTGTCACCTCGTTTACGTTTATCGCGGATCGCATCCAACATTGCAAGCAGATTCAACAGTGGTTGAATGAAGACAAGCTCGTGTTGTGTGACCGGTACGCGGAGTCGACGTATGCGTATCAGGCGGCTCAGTTGGAGGGTCAGTTGAAGACTCCTTTGAAGTGGTTGCAGGAGCTTTCTCTTGGTCGTATTCTTGTGCCTGATCGGACGTTCCTGTTTGTAATCGACCCAAAAACATCACTTGCTAGGATTCAACATCGAACAGAACTGATTCCGTTTGAGCGTCTCGCGTTTTTAGAAAAGGTTCATAGGAATTATCTGACAGTTTCAAAAGGAAAACGTTTTGTCCATCTTGATGCGACAAAACCGATTGATGAGCTGGTACAGCTCTGTTACGAGGATATTCTTTTGTAATATGCTTCAGAGCCTAGGAAAAAAAATCTGATACCTGGCGGCATCTCCATCAGCGAGGGTCACCATCATCTAACATTCTTCTTCCTCTTCTTCCTCTTCTTCGTCCTCTTCAGCGTCTTCTTCATCTTCCTCTATTTCAGCTTTTTTGTTCGACGCAAGAAATCTGGCTCGCTGACCAACAATAAAAAGCTTCGCAATAAACGTGATCTCGTTTGCCTCTTCCTTACTTGACACTTGTCCGACGATTAACATAGTTCTCAATCGATAGTGTTGTCTTTCTTCTTTTAAAGGATTTGTTGTACAAGTGGTACCAGCTCTGAGGACAGTTGGTACCAAAACAGAAAAGTAGATCGAAACAGAATCATCGCGGTAGAATCTCTCTTACTAGAAATACCTGATCACAACATTCTCTCCTTGTTACTTAAAAAAAGAGTATACATCACATCCAGGCATCCAATCCTTTCTGCTCTGTTGATGCGATATCAGATAACCCAAATGCGCCCTGCACGTAGTTCTCAATCATCTTCTTATACCACTCAAGATCGATTTCTTTTCGATCCTTCACCAAGTCGACCGGGTACATGTAATCAATAGGTTTTACCCCACTTTTTGACGGCTTTGCGATACCAGGCAGCGGTTTTTTCGTGATCACAAACTTCATCTTCACCCTGGTTCGAATCGGCCGACCAAGCAGTTTCTCAAGTGCCTCCGCACGCTTCCCAAACGTCGATGACGACCCATCTTGATTCAACTTATATCGCTTCTCCGGCTGAACCGCCTGCACCAAGGTTAAATCATTCAAATCAACGTTCGAAAGATCCAGCCGAGAGACAATTTCTCTTGTCTTATTCTTAATACTATTCTTCACCGCAGCTCGTGCGTCGTCTTCTTTTTCCCAACTTGGGTTTTCCTTCAGCACCGTCATCATGATTTCTGCAAGAACCTTACGCGCGATATTTGCTTTATCCGATCCTTTGAAGTTGTTTCCCTTCGTGGTCATCTCGATTTTACCGTTTTTCGCATCAAAAATCAGGTAGTTCTTATGCTTGACAAAGATCATGGCATCATGCTGCTCTGCCTCTAATTCGAAATCAGGGTACTTCAGCTCTTTCTGCCATTTCACATTACACTGTTTAATTGCAGCATACGCAACCTCTGGTTTGGTGATCCATTTGTCGTCTTCAGGGCTAAGTAAGGCGCCTACTGCTTTGGAAAACTCAGGGATGTTCCCCATGGAACGAGAACAACCCATGTAAATTCCATCGGTATCCCCGTACACCACACGAATGTTCTCGTTGTTTAGATAATCTAGAGTATCAGCAAGGATCATCTGTCCTTTTGTGGTAATCGCGGCAGCACCCCAGAGATTAAACTGTCTGCCGGTAACGGTCGGTGCAGCTAAGATGCCATGTGTTCCTCGTACACCACACGAATGTCCTCATTGTTGAGATACTCTAGAGTATCAGCAAGGATCATCTGTCCTTTTGTGGTAATCGCAGCAGCACCCCAGAGATTAAACTGCCTGCCAGTAACAGTCGGTGCAGCTAATATTCCATGCGTATTATGAAGAAGAATTCCTCCATTAGCGTCTAAAAAATTTTCATTACCCTCTACACTGATATCATAGACATACTCGCTTGAAGGATCAACATATTCAATCGTCTTTGGGGGGATTGCATAACAGTCCCCAAACGATTCTTTTTTACCTTTGAAATAATAAATCATTCTCGTATTATAGAGTTGCCCATTCTGTCGGTAGTGCGTATTTGTCTTCACTCCAAGTTGTTTCTGCAGAGTGATAAGATCTTCGTTCAACCATCGACTGTTCGTCGTATATCTTCCTAATGGAACCGAAGAAGGTTGTTCTGATCTATAGTTACCATCACCCTTCATGTATGCTTGGAAGAATGCTAATTTTACAGATATCGGTGACGATAAAATCATTGACGGAACTCGTTTCGTTCGACTATTTCGCCCACAATTTAAGACATCTTCAAATAAGTGTGCAATCACTTTTGCATGCAAAGTCGACACATAGACCTTCGCATCCTTCATCCGATTAAGGGTGTACACATCGACCCCAAGAACATCTTTTGTGATTGTCTGAATTCGTTCATGCATTGGTTTGGATGCGCAAGCAATAGAAATGTAATAAAAAGGATTTCTGTTTCTCATTCTTTTTGATATGTGACCCTCAGAAATATAATATCCGAGTAATTCGGCGAGTGACTCATCTAGGGGAAATAATGCATGGATTCTACTCGCTTTCCGCCCATTCGTTCCAACAGTAATATATTGATATGCGGACGATGGAATGTCTACCGTTCTCATAAGGTCTAAGCGAATTTTAAGATAAGGGGTTGAATGATTATTTTTTGTATTAAGAGAGCGAAGTGTCTCTGCAAACTCTTTGAGTGATGCTAAATGTTTTTTCTCAATGAAAGCAAAAAAACCAGGTGTAGTTATCTCATGAATCAAGTTAATCGAGTACGGTTGTTCGACCATAGGAATTTTTTCAGCATGAACGATTAAAGAATCATTAGTTATTTCACCAGCAGCTAAATCGATAAGTCTTTTATTTTTTAACGTAAACACACTATGATTCGGAGTTACAACGGTATATCCACTTTTCGTGGTGATTTTCACTAATTTTTCCTTCCAACGATGTCGGATTGCTTGTTTCACTGGTTTCAACTCAGTTTTTCCTTCTTTATTCACTGAAAAAGCCATCCAATTTTCTGTGATATCAGTTATTTCGAATTCCGTCCCATTCAAAATTTCTGTGCGATATCCATATTTTTTCATTGAATTATTAACGAACTCACCTATTGGAACATTTATTAGATCTCCTTCTGGATTTTGAAGCATGATTCGTTGGGCGAAATCGACACTACCAGCATTCCTAGCACCCTTCATGCTCTGATACATCATTTTCAGGCGGGTCAATTCAACGTTCCGTGCTTTGGTTTTTGCATCTTTCAACTCTCGTTTTATCTTTGCTATCATGTTCATGATGCCGGTCATCGCACAGTTGACGACGCCAGGGTTCGTGTCGATCCGTACTCCGATCATGTACCCTTTATCAGCGTAGGAATCCTCAGGGGTTATCTTTCGCCAGAGCACATCTCTGTCTTTGAAGAACTCGTCCGGCAGCTTTTTCAGCCACACCCAGGCATCCGGTGATTCATTCTTTTTCGCTAGTTTTACAGTATCTGCACCAATGTTCATGGCTTTTAGAATCGTCGGATACATGGCACCGACATCAGCGACCACCACGTGATACCAGGGGATGAAATGCGAATGCGCTTCTTTGTCAGGTTTAATGGTCATGCCACCAGGCATATGGTAGTTCACGACATCCTCGTCATCATCACTCTGCTGCTCTTTATAGATCACCTGTGGGTATTCTACCCAGTCAGGCATCTCCTCACCGTACTTCAACACCCGGACAAAATCCTTTGACAACTGCTCCCTTCGTTTCTTCGCCAGTCGAATAATCTCCTCTTTCGTCGTCTGCCCTCCAAAGTCCTTTACCAAGACCTGCGAGACTGATTTCACGCGACAAATCGGTGGAATAATCTTTTTATGCGCGGCTCCCCGGAGCAATGCCATGTGATCCCACATATTCACTGCGCCAGAAGAAAGCAACATGTCAAACGGCATACACGTCGTAAACGACAGCGGCAGCGCCTGCGAAATCAAATTCAAGGTGACCCCTATCTGCTCCTGGACATCCTGCTTGTTATACGTCATTGTCCGGTCATCAAGTTTAATCTCCGATGGCGCTAAATACACTCGATTTTCAACAAGGACATTGAGAAACGGAGCCAGGGTTTTTAACCGGAAATCATCAAGCCAGGGGTAGAACTTCCGTGCAGCAAGATACGTATCAAAGCTACATGGATAGACCTGCACAATTTCAGCACCCATGATACCAAAATGAAACGACTTATCCTCCCGGCAATACAGGCCAACAAAATTCTGAAACGTTTTCTTCTCCTCAACCGACAATTGATCTGATTTATTCTTAAGAAGCCAGTTGATCCGACCATGCACATGGACGTTATCAAAACCAACGATGTTATGTCCTGAGATGATATCAGCGTCTTTCGCAAGCTTGCAGAACGCCAGCAGATGAGCTATCTCTTCATCTACGGTACGGGAGAGATATTGAACGACCTCAACATCCTTCCAATGCGACGGGCTATCCCGGATCTCAAAACTGAACTCTTCTTTTGGAAGGTTTTTTTCCGACTCGATAGTAATGTTAAAGCAGGCGTGCCCGAGGATGTCGATAGGAATCTGTGGTTTTCCTTCTTCATACTGGGTTGTTTCAATATCATAGACCAATACCTTGAGCTTTGTTTTTTCTCCTTTCGTGTCAAACAACCAAACTTTACCTTCTGCAGCAAGGTCAACTAATGCCCGCTGATGGTACGGGATATCATGCTCAGCGGTGTACAACTCGTGTTCAAAAAACAAATAATCACTGATCTCAGGAACCACGTAGGATTCTTTCGTATATACTTTAAAGACGTCTCGTGTTTTTGTAAAATCACAGAAACTCCGGTATGATTCAAGCTCTCCAATTGATGTGATTTTTGATAGTTTCGGGTGATCTGCCTTGTTCTGTTGCCATTGTTCGACGAGTTTCTTCCGAGTGGTTTTCGCATCCACTGTTGCGGGGGGAAACGCTAGAAAATACGGATGGTGGAGCTCTGAGACAAGTTGCGGCGGCTTTCCTTGAAAATACAGATAATTTGGTGAGAGTCCTAAGAGCAGATCAGTCATTGCCTCGTTTTCCCCAACATCGTTTTTGACCGTTAACACATTGGTTGTACTTAAACCTTAGAATTAATATTATAAGATAGTTATGACATCTTGAGTCGCGATTGTATGACCACACCGATTGTGTTTTCCGATGAATTTAACAAGCATGATACCGCGGACCATCCGGAGAACGCAGACCGTCTCTATGTGATGCTTGACGCCCTTGAACAGGCACCGTTTTACAAAAAGCTGCAATTCATAGAACCAGAGATGCTCCCTGAGAAACTGCTGTATGAAGTCCATTCCAAGGAGATGATTCAACGCGTGAAAGAGATCAGCGAGAAGGGCGACTCGTGGATTGACTTGGATACGTATGTCTGTAAATCAGATTACGAAACCGCACGGCTCGCAGCAGGGGGAGTTGTTTCTGTCTGCAGAAACGTTGTTGAGGGAGATGCTCCAAATGCTTATGCATTGGTACGACCCCCTGGTCATCATGCCTCTGCAGAGCGGTCCATGGGTTTCTGTTTGTTTAACAACGCAGGACTTGCGGCTCATGCACTGTCAAAGGAAGGGAAACGAGTCCTCATCTTTGATCATGATGTTCATCACGGGAACGGTACTCAATCGATTTTCTACAAACGAAAAGATGTCATGTACCAATCATTTCATTTATCACCGCATTATCCAGGAACCGGAGATGCGAGTGAGATCGGTGAAGAGGAAGGCAAAGGATATACGATAAACGCCCCGCTTGGGTTCGGTCATGGTGACGGTGCGGTCTCACAGGTCTTCGACGAGATATTTATCCCGATCACCACACAGTTCAAACCACACCTTATCATCATCTCGGCAGGGTATGATTCCCATCATTCCGATCAACTGGGTGGACTGAAGCTCACCGCGAATTTCTTCGGTGAAATGATCAAGCGATTCCAGCAGGTTCAACCAAGAATCGTCTGCACCCTGGAGGGTGGATATAACCTGCAATGGATCGGTAAATGCTTCTTGTCCCAAGTCGGACAACTGATGTCGTATCCACTCCAGTTTGACGATCCAGTAAAAGGAAATGATGACGTCAAAGCTGTCATTGATAAAATGAAAAAAGAATTAGGAGCGTATTGGGAACTCTGAAGAGTTTAATCGAAGATCATGCCCAGGCCGCTGGCAGCAGAATCCTCTTGCTCTTTTATCTTCTCATCGATTTTTTTTGCTTTTTTATCAGGAAGCTTTTTCATCCCAAGTTCTTTGGCAAGCTCTTCTGCACGCTTGAGTCCTTCTGGACTTCCCTCAACTTTCAGGTAAGATACTGTTCCTTTCATGTCAAGTGAATTTGCATCCCGTATTACGATGCTTTGTCTGTTGACAATATCATCTTGGAGCATGGTTTGGATTTTCCCGGCTTCTGCTGATTTGACTTCAAAGATCACATAGGACATGTATGATCACCTTGCTTTTGCGGATATAATTATTCTATATAAATCTACTCCTGCTTAAGTAGAGTTCCGTTTTCATCGATTTCTTTTAGTCTTATTCTCGACGAACTAATTGGTTGGTTATCCTCTGAAAGCACAAACGGGATGACAACGATTTGTAATGGTTTTTTCCCGAGTTGTTTTCGTTTCTTGTTGATCTCTTCTGCGGTTGGTTTGGTTTCCGGGGAGACGACGATTGCATCGAAATCTCCTTCTAGTGTTGGACCAAATTTATTGGAGAGCGGTTGAATGGTGGCCTGCTCTTGAACATTTTCTTCTACTAAGAACTGTTCTAGGGATTGTTTCCTCATCTCAAACGATGGAATCTCCCCTTTCTTTTTTGCCATTGCAGCGGATGTCACGCCAATAAAAACAGAACCTTTCGCTCCTGCGACCTGAAACGCTTTTTTGAGGAGTATTTTATGTCCTTTATGAAGAGGATAAAACGTTCCGCCAAGACATACGTTCATATAAGTAACCATAGCAAGAGAATCTTTAAATGTCTGTCTTCGGAAAACTATTTAATTCTGTGACTTGATGCTTCTTTTATTAAAAGGATGGGACTATGAGCACAAAACATGCAACTTTTCTTGTGTTAGTACTCGGTTTTTTATTATTAAGCGGCCTTTCATTGGTATATCTTACTGAACAGACTGCTGCAGCTGGAAGGGAGATTTATGTCGATGATAGTTTCTCCTATCCTAGAGATGGCACTGCAGAGCACCCGTATCTCACAATCACCGAGGCTATGAACCTCGCAAGTGAAGGCGATACCATTTTTGTGTTTAGTGGAACCTATAATGAAAGTCTTACCATCAATAAACGTATTTCTCTTATCGGTGGAATTGATGATCAACCAAGTATTATTTCTCGCGGTGCTGAACTAAAATACATGGTAGATATCACCGCGGATTTCGTGACCTTGGAAAATTTCGTCATACAAGATAAAGCACGCCATATTACATCGCAGTACGGTGCACTTGTCCATGTGACTGCAAATAATGTTGTTTTGCAGAAGAATAATATTTCAAGCTGTACTCTGTGGGGGATTTATCTTGATTCATCTGATGATAATACCATTAGTGGAAATTTGATCAACGATACCAAAGGAGTGTTCGTGTCCTCCTCGAATAATAACGTTTTTTCAAGTAATAACATCTCCAATTCAAGTGATGCGGGGATTAACCTCCGTTCCTCAAAAAGAAATATTCTCTATCAAAACCGTTTGACCACTAGTACTTTTGGAATCTATGCAAGAGATTGTTCAAATACGAACATTACCCTGAACACAATCACGAAAAACGTTTTCCATGGTATCTATATGACTGGAGATAGAAATGATGTTATTCGAGCAAATTTTTTTAAAAATAACACCGTGAGCGAAATCACCCTTGATTCCTACGACTGTACCGTTGTAGATAATATGTTCAATCGTGGTCAAATCGGTATCAGTCTGCAAAAAACTGGATGTCAAATACGTAATAATACCTTTCAAAACATGAGCTCTACCGCTCTTTCTGCAATTCAGGGAAGTAAAAATAACATCATAAGCTTGAATCATTTCCTTAAAAATAATTTGAATGCACGAGAGCAAGGGAGTAATCAATGGGATGACGGGGTAAAAGGAAATTATTGGGATACCTACAAGTATGTGGATAGAAATCACGATGGCATCGGTGATATTCCCTTTACAGTTGCTACTGGTGGTCTGGATCGATATCCTGTCGGTATTTTCTTAAAACCACCACAAAAACCTTCAGATCCATCACCCGCGGATGATAAAGAGAATGTCGGGTTGAAAGTTAAGTTATATGTGAAGATTGTCGATGTTGATAGTAGCATAATCCCGACTGTCTATTTCTATAACGCGGTGAATAATACGTTTCTTGGTTCTGCTAAGAATGTGGCCAATGGGAAGAATGCATCGTTCAGTCTGACGTTGCCGTTCGATACGACCTATGCCTGGTATGCTATAGCGAACGATAGCCTGCAGGAAAATCAATCTGATATCTGGTTTTTTACGACGAAACAGCGGCCTCCTGAAAATGAAAAACCGGTGGCAAATCCAGGAGGACCATATGTAACGACACTTAATCAGTCAGTCTCTTTTGATGGTTCTGAGAGTAGTGATCCTGATGGGACCATTATTTTTTACCGGTGGAACTTTGGGGATGGGAGCAGTCAGATTCTTGATAAGACGCCGAAACATACGTATATAGATCCTGGCGTCTACACCGTGACGTTAACGGTCGTTGATAATGATGGACGAAGCAGTATGGCGAATACGACTGCGACGATTCAAGGAACCATTTATTTGAATAGTCCTCCTTTTGCGGTGTTCACTGCTCTTTCATCGGTTATAGTGAACCAGCAGGTAAGTTTCGATGCTTCTGGGAGTAACGACACCGATGGTACAATTGTTGGATATCGTTGGGATTTCAATGGCGATGGAACCTTTGATATCGACTGGCTGAATGTCTCAGTAACAACCAATACGTTTTCTTCTGTTGGTTCCTCAATTGTGACTTTGGAAGTCAAAGATGATGGGAATGCGACCGGGTCATTTTCAACAACTATTGGTGTGAAGGCGGTGGAGAAGAAAACACCCGGGTTTGATATCATTCTCTTGCTCCTTGCTGTAATTGTTGGACTCCTTATATACAACAAGCAAAGAAAATAAGAGCCAAGTCGCTAAATGAATACGTCTATCTCTTTAATATATTTATATGAAAAATTATAAATACCTTTGAAGCTCACTCTCCTATCGATGTGGAACCATTTCGATAGAGGACAATCTGGAATCACCCGGGTTGCAGGGATTTGTGGTATTTTCATCCCTGTTGTTATTTTCACGTGTTTGTGGCTTTCGATTGCTTCATCCCCCTGGTTTACATGGACACAACACGCTTTAAGCGACCTCGGTATCCAAGCAAACACTGCCGCGTTATTCAATTATGGTATGATCCTTGGTGGTATTCTTACCTTAATTTTTTCCCTTGGATTAATGAAAATTTTATCCAATAAAATCGGAGCGTATCTTCTTGCGGTTAGTTCTCTTGCTCTCATTGGAATTGGTTTATTTCCGGAAACTTTCTTTGCTCTTCATTTTATTACATCGGCATCGTTTTTTGTGTTTCTTACGGTTGCTTTGCTTATCATTGGACTGACCATAAAACAGAATCCATTTGAGCGGAGCATGGGGTCTCTTGCCTTCGTATTTGCGTTAATAGCAATAGGTTCTACATTTTTTCTCTTCCATATGGAAGGCATTGCGATCACGGAGGCGCTTTCGTGTTTCCCTGCGTTTGTCTGGTGTCTGATCGTTGGCGTGAAAATGACCCGTGTGTAGGTTTTAGATCATCACAACGAGGAATAAAACACCTGCGATTATTGGCTGATGGACAAGGTAGATTGCTAAGGAATGTTGACCCAACCACGAGAATATTTTCGTTGGTTTGTATTTTGAGAGATCGGGGAGAGGGAATCTCCTTTTATTGTCTTTGTAGAGGATGTTTCCGAGTGTAATCCCGAGGAGGCAGACGCCGAGCCAGGGAAGTATCGGGAAATAATCAATGGTGTGTGCTGCAATATCTGATTGGTGGAAGCCAGTTGCCAGTTGGAAGATATTTGCGTTTTCTACCGTAAAAAGAGTTCCTATGGTTATCCCTGCGATGATGATTAGTGTTGCGAAGACGGCGTTGGTAGATTTGAATTTAAGGAATGGTACACTGAGGATGATGCAGCATCCGATGCAATGAAGGACTCCAAAAAGAATTGGTCTATCGGGAAGGAACACTGCGGTTAGTAGGGTGAAGAGCATTCCTAGATTGAGGACCCAGAGCCCTCGTTGTATCGTTCGAAGGTACATCTTTTTTGGTTGGCTCTGGTATTTATTGTTGTTGACCGCTTGGCAGATTCCGACGAGCAGGAAGAACATGACGGGTACGATGATATTGAGTGAATAGAAATTTTTGTTGAGAGTGAGTATTCCGAAGTAGTCAAGATCCCAGGCCAGATGAAGGAGGATCATGAAAAGGATAGCAAATCCTCTGAGGATGTCCAGTTCAATGAATCGTTGTGGTTGTCCCTTTTCTCCTTGTTGTTCTTGATTGGGAGTCATGTTGTTTTCTTCTCCGTATCTCTCCTTATTATTGATATACTGTAACGTGTTAACTTCTAGCAATGATGATATTTAAAGATAACGTGGCAAACTACCAAAACGCAAAAAACAATCTCCAGAAGAAAAACAGACGGGAAAAGAATGAAAAGCCGACGGAGGGAATACAGAGCCTGAGTTAAAATCCCTAAAGAGAAAAATGGCTCAAATTACACCTAAAACTCTAAAACAAAAATTTCAATATAACCGTAGCAGAGGAGGATTAGTATGTTTTACTTATATTTTTTTATTAGAATCAATAATAAAGAAAGAAGAGAGAGTCCATTCATCATATTAAATGATGGGTTCATTTAGACGTTCACCGTCCAGTTTCCAAGAAATGCATTCGTCGGTAAATATTTCAATGTAACAGTAACATCACCAGTAGTGTCTAAGAATAATATATTATCACCACCAGTAATATATCTAGTAATTGTAGTGGTAGCGCCAATTCTGGCTAAACCGTTTTTATTGGCGTCTTGAACCTGCCAGGTTGCGGTAGGATTAGTTGTAATTGCTATGTCGCTCCATTTTACATTTGCATCTATAAATGCAATTGTGATTCTATTTGTTGTTGAATCTGTTGTACACTCTATATTTGGTGTTTGGTTGGTTCCTTGTTGACCTTTTTTTGTTAAAACTATATTCACAGGATAACTATCATTTTCTCCAAATATATTCAATGTTAAAATGTTTCCATTATTTGAAAATTCATATGTATAACACACAGTGTCATTATACAGACAGAGCTGAGTGTCATTAACTTTCCATGTGCCAACATTGTTCATCGCACCACCAGAAGATCCTTTCTCTAGTGGTACTATCATTGTTGAATTTCCAAAGAAACGGACTATCTATTGTATTCTGTTCCCATTCTCCAACAAATCGACTATCTGCAGCACCAAAAGAACCAGTACCACCTAGAAGGTATAATATGGAAATTAATACGATAACCACAACTACAATGATTGCCGAAATACCAATTATCAATTTCTTCCTCGATTTCGGTGTTGTTGATAATGGCATAGAAGTTTGATGTTGTTCATCTTGTTGTTGTGGCTGAGATTGTATCGGAGTTACAGGATGTTGTTCAACTTTTTTTCCACACGCTAAACAGAATTTAGAACCTTCTATTAGTTCAGCGCCACAATCAGAACAATAGTTTGCCATGTTTTATTTCGCTCTCCTATTTCAAAAATTTATAACTATTCCTTCTTTAAAAACATATCCTCAGAAACGAATGTTTTTTTCTGCTATCCATAGATTTTTTTTCTTCTTTTAGTAAGTAGTTCCCAATCTCATTAATTAATCTTGTAACATCTTCATCAAGGAGACTTAAATCATCATTTAATTACATAAAAAAGAAAACAACTATAGAAGAAAAAGAAGTTGGTGATGTACCACTAAGTGATTTTAAATAAACGAGTGGATGGAACCACTCGCGATACCATCGTCGTGAAACTCAAACCTGGAGAGAGCTTTTAACCTTTAGTTAGGAAGCCGACGGAGGGATTTGGACCCCCGACCTGCTGATTACAAGTCAGCCGCTCAACCGGGCTAAGCTACGTCGGCATGATTTCGTAGCGGTAATGTCTATTCCTATATAAAATTCTCTTGGTGCATACGTCTTAATCTTGTGAACCGACAAATCAGTAGAGAATATAGCTCTGTTCTGTAGCGATTTTTTTCAACGCATCAATCCTTGCTTCGATATCTTCTTCCTTAATGATATCATAATAATGTACTATACAGTTTGTGTAGCAATGGACAACGCCAACGAAAAAAATTGTATGCAGAAAACGGAAGATTCATAATGATCCTGATCAGCTTTTTCTAGGAACTACCTTTTCGACGTCGTTTGCATCAGCATGAATTACTTCAACCGTATCAAGGACATGATTCTGCTTTACATTCTTTTTTGCATAATAGAACCGCTTCTTTGTTTTTATCAATCGCATACACAATCTTTGGTTTCGCATATCGTGCAATCATGATGGAGAACGGAGCAACCCCGGCGAACATATCAACAACGATTTCCCCTGATTTTACGAGATTAGCTACTCGTTTTCTTTCTGATGCAAGTCGTGGGGAAAAATACGTGGTTTCTACATCAACATCAAACGATAACCCATACTCTGTATGTGTGGTCAATGTTTGGTTTTCACCAGCGATAATCGCGACATTTCGTGTGCGAAGTTCCCCTGAAACAGGATCAATCAAACAGACCGTTCTTATATTTTTATGTGTCTCCAACAATGCTTTTCCGATTTCCTTTTGATATGTAAAAAGAGTTTTCGGCAACTTAATCAGAATAATATGCTCCTACCACATCATAGGATGTCGGAAGCTCCTCCATGAGTTTCTTTGGGAGCTTGAGAAGGTCTTTGTAGAATGAGGTTTTGACAGCTTTCAACTCAAATGATTTGGTGACAACTTTATACGAACATAACTCCTCTGGTGACGCCTTTGATAGGGAAATATATATGTTTTCCTTCCTTGGCTATCTCGACGATCATCGCGTAAAAGATTTCGTTCTCGCAGAGCTCTTCGCAGAGGTTCCGCTTCTGTAAGTGGAGCACACACTGCCTTTGTTTTCTTTGTTGCCATCTTATCTATTGTATATATCTATATATGAATAAACATTATGGAATTAATGCGGAAAAAGAAAGGAGTCCCGCCTCCCGGATTTGAACCGGGGACCTGCCGGTAACGGCCATAGAGTCTACAGCCGGCCGCTCCAGCCAGACTGAGCTAAGGCGGGGGAATCTGTCAAGCCCAAATAATGATAGGTATATTTATTAGTTAAGGTTTGTTTCTCAAGAACGTATCTTATGAGGCTGGGTGTTATTGTCTGTCCGCAGTGCAAACAGGTCAAAGGAGTGAATCTTTCTTCGAAGACCACAAAATGTACAGGTTGTGGAAAAACACTTACCTTGGAAAAGTTAAAAATTTTTTTCGAAACCGAGTCACAGGAAAAGTTACGGCAGGCGATCGGTCTGCTCAACGCCGAGTTGGATGGAAAATGTGATACATTCAAGAAATTATTGTACGATAAAAACGAATCAAAACGAAAACCATTCAAGCGATTAATCTAAATTTTATACCAATAGTTGTTAATAAGATAAGGAAAGAAAATCGTAATCTATATAAACAAGGTAATTATTTAGGTGGTGAGGTCCGGTGAGGACGCCACTGTAAGTTACCTACTCTGTGATAGTGAGGGACTTATTTGTTGGTTCACGGTGTGAGCTGACAGGTGTTGTACCGGTGCCTTAACATGATATAATAATATACAAAATTTGGAGGACATAAAAAATGAAAGGAAACAAAATAATCGCTACCTTGGTGGTCCCTCGCAATGGTATTATCAACGCTGGTAGTTATAAATGTTAACCTCGTAGAAAAAGCAAATGCAAAAGCACCGATAAGAGTATTTACTCCTGGTGTGAATGTATGGGGAAACGCAACAACTGACCTGGAATACGGAGTGTCATATTCATCTGTTTCCATCAATACGACAAAATGGACGGGAGTAGGTCCCTTTTACTTATACTACCCAACCTATAGATCTGGCGGAACATCAGGAAATGCAAATGAGTTCACCTGGGATGGTCCCTATCAGGTAGGAGGTTATAGTGCACGTGTAGCTGCTATTGGATCTGAAAGTGCAACACTTGATACAGCAGGCTCAG
>CAWIEM010000011.1:0-19334 GCA_963835145.1 uncultured Thermoplasmata archaeon
AACTTCACACCCTGTCTCAAAGTGAAGGTGATATTCTTTCCATCTGCTGAAGTATCCCATGCTGTCGCCAAACAAGGTTCTATCTCTGCAGTCCCTGATTTGTATTCAACTAACCCTTCAAAGATGCTATCAGTTCTTGCTGTAGACTCCCCATCAGTGACATCTGCTGGGTCAAGCTTATCAGCATCCCCAGAACACGCAAAGATCAGCACCTTTTCTGTTACCGGTGGAGTGGTATCCATACATCCGCTAAAAGATACCGCGATTAATATCCCACATACAAAGATTGCGATGACGCCAGCCTTCACATTGTTTGAATTATTTCTCCCCATGATTTTCTACCCTCGTTATCTACCTTCTCTCAGAGAAGGTATAGATTTGTATCACGTATATCATTTAATTACTTTTTCTTTTAAATAAATTCTATACAGAACATTTCTCGTAACAGGCGCTTTATCCCAGCTTCTCTTCAAGTTTTTCTATCGTGTACCCAAAGGGAGTCAGAAGGCTTTCTGCGCATTTCGCGAGCTGACGAAGATAGTACGCAACATCGATGTCTTCAGTTCCTTGCATGTTCTCAGCGATGCAGACCCGCCGTTTGTAATTTCTTGATGTTTCATCGGTGACGAGATAGCGAACCGATTGACCCAGCTCGGGCTGGATTTTTTCGTCTTGCAGCTGCAGCAACGCTGATTTTGGGAGGGTATGGACTTTGTACCGTTCGATTTCTTTTGAAACGGTTGTCGTCAACACCAAGTCCTGATGATCTACTGCATTGTCGCGTAGTGCTGCTGCGTATCTCTGGAGAACGTCAATGGATTTTGGTATCAACGCACGGAACTCCTCTGCGGTGCTTGCTTGTTTGAGGACGTTGAGCATCCCCTGCTGAGCATTTTTCAGGAAAATGGGCGTGTTATGTTGCCGGAGCTCCACACCCCGTATTTTTACGGTCCCGTTTTCAAACAACCCATAGTACCTGGTTAATGCACCAACCCCTGTTGCTTTACTAGGGAGAAACACAATCCATTTGTAGCGGCCTTCCACATCCATACGAATCCCGGTACGATTACTGATCATCCTGGAGAGATGAAACGGGCGGACACACCCGGGGGAACCTTTCACCCACAATGAATCGATAATTCCATGCAGGACCCCATAACCTGCGCGCTCGGCAACCTCCACTGCGGAAAGCAGGATATCGCGACTATAGGCCGTGATGCTCTCATGACATTCGATGCGCCCATACCGGGCGTTCCGATACCCAGTGTACCCAAAACAGACCACAAGTACCCATTTCCACGCTTTCTGTAACTCCGTGTACACCGCATGGTCGTACTGTTTGTTTTTTGCTCGTGCCTTGAAACAGAACCTCCGTAGTAAAATCGGTTCCAAGACCTCAGGGAGCAATCCTTTCTGCCGTCTACAAATATGATAGCCAAGCTGAGGGACGCGATTGGTCGAATCAGGGCAGCAGGGGCATAGCATTGTTTCAGGACTGATGTTATGAAGAACCATGATATTTGGGTATAACGAGGCGTAATCCAACTCTATGACATCCTCATGTAGACCAGCCACTGGCTCAAGAACCAGCCCGCCCCGGTCCGCGATCAGCAACTCTTCTGCTGTCTTCCAATTCTCTGGCATATTTTTCTTCCAGGGGATCAGATAGCCTTTTGCCATCGCGGCGTTGACTTCAATCTGACTGATAGCGGTCCCAGGGCCGAGTCTTGAGAGCATTTGTACAGGGATGTTGGAGCATCGTGCGATATCAAGAATGCCGCGAAGCCCGCTTTCCCCGTAGAAGAACGACTGTGCGGTATCCAGATGAATCCGACCCAGCAGCGTGTAGAACGCAGGTCGATACACGATCCGTCCGTAGCTGAAGTACGATTTTGCTTTTTTGACTGGTCGCAGGTTGTTTTTTTTCTGATTCTTCTCCCTCCCAAGGTTCACTAGATGTTCAATCCCGCAGATCTTCGCACGATGATACAAAAACGGAAACAACAGGCTGTCTCCATTCACGGTTGCGATCACATCAGGGTCGACTCTGCTGCATCCGTCCACCGCGGAAAGAATCGTATCGGTTTCATTGTCCTCCTTGATCACCTCATCATCCAGTGCAATTGATGGTATTGGTTCATGAAATGATGGCACAGCTGCTGTTTTCTGTTTTATATCAAGATGCAGGATTTTCAATGGAGGGATTTCGTAATCAAGCGCCCATTGCTCATCCTCAAGACTAAATCGTTTGCCGTCCCATGTTACCCACGCATGGCAAAACACGCCGCGTTCCTGGAGGTACCTGGTTGGAAGGCGTATATCAACGTTGAACAACTGATGATCATGAAACCCGCCCCATGACGTCTACCAGGCTAGCAAGCGTATGGAGCGAGTTGAGGGTTTTTGGCACCACCTCTAAGACCATGGTATGCTTCGGTGAGCCAAGCATGAGTTTTGCAGCAGTAAGCTGCAGTCGTTTCACCTGAGGTACTACTTCTAAGGCCTTGGCGACCTCGGAGATATCTTTTGACGGCGTATGCACATAAAAACATGGCTCGTACGGTTCTTCAATCCTGGTTGCTTTCCCGTTCTGCAGCAGCCAGGTGACCATGACGTTTTTCTCATAGTCCGGGTACACGTCAAGGATGTTCCCGCTCAACATACTCTCGGAGCATCCGTAATGTTTTCTCATGTTCCACTAAAATAGACATCACGATCGGCTCGAACGGGTTGGGGTTGCTGATGTTACTGCCTGCTGCCGCGTGTTTCCGGGCATGGTTGATGAGTTCATCGAACGCATCCTGATCGATATTTCGCAGCGCGCGTTTGAAATCATTCCATTCCCACCCAAATGATTCAACGACCATGCGGAACGTCGGAACAGTCCGGCCCATCAGCTCACCATCCCGAACGCTTCAAGACGGAGTTGTCCTTCTGCACCACGAACAATCGTAGCACTTTTCTGCTTCTTGACAAGCTCAAGAGATGTGCACTGTTCGAACTGTTTCATTCGTACGATTTCGTTGACACTCTCATACAGTGTCTTTCCCAAACCTCGAGATGGTGAGAGTGGCATCACATCCAGATTGGTAAACACCGTGATGAGCTGGTATCTGATAGTGAGGTCTTGTATCTTCTGAAGATCCAATGAAAATAATGTCTGTGCCTCCCGAGCAGGGATCTCAGGGTCGAGGTAGAGTGCAGGCAGCATCCCGATGAGAAGGGTTCGTGGACTGCGTTTCTCGATCATCGGCTCGAGCATTTCCTGGATTATGGTGGAGAGTTGGTAGACGGTGAACGCTCTACTCATTACCACATTCTGCAATACCTCCTGCTGATCCAGCTCTAACATCCGTGCGTACCGAGCGATCCGATACGGGTTGGCGCACATCCCGCCATCAATGTAAATCGTTTCACTCCGAAACGTTCGGTAGGTGTTGACGCAGAGCTGGTTTGGTAGATCTGAGATAAGACCGCTGTTCCCGTCAACGAGGGTCATTTCCCCTGCTTTAAAACCACCTACAAAGACGGTCGAGTTCTGCTATCCCGGAAGAGACGATGATGTCAGGTCTCACGACATGTACAACAGATGATGTTCGCATGAGAGATCTCAATATCATGTGCTGAACGACTGTTTTTCATGGAATCTGCCTCCCTTAAAATAGGTGTAGGAAAGAATGCATAGGCGGTTCTGTTTTAAAAAGCTGAAACAGAGGTGAGTGAAAGTATTCGGAGAGATTCTTGTGTTTTTACCGGAGAAGTTGGTTCATTCGCATCGCATTCTCAAGCATCGCATGATTATTATTGAAAAAGACATACACTGTGTGTGGGTTGTTGGTAAGAATATGCTTTTTTATCCCTTGGAGTTCATGGTCTGAATAATTGTGGGAGTACCACCCGGTCCGGCCATGGATTCGTTCGTAGACAACAGTCTGGCTCATGATGGTTCTGGGGAGTTGTGGTGCATCGATACTGACAAGGAGAATATCGTGCTTTTTCCCCCATTCGATGAGTTCGCTGGTAAACAGGGTGGGATGACGGAATTCGACCGCGAGTTTTTCCGCCTCCGGTTTTATCGATGAACTGCTCCAGTGCGTTGATATCCGTGAAGGATGGTGGTAGTTGGAAGAGATAGTAATGGATAAGGTCTTCCAGGGGCGCAAAGAGTTTTTTGAACCGCTGAAAACTCTCGACGGATAGCTTGCTGAGTTTTTGAAAATGGGTGATCGACCGATGGACTTTCACCACCCATGCAAGTTGTTTTCCTTTTGTCGCCCAGGATTTAACCATATTTGGATAAGGAAATCGGTAGAAGCTCATGTTCAACTCAATGGTGTTTAATCGAGATTCTTTGACGTACCAGTCAAGGGAATTTCCCAGGTTCCAGTCGTAAGACCATCCTGATGTGCCGACAAACACCTCAGTCATTGATTCATGCAACGAACGTCTTCTTCTTATCCTTTTTTCTGATCCCTGAATACTTTCATTCATCTTGCATTGAATTATAAAAATAATAATGCAGATGCACCTCCGATGACAACATTTGGGGAGCGGGTGAAGAACGCTTGGAAAAACATCTATCCTCTTCATGAATCAGCAGAAGAGAAAAAGAACAAAAAGAAGTAATACTATACGACATCTAGGAGTATGGTATGTGTTATCGGTATTCGGTCCCAGGTCCTGATTCGTTGGTGAAACGATTTTCTGCGTCATTTCCAGAGAAAACATCGTTTAAGCGGCAGTATCATGTCTCGAGTTTCGATCTCCCAAAACTCCCGGTGATTACGAACGAAAACCCCAAGCAAATCCAGTTGTTCACGTGGGGATTGATTCCTTTCTGGGTAAAGGATATGAAAACTGCTGAGGAAGTGCGGTTAAAAACAATGAACGCCCGTGCTGAGAGCATCTATGAGAAACCATCATTTCGCCATGCTGCAGAACAAAAACATTGTCTGATATTAGCTGATGGTTTTTTTGAATGGCAGGAGTACCAGGGGAAAAACTATCCGTATTATATCCGACTGAAGAATCATGAGCCGTTTGCGATGGCTGGCCTATGGGACACCTGGGAAAATAAGGCAGACGTCGGAAGAACTACGAACCTACACGGTTATTACGACGAAAGCAAATCCGTTGATGGAAAAAATCCATAATAAGAAGAAACGCATGCCGGTTATTCTTCGAAGAGAAAACGAGGAAGAATGGATTCGTGCTTCGTTGAAAAAGGAATCAGCGCAAGCGTTGTTATCTCCGTATGATGAGCAGGAGATGGAGGCGTTTACTATCTCACGGTTGATTACCTCGAAGCAGAGAAATCCAAATGTCCCTGAGGTTTTCCAACCGTTTCTGTATCCGGAGCTTCAAGTACAAGACTGGACAGAAAAACCTGTTCTGATAGTATGTATTCGTTGTTCTTTTTGTGGGAAAATCTTGCTTACCTGAAAATTATATAAGCATCATATTTATTGTGGATTCTTCGTAAGAGTATCTCTCAGTAGTTTCAGACAAGGAAAAAATATGGAGTAAAAGAGCATGGGCTTCATTGAACGATTAGAAAGGAATATCGCAAAGCTGGAGACGAAAATTGAAAAAGAACAGATGAAAATCGCGCAATTGGAAGCAAAATGTGAGAGCAAAAAGATCACGAAAGCTGAGTTTATCTTTAAAGAAGAGACGTCATGATGAGCATATTCATGCGTGGAGTGCGCGTATCCGTGTCCTGCAGGGTGGGATCGTCCGAGAGAAGCAGACATATCGAGGAAAGAGCTGAGGAAAAAGAGAAGAAAAAAGAAGAAAAAGAAAAGAAAAAAGAAAAAAAAGAGAAAAAAGAAGTGAGAAGAAAGAAGAGACACTGAGTAAGATTAATTTTTTGCTGATGAACGGGTGGGTTTCTCCGACCTGTCTTACTTTTTTCCGTATTATCGTAAGGTCTGTTGTTTATCTGCTTGTAATTTGAAAAGAACAGTATTGATTGTTCCGTGTTAACACGTATTGAAATACATTTAAATAGTGATATCTGATGTGCGCTGGATTGTGAGGAGAGGGGAGAGGTATCCCCTTATCTTTTTTTCATATTTTTCCTCTCTCTCCTCTTCTATACGACTCTTTTTGGTGCAGAAAACACAGATGAATGGAGAAAATAAAACAAACAATGATTCTTGGTAAAATAGTATCAAAAAAAATATTAAAAAATAGGTTTAATCACGCAGCACGGCAAATCCTGCAAATTCACCACCAAACCGTTGACGTGTTACCTTCACATCAGTGACCTGTGCAAGCGGTGGTCCTTTCCGGCACCAGGCAATCATCTCATTTACCGTTGGTTCGTCTCCTTCAAAAACCGCCTCGACGTTTCCATGAGCAGTATTTTTTACCCAACCAGTCAGTCCCAGTTCCTCTGCTTTTTCTTTTGTACTCGCACGATACCACACCCCCTGCACCTGACCTGAAATGACCACATGTACCCGTGTTTTCATATCAACCACCGTTTATGGTCTGAATCGCAGGAGCGTCCGCGGGAACGGAATCGTATCCTTGATATTCTCCGCCTTACAAATCCAGGCAACGAGCCGCTCCACCCCAAGACCATACCCGGAATGAGGAACAGAACCAAAACGTCGCAAATCAAAATACCATTGATAATTCTCCACGTTCTCACCCATCTGCTTCAACCGCTCGGTCATCGATGCGATATCCGTGCTTCGCTGGGATCCACCAATGATCTCTCCGTAACCTTCTGGTGCAAGCATATCAAAACACAACGCAGTGTTCGGATCCTTCTCATCCTTTGGTTTGTAGAACGCCATGATCTCAAGAGGATAATTGGTCACCACCACCGGGGTTTTGAAATGATTCATCAGTTTGTCTTCTTCAATGGTCCGCAGATCCTTCCCCCATTCGATACTCATGCCTTCCTTTTCTTTAAGGATCTGTAACGCGTCGGTATAGGTAATGGTGGGAAACTCGGACTGTAGCGATTTCTTCAAGCTTCGCGACATCCTGCCCGAGCACCTCCAAATCTTTCTTGTTGTTCTGTAGGACTTGTGTCAGAATGTATTGTACCTCTTCTTTTGCGAGAGCGACCACATCGGAGAGATCCATCCAGGCTGCTTCCATCTCCGCCATCCAAAACTCAGACAAATGCCGCGACGTCTTCGATTTCTCCGCACGAAACGTCGGCCCCATGTTATAGATTTTTTCTAACGCAAAGATACCTGCCTCTGCGTACAGCTGCCATGATTGCGACAGATATGTTTTATCCTCATAATATTTCACTTCAAACAAGGTCGAGCCGCCCTCACATTGGTTTGGCTGTAGGACCGGTGCATCATATTCATAGAAACCTTGTTCCCTGAAAAACGAATGAATCGCACCAACCACCGTGGATCGAATCTTCAAAATCGAGGTTAACTTCCGTGACCGTATCCACAGATGCCGCTGGTCAAGGAGCAGCTCCGGGCTTTGATCCTTGGTGATGGGGAACGGTTCTGCGAAATTCACGACGGTAAGATTCGTCACCTGCAGTTCATACCCGCCTGGCGCACGTTTGTCTTCTTTCACGGTTCCGGTGATGTGTACCGATGACTCGATAAGTGCTTTTATTGCATCCTCAAACTCCGAATCGGGGAGATTTCCTTTTTTTACTGTCGCCTGGAGAACCCCTGTGACGTCACGTAACATCATGAAAACAATATTGCCGCTGCTCCTGGTCCGGTAGATCCATCCGCGAATATGTATTGGTTTTTCCGTATGTTCTCCTGCAAGTACTTCTTCTATCCTTGTCCACTTTGTTTTCGGCATGGTAACAAACCCACTAAGGGGGATATGTTTGTTGCATTTATGAATTACGGTGACGAAACGAACGTGTCTACACAATGTGCAACAATACTGATAAAACATCACTCCCTATGCTCCCTCGCACCTTCTTCACGAAAATCCACAAGAGTTATCCTTAAATATAGCCTCTTTTATTATTGGCAAATACTTTCTTGTAGTATACAGGATACTATATAGAGAAAGACTGTACACCAACGTGGGGTATCATCTTGGCAGAAAATGAGAAATCATCAGAAGAAAAAGTGCAAAATGCGACCAAAGAGTCGGCAGAAGCAAGACAACCAGCGACAAAAGGGGCTTCGGAAGAAAAGAAAAAAGACTCACCCGCACCAGAACAAGCAGCAGCAAAACCAGAACAACAGAAGAAAAAAGACAAGAAAGGTAAACAACCTGCCCGAGAAGAGGAACCCGCAAAGAAAAAAGAACATGATGAGAATTTTAACTATATCATCCGTGTGGTAAACACCGATATCAACGGTGAAAACAATATTGTACAAGGTCTTACCCAGATAAAAGGAATCGGACGTCACCTAGCCGTTTTCATTGCCGATACCGCTGAAGTGGACCGTAAATTAAAATTTGGTAACTTAGCAGAACCTCAGATTGAAAAACTCAAAGAGGTCTTAGAGAATATTGATGAATATGCTCCTGCATGGATGCTGAACTATCAGAAAGACGTGTACACCGGAGAAAACATGCATTTGATCAGCACTGATGTCGCCATACGCCTTCGAGATGACATTAACATGATGAAAATGGTACGATCCTACCGAGGAGTCAGACACGAGCTTGGTTTAAAAGTACGGGGACAACGGAGCAGCTCCAATGGACGAAAAGGTTTAGCATTGGGTGTCTCAAAACGAAAGGAAGCGCCGGCAGCAGCAGGAAAGAAAGAAGAGACCAAGGAGAAGTAGGAGTGGTGTAGATGAGCAGTCAGAAGTTCCCGAGAAAAAGATATGAAACCCCGATGCATCCCTGGAAAGAAAGCCGTATTAAATCTGAACGAGAGCTTATTAAAAAATACGGGCTGAAAAACCACAAGGAAGTCTGGAAAGCAAAAACCTACCTGGGAAAACATCGAGAGCAAGCCAGAGAACTGCTTGCGAAAATCGGCACTGCAAGTCCGCAGGTTAAAAAAGAAAGCGACCAATTACTGGTTCATTTGACTCGCATGGGCATCCTTTCTATGGGTGCGTCTCTTGACGATGTCCTCGCACTCGAAACCGAAGTGGTTCTTTCACGACGTTTACAGACCCTCGTGTATCTGAAAGGGTTTTCTAGTACTCCCTACCAGGCGCGTCAGTTGATTAGCCATGGTCACGTTGCTGTGAGTGGTAGAAAAGTCACGATCCCTAGTTACATGGTCGAAAAAGACGAAGAAGGCCACATCCAGTACACGATTCGATCTCCACTCAATGAGATTTCACATCCTGCGCGGCCAAAGAGCGATGTGTACAGGACTGAGCTAAGTATTCCTTTAAAGGAAACGGTTGGGGAAAAACCAGTCGCGGCTGTTCCACCAAAACAAGAACCAGCACCAGCACTCGTAGCACCCGTGGCGCAACCAACAGCTGTGGTAGCGGTACCGCAACAACCAGCAGAACCTCCACAAGTACCAGCGGTGGAGAAACCAGCGGAGGAAAAACCAGTGAAACACGCAGGGAAACCAAAAGAACATACGAAAAAAGAAAAGAAAGCAGAGGGGGCGTAAGACATGGCACGAAAAGGTATAGCGCATATTTATTCTTCATTTAATAATATCATTATTACCGTTACTGATTCCACTGGCGCAGAAACCATTACGAAATGTTCTGGTGGGATGGTGACGAAATCAGCAAAAGATGAAGGTTCACCGTACGTTGCGATGAAAGTCGCACAGGTTGTCGCAGAAGCCGCCATCGAAAAAGGATTTGACAGTGTGAATATCAAGATTTCCGGGAAAGGCGGTAAGAAAGGCGGGAACCCTGGTCGTGGGGCACAAACCGCGATACGATCCCTTGTCCGTGCTGGTTTACGGATTGGTACGATTGAAGATGTGACACCGCATCCGCATGATGGATGTAAACCGAAAGGTGGAAAACGGGGACGACGTATCTAAGGTGGATTCATGAAAGTTAAAACCATGGAGCTGAAAGGGAACAAAGGAGTATTGAAAATAGAAGACACCGATGTGTACTTTGTGAACTCTCTCCGACGTGTCATGCTTGCGGAGCTGCCGAAACTCGCGATCGATGATGTGATTATCTACGATAACACCAGCGCCTTGTTTGATGAGATGATTTCTCATCGACTGGGATTGATCCCGATTCCGACCGATTTACAGATACTTGCTTTTCGTAATGAATGTAAGTGCGGTGGGAAAGGATGCCCCAGTTGCACGGTCCGTTACACCCTCAGCAAAGAAGGAGAAGGCGTCGTGTATTCCGGTGATTTACAACCGGAGCATCCCAGCTTTGCCATTACAGAAACCACGATCCCGATTGTTGAACTGACCAAAGATCAACGAGTCATCTTAGAAGTTGAAGCAGTCCTAGGACGAGGGAGAGATCATGCGAAATGGCAGGTGGTTCTTGCACCGCGATACCGCATGGAAACCGTGATTACCGTTGATAAAAAACGCATGAACGACGTGAAAGCATTCATCGAAGAGCTTCCTAAAGACCTTGTAGAACTCAAAGGAGATAAACTAGAGTTAAAGGACATTTCGAAGATGTCAGTGCTAGAGACATACATTGAGAAAAACAAGGAAGATTATATTACTATGAAAAAGGATCCGACGAAACTGATGTTCAGCTTTGAAACCGATGGATCGATGAGTGCAAAAGCCGCGTTACAAGAATCCATTAGCATTCTGACGAAGAAATACGAAGAATTTCGTGGACTCCTCAAAGATCTTTAATACGGTCTCTTTCACCGAAAACTCTTTTATCTGTTTTTTCTTTTTGTTGTGTAACACCCTTCGGGCCTGTGGGGTAGCTTGGTATCCTTGTGGCTTCGGGAGCCATCGACTTGCGTTCAAATCGCAACAGGCCCATCGAGTTCTCTAGGAGAAAATAAGTATAAGGCTCAATAGGCCACAGGTTAATAACGTAAAAATTATGATATATATAAATAGATATATTCTATTTTGATTGGATAAAAAATAGGATATCTTTCGGGGAACATACACTAGAGATAAGGTCTCCCATCTACAATTTCATACGTTCTTTTTTCATCTCATTCCAGGGATATCATAGGGGCCTTGTGCTGGATGCCAATCAAACTGTATCCAAGGAACAATGCCAATTTCAAATTTATAAAATATACTAATTTTACCAAAAATACTAGAAGGGAATGTACTTGAATGACCCCAATAATTTCCATTCCATTTATTTCCTAAAAAAAATTTTTTTATATAATATTGAAATTTTACACCACCAAATCTATTTCCAATAAAGTTATTTTGAGAGATATTATTGGTATAAGAATTTAATAATTGCATACCTTGCCGTTTGTTATTGGTCAAATTATTATTGCATATTGTATTGTTATTGCTACCTTGATCTAAAATAAATTCAAATAACGAAATTCCATATGTATTATTTGAAAGGTCATTTCCTGAAATGAGATTATTACAAGCACCATTCGCATGAATACCGAAATAACCACCATTGATGACAATATTATTTGTTATTGTGTTATGGTTGCAGTTACAAAGCCAAATCCCAATGAACGTGCTTGAACTTACAATATTATCCGTTATGACATTTCCAAATATCTCGTAATTATAATCAAACCCCCAGAGAGAAATACCATAATCGTTATTCTTTACAATGTTATTTGATATAGTTGTATAATTTGAACCTAATCTAATACCAGAATAATCGTCGTTTTGTATATGTATGCCATTCAGTATTGTAAACCCACTGATAAAAACCCTATCAGCAGTAACATCGATAACGTCACCACTTTTATTGCCATCAATAATCGTAGTATGTTTATTCTCTCCTAATAAAAGAATAGATTTATGAACAATTATATTTTCGATATATGGTGATAAATCGTCAAATACAAACACGGTGTCACCATCAGTGGCATTCTCAATCGCATCCTGAATCTGGGTATAGTTCCCAGGTCCACTCCCACCAACATACAGCCAATTACCAAGTTTTACCGATATAGGATTAGAAGATGGATTTGCATTCAAAGCAGATACGGCACTTGCTGTAACAAACAATAATAATATTCCAAAAACCAATCCTTTCTTCACCCAACTTTTTTGCATGAAAACCTATTCCTCCTTAGCATTTGTTATTCTGTAGCTTCATTTAAATGTTTGGAAAAGATAAAAATGAGAAACAAATGTAACAAAAGATCACGAGACTGATTTCATTTCAACATATCAAATTGATTTTATTTCTTTAAAAACATATCCTTGGAAACAGAAGCATTGACACGGTTTTTTCTCAATGTCTTTTTCTTTTTATAGCAAATCTTTATAAATACCTATTTAATTCCGAAGTCTGCTCCGGAGGCAACGTATTTTAATTTTTCATTTTTATTTCCTCCCTTGCTTCGGAGCCCTACATTTTTCTCACACTTCAAATGTTTACCTTGGAATCAGATGCATTAACACGGGTTTTTACTCAATTTTTTTGTTTGTTTTGATCATCGTCTTTCCGCTGCATCGCATCAATATTTTTCCAAGCTTGTTTCACACGTTGTCCGAATGTTGGCATCCTTCACCCCTCACGTACTAGTCCATAAACATTAATCGCTTTATAGTATTAATCGGTCAAGCATTAACACGGTTTTAACGAATGGTTTTTGTGCGAATCAATGACAAAAAAAAAAAAAGAGGGGATTTTTAATATCCCAACAGTTGTCGCAGTATTGGGAACGCATTGGGGAATCGCTGGAACAACCGTTCAAACCATAAATTATCTAATGATGTAGTTTTTGACTTCCCTTGACTATCGGTCTTAATCAACAAAACATCTCCATTAACATCTCCAAAAGAGCCAGTTCCTCCTGCTATGATGTACCCATTATCAGAGGTCTGATGAACAGAATAAACAAAATCACCATATTTCCTGCCAAAGGTTCTATCCCAAATCTTGTTGCCATTACCATCTGTTTTAATCAACCAAGCATCACTAAAACCAGCACCAAATGACATTGTATATCCTGCGATGATGTATCCTCCATCCGTGGTCTGTTGAACAGAATAAGCCTCATCAATGTCTTTTCCACCATAACGTCTTATCCCATACTTTGTTGCCATTACCATCTGTTTTAATCAACCAAAAATCTTTATTTCCTGCTCCAAAAGAATCGGTTGTTCCTGCGATGATATACCCGCCATCAGTGGTCTGCTGAACACAGGAACCATAATCATACCCTGTTCCTCCGAAGGTCTTATTCCAAATCTCCTTTCCATTGTTATCGGTCTTAATCAACCACACACCACCAGTGTCAGCACCAAATGACCATGTTTCTCCTGTGATGATGTATCCGCCATCAGTGGTCTGCTGAACAGACTTTGCCATATCAATATATATTCCGCCATAAGTTTTATTCCACTGTTCATTACCATTTTCATCTGTTTTAATCAACCAAGCATCAACCCATCCTGCTCCAAAAGAAAAGGTCATTCCTGCAATGATATACCCATTATCAGAAGTCTGCTGAACAGAATAACCCTCATCCCAATTTGTTCCTCCGAAGGTCCTATTCCACACTTCATTACCATCGCCATCGGTCTTAATCAGCCAAACATCACCGCTCCCTTCCCCAGAGTAATTGGTTCCTCCTGCTATGATATACCCATTATCAGAAGTCTGCTGAACAGAATAAGCCTTGTCATCTTCTGCTCCACCAAAAATCTTATCCCATACTTTGTTGCCATTACCATCTGTTTTAATCAACCAAACATCTCCTCCCATTCCAATGTTATGAGTTTCTCCTGCTATAATGTATCCGCCATCAACTGTCTGCTGAACAGAATAACCCCAATCCTCACCGAATTCACCAAAGGTCTTCATCCATCCCTTAGATGTTGGTAACGGAACTGGCGTTGTATCAAGACACTGATTCTTCCCTGTTGAAGTGGATAGAGAAGTTTTCCCTGTATCTTGTGCAATGGTTGGAAGGACCCCTGTCCCAACGAATAAGAGAATGATTCCAACAGCCAAACCTTTCCTTTTCATACTCACCAGGGTGTATGACCCCAGGTGTAGGGCTTGGTGTTCAATAGTATCACTGATAAGGTTATTGATTCGTGCAATCCATAATCTTTCCCTGAGCCAGTAAACTCCACAAATAATGTTCCTATAGCAGGATGTGAAAAACTAATGTTCGATATTATACCCGAAAGCCCATAGGAAGAATAAAAGCCTCCTTCAGTCCTATCAAAGAAAAGTTCTGTATCTTTATATGTCAATTGTATTGTGAAATTACCGTCAAGGTAATGCGACACATCCTTACTTTCTATTACAGCCATCAGTGAACGAAGCCCACCTGTTTGTAGAAGTGGATAGATACTTACTGTTATTCTTATACCGTTCCCTTTATTATCACTTGTAGGTGATACTGTTTTTGCTGTTACTATCGAAGTGCTTGTCAATAAAAACATACTTATTAAGCAAATTGCTAAAATTTTCTTTTTCATTTTACTTCCTCCAATTTTATCAAACCTTTCCTAATCAATGGATATTTATCCATAACATTCCCCCTTAATACAATTATATAGTAATGTTCTCCTATAAAGTTATATCCTTAGAAACCCATGTTTTTTTGCGAATCAATGACAAAAGAAAAACAGAAAAAAGATTAACATCACCTGTAATTTTCCTTTTAATTGTACAGTTTTATCACCACAAACGAAAATTAGATGAACCAGCAGAAAATCTCAGTTCTATGCCTAATCTTCTACGAATAATAGGTACGATCTCCCGAGCTGAGTTTCTCATGCCCAACTTAGGCTCCCTTATCTTAGGCCTTGCTTGGGGAGCAACACCAGCTATAGGTCTCGGCCACCTTAGCAGTGCTTATCGTGTTGTCATTTACCATCGTTAATGGTAGCTGATCTATTGGTGCCCAGATAAACACACTGTCCGACTACGAACTAGATCTCAAAGACCCCCGAAAGAAAAACCTAACCGACGCGGTAGACATCTTCGGGAAAAAACGGATAAAAATCCTCTTATCGGTCGAGTTCGTAATCACACTAGCCTTGGTCATACTTTTCATTTATGTAAACAACAACCCCTGGTTGCTTTTAATGTGGATCATTGGCATCTCATTGGGATGGATCTATTCCGCGCAACCCATCAGATTTAAAGCCCGCTCTTGGCTCGCACCGGTATCACTGATCCTTGTGTTAGGCATCTTCCCAGGACCGTTCGCCTATTTCACTTTTACCACAACCATACAAACGTTTTTCCTGCTCGCCCTCATTGGACTAGCTATGACTATCTACGGTGTGATCATCCCAACTGAAATCCGAGACTACTTCGGAGACAAAACCATGCAGATTGAAACTATGACGGTACATCTCGGGTTAGTAAGGCGTGCGTTGCAAGCATTGTACTCATCGGTATAGGTGCCGTCTTCTTTGCGACAGCATATCTCCTCGAATGGATCAACGGATCACGTCCCTTCCTAGGCTTGCTGCTCCTCATTATACCAGTCTCTGTTTTCTTCGTTCTAACAAAAATTAAAAAACTCCACTCCCTCTCCAAACAATACATGAACTCCCAAGGAAACACCACCCTGAAAGAACAGATTGTAAACCTCTCAGCACATAATCCTCAATGGATTATAATTATCACACAAACCTATAGCATCCTCTCGATTATCCTTTTAATAAATAAATTTGTATAATCACCTCGTTTATACTACGACATTTACCGGAATGTGAATGTATAAAATTGTAGACTGACAAGGAGAAATTCCTCCTCTGTCAATCCTTGTCGTACCGGTAAATAGGGGTTCAAATCCCTTCCCCTGCATTTTTTTCAATAGGATTAATTTTATATTTTTTTGTTACATTTGTTACAGATATTTTGTTTCAAAACATTTATATTCACCACCATAATATAAATAATATAATCTGTTGATATTCGGGGAGGACAAGGACATATGAAAAACAGATTAGTTCATGGAAGTCTGCTTTTTAGAATATCATTATTGATTCTCAATTTCATCACATTAAAACAATCAAAAAAAAAACAGAATAACGGATAAATTATCATGATTGATGTCAGTAAAAAAAGTTGGCATAAATACTTCTTATTTGGTAGCCTGTATTTCTCAGAAGGATTACAATGGTCACTTACCACAGTAATTATTCCTATTTATCTTTTGGATAAAGGATTTTCACTACCATTAGCCACACTTGTTGCTGGAGTAGGTGGAGCACCATGGTACCTAAAGTTTGTATTCGGTCCGACCACTGACTATTTCTATCAATTTGGAAGAAAACCATTTGTTATTGTTGGGGGATTACTTGGTGCTATTAGTCTTTTCGTTCTCATTTATATTGACCCTTGTTCTTCTCTTATACCATTTGCGCTCTTTTTGTTTCTCAGCCATCTTGGCATCATATATATGGATGTATCTTGTGACGGGTGGGCGATTCAAATATCAAAGGAAAAGGAACGGGGAAAAGTAAACGGTGCTATGTGGGCTGGAATCTTTACGGGTATGGCTGTTGGAACCTCCGTGATTGCTTCAATAGCACAGGCTTATGGATATGGTATGTCCTTCCTATCATGTGGTATTATCATTCTCGTAATTATGGTATATCCGTTTTTAGTAAAGGAAGTTAAAATATTGAAGGAACGTCCAAAAATCGCTTCACTTCTTAAAAAGGAATTTAAAAAAAGGACGACACTGCTCATTGCATTATTTGGGATAGTAAGTGGAATTAGTTCTGGGCTAATACTATTTGTGATTCCATTGTATATGAAGACGATTTTACAAATGGATGTTGGTCAAATTGGGTTAGTTACGACAGTATACACTATTACTTTAGGCATCGGCGGATTACTTGGTGGCGCTCTGGCGGACAGATGGGGTAGAAAAATGGTTTTATTTATTTTTATTAGTGCGAGTATTGTTACTGCTGCTCTTATATTTGCAAATACTTGGCAGATATTTGCTGTAGTATATGGGGTGATTGGTTTTTTTGGTGGTGGTTGGTTGTCAGTAATATGTGCTTTGGTGATGGATGTTACTAATCCGAAGATTGGTGCGACTCAGTATTCAATTCTTATGAGTATCATTAATTTTGGTGAAGAAGGCATAGGAACCATCAGTGGTTCTTTAGTTGTTCTGCTTGGTTTTGGTCGTGTGTTTCTTTTTTCTGCTTGGATGTGTGGTCCTGCATTATTAATATTATATTTCATCAGACCTAAAAAGAACGAAGTATTTGGGGGAGAAAATGGATAAAAAAATATATCGCTTACTCACATTTTTTCTCTGTGGCATTTTACTCACTGTACTATTTACTGGATGTGTTAATCAAGAACAAAAACCAGCAGTATCAACAGAAACAGGTACACACCGAAGAGGACAATTGGACCAACCTTCTGTTCTTCCGAATTGGAGCGATGGAGACTACCATGATTACTTTGGCACCACGGAAATGCTGAATGGTTTTAATCAGAAATACCCTGATTTAGTAAAGGTGTTCTCTATTGGGAAAAGTGTTCTTGGAAAAGATATCTGGTGTATCAGGGTAACCAATGAGAAGAACAATACGATAAAATCGTCTTGTCTTATTGATGGGTGTATCCACGGACAGGAATGGGAAGGAGGCGAGGCGTGTTTGTATCTTGCTGAGTATCTTCTCATTAACTTTGATGCCAATAAGACAATTACTCATATTCTAAATTCATCTGAAGTGTTCATCATTCCTTTAGTGAATCCTGATGGCAGACAAGATGATAACCTATATAATGACAATGGTATAAATTTAAATCGTAATTTTGACATTGATTTCGGTAGAATAATCGGAGGTGTTATACCTTTAGGGAAGTTATTTGGTCGTATAAAAATCCCTCGTATCCCTTTCAATCCGTCCCGAGAGTTCACACTTTTGCATAAATTGTTTCCAAGTTTTCCATTATGCCTTACAAATTGTGGTCGTCATCCTTTTTCAGAACCTGAAACTCAAGCAATGAGAGATTTTATGAGAGAACTTGAAAATAAGGATTTTTCTTTTTATGTAGATTGTCATACAGCCTGGCACAGTTTTGGGGGTCCTTGGGATGCTTTTGAACCTCCTTTTGAGATATCAAAACAGGAACAATATATCTTTGATTATATAATAGAATGGGTTGTTGAGAATACAGAATATGAAAAGTATAAAGTTCTGGATTCTTACGAAAGTGGAACTGCAATTGATTGGTGTTTCAAAGAATTTCGTATACCTTCGCTAGATTTGAAATTCTATCACAGGATTATGACTCATATACAGGTGGAGGAAAACATGACCATCTTGTTCATTGGATGGAAACTACCCTACCGGTTTTTATGTATCTCCTGGTGAATATTGATTATCTACATGAATGGAGAACACCTGATATTGAACCATCGTTGCCTGAAGGTGTGCCACCCGAGCCTCTTTAGAAATTTTTTGAGTTTTGAGTCAACAGGAAAAAACCACATTTTTTAATATTAATCTGGGGTTCAAATCCCTCCCCCTGCACTTTTAATCATCTATTTCACCTAATTTACGTGCAAGGCCTCCAAATTGTATTCAAAAAGCAGGATGCATTATTGTTTTCTTATATTTCAGATTAGCGGTTGCGATTTCCTTAACCAAACGAGCCTTACGAGCGATACGAGTTGATCTACGGGAATCTAACGCCTTATCCAAGATTTCCACTATTGTATCAGCGATGTCCTCATCGATGATTAAAGGCGGGAGCAATCCTATAAAACTGGGATGGGAATCTACAAGAGCGCCGAGCAGGTTAATATCCGTTACAATTTTGAATGTATCTTTTTCGTTCAAAGGTATTTTATTCTTTCGATCTTTTACTAATTCTATACCAATCATTAAGCCTCTTCCACGAATATCACCTATGAGTTCGCGTCTGTCCATTAACTCCTTAAGGCAATTCTTTAGATACTTACCGACTTTCGCAGCATTCTCTGGAAGCTTTTCGCCAATAATAAGATTGATGTTAGCGAGTCCTACAGCTGCACAGACCGGGTGACCTCGTAGATCGATTGTCGAACATATTGCCGTGGCCATTAAAACGCTCATAGATAGTATCAGTGGTTAACGTTGCGGCCAATCGGCAGATACCCACGACTGATTCCTTTGCTTAGGCATAAGACATCAGGTTGAGGATTCCAGTCTTCACTTACAAAAAGTTTCCCTGTTCTCCCGAAACCCGTGGTCACCTCATCAACAATGAAAAAGTAAACCATGACGATGACAGATCTCACCGACACGTTTGTAGAACTCTTCTGGTGGTTCTACTATGCCAAAGAATCCCATGATA
>CAWIEM010000012.1:0-18781 GCA_963835145.1 uncultured Thermoplasmata archaeon
GGAAAATCTATTTTTTCCTGCTATGTATCAAATTATAATCGTGTATTTAGCAATTGTTAATATGGACAAAAATTTATATATAGAGTAATGAAATATATAGCTATAATAAAGTATGAAAATATTGGGGATATGATTATGAGTATTATAATTCATAAAGGGAATATTGCAGGGAATGCAATTATCCTTTTTATTATCACTTGTCTCTTAATAACACCAGGATATAGCCTGGCAGGGACACCAACCATTTCACTAAATGGAACACCACCTAAACCAGCCTTCATTGAGAACAAAGAAGACCTGGTAGATGTAAAGGTTATCCACCGACTTTCTCCAAATCATCCGATATCACCTACAACTACTGATGTGAATATCGTTGAATTACTTCAACAGCTAGACGAACCTCTCTTGCTTGGGTATTTGGAGAATCTCACCAGTTTTGGACCTCGGGTAACAGGAACAGAAGGCTGCGATCAAGCAGCTCATTACCTCTATGAGACGTTTCAAGACATGGGATTAGCAGTTCGGTACCATAACTATACCGATAATACAATATCAGGAAGTAATATTGAGGCAACGTTATATGGAGCCGATACGACGAATATCTTTATCATCTGTGGTCATTATGATACTGTAGATTCGGGACCTGGCGCAGATGATGATGGTTCTGGCGTCGCAGCGGTTCTTGCCGCAGCAGAGATAATGAGGAATTATGAGTTTGGTCATACGGTTAGATTTGTTGCTTTCTCTGGAGAAGAACAAGGATTGATTGGGAGTCGTCATTATGCTGAGGATGCCTATAACAACGATGAATCTATAGTCGCGGTTCTCAATGCAGATATGATTGGATTTGCGCCATCAGGTTCAGATGGCATAAAGGGGAAAATTTATGAAAATGCTGCTTCTGAATGGATTGTTACTTTTACCAAGGACATAGGTCAGGTCTATGCTGATTATATTGGCATTCAATTAATTTCTCAGGGAGAAACATGGGGGAGCGATCATTACTATTTTTGGGAATATGGTTATGATGCAGTATTTTATGCTGAATTCAATTTCAATGATTACTATCATTCAGCTAATGACACCATTGCTCATATGAATATAACCTATGCAACTCGATTCTCGACGGCTTATACTTGCAACCCTTGTTACGATGGCACAGGCACCACGACCAGTACTAGAAATCACCGATATCACCGGGGGACTCGGGATATCTACTCAGATCACCAACATAGGTGATAGTGATGCAATTGATGTGAATGCAACGATTGGAATCACAGGTGGATTGTTTGGGTTTATTAACATCACATCGACAACTAGCGTTCCCTTATTGGAAACACAAGGGGCAGTACCACTGAAAGCAAAATTCTTCAGGTTAGGTCGCATCACCATCACAGTTATTGCAGATGCGTCAAACACAGATCAAGTGTCGAAGCAAGTAACCGGATTTGTGCTTGGTCCGTTTGTACTGAAAGTTACCAGTATACCGTAACCTTTTTCTCTTCCTTTAAAATTATTATTCTTGGTTTAAAGGGAGAATCAGCGGGAAACTTAATACCTACTTATTTTATACCCGTACTGCTTTTCACATAAAAAAGGAGGCTTTTCGATGGCCGTTGTTATCACCGGGTCTGGATTAAGCATTGAAAAACTAGTTCAAGTCGCAAGACAGAACGAAAACATAAAACTTCATCCTGATGCTCTTACGCGGATTAAAGCGTGTCGTACGATGCTTGAGAATAAAATAAAAGCACATGAGATCATGTACGGGGTGAATACTGGTATCGGTGAGTTCTCTGAAGTAGTGCTGAATACTGATCAGATGAAAGAATTCCAGAAGTACCTTATTTATAATCACGCGGCAGGGATCGGGGAGCCTGCTCCTCTTGAGTATGTCCGTGGGGCGATGCTGGCACGGGTGAATGTACACGCGCATGGTAATTCCGGGTGTCGCCATGATATTACGCAAACGCTTGTTGAAATGTTAAATAAAGGTGTCACCCCTTATGTCTGCCAGAAAGGATCGGTAGGTGCATGTGGTGATCTTGCACCCATGGCACAAATCGCTCTGCTTATGATGGGCGAAGGGAAAGCATATTATCGGGGAGAACTGTTTGATGGAAGAGATGCCCTGAAGAAAGCAAGCATTCCTATTCCAGGTTTACAAGCACGAGATGGCCTCGCGATTATTAACGGTTCGAACCTCCTCACGGCCATGAGTGCTATTTTCTTATATGATGCAAATAACTGGCTGAAACAAGCGGAGATCGCAGCTGCGATGTCTCTTGAAGCATTAAAGGCGAATATGAAACCGTATAATGTGAAAATCCATGAAGTGCGAGGATTCGCTGGTGCGGTGCGAAGCGCAAAGGCTATCCAGAAACTGATCGAAGGTGGCGATCTTATTGAAGGGAAGATGAAATGTAAAATACAAGACGCATATTCGATGCGGTCGACACCTCAAGTGATTGGTACTGCCCATGATGCTCTTGCGTACGCACGATCTCAGGTTGAAATCGAGTTGAATGGGGTTGGGGATAACCCGATTTTCTTCCCGGATCAAAACCTGCAGCTTTCTGGCGCGAACTTCCAAGGGACACCAGTCTCATTACCGATGGATATGGCTGGTATCGCGATCACGATGGTTTCTGTCATGTCTGAACGAAGAATGAACCGGCTCAATAACCCCGCGTTGAACGTTGGGCTTCCCGCATTTTTAACAAAAGGTGCGGGGATGTTCTCTGGGCTGATGCTGAGTCAATACACGGCTGATATGCTCATCGTTGAACAACGGATTCTCTCAGCTCCTGCATCTATCCAATCGATTCCTGCTGCTGCTGATCAAGAAGATTTCGTCTCCATGGGGATGAATACGGCGATTAAGAATTTTCAGATACTTGACAACGCATATGGTATTCTTGGTATTGAATTTATGGCTGCTGCACAAGCACTTGACTTCCGAGACTACAAATTCGGCAAAGGAGTCGCCAAGGCAAAAGACGTCATCAGAAAATACGTGAAGTTCTTAGATGAAGACCGACCTCTGTACCCAGATCATACGAGAATGAAAGATCTTGTAAAATCCTGTGAAATTCTGCATGAGGTTGAGAAAATCGTAGGCAGTTTAAACTAAACGAGTAGGTCTTCTCTTGTTTATACGTTTCTTTATTTCTTTATCATAGGTATACGAATATCTGTTTTCTTAACAAGATTAATTGCTTCTTTATACCCTGCATCCGCATGTCGTGCGACACCCATCCCAGGGTCAGTGGTAAAAACTCGTTTGATACGTTCATCAGTTTCTTTTGTTCCATCACACACAACAACCATGCCCGCGTGCGTGGAAAGACCGATGCCGACGCCGCCACCATTATGGATATGAATGCTATCCGCTCCAGCTGCACAGTTCAAGAGTGCGTTGAGGAGTGGCCAGTCTGCAATCGCGTCGCTTTTATCTCGCATTGCTTCCGTTTCTCGGTAAGGCGATGCAACACTCCCGCTGTCGAGATGATCTCGTGTGATTGCTACAGGACCGATTTCACTATCTCGTACCATTTTATTAATAGCAAGTGCAAATAGTGCTCGCTCTCCATATCCAAGCCAGCAGACACGAGCAGGCAGACCCTCCCATGCAAGGTGCTTCTCTGCAAGTTTAATCCAGTTCGTCAAGACCTTATCTTCCGGGAACATCTTCATGACCGTTTTATCTGTTTTCATAATATCCTCTGGATTCCCAGTTAGCGCAAGCCAGCGGAATGGTCCTCGACCTAAACAGAACATCGGTCGAATATACGCAGGGACAAATCCGGGGTATTCAAACGCGTTCTTCAATCCAGCTTTTAAGGCCTGGCCTCTCAGATTATTCCCATAATCAAACACAACTGATCCTTTTTTCTGAAAATCAAGTAGCGCTTTACAATGCTGTTTCATGCTCTCCATGGATTGCTGGATATATCTCTTTGGATTCTTCGCTCGTAATACGAATGCCTCTTTCAGAGAATTCCCGTAATAATTAGAAGGTACGTATCCATTTAATTCATCATGAGCAGACGTCTGATCGGTGACAACATCTGGTTTGAATCCGTCTTTCACAAGCTTTGGCAGGATATCAGCGCAATTGCCTAGAACACCAACTGAGAACGGTGTTTCTTCGCTCTTCGCTTTTGTTACAAGTTCGACTGCTTCGTCGATATCCTTGACTTTTTTATCACAGAACCCTGCCTTGATACGTCGATTGATACGTTTCTCATCGCACTCAACAGCAAGACAGACACCATGGTTCATCGTAACCGCGAGTGGTTGTGCGCCACCCATACCGCCAAGACCACCTGTAAGAACAATTTTTCCTTTAAGGTTATTCTTGAAATGTTTCTGTGCGCAGGCAGCAAACGTCTCATAGGTTCCTTGGATAATCCCTTGGGTTCCAATGTAACACCAGGATCCCGCGGTCATCTGTCCGTACATGGTTAATCCAAGTTGTTCGAGTTCTCTGAAATGTTCCCAGGTACTCCAGTGTGGTACAAGATTTGAGTTTGCAATAAGGTACTCGTGGGGCGGTCGTCCATGTCTGAAAAACGGCAACTGGTTTTCCTGATTGGATCATGAGGGTTTCATCGTTACTTAGTGTTTTTAGTGACTCAACAATCGCATCGTAACATTTCCAGTTCCGTGCTGCTTTTCCGGTGCCACCGTAGATAATAAGTTCCTCTGGTATCTCTGCGTTCTCAAGGTTGTTTTCCAGCATTCGTAAGATTGCTTCTTGTTTCCATCCTTTACAGCGAAGTGTCTTGCCTCGTTGAACCTTCACATGTCGTCCCATAATCTCGTGTCTGCAAAAAGAATACGATATACTAAAACTTTAGTACAGGTTGAATAAAAGGGAAGGACGGCTGGCCTCACTAGGAGGGGATGGGATGCACTCTAACAAAATAACAACTACCAGCCCAATTCCTTCCATTTAATAAATAGTAATAACCCCTATATATGCTTTTCTATTATATAAAGGAAATACTGACAACGTTACTGCCTCTCAGGATAATTCTCCCAAGTCGGCGCTTGGTCTCGTCCTTCGTTTCTTCGACCTCATCGAGCACCAGGTTCATATATTCGTCATACCCTAAAAGTTTGCCTTCGATGTGTCTTCCATCCTTTAAGAGAAGTAGTAATTTTTGGTTCACTGCTTTTTCTAGGACATCTAATGGTAAGGACATGGCAGAAGGTAAGGAGAACACCCTTTTTAAAACTATTCCTTACGTCTTGGAGAAAAAAGTAAGATTACAGTGGATAGCCGCCGATTTTAAGACTGGGATCCCCAAGCAATACCCAGGACTGCATGACCTTCGTATCAATCCATGAGTCGCTCCAGGCAGATGAATTCCAATCCACTGGATAGGTTTGCGTATACCATGTAATTGCTGCAGCCCACGTATCACCGAGTAATGTCACATGATCTTGACCGTAAGCATAGAAAAACGCACCTTCAAGTTCATTGATACCACCCTTAAAAGATGTTTTATCTTCTTTTGTGTACCCAAGCGCTGTACATCCAAGAGCTGCGATCGCACCACCTGTTGGTTCCCTGAGTATGCGTTCACTCCAGCATTCCGGGATATATTCTTGTTTCCATCGGGCAGAGGCGTTAAACAATCGTCTCAAGCAAACATCAAACTGACTATTATGACAACCACTCACAACACAGACTGGGAGTTTATCTTTGTTTCGAAAACGCCACATATCATTGCTATTTGGTCCTTGAATAAACTGTGTACCGTTCGGAGCATTGTTCCCCCATTGCTTTGGACTGCCATGGCCGACAAGGTATACAAATCCCCATCCATTCCGGAATTCTCTCATCACGTCTTTTTTGTTTGCGAACGATCCATCAGAGGTATATAATCGGATTGATGTAAACCCACTCATATTTTCAATGGCACGATCACCGTAATATTCACCTTCATATCCAGTCCAATTTGCATTTTGAGACTCCGGGTAGGTATCCCCCGCAGCGACAAGCATGGTGGTGAACCATGGTTGGTTGAACACAGTCGTCTCATAGGTGATGATCTTTTGAACCATGATTTTTACTTCCCGTTCACTACGACAGGGAAGACGACCGACTGCGACATCAGGAATTAGATCAATATTCGTATCCTGGGCGGTTTCCCCTGGATACCATTCTCCGTAAATGCCGTCGTTATCACTATCCCAACTGGAAAAATTTCCGCCTGCATCATAAATATCAGCGAAATACAAATCACTCAGATAGTCAACATCCCAATCCTCAACCATGCTGACGTATCTTACAGGACAATACCAGGTCGGTTGAAACTGGCTACTTCTTCCTCCAACAAGAAGGACATACCGAACTCCCCATTCTTGCTTAGCGGTTTTTATAAAAAATTTTATTTTTTCAGGTTCATCTCGTCCCTGCCAGAACATTTGATGATACACTTCATCAAGGGTGACAAGGTGTGTTCGAATTCCAACGTTGTTCTTATGGGTGATAAGTGGTTGTAAGGCGTTGACAAATTTTTGTGGAGCAATAATCAGTAGATCATAGACCGATGGGCTTATGTTATCAGCCAAATAAACATTTTTTTTGTTCAGTATATTGTCCTGAGAAAGAGACATTTGTGCGGTGATTGATGGACCGAAAATGAACCCAAATCCGACTACTAGGATGACAAGCAATTTCTTACCTAATGTTTTATGGAGGTTTTTCATAGATTTCTTCTCTATAATAGAGTATGTAACGTACTTAATAAATGTTTAGCCTTAGAGGATAAAAAACAGAAGGAATATCTTACGAGCATGTTATTGCTTTTCCATGTCCTATAATATGAAGCTTCTTTGCATTGAGATTCATCAGCAGGAACGTATCATCGGGGGTGTACACTAAAGGTTTTTCTGATCCCAATGTAAGTGAACCATTGTGAACATTGGTTACGTTTACAGGAACGGTCTGCATCCCAACGGTGACATGGAAGAGACCTTCTTTGATGCGTTCGGTATAAAACCGGTTGTGTGTAAATGAAAGAGAGATGGTTGTTGTAAGAGTTGCGCTCGTTGCTGGACAAAGGAGTGAGCCTCGTTTCATTTCTTCAGCAGTAGCTCCTTTAATGGCAAGGCCGACCCGGGACCCTGCTTCTGCTTCATCAACTTCTTTATCTTGTATTTGAATCGAACGTACAACAACTTCTTTATTTGCGGGTAGCAGGAGAAGGCTGTCGTGTTTCCGTAGGATGCCTTTTTTAACAAATCCTAAGACGACTTCACCTACTCCTTTTACACTGAATGAATGGTCAACAGTAACCATTGGACGATCGGTAAGTTTTCGTTGGGGCGTAATTTCATTTAAAAATCCTAGGATGCTTGAGCAGTCGCGTTCTTTGATAAGAAATGATGCAAGCGATGTACCTTTCATAAGGGCTTTTATTGGGTTTAGATCTGTGTATGGGGGAACGATCACGATACCTTGAGAAATGCCAAACGAGTCAAGCATCAGAATTGTCTCCCCTACTTCAGGAGTCATCTTCTGAACTGACAGCAGCGCGGCATCAATACTTGACATAATTTGACTTTTTGCTGCTAATTTATCCACCACTGGAGAAAGAAACGTGAAAATATATTCCTCGGTCTTTCTATTGAACATCGCAATATCGCTTTCTGTTCCTTTTTTCCCTAACACTCGACCGAGCTCCTCGTCATGGAAGATGCCAACCGCAAGATTTTTCATAAACCGGGTGTATTCATGAGACTTTCATAAACTTAACTCTTCTGAACAAAGGCTACATTCTTTTGAAAAATCATATAGACGTATAATGTCGATTTTTCTATGAGTATAAACGTATTTATAGGGGATGTTACATGATTTTCCCCGAATGAAATCGACCTGCAATTATCCATGTTACCGCACACACAAAGAACCATCTTCTCTCATGAAAAAAAACAGAGAGACCATCAAACTCGTTTTTTTTGATATGGATGGCGTTCTCCTTGATACGGTGAGTTCCTGGCGATACATTCATGAACACTTTGGGACAACCAATGAACGTTCTATCATGACGTATCTTCGGGGAGATATCGATTATTTGGAGTTCATCAGAAGGGATGTTTCTCTTTGGAAAAAGAATGGAAAATCAGTGAAGAAGGACACCGTTCAGGATATATTGTATACGATTCCCTTTATCAAGGGTGCAGAAGAATGTATTTCGTTTCTGAAGGAACGCCACATTCACACTGCAATTGTAAGTGCTGGTCTTGACATTTTAGCAGAAAAGGTTGCTCATGATCTTGGGATTGATTATGCGTATGCAAATGAAGTAAAAGTTGGTAACGATGGACGATTGACTGGCGAAGGTGTCCTTCATGTTGAACTCATGCATAAAGATAAAAACGTCAAAGCTCTGGCGAAGAAACTGCATCTTCCATTGGAAGCATGTGCAGCGGTTGGGAATTCGTGTTTTGACATTCCGATGCTTGAGACCTGCGGACTTGGAATTGCATTTAATCCAGAGGATGCCTGTGTGGTAAAGTGTGCTGATGTTGTCATTGAAGGGAAAGATTTGAGCAGGTTAATCCCTGCTCTCAAATTATACGTCTAACTATTTATTCAGCAACAAAGCTACTTGTCCACGAAGGTCGGTCTGGTTGTTGTCCGTTCTCCAACTGTTGTTTCCATTGCTCATCCGTCAAACGATTCGACATTGGTTGTTTGAATTCATAGTAGCTGAACACCGGACCTGCGCCTAAAATGATTCTACCATCAGGGCATTTATATGCAACGACAATCAGATCAACGTAACCAACACCTTCTTCAAGCACCTGGTGAGTATTCGTATCGGTGTGGACGTCAGCGATAATGGTGGTTTCTTTTCCTTGGTTATTCACACCGGTGACAATACTATCAAGTTGCTCACCAAAGTTTCGAATAAACGTATAATCGTCATCAGTCAGTTCTTTTCCCTCGAGTTCATCCTTTGAAATATTGAGTAATCGTTCGAGTACCACTCCGAAATTGTATAGACGATTCGTTTCTGTTTGATTCAAAACATTAAGATCGGTGAGCCCTGTTCTTGTCATCTTTGTCAGCGCAAGTATCCGTGCATAAAACTCAGGGACTGGTTCGACATAACCAACAACAGGTTTCTCCTCAGGTGGAATGGATGTAATTCTCGGGGTATAGCTCTGTTTTGCATACAGGATCGTATCATGTCTCAGTTCCGTCCATGATGCAAGCGTTGTTTGGAGCTCTTTATCCGCCCATGCGTTAGATTGCATGAATGAGGGATACTTTGTATCAAACTTGTTGAGCAGTGGCTTTAGAGTGTATAGCCAGCTCCAGTACAAGTTTCGATTCCATTCGGTCACATTCAACGAAGAAAAGTGTGCTGAGAGATTTTCTATCTGCCGGTCATAGAACTCATATTGTGTATCACCCTCGGCATTGAGGAGCTCCCGTGCTCTTGTTGAACCAAGGAGTGTCATGATGTCAAGCCCTCGCGGCATGATTCGTTGTCCCATTCCATAAGTAAATGGTGTTCCATCGCCTGTGTATTGGCCAGTGGTTGGGAAAACTAAATTTTGAAACATATATGAATCGGGAATGAATCGCTGACCCATAAGTCGCATCCCCTTTGTTTTTTCGAGTACCTCATAGAGTTGTTCTTTTGTAAATGGTGGTTGAATTCCAACGTTCCCTGTCCCCCCATAGATTTGTGGGCTTCGAAGTTGTGCTAATGTTCCCAAGAAGTCCAACATTTTTGTCTCATTTGTAAATTCTGTGGTGTTGAACTGTGTTCCGAACACGGTTTTGATGCTAGTGAGATACTCAAACGGGATGAGATCATCAGCGGTTCCGACAAAGAATGTAGTAACGACATAGACTCTCTGCCAAAGTTTTTCAAGAGGTTCATCGTTTATTGTGAGAGAAGGCAATGCAGTTGAGATGAGGCATGCTTGGATAGTCGCGATTTTCGCATCTTTTTCACTTATTATATCACTACCACGTAGTAAGAACGCGATTCGTCCGTACCACATCATCGCTTTGAAGTATCGTTTGAGTTTTTCTGATTGGGTGTAATGTCCACGGGGTTTGTATTGAGAGTAATCCTCTGTGTAATGGAAGATCGGGCTATCCAGGAACCCCTCATGTGCTTCGATGAAGGAGAGTTCTTCGGTTACATTGTCGCTGATGTAGTTAGGAATGGAGAATGAAACGGTTTTTATGTTCTCTGAATTGTTATATTGATCTGTTGGTGCATGTAAAAGAGATAAGGTGACGCCAAAGAAACCAACGTTTCGTCTAGCTGCTTCCTTTAAATCAGGATCTAAAATTGTATCGTAGTCTTGTCTTGATTTATCAAATAATGCTTTGCTGAGGTCAAGAATATTGTCGAAAAATTCCCGCTCTTCGATTCCTTTCAATGTTTGATCAAACAGAATATGATAGAGATGCAGGAGTGTATCAGAGGTGACGAAAATAGGGATGTCATGATTTTTTAAATAGGTGTATGGTCCAGTCGTATCATTCTCTTCGCCTAAATCTCTGACAAAAAATCCGTTGTTTTTCAGCAGTTCCTTCTGTTGATTCGTAAGATTGAATACATCATCAACAGTATTAAAATTTTCGATTGTTGAGAAATCTAACGGAAGACTGTATTGCGGCGTCTGCGCATTGATTGTTACTTCTTCAGAAGAGTAATATGATGCTATCATAGATTTTGGGTTATCTGAATGTAGATTGTTTACAGAAGGGATAATAATGATATTACTGCCGGGTCCTGGTTGCTGAACGCATCCGCTAAAACTCGAAGCAAGAAAGAGGTTTACTATTACTACTCCAATGAGCTTTTTTATGGTATTCATTTTGTATCATCCTCGGTTACTCAATATCGATAATTGTATATATATTTGTGGAAAATGTCTGGAAAAACCAAATGACGATACCTTTTAATCTCCCTTGTTCTATGTCACAAATAAGATTCCTATGGTTCTTGATAATCTTGGAGATTCGCTGAAACGAACAATTAAAAAAATCGCAAACGCGGTACATGTCGATGCGCAGCTTGTAAAAGAAGTCGTACGAGACATCCAACGAGCATTGTTACAATCAGATGTCAACGTCAAACTTGTTCTTGAGCTCTCCAAAAAAATTGAGCAGCGTGCACTTGAGGAAAAACCACCTGCAGGAATGACGAACCGGGAGCATGTTATTCACATTGTCTACGATGAGCTGGTTCGTATTGTTGGAGCGTCACGGGAGCTTGCGATCCGAAAGCAGGTCATCATGATGGTTGGGTTGTACGGTCAAGGGAAAACCACGAGTTGTGGGAAGTTGGCCACGTATTTTAAGAGAAAAGGGCTTCGGCCTGCATTGATTGCTGGTGATGTTCACCGTCCAGCAGCCTACGAACAATTAAAGCAAATATCTGAGCAAGTCGAGGTCTTGTTCTATGGGGATAAAAACGAGAAAAATGCGGTGAATGTCATCAAGGAAGGTCTTAATAAATTCAAGCGGATCGCTGATGTGATTATTGTTGATACATCCGGACGTCATAAACTAGAGGATGATTTGATTTCTGAGATGAAGAATATTTTTAAGGCGATTAAACCAGATGAGAAGCTTCTGGTGATGGATGCAGCAATGGGTCAGCAGGCTGGCCCACAGGCTAGAGCCTTTAATGATGCAATTGGTATCACCGGTATTGTTCTGACGAAGCTTGATGGGACAGCCAAAGGTGGTGGTGCGTTGAGTGCTGCTGCTGAGGTTGGTGCGCCGATCGTGTTTGTGGGAACTGGTGAGCATTCCGCTGATTTTGAGAAGTTTGATCCCTCTGGTTTTATCTCACGACTTTTAGGTATGGGTGATATTAAATCCTTGCTAGAACGTGCTGAAGAAAGCCTAAAAGGAAAGGATGCGGAGAAAACTGCGCGAAAACTCATGTCCGGCAAATTCAATCTGAATGACATGTATGAACAGATGAATATGATCTCTGGGATGGGTCCGTTGTCGAAGATCGCAGAGATGCTTCCTGGCGGTATGTCTGGGAAATTGAAAAATGTAGATATGGATGAGACGCAGAATAAGCTGAAGAAATTCCGGATTATTATGGATTCAATGACAAATGAGGAGAGAGAGAACCCGGAGCTTATCCAGGCATCACGGATAAAACGGATCGCTAGGGGTTCTGGTGTGGAGAATAAGGATGTTAAAGAGGTGCTGAAATATTATAATATGACCAAGCGGATGATGAAAGGTTTTTCCAGCGATCGGAAGATGCGGCGAAATCTGATGCGACAACTTGATTTTGGGAAATGATTGTTTTGGAAGTATGTTGTTTAAGAATTATGATGATCTGGTCTTGAATGGTCAAACACCGGTGCTTCAGCAGAAACGAAAGGATGTCCTTGATATGCTGACTGCTGCAGTTGATGCAGTACAACCCTCTCGTGTTGTGAAAGATGTCTTTTGCGGCACGCAGCTGGTATTTGCATCGGAAACTATTGACCTTTCCTCTTTTGATCATCTGTATGTTGTGGGTTTTGGGAAGGCAAGCGTGGGTATGGCACAAGCAATCTGCGATGCGGTGACTGTAACAAAAGGTGTTGTAATAACCAATGATCCATCTGCGATAATTACAAATCATTCAATAGAGGTTATTATTGGGGGACATCCTCTTCCGAATGAAGGCAGTATCCATGGTGCGGAAAAAATCCTTGATCTCTTAGGCCAGTGTAGTGAGAACGATTGCGTGATCGTGCTCATATCTGGTGGCGGATCTGCGTTATTCTGTAAGCCTCGTATTCCACTCAATGATCTACAAAAAACGATCGATCTGCTGTTACGTTCGGGTGCAAGTATTGATGAATTGAATACGATTCGGAAACATCTTTCTTTGGTAAAAGGTGGGCAACTTACTCAATATACAAAAGCAGTTATCGTTTCTCTTATTATCTCCGATATCGTGCATGATCCGATCTCTTCGATCGCCTCTGGTCCTACATCTCCTGATCCGACTACGTTTTCTGATGCACGAGAAATCCTAAAACAATATGAGCTTTGGACGACTATTCCAGCAGTGGTAAGAACAGTTATTACAGAAGGAATCGCTGGGCGTATTTCTGAGACTCTTAAAGAAAATGATCCCGTGTTTGAAACAGTATTTAATTTTATCATAGCAAATAATGAACGTGCATGCCAATGTGCTATAGCGAAAGCAAAAGAGCTTGGGTATGAGACAAAACTTCTGTCGACGTCAATGACTGGAGAGGCGAAGGTTCTTGGCAGATATGTACTCGACAGAGTAAAGAAGAGTCTCTCAAAAGAAACTGCTGCATTTATCATCGGTGGTGAGTCAACCGTGAGGGTTCGTGGGAATGGCATTGGTGGACGGAATCAAGAATTAGTGCTTAGTTGTGTGGAGGAGATTGCAGGCACCGATGCAGTTATCGCTTCGTTTGCTACCGATGGAATCGATGGGAATAGCATTGGTGCTGGTGCTCTCGCTGATGGTTTTACACTTGCTCGTGCACTGAAAAAAAAGTTGAATCCCTCTCGTTTTTTAAAAGAAAACAACTCCTATGCTTTTTTCTTTGCTTTAGGTGATAGTCTTCAGACTGGGTTGACAGGAACGAATGTAATGGACATTCAATTAATAGTCCAGTGATGAGCTATATTTTTTTAAGTCGTTAAAGAATAAACTTTTTAAGGAAGAAGAAGATAACAAATTGGGATGTACTCAATCAAAAAACAGTTCCAAAACTAATATATAAACCTTTGGTATAAAAATATCATAAGATATCACTAATATTTAAAACAACATCCCAAAGGATTTAAAAAGCCAAAAGTAATATAAATAAAAAAAATTTATATATGGAGATAAAACATGCGTTTAAAAGTTACGATTAGACAATCGATTATAACAGCTCTTATCTTCATATTGCTCATGGGAGTATTATTTCCAAATGTTATTGCATTACCGATAATGGATAGTGGAGAGGGAATATGGGAAGATACCTTTAATGATTCAACGGGTCTTACACTTAATGACACTACTCGTGTAAATGGGTCTATAGAGTTAATAAAAAATGTTGTAAATTACCGCACGTATGATTTTGCTGATAATTTTAATCATTATGCTTACTCCTATAGAACGATGTTTTTTCTTCCAAACTGGAACCTATTTTCTCCAATATCTCACGTCTCCCAAGAATTCATTTTTGATAAAAGTATGATTGGTAATATTAAGACATTGAATAAAAAAAATGCAACATGGGATGCTACATGGATAAACCATTTTGTCATTCAACATTTTCGATTTCAACTGCTTAGCACTGCAGACGTTATTGACAAGATTGGTGTTTCTTGGTATGGAAAAGCAACCGATAATGCAATCATTAAATTCTATTTTTGGAATTCAAGTAGATTCATAAATGGTGCATGGCAAAATCTTGGGATAAAAATTGGTGGAAATAATCTTAGATTTTCTCGGAATATAACCCATGGTGATATTGCATACGCATTAGATGCGAAGAACTATATTGATATCTGTGTTGTCGCATCCCTTAACCGTATTCATTTATCACCCTGTTCTCTCTCGACCGATTATATTCAACTTAATTCGACGGGTGAAAAGGGATTTAAAACAATTGGAGGAGGATCTGTAGAGACAAAAAACCCTATCATTCCAAAAGATATCTCACCTCATTTTAATGGATATTACTGGGAAATACTTACCTGGGATGATTATCAAAATGAGGAAGCATCAATTAGATACCAGCTTCTCTATGAATATAGTAGTAATAAATATGTTCCAGTTCCGGATAAATATTTTTTGAATAATCCTGAAAGTAATAACTCCAATGGATTTACTCATCCACCCGTTTATCTAAATGCAATACCCTTTGATAAATTAAAGATTAAAGCAATAATGAAATCAAATTCACCCATAATCACCCCACGAATATTCAACTGGGCGATAACCTGGCAAGAATCAGGTCAATGGCATGATTCATTTAATACCTCCTATAGAGTAGATAAAAAAAATAAGGTCCTTATCGCGAATAGCATAATAACTATCTCAAAAATACAAGGCGAATGGCCAATGTTTGGATTCAACTCAGAAAACAACCGAGCAACAATAGCATCAGGTCCTTCATCAACTGATACATTATACTGGTACGATGAAAATGTTGGAGGTGGATTCCGTAACCCTGTCATCGGAAATGGAAAAGTCTACATTGTATCGAATAATAGCAGAACTATTTATCAATACAACATGGAACTTGCTTCGGGAGTAAGCAGGGAGTCTATTCAAAATCGCACCTCGTCCCATAACTTTGATTATGACATTGTTAATTCACCTGCGGTAACTGAAGACAAAATTATCATAGCAACAGGGCAAATGGATAAGGGCGGTTTCATAAATCATATTTACGCCCTTCGAAGAGAGAATATTTCGAAAACCCCATTATGGGATTTTTCAAATGGTATTACTGCAATTTGTTACTTCTCATCTCCCGTTGTCGCTGGGGATAAAATCTTCATCACCTCATGGGGTGGCGATAATGGTGCTTACATTGATGAAAGTAATAGATATACGAACAATAAGTTATTGGCTCTAGATTTAGAAACTGGAAATAGTACATGGCAAAAAGAGCTGTCAGCACCGAGTTATTCAACCCCTGCAGTATCTCTTTCGTCTGATATTGTTATCGCTGGATGTGACTCCTCCAATAACCAAAGTCTTTTTGCATTCAGCCTCGATGGAACACCACTCTGGAGTAAAAAAATCGGTGCCATTGGTCATACTTCACCTGTGATTTATGATAACATGGTGTTTGTCATCGCTACCTCACAAAGCCTTGGATCGTTAAAAACAAATATCTATGGGCTGAATCTAACAAACGGGGATAGTGTCTGGAATAAAACGATTTGTAGCTCCATTCAACAGTTTAAAAATATAGGCGATTCAACTCCAACGATATTTGACGATGTCTTGTATGTTGCATCCCCCGATGGGACACTTTTTGCATTTCATGCCTCAAATGGTACAGAACTTTGGTCTCAATCGGTATATATTCGTTCTATGATTCTTTCACCCCAAAGTTTGATTTCTTCTCCTGTGTATGCAAATGGCAACATATATATAGGGACACCCTCTGTGGATGGTTTAGAAATTATCGCTCTCACTGCTGCGACTGGTGAAAAAACAGGATTTTCTTTTACTACATTTTATAAAATTGGGGGTGGGAGAAACCAAAATAGCCCGATTCTTGGTTCTCCTATTGTATCAAATGGATTGCTCTTTGTTGCAGATGAAGACGGTCGCTTGTATAGTATTGGGTCATACAAGGCTCCCTCAACACAAATAGAAGGGAGTATAACATCCATTCCTATTACACTGCCTGGGTCATTTTCGTGGAATCGATTTTATGCATATGCGATCTATAACAAGACGATCAGTGGCATTACATATAAACTCCTTGATGAAAATAATAATATTCTCAGGGATTTACAAAATGGGACTATACTTCCAATAACGCTTCCCCGGACTCTTTTATTACGCGCGGATTTCACAACTAAAAATATTTCCACCGATAATCCTCGTCTCCTTAGTTGGAAAATAATCTTTACGAAAGACGCTATTCCGCCATATCTATACCCTTCGACCACTCCACCATTTAATAATGGAACTGTTGTTCCTAGGATTAGCATCAAAGTTAAGGATAATGACACGGGATTGCTTGTTAATTCAGCACAATATACTCTCCAATATATCCTTAATAATATAACAAATTCGAACACCTTTTCGGCTCGATGTTCTGGAACAAATGGGACAACGCAGGTACAAAATATTACTGCAAATATTTCTGCAATACCTGATTATGCTAATATTACATCCTTAAATCACATCATATTCAGCATTAAAGACCTCGCGGGAAACACTGCAACAAAATCCTTCGAAAAAAAAGGAGATATCAACCCTCCAAGTTCTTATGTCATAAAATCATCAATGAAACCGCGGTATAACGCATCCGTAAAATTCATATGGATAAACGCTACATCCTTTGATAATGGAACCAATGCCAGTGGTATACAAAAGGTGGAACTATACTATCGTTATTCATCTACGGGGAAATTCACAGGGAACTGGGTCTATTTCGCATATTCTACTAAAAAATCACCACACTGGAAATTCAATTTCACAAGCAACTCAAAACAACATGGTGGGTATTTTGAAGTCTGCACCGTTGCCACTGATAACGCAAGTAACAACGAATCGTTCCCAGCAAGAGGGGACGTCTCGTTTTTATATGACTGGAAAATCCCTGATCTACCGAGCTTCTCAGGAGACACCTTGTGGTTCAAGGAGGCATTAACGTACTCTGTACTATTCGAAGATGATTTCCGTTTAGATACTATTCAATATCGTCCGAATTTTGAAACTTTATGGATCACCATTGCGACTGACGTGAATGCGAGTACCTATAACAAGTCCTGGAGTTTAAAAGAAGAATATTGGGCTCAAATGAATGAAGGTGAGGTCTATTACCTGTATTTCAAGATCAATGATACACTGGGAAACACGTTGAATGTTACCAGTAATAACCAGGCAATCAGTTTCCGAAAAGACACATCTGAACCGAATGGAACTATTGATATCCCTTCAGTGGAAAATGAAATAAGTTTGTCATATAACTTTACAGTATCCGGACTTGTCATTGATCAAGATGGTAGCGGTATTAAAGAAGTTACATTGTACTATCGTTTTTCTGAGGATAACTCGAATTGGAGCAACTGGACTGTATACGGAGACACACTGGGAGCTTCCCCTTTTGAATGGGAATATTCAGCTGCAGAAGGGGATGGCTATTACGAGTTTAAGATCAACGTTACCGATATCGCAGGAAATTCAGCGGAATCTAAGGTGTTCCCTGTAGAAGTTATTTCGTTCCCAATAACCCTTACACTGGTCATGATAGGCCTTGTGATCGTTTTCTCGATAATTAGTGCAGTTATCTTTATCAAATGGAGAAAACGAAAGTAACAAAGGTTTCTTCTTTATTTTTTTTCTCTTATCTTTTTTAGATCCTCTTGGGTATATTCAGGGAAAAATAACCCGGTATGACCACAGGTGTTACATTGCCATTGATTTAAAAGACCCTTGGAGTAGGAGTCTGCTGACATGTCCGGTTTTGTATCAGTGCTGTTACATTCTGGACACATTCGAACAAATCTCTTTGGCATAACCTTCCTTTTCATTCGATATAGATTGCGGGTCGTAAGGGAGTCGCAAACTTTATTTTCTTTGCCGGGTCATAAAGGTTTATATCGTCGGCACTGTAGATTTCCACCTCACAGCTAAACACTTCTTTGAGATATAATTTTGCGTTGTGGAGATGGTCTTTTTCGTTTATGGGAATAAGGAATCGTTCACGGTCTATTTCACTGAACATTTTTATCTCACCGCCAATTTTTGATACAAATTGAGACACTTGTTGACCGAGTGGTTTCATCGATGGATCTGTCAATGTGTCTTTTATCATCAGGCCAACATTGAATTGATTTTCAGCAGCAAGCTGTAAAGCTTTCCTGAAAATTTTTTGTTTCCATTCTGGAGATGTGTAGATACAGATTTTTTTTGGAGTAATCTTTGTGACCTTAAGAATCTCGTTGGTATCTTCAATGACCCTAGTCAGGAGGTATTCCCCTACCTCGTCCTTCTCAGAAATCTCTTCAGGGTTGAACACGGGATATTTTTCATTAGAAACAAGATGA
>CAWIEM010000013.1:0-19290 GCA_963835145.1 uncultured Thermoplasmata archaeon
TTGTGCAGTAGTAAACCCAATGATTCGCCCCAGAGCACCTGCAGAGGTATGCGGTGCAAGCCCGACGACCAAATGACCGACTAAATCCTGGTTTTTCTTCACCTTATAGAACCGATCAATACCATAAAACTTTGTCAATAAATCATCAATAAATTTTGATACTTGTATAAAATAATCGGCACACGCGGTGCTGACGACGACGTCCTGCACTTTCAGTTCACAGATCTGGTCCTCGTTTTCCAACTCCTTGCCCAGATAGTCTTTTGTGTAGCCAAGTTCCCTGACTCTTTTCAACGGGACACCGATTTCTTTTGGTTTGAAATGTGTCAATGGTGCATCCGTCATATCGAACCGGATCGTCCCATCCTTAAACACGTAGACATTATGTTTTGCACGTAGAATCCCTTTCTCTAAGGGCTCTGGGGTTTTGTGTTTCGATATCGTTCCTATGACGCCTTTGATCGTCTCTGGAAGGGTATGTTCCTTGACATTCTTCTGTGCTCTCTCAAGTTCCTCGGACAGATTAATCATCTGCTTCTCTAGTTTTCCTTCAATTACTTCGGTATGAGCGCCACAGGTGCATACCAGATGGAATGTGGTTTTATCACATTTCGTGCATCGTCGTTTCCCTACCTCAACTTCGATGGTAACATTCTCCGCAGCGGTCTTCACCAGTCGTTGGTTTCCCCCATAATCCCCGAGCGGGAAGAGCACATGTGGTGGTGGTCGCATCTTTCGAGGGGATGCTTTTTCTGGTCGTCCCATACGTGTTCCGATGCGGAATGGTCCACGAGCGCGTATCTGTACTCCTGCGAGTTTTGATACGAAAGATAACGTTGTTTCTCCTTTTGTAGGCAGAACCCACCGGTCTGTTGGTACGAGCTGTCCTTGCTTGATGTCAAGGCCGCAACAGCGGATCAGCGGGTATGTATAGTGATCGAACAGAAACGATCCTTCTCGTTGTTTGTGGAGCGCGCCGAGTTCAATGAGGATGTTTTTAATCTCGGGGTTGTTCGGAAGGAGAAGCTGCTCTTCATTCTCGACCAGGAGTTTTCCGTGTTCTTTTACATAGGTTATTAGTTTTACGACATCGTCTATCGGGAGGTCATGCCAGAAGAGGTTATAATCAGGATGCAAGGGGACATGATATCGTTCTGCGAGTGCGAACGCCTCCTGTGGTAAGGGATGATGCACATCAACGTGTCGTCCATAATCCTCGTCGATTTTCTGTTGAAGCAGACCGTCTGCTTCACTTACATCGCTGGTGGCAAAACTCGTTGGGGTAATGGCAACTGCTTGTTGGAGTTCCTGCACCCACCATTCATACACATACGATGCATCAGGGAGCAGCGCGTTATTTTCGATAGAATTCTCCAAAGGGGATGAGGATTTCACCGAGATCAATGATTTTTTTCACATCACTGCGGATATTTTTCACATCGTTAATCTGAATGAGATCCCCGTTTTGGAGAAGCACGATCGGTCCTTCGATCTGATCGCAGGGTGTTCCAATGGTTCCTTTCCCTGGTCGCTCGGTCTTCATCTGGGTTCCTACGGTGATGAAACTATCCAGCAGAAACATGGTTGCTGGGTTAATCGCGGTGGACGCAAGCCCTGCGGTGCGTGCCCGTCCGTAACGGAGACGGAAACCCCCTATCCTTGATGGATGCGAAAATACTGGTCGTCCTGCGATTACTTCACCGATATATTTCGATGACGGAGGTATCGTCGGGATAGCCCCCGTATCTTTTGTGAGATCCGTTCCCTTATTTACAAACGTCTCGAGGAATTCCCATCCTTTTAACTTCAGTTTTTTAATGTGTTTGTAGATTTTCGGTGCTTTCAGGCAGAGTCCTTCTGCGATAACGAGACATGCTCCTCCTCGCAGCCGGTTTGTTCCAACCCGTGGTAAATCCCGGTATCCGGCGACTTCTTCATCTTCGGTTCCTTCACCGTTGATACAGATCGGGCAGTTTTTCATAATCAGATCAATTTCATCGACAGAAGGGAGGTATTGTAAATGTTGTACTCTTTTATACAACGGGATTTCTTCTTTTAACCGCTCGATTTCTCCTTGTGTTGCTGCATAGCTGCCAATACCAAGGTCACGTCGTATCACATCTGCAATAAGCACGCTCATTGCTTGACCGGTTCCTCCCGCGCTTCTGATGGGTCCTGAAAAATACAGGTCAACATAATTGGTCCCGTCGTTGTTCCGCCCGAGTCGTACCTCTGCGATGCCTTCCAGCGGGGCAACCAAGACTCCTTCGGTGAGAATGGCAAGTCCTGTTCGTACCGCTTGATCAAGTGCTTTTTCGATGCTATTAAATGTATAGGTTTTCTTATCGACGATCATTCGCGCGATTTCCAGTGAGACTAATTCCCGGTTTCCAATCCGTTTTGTTGCTTCACGAATTTTCGGTGCTATCCCTTCTGGTCCTACCAGTTGTTCTACACGTGACGCGAGATCAAGTGCTTGGGGAATTTCTACGGTTGTTTCTGGGTCATAGCCTGTTTTTCGTGCGGCATTTGCTATTTTGTAGCAGGCGTCGATGTCGTGCTGAAGCTGGTTAAAATACGCGCGCATAGCCGGGCTTGCAGCGATATCTCTGGATAACTCCCCATCCATGTTTCTCATGCTCTGAAAATAAACAAATTCTACATGTCGGGAACTCACTTAAAGTTTTGTATTCTTACTTAAAAAAAGACAGATGTTTTTTCTTGGGTCATGCAGATGCTTTACTGAAATCCATGGTCGTGGCGTTCCCGGTTTTTAGATCTACGATGGGAAGTTTTCCGGAATCGGGAACGAAATTCATCATCTTTTGATAGGAGGTCTGCGACTGCCAGCTTGACGCGTTTATGAGGGTGACTCCTCGGTAGTTATCGATAAAGGAGGTGTGAACATGTCCGGTCACAAAGATATCAGGGACTTGGCTGATGAGCATATAGTCCTCATGCTCCGGGGCAAGCGGGGTGTACCCCCCATAGGTTGGTGACAGATGTCGTTTCTTGAGCATGATTTTCATGACCTCGGTTGGCTCGTTGTAGTTTAGTGATTGAATACTTGTTGAATAATCTAAGAGGCTTTGACCATGATATGAGAGGATCTCAATTCCATGAATGGAGAAATAACTGGGGTTTCCGATGAAAATAAATTCTTTTCCTGAGAACAAATCACGAATCTCTTTTTCAAACGCGGGCTGTGGCTCTGCGGGTCGTACGGCATCATGGTTCCCGGGTTGGAGGATGACCGTGATATGATCAGGGATGTATTCGAACTGCTTTGCGAGTGCTTGATATTGTTCATAGATATTACTAATGGTGAGTTCTTTTTCCTGGTTTGGGTAAATGCCGATGCCGTCGACAAGATCGCCGGGTAACACGAGATATTTGAGTTTGCTTGCGACGTCTCGTTGTCGGGAGTTCCCGAGGTCCCCGTTAATCCAGCGGAGGAACATGTTCCATTCTGATTCCATGAACATATTGCTCCCCATGTGAACATCGGAGAGAAACGCGACGCAGAGGGGTGATTCTGTTCGTTTGCGTTCATGGTGGAGTTTTATATCCGGGTAGATGATGTTTTGAACAATGATCAGGTCACCGGTTTTGCTGATTTTTCCTACGACACCGATCACTTCATCGAGCATGATTTCATTTGCTTGTTGCATTGTTTCCGTGTTTGTTTTCAGCGCCATGAGGGTTGCAGAACCTGTGTCGTCTTCGATTTCGATGAGTCGGTGTCCGTTATGTGTTGTTTTCACGGTTTTTACGATGCCGATGAGTTGGACATCGGTCATGGTTTTTCGAATGCGGTTGATAGGGATGTATTGTGCGATTTCTCGTCGTTGGCTGCAGAGGATTTTTCGTATCGCTTGGTATCTGTCTTTGAATAAATTGACGAAGTCTTGGGTGGTTCCCTCGCTGGTTCGTTTTCCGGTGATGTCGTTGATGATGCGTACTTCTGATTCGTAGTCTCTGGCGAGTGGTTTCCAGCCTTTGACTGTTTTTATCTCGATGGGTTGCAGTGGTTTTTTTTCTTCTGTGGGTTTCTCATCATCCTCTGTTTCCTCATCGTCTTCCTCGTCGCTCGTTTCTTTGACAAAGGTGGATCCGCTGTAGATTTTTGAAAGCATCTTTTTTTGGAACTCTTTCTCGATGGTTTTTTCAACAGGGGGTATGAGTGGTGTTGAGGAGGGTGGAAGTGGTGTTGGTGCTGGTTTTTCTTTGAGTTGTTGTGTTGATTCTTCGATGTTTTTGATGGTTTCAACAGCGAGGAACAACGGGTATTCTCTCAGGCTGTTAATGAGAAATGTAGCAAAATCATCAGGGTTTTCTTTTGAGGAAATATATTGGAGTGCGTCTGGTTGGACGAACGTCCCATGATCAGAGAAGAGTTTGAGAATTGATTTCATTGCCACGCCCACAAAAATATTTCAAGACTCTGTATATGTCATGATGTTTTTAGCATTATGGTTTCAGGGCTGTCTCGTTTGAGGATCTGCAAATAAATCGTCCTATTGAAAGTATTAATATGATGAAATCATTAGGTGTTTAAAATGACACAAATATCTGAGGCGAAACAGGGGAAAACAACTCCGCAGATGAAGGATGTTGCTCGGTGCGAGAAGATTGCACTCGATGTGGTTCGGAAAGGTGTCGCTGCTGGTCAGATTGTGATTCCGTGTAATCCGATTCATGCACCAAGCTCACTGGGGATCGGGAAAGGTTTGCGTGTCAAAGTCAATGCAAATATTGGGACGTCTCGGGAGCATTGTAGTTTGAAGGAGGAGCTTGAGAAAGCTCAGGTTGCGGTTGGTGCTGGTGCTCATGCGGTGATGGATTTATCGACAGGTGGCGATCTTGACAAGATTCGTCGTGCGTTGTTGAAAACAGTGGCGGTTCCTTTTGGTACGGTTCCTATTTATCAGGCTGGGATTGAGGCAATCGAGAAGCGTGGCTCGATTGTTGATATGACTGAGGATGATATGTTTACCATGGTTGAATCCCAGGCGAAACAGGGTGTTGATTTCGCGGTTGTGCATGTGGGGATTACCAAAGAAAGCGTGGAGCGTCTGCGAAAACAAAAGCGGCTTATTCCCATGGTTTCTCGCGGTGGATCGTTTCATATGGCATGGATCCTTCATCATGATCTGGAGAACCCTTTGTACAAGAACTTCGATTATCTCTTGGAGATTGCAAAGAAATATGATGTGACGCTTTCTCTTGGTGATGGGATGCGGTCCGGTGCTCTGTCTGATTCGAATGATCGGGCGAAATTCCAGGAGTTGCTCATTATCGGGGAGCTCGTTGAAAAAGCACGGAAGTTCGGGGTACAGACGATGGTGGAAGGTCCCGGTCATATGCCGCTGTCTGATATTCAAGCGAACATACAGGTGATGAAAACGGTGACGAAAGAAGCACCGTATTTTGTTCTCGGTCCCTTGGTGACCGATATTGCTCCAGGATATGATCATTTTGTCGGTGGCATTGGAGGGGCGTTTGCTGGTTTTTGTGGTGCTGATTTTCTCTGTTATGTAACACCGGCAGAGCATCTTTGTCTCCCTGATAAGAACGATGTCCGAGATGGGGTGGTTGCGACGCGGATTGCTGCGCATGCTGCTGATCTCGCGAGAGGGATTGATCGAGATATCGATAGGACGTTTAGTACCGCTCGGGAAGCTCTTGACTGGAAGAAAATGTTCGAGCTTTGTATTGATCCTACGAAAGCAAAAGAGTACCGGGCGAAACGGTCGCCCTCTGAGGATACGAAGACGTGTTCGATGTGTGGGAACCTGTGTGCACTTGAAATGGTGAATAAATATTTGAATAAAAACGAACGTCGTCCTCATAAGAAAGATATATATTAATAAATATTAATGGATATGTATAAGGATATTTTATAATATAACTTTTTTTCGAATTTTGCCAAAAAATAACACTTTATAAATAGACCAAATTCATTCTTGCTTCAAAATGGATGGACCAAGAGAAAAAGGAAAAAAAGAGTTATTACCAATTTTTTTCATGGGATGTTTTTTTGTGATCATTAACGGGTTTGCCCTGCTTCTTTCGCATATTTTCATTGGCGCAGGTATGGAAGTCTTCGAACAAGCCGATAACCCGATGAACCTGGTCTGGGTGTTCGTCACAGTCCTTGGTATGACCATCATTATCTTGTTGATTGCGAAATTCTGGAAGAAACGACTGATCCAGCTCATCATTTTATTCGCGGTCGGGTACACGTCGTTTTATATCTTTCTTCCCCTGTTTTCTCTTGTTATATCCAACTGGGTAGTAACGGTTCTTCTATCGATTATTCTTCGCTTCGTGTCTTGTCGTTGTTCTGGTGAAATACCCGGAATGGTACGTCATTGACCTCTGCGGCATCATCATAGGGGCAGGCGCGGTCGCCTTGTTCGGGATATCGCTCAGCGTTCTGCTCGTCCTCATCTTGCTTATTGGGTTAGCTGTCTACGATGCGATCTCGGTGTATAAAACAAAACATATGATTGATCTTGCTGACACCGTAATGGACCTCAAACTACCGGTGCTGCTGGTCGTCCCAAAAATCAGACACTACTCACTTCTGAAAGAAACCAAACACTTGAAAGAGAAACTCAAAGACGGGGAAGAACGTGAGGCGTTCTTCATGGGACTTGGGGATGTGGTCATGCCAGGAATCCTAGTCGCAACCGTTTACACAGGAGATCCCAATTGGCTACCTGTCGCCTTGTCTGTCCTTGCAGGAACACTCGTGGGGTTTGCTGCTCTTATGACGTTTGTCATCAAAGGAAAACCACAAGCAGGGCTCCCACTGCTTTGCAGCGGTGCCATCCTTGGATATCTCATTTCCAGTTACGTGTTTTTCGGGACACTCGTCGGGCTTAGTCTCTAATAGTCGGTCCGGAAATGTTCCTGTTCACACCAAATCTTCCTATCAAAATGTTTCAACGGTTTATTGCATACAGGGCAGGTTACTTTCTCCAAAAAATGCTCAAGCCACATGTCTCGCGCTTGCAGGACGTTTTCCTTTTCAACGTGCTGTAATATTTTCTTCAGATCAGGGGTTTTGACAAGTTCCTTTAAATGCGAAAAATTAATGGTATCCGATTTTTTAATCTGCATATAATCAAGCGATCCCGCAGTATTTGCTTGCTTTGTCCTCTCTGCTTTTTTCCCAACAAGCACTGCAGCGAGAATAACACCACTCGCGAGTCCTCCAAGGTGCGCGAAATGGGCGGTGCTATCCTGGACTTCCCAAACAACGATTATGGTTTCTAAGGCAGCAAACAAGATAGTTGCATAAATCACTTTGATGCGCATGATAAACATAATGCCAACAGGGACCGGCATCACAACCTCATCACGCGGGTATGAAAACGCAAACGCCCCCAGGATTCCAAAAATCGCACCGGACGCGCCAACCAAGAGAAGTGGTGATCCCCATTTGACGAATGTTTGTGCCAACGCAGCACATATTCCAGTGATGAGATAGATGATCAAAAATTTCTTCCTGCCGATCCGCTGTTCAAACGCGATCCCCATAAAGAAAAAAATAAACATATTTCCCAGGATATGTAAAAACCCACTATGGACAAACATCGATGTCAGAATCGTATACATCTGGGGAAAAAGCTCTGGAGAAAGATACGCCGATTTGAATCCTAATTCACCGATAATCTCATCTGAGAAAAAAATCGTGAGGAAAAACACCAGGAAATTTGCAATGATGATCGCATAGGTTATCGTTATCTTTTTGAGGTATGCAACGACAATAGTCCCAATCATGATTGCGATAGCAACCAGGGAAATCAACGAGGGTTGCAGAACGACTATTTCCATTTTCGTTTTCTCCAGTCACGTATGATAAGGGCTAAAACGATGCCAATCACTAGGGCAATAAGCAACAGGTTTTTATAGTCTGCCCACGAGAAATCAGAAGCTTTACTCTTGTGGATGTCAAGGTTCCAGTCAGAGAGGAAAACGGTCGCGTAATAGGTGGCCGCTTCTTGGTTTTCAAGAAGGATTCCTGCCTCACGGTTTTTTCGAACAGACTGTTCATTCCAGTTGATGCTCGAAAGAAGGACGGTGGTATTATCGATGATCATTCCTTTATTATGTACCGTGGTAAAAGGAGACCATTCGCTAGAGATGAATTTGACTTTTACGCCGTATGCTTCCAGGTACTGTTTGGTTTCATTAAGCACATCGGTAGTTCCTTCATAGTGCAAGGTTATAATCAAGGATGATTTGAACGATGACACCCTGTTGTGATTTGTTGGCGAGGTGTTCCACAAACGGGCTGAGTGTTTCTTCCCAGTCTTTGTAGATGTAGAGTTGTTGCACATAAATGGTGGTTGTTGCGGAATCAATCGCATCAAGGATAGCTTGCTCGCTGGTATCTGGGGAGAAAACAGGGGTAATGGTAAAAGGTCCTGTGATTGTTTTTGCGGTGAATTGTGGAATGTAGGAGCCGGTCGGAGTCTCGTAATCCAGTGAAAAACCTGGTGGAATCGTAAAATTCATTACTTCGATCGGGTAACTGTCTGAGTGTTTTAGATTCCAGTCATCCTGGAACACTTGGTAGAAATTTGCTGTTACCTCTTTGTTTCGTACGATGATGCCCCATTCTCGGTTGCCATACGTCGGGTTTTTTGGGACCCCGGTTTTCGCCCAGTTGCAACTTTCAACGATCACGGTTTCATTGTCGATAAGAAGGTATTTCGCATGGTCGAATTGGTATCTCGCGTTAACATGTTTTTCTTGGTCGCTGACAATGAAACGTATAAGACCACCGTTGGAGGCAAGACTGCTGAGTATGTATTTCTCTCGGTCGTCGATGCCCCCGATAGGAGAGCCTTCCATGAACAAGCGAACCGTGACGTTTCGTTTGAGCGCGTTGACTAATTCTCTGTAGAGAAACGGGTTGGTGAATTCATACATGTTTATGTCAATGGAATAGCGTGCGTTACGTAATTCACTCGTAATCGTTTCATAACTATTGTCCGGTGAGACAAAGGTGGTTATCTCCCCCGTGGATGTAAATGTTTGAATGGGGAAATCCGACTGTCCGATGTGGTAGATTCTCGGATGGATCCAGTCAGACGCAGTATTGGTATCAACCAGCGTTCCGTTGATACTGTTTCGCTTGAGGATGACTCCTTGTCCTGAGGAGGGTATCGATGCTCCTTCCCAGCAGGAGATATACTGATCGGTGGTGCCGTAGATGACAAGATCGATGAGAATTTGTGATGCAGTGTACAATCCGACAAGGCCACCGGTATTGCTGTAGGTAACTGTTCTATAGGTGAGGAGTTGAGCGACCAGCGGTTGGGAGTCAACCGCGTATTCAAAATCGGGGAGTGTTGCGGTTTCCCAGAGGAAGGCGGACGCGTTTTTTGTGATATACCATAATGTATTCGGTGGTATGAGTGTGTGTTCCGGAAAGAGTATTTTTGGCTGATCATCAGGTTCATTCCATGGTTCGTCGGTGAGATACCATCCAGAGATATCCACCGATTTGTTTGTAGGATTCAACAGTCGAACATATTCTGCATTGACGTTCGGATGGGTATCATAGTACAGCTCAATGATGAGCACGGAGGGTGACATGCATCCGGTGTTTTCTTCAGACGCAAAACCATCTGATTGATCGTCTTGTATATTTTGCTTGTTTTCACCACCTGGTGTCGGATTACTACACTCAAAAAAATCCAGAGAAGAATCGTCCGTATCGGTTTCTTGATATCGCGCAAGTGAGTTCCCTTCTACAACGCTCGAGAGCGGGGAACCAGGAACGTCGTCGTAGTCCTCTCCCCATTCTACCGCATCGATAGGGGTACCTGCTGAGTCCATGAGGAGTAATTTTTCTTTTTGGTTATTAAGTCCATATCCACACAGGGTACTGTCATCAACAGATAATCGTACTGCGTTGTCAGCAACAGTGGTGGTCTCATAGACGGTTGTTCCTTTGTCGGTGATGAGAGCGTAACCACCTGGTGGGATGCTGGTGGTGCCATCGCCATGGTCAGTATCAGCTTGGAGGGTGTCTGTTTCTTTTTCATCGGCAATCATCCAGCCTAAAACATCAAGAGGCTCCGAGGTCGGGTTATACAATTCAATCCATTCGTTGGTGTTTTCATTTTCAGCAGCGTGGTACATCACTTCATTGATCAGGATTACTCCTGATTGTTCTGCCTTCAATGGTTGATTTATTGGTAGTAGTACTACACTATATAAGATACAAATTACGATTGAGACTTCTACGTAATGTTTCTTTCGTATCATAATATTTTCTCCCAGACTTTTTTTTGTTAGAGGGCGGGGAGGGATTTGAACCCTCGTAGGCGGATCTGCAGTCCGCCACATAGCCACTTTGTTACCCGCCCTTACTCCCGTTGGAGTAAATTGTGTTATGTGGCCAAAACCGGTGTTATATGGCCAATTTGGTATGCCGAATATTCAATGAGCGGTTTTAACACTTTTGGTGAAATCATTGAAGTGTTTTCAAGCTAAATCCGATAGGGGGTTATTCTTGGATGAGGGAAATCATTGAATGAAGAATATAGTTAGACAAATGCTATTTTTTAGGCTCTCCAATAACTATCTCAAATGGTAAACCCAACATAAAAATAAAAGCTGAATCAGTTGTTTTAAACCCTGCATCATTCAATGCTTCCTCAAGAAAAATAGGTCTCCAATTAAATAAGCTAGGAAATACACCACGCAGCCATTCATAAATCCTGATAGTTGTATTACTTTTTTTCTTCGATAACGATACAACACAAATCCGTCCGTTTTTTTTTAGAACACGAAAACACTCAGATAAAACCTTTGGAATCTCAGCGGTATCAAAAAGCTCTAAAGTCAAACTTATAAAAATTTTATCAAATAAATAATCCGTAAAAGAAAGGCTCACAGCATCGTTATTTACCAACTCGGCACGGTCAAGCAATCCTTCTTTCTGAAGCTTCATTTTTGTAATATCAAGCATTCCCTGTGAGATATCAACACCGTATACCTTACCAGAATCACCAACAAGCTGTGCAAACTCAAGAACACTATCACCAGTACCAATGCCTATTTCAAGAACGACATCACCTTCGTTGACAGAGAGCCTTTCCACCCCTATCTTTAAATGTTTTCTTTTAAAAAACCCCTCGGAAATTAAAAATAAACGACTGATCCGATCATAAAAAACTCGTGTATCATTTTTAGACCGAGTGGCACGGCTAATGCTTTTTTTATCATGCATTCTAGTTACTAAAAGTAAAACCTGCTTTTAAATCAAATGGTTCATGGTCATCCAGGATGGGATGGTGGTGAAAACACCGATCATACTTTTTGGTGACTCTGGGGTAGATATCGTCGAGACCGCCGACAAGATAATATAAATACAAGTTAGATTAATTTACTGATTTAAAAAATGAATAAAAAGATATATCTTTCATACTCAGGATGTAATCGAAGAGGATTAGATTCCCAAAGATTATCAAATTATTTTTTAAAGAATAATTATAAAATCGTGTTAAAACCCGAAGAAGCAGATTATATAATTTTAATAACTTGCGGAGCAACACTGTTAGCAATCAACGACTGGTTTAGCAAAATAAAAATCTTTCAAGAGGAGTATGATGCTGAGCTGATTGTTGCTGGATGTCTACCTGCACTACAACCAAGGCAGTTAGCAAAAATCTTCAATGGAAAAATAATAATGACCGAAGATTTGGTGAAAAATCCAGATAAAGTTGATATGTTATTTCCTGAAATCAATATCAAATTTAGAGAAATAAAAGATACAAACAATGTCATGGTGACAACTGCAGAAAAACAAAATTTTATTAAAAATCTTCAAAGGCAAATTGATAATTTTAAAAATACGCCTACAATGGATAGAAAATCTACATTTGTATATTTGATTTTGCAGCTACAAATTTTCAATAGGCTGATAAATCATATAATTAATAATTTCTTTGATAAAGATTCATTTCCCTATGACTTTTTCAACAGAGACAAAAAATTTATTATACGGCATTCATGGGGTTGTACTGGTAATTGTTCTTATTGTGGTATTAAAAAGGCAGTGGGCCCTCATATAAGTAAATCTATTGAATCCTGTGTGGATGAATTCAAAGAAGGGATCAGCTTAGGGCATAGGTCATTTTTATTATCCGGAGATGACACTGGAGCTTATGGAATAGATAATCGTAGTAGTTTTCCTGAATTGTTATATGAAATTATTAGATTAGAAGGAATACAATATGAAATTGAGATAAAAGGATTAAATCCTGTCTGGATGGTAAAATATGTAGATGATCTTGAAAAAACTTTAAAAAGTGAAAGAATAAACAAGATATCGTGTCCAATTCAATCTGCGAGTAGTCGTATACTTACACTGATGAATAGATATAGCGATGTTGAGAAAATAAAGGACGCATTTTTACGACTTAAAAAAGCGTATCCAAAATTAAAATTTTCTACCCATATTATTTTGGGTTTTCCTACGGAGACAATGGAAGATTTAGAAGAAACAATCTCTTTTTTAGATGCTGTAGACTTTGATTATATTTTGGTTTTTACATATGTTGAGATTCCGGGCGCAAAATCTGAATTGATAGAACCTAAAATACCTAAAGATAGTATGGAAAGGAGATTAAAATATTTAAAAAAACATCTGAAAAAAGAAGGATATCATGCAATATTTTCTGGCGGGATGGGGGCTTTTTATAAGTGATAAGAGAAAATAAGAAGGATGAAAAAACCTACAAAAGTTCAAAAGACAGCACATTTCATTTTTCACCTAGTGCAACATCAATAAAAGACGACGGGTTTCATGATTCATCTGCGTCTGTTTTTACAGAGTGGTGGTACTTTGACTCTGTTTTTGATAATGGTTATAGCGCTCAGATGAGCTTGAGGTTTTTAAGCATAGTAAAAAACCGTTTTGCAATAATTTCTCAGAGACTGGATATTTACAAAGATGGAGTACTTATACGACATGCCCGAAAAAAATATTACTCTTTGAAAAAATTTGAGGCATCTAGCCAGTACCCTCTTGTTAAATTAGATAAAAATCAGGTAATTAAAGGTGAGATAGATAAAGATGGAAAATGGGTATATCATATTACTTCCAAGGTTAAAGATGTGTCAGCTGATTTAGTATTTGAGGGATGTACAGAGGGTTGGAAAGGAACAAATCCTGGTGGGGACTCATGGGCGGTTTTATTACCAAGAGCAAATGTTAAAGGTGTTTTAAAAATTAAGGATGAAGAAATCAAGGTCCAAGGAATAGGTTACCACGATCATAACTGGGATGTTAGAAGAGCAGCTTCTGGTAACCACGGATGGTTTTGGGGGAAAATAAATTTTGATACATTAACAGCAACCTGGGCTGTTATTTTCAAAAATAGAACTCTTGGCCAACCTATTCTGGTGGTGAATGAAATCAACGGAACTTACGTAAACATAGGCCCGAAGAACATCGATTTTGTCGGTAGCAGTTTAAGCAGAAACAATGGAAGGTATATACCGCGACATTTTGATATAAAGGTTAATGCCGAAAATATTATTCTAGATGTTTCTATGGATGTGAAACATGTCCATCATGTAAGAAGGATGGTAAAAGCGCATTACTGGCGTTTCCATTTATATTGCAAAGGATCAATTACCTCTTTTGGTAAAACCCAGAAGGTAAACGGAACGCAGATAGCTGAGTTTCTTATGTTTTAAAAAAGGGAAAGGAGGTTTTAAAATAATTTCAACGATATTTTCATCAATTTCCTAAAAGATTTTTCGATGGTAACCACTTTGTTACCACCCAAATGCGCATAACCATTTTAATATTCTTGATAAAACATCTATATTTCACTAAAAAGTGAAATTTTCACTAAAAAACGAAAAATTCATTAAATAGTGAAAGTATTACATAGTATGAATATTACATTAAAAACCACTTACAAGATAATTAGATATATCCTTCTATCTAAAGAATTCACTCAAACTGAAATTCATCAGGAAACACAAAGTTCATTAGGACGAATAAACAAGGTTGTAAACTGGTTGATAACAAGAAAGTTTGTAGAAAAAGTGGATAGTAAATACCATTTAGCTGATCCTGCGGGAATAATCTCTGTATTTCCATTATTCCGAAATATGAACGAATTACTTGTCTATAGACTCCCTCTCCGAGATGAAAAAGAAAAAATCCTTGAAAATCTACCGAAAGGATCAATTCTCTGTCTTGATAGCGCTTTAGATAAATACTCACGCTATTTTAGAAGTAACCGAATATGTGTCTATCATGAAAAACCAGAATTGATAAAAAACATATTTGAACCCTATAGCGGAGGAATAATTGATCTTGAAGTATATCATCCAGATATGGATTTAAAAGACGATATCGAAAATGGTGCAACATCAAAATTAAGAACAGTAATCGATATGACCTGTGATGGTAAGACATATATCGTAAAGGATCTCTTTGAGCAGCTATGGGGTATTAAATTTGGATGAATGGTATAACAAGGAAATAACTGAAGCATCATACAAAGAATTGATAACGCTCACAACGTGGATAAATCACATCTATGGGTATCATCCTTTTATTATCGGAGGATGGGCAGTATATTCTTATTCGAAATCACTTGGTTCTAGAGATATAGATATTGTATTTCCAACTAAAACCAGTGTAGAAAAAGTATTAATGCCGTATTATAAAATGAGAGGCTATACGGAAGAAGGTGTATTTTCAAAAAGTTACTATGTCGAAGTAAAAACAGAAAAAGGAATTGAAAAAATAATGTTGGACGCTTGTTCCTTCTCTGATCATAATATATTACATGAAAATAAAGATATCGAGATTTCATGGAATTTCACTCAATACTATTACCAAGAATGGACCGTGCAAAAAGACGTAATTGTGCAAGTCCCTCAAATTGAATTATTGCTGATTTATAAAATTAAAGCTCTCTGTGATAGAAGATATGACCTTCAACACACATCCCTGTCAGCGATAAATAAATCATATATCAATAGTAAAATTTGGAAAGATGAATATGATATAACTGCATTATCTAAATCAACAATTGATAAAAAAATATTAAGCAAGATAAACGAGACTACAAATTTTACAGAATATTTTCAAAGAGAATTAAAAAGACTGAAAATTAATTTCTCATAATCCTGCTTTGTTAATATGAAGCTATTAAATATATATCTTTTTATGTCTCTCAACAGGAGAAAAACCTTGTAACCACTTTGTTACCCGCCCGTAAAGTTTGTTACCTGGCTCTTAGAAGGTTATCTGTCCTTAAGAGTATCCTGTGAATTCCGAGGCTGGTTGTAATGGTTTTGGTCGTGTTGTGTTAACATCATGTGATGTCAATGAAGCATCATGCATGTTTTTCGCGCGACTTCATTGGATGTTTCCCTATTATTTGATTCAAGGTTTAAAGGGTCGTGCTGATCTGAATCATGATGGATTTGTATCTGCAGAAGAAGCATTGATTTACACCAAAGAACCAGTGGCCTTGAGATCCACGATCTTTAATCTATTATTCTACATACTAGAACCAATTCCAGGCCTAACTCAAAACCCGCAATTATACGACGGATGGCCTTCCGTGGAAAATAACACAGAAGAACTAAAACTTATAGAACTATAAACAAAAATCGCGTATCACTAAAGATTATACTCCGATTTTGATTCGCACAAAATCATATGTTAAAACCGTGTTAATGCTTCTGTTTCTAAAGATATGTTTTAAAGAAAAAAAATTACTCATTAAGCGAATTGAACTGCTTGTAAAAGAAAAATATGAGAAATAAATAGAGAAAAGTAAAAATTATATTAGCATATATCGGTGTATTAGGTGACAATGAAACACGAATTTTGGAATGCATTAGGAGGATATAAATATCTTATTATTTTCTTAATATGTGTTTGTATTGGTGGTGTTTATGGTTTAATTTTTACTTTTGAAAATAATGAATGGCTCGCAATCTTTTTTATTATATTAATTATAATATCAGTGGTTGTTATTGTTATAGTTTTGAAATTAGCAAACGATAGAAAGGAAATGATAAAGAGACAAGAATTGGATAGAGTAATAGCGGAAGAAAAAGCTGAAAAAGAACAAGCAGAAGCGGAAGAAAGAACCAGACGAGAGCAGGCAGAAGCGGAAGAAAAAGCTAAAAGAGATAAAGTAGAAGCAGAAAAAAGAACCAGAAGAGAGCAATCAGAAGCAGATGCAAAAACTAGAAGAGAACAAGAAGAATGGGGTAGAACATCCGAAATCTGGATGAAAAAAGATGTTGGAACTTTAATTGAGGAATTGGGTAGTCCTAATGCTACTAATAGGTTTCATGCTGCATTTTTTTTAGGGATCAAGAAAGAAAAGAGAGCGGTAAACGCATTGATAGAAGCTCTGCAAGACGGAGATGGTAATGTCGTTGCAAATGTAATCTATGCTCTTGGTGAAATTGGCGATCCTCAAGCACTAGAACCTCTGCGGAAACTGAATGATGCTGGCGTTGAAAAACTACGAAGAATAGCGATTGAAAAACTCAGACAAATCAAAGGATCATAATATAGATATTCAATTAATTACCATAGATGAACTGGATATTTAATCCTGCAATTAAAAGTCTTTGGCTAGGAATCAACTATTTTTACTTCTTTTTATGATTTGATTCGCACAAAAAACATTCTTTAAAACCGTGTTAATGCTTCTTTTTTGTCACTATATAATTACATCTTTTCTGATGCTTTAGCATTTATCACCCGTTCTTTAGTTCCGAACAAAAGTAAGAAAAAACAAAGAAAAATAGTAAAAATTGAGCTAAAACAAGGTAAACTATAAATATAAGGAATGACAAATAATAACATGCCTAGTTGGATTAACAGAGGGTATTTAGTATCTAATGCTAATCCATCGGGGGAGCAGTTGGTGGTAATAGGTACTACCAACAATCTCTCGCTAGGCGTTTAATTCTTTTATTGATTCACACAAAAACATGAGTCTTAAAACCGTGTTAATGCTTCAAATCTGAAAAAGTTATCATTTATAATATTGAAGGACTTCCATAGCAAAGCGTGCAGTAACTGTTGTAGGACCGATACCCATTTCAAAACCTACCTTCAATAGCTTCGATAATTTGTTCTCTGTGGCTCCAGCATCTTTTGCTTGTTTTATATGTCATTCAAGACAAGGCTCACAGTTATTAACTATTGAAATACAAATAACAATAAGTTCTTTGTGCATTTTTGATAAATTGCCATCCGTAAATGTTTTTTTCTCCATTTCAGTGAATATCCTGTATACAGATGATTTTTCGTTGAAAAACTTATGACCTTTCTGACGGTCAGATTTGATTTTTTCTATTTTTAGTACATCCTCGGAGTTCATACAAGCACCTAAATTTTTTTATTTTTAGAATTTACGTTTAAAAAGTCTCCATCGATAATTAATAATTTTACACCATATTCTGTTTTTGAACGATGGGAACTTAGTTCATCAGACACAACATATGTCATCCCTTTCTGCATATGAAAATTTCTGCCATCTTGAAGTTCACTTATAAACTCCCCATCTAGACAATGAACAATATGACCTTTTTTACACCAATGATCAGCAAGATAACCAGCAGAATATTCAACTATCCTAATTCGTAATCCCTGCAATTGCAGTGTTTGCCAAAAAGCCAGTCCTTTCACCCCTTTATGTTCTGTTTTTTGAATATTTGTCCAGTCTATTACCTGAAATGAAATACCCTTTTCATTCAATTTACTATCACCTCATTTAACTTTTTTTTCTCTATATCTGTATTTTTCATTAAAAAAGATAATTGAAGCGTATCCTGAGTACACTGTTGCAGAATGTAAGATTCCCTTCGAGATATAAAATTGATCACCTTTAGAATATCTGGTTGTTCTTCCATTTATATGAAGATCAACACTTCCTTCAATAACAATTTCCCATTGATCATCATGACAATGCTCAGGTATTTCAAGATCATTATCAAAACTCATGAAAATAACTTGGTGTTTTTTACCTTGTAAAATATATCCTCTCAGTCCTGTTAATGGAATATCCGCTTGTGGTAATTTTTTTATTGGATCGGGGAAAATATTTATCATATTGTTACTCTTCAAATAATATTTCACCCTTCAAATAGGTTTTTGTTTCTCCAGATATGTATACTCGGTCTTTATCTAATCTACATTTCAATTGTCCCTGTCGTGATGATAGTTGTTTTGCGGTCAGTTCGTTTTTATTCAATTTTTTTGCCCAATATGGAATTAATGTTGTATGTGCTGAGCCTGTGACTGGATCCTCATTTATACCTAGCTTTGGAGCAAAAAACCTCGAAACAAAATCGGAATGGTCTCCTTTAGAGGTCACAATGATTCCTCTTGTCTTCATATGTGATAATATAGTGAAATTTGGGGATATTGTTTGAATGTCCTCTTCCTTTTGATAAACAAGCAAATAATCTGTTTTACCTTTATAGACTTCAATTGGTTCTTTTCCAATACCTTTAATTAAATTATTTGGGGGTATAACTTTTTTAATTCTGTCAATTGGAAAATCTAATGTAAGATATTTTCCTTCTTTTCTGACTTTTAAAATACCACTGTACTTACTCTTAAAAATAATTTCATTTGATGTATATTTATAATAATTAATTAATACATGTGCTGTGGCGAGTGTTGCATGTCCACATAAGATTACTTCATCAACTGGCGTAAACCATCGAATTTGAAATTGATTGTTTTTTTGAACGGCAAATGCTGTTTCAGAAAGATTGTTTTCCATAGCAATTTTTTGCATTATATCATCATCTAACCATTCATTCAATACACAAACTGCTGCAGGATTTCCACGAAATAATGTATCGGTGAACGCGTCTACTTGATATAATTTAATTTTCATATATTTTCACATTTTTTTTTATTATAGTGGCGACTTGAATTTATGTACACATTTTAGATTCTGCACATAAATACCTTAATTTGTGTGCAAAGCCGTGGAGAGTTCATTATTTTTCTTTTACCAATTTAAGGAGCGTAATAATCTTTTTTTCATCAATTTCTTTCAAACAATAAACCTTAATGTGTTTCATTGTTTTTCCGCTACCTTCAAGTGATTCTTGTTCTTTTTTCGATAGACCTTTTAATGAAAAACCTAAATTAACATGGTCCTTTAGTGCAGCAATGTAATATTTTCCACAGGGTTCTATTTTTGTATGGCCGTAACAAGGGACCCCTACAATCATTTTTTCGTTGAT
>CAWIEM010000014.1:0-6609 GCA_963835145.1 uncultured Thermoplasmata archaeon
CGATGGAACTGACTTCAATGCTGATGCGGTTGTTTTTTCATTTGAACGGCAGTACAATACAAGTCATCCGTATAATCAATATGGTGAATGGGCGTATTGGGGATACATGTTCAGTGACATAGAGAAAGTCGAAAAAATCGATAATTACACGGTGAAGATTGTGTTAAGCAGACCGAACGCTGCGATAATGACAAGTCTCGCGATGTTTACGGTTTCTATCGTCAGTCCGACGAACGCAGCGAAATGGGGAACAGATGCATTCAAATACCCCTGTGGTACCGGTCCGTTCAAGTTTGTAGAATGGGTAAAAGATGATCATATCACCGTAGAAGCGTTTGATGATTATTGGCGTGGAGCCCCAAAATTAGATAAAGTCATTTATCGGGTCATCACAGATTCCTCCGCAAGGCTGCTTGCGATACAAGCAGGTGAAATCCATGGAATGGAGTACCCAGACCCAGCAAGCTTCGATTCGATAGAAGCGGATACCGATCTGCAGCTGTTGACACAACCAGGGATGAACGTCGGGTATCTCGCAATGAACAATGGATATGGTTACAATGACACTAATGGAAACGGTATGCATGACCAAGATGAACCATGGGTGAAAACCCCTGGATACTTCGAACCATTAACGAATAAATCAGTAAGACAAGCGATCAATTACGCAATCGATAAAAACTCTATCATTGAGAACTTGTATAAAGGAACAGCGATCGCCGCGAAGAACGGCATGCCACCATTCATGCTCGGATATAACGATGATATTGTTGATTATCCATATGATCCTGTCAAAGCACGAGAACTGCTGACAGAAGCAGGGTATCCCAACGGGTTTAACACCACATTCTGGGTGATGCCAGTCAGTCGACCCTATATGTTTGACCCATCAAAGATCGGGGAGGCAATCCAAAGCTACCTGGAGGATGTGAATATTCATGTCGAAATTTTCCAGATAGATTGGTCAACGTATCTTGCAAAGACTCAGGCAGGAGAACATCCGATGTGTCTCCTTGGATGGACTGGAGATAACGGTGACCCGGATAACTTCATGAACGTTTTATACGGGGCAAATCAATGCACGCTAGGAACTGCAGGAAACGTGGCATTTTACAACAACACCGAAGTACAAGATTTATTATCAGCAGCACTACAAACCTACGATGTTAACGAACGTGCACGACTCTACGAAGAAGCACAGGTGATCATTCACGAAGATGCACCGTTTGTCTATTTAGCGCATGCGAATCAAAACATGGTCTTTACTAAGAACGTACAGGGATTTGTCTTGAACCCAACAGGTCGGTATTTCTTCTATCCTGTTGATATGACCTAGAACTCAACAGGATAATCTTCGAATTTCTGATGCGCGAGAGAAAAAAGAGAGGGATTCCAACATATTCTGTTGATCAGAAATGAAATGGTACATCATTAAAAGACTGTTACAAATCATCCCAGTTATCCTGGGAGTTACCATCATCGCATTTGCATTAATCCATCTCGCCCCTGGTGATCCCGCTAGAACCATGCTGGGGCAACACGCCACGCAACAGGAAATCGATGAAATCCGCGCAAAGTACGGGTTGGACCAACCGTTATACGTTCAATATTTCGTCTGGCTCGGTGATGTCCTGCATGGTGATCTTGGTCGCTCCATTCTTTCTCATGAACAAGTCACTACGGAGATTGCAGCAAGATTCCCAAACACGATAGAGCTCGCAATAACTGCGATCATCTTCGCAGTTCTCGTTGGTGTTGTTGCAGGTATTATATCTGCGACAAAACAATACTCTGTTGCTGATTATAGCGTGATGGGAGTTGCACTTTTTGGATTATCAATGCCTGTATTTTGGCTTGGAATCATGCTGATGATGATTTTCGGAGTTTTCCTCGGATGGCTTCCAATCGGCGGACGCATAGACCTTCTCATCCCTTTTCATCGCGTCACCGGTTTTATGGTGTTTGATAGTATCATTACAGCCAATGGTGCTGCGTTGATAAGTGTCCTTCGTCATTTGATTCTTCCAGGAATCGCCTTGGGTACAATTCCTATGGCCATTATTGCACGGACAACCAGATCAAGTATGTTGGAAGTACTGCGACAGGATTTCATACGAACGGAACGGGCGAAGGGCTTATCAGAACGCAAAGTCATCTATAAACATGCAATTCGAAATGCGATGGTTCCAGTGGTTACGGTTATTGGATTGAATTTTGGGTTGCTACTTTCGGGAGCGATTTTAACAGAGACCGTATTCTCCTGGCCTGGTGTTGGTCGGCTTGTTGTTGATGCGGTGTACGCAAGGGATTATCCTTTAGTTATCGGCTGCATTCTCGTGTTCGCCCTCGTGTTTGTTATTGTCAATCTCATAACCGATCTCTTATACACCTACATCGACCCAAGAATCCATTATGATTAGGTGAAGAATGACAAGAAAAAGAGAGACAAAAACCCATGAGTTACTCAGACGATTTCGATACAATAAATCAGCGGTTTTTGGTCTTATCCTTATCCTTTTTCTTGTCTTTTTAGCGATCTTTGCGCCATTCATAGCGCCCCATGATCCAACACCCTCACCTCCGAAACTTGAAAATAGTCTGAAACCAGGGTTCTGGAGTAATGAAAGCATACCTGGGTACCCTCTCGGAACAGATATGATGGGAAGAGATATCTTGAGTAGAATTATTCATGGTTCCAGAATTAGTTTAACCGTAGGTTTTATCGCTGTTGGTATCGCTACTGCACTCGGTATTTTAATTGGGGTCGCTGCGGGGTATTATGGGGGATGGATTGATAGTGTACTTATGCGAATCACTGATATCCTGTTTGCCTTCCCGTCATTGTTACTCGCCATAGTCATTGTTGCGGTGATTGGCCAGGGATTGGACAAAGCTATGATTGCGATCGGTATTGAATACTCGCCTCAGATGGCGCGGGTCATGCGAGGTTCAGTATTATATATTAAAGAGATGGAATATATAGAAGCCCAGAAAGCTATTGGCTCGAGCAATATACGAATCATTTTTCGACATGTGTTGCCGAATAGTCTTTCACCGGTCATTGTCTATGGGACGTTGATGATGGCAGGCGCTATTCTTGATGCAGCGGCGCTTGGCTTCTTAGGATTAGGTGCACAACCACCAAGCCCGGAATGGGGTGCGATGCTCTCTGAAAGTCGTTTCTACATCGTCAGTGGCTCATGGTGGGCTGCAACGTTCCCTGGAATTGCTATTGTCATTGCGGTATTAGGATTAAATCTGTTAGGAGATGGGTTACGGGATATTTTGGATCCAAGACTGAAAGAATAGGATGAAAAAATGGAAGAGCTACTCAGAGTTGAAGATCTCCAAACATACTTTTTCACCCATGAAGGAACCATCAAAGCGGTCGATGGAGTAAGTTTCACCATCAACAAAGGAGAAACATTAGGCCTCGTTGGGGAATCGGGGTGCGGGAAAAGCGTTACAGCGTTATCTATCATGAGATTGATACAAAGCCCTCCTGGAAAAATCGTGGGTGGAAAAATCTTTTTCGAAGGAACGAACCTTTTAGAGCTCAGTGAAAAAGAAATGAGGAATATCCGAGGATGCAAGATATCCATGATTTTCCAGGAACCAATGACTTCACTTGATCCAATGTTTACCATCGGTTCTGAAATAATGGAAGTACTAAAACTCCATCAGAGATTAAAAAAAGATGATGCTCGGAAAAAAGCGATTGAATCATTATACACCGTAAGGTTTCCAGATCCAGAAAAACGAATAGACGATTACCCGCATGAATTATCTGGAGGGATGCGACAGCGAGTGATGATCGCAATGGCTTTATCATGCAATCCTGCACTTCTCATTGCTGATGAACCTACTACTGCCTTGGATGTGACGATTCAAGCTCAGATTCTCAAATTGATCGATGAATTACGAAAAAAGTTCAATACCTCTGTGTTACTGATAACTCATGATCTTGGTGTGATCGCAAAAACATGTGATAATGTCGCGTTAATGTACGCTGGATATATGGTTGAATACACCGATGTTCACACATTTTTCAAGAATCCATTACATCCCTATGCACAAGCATTAATGAAATCGATACCACGGCTTGATGTAGATACAGAACGATTGAAAATCATCGAAGGATTGGTTCCGAACCTTCTTGATCTTCCCTCAGGATGTCCATTTCATCCGAGATGCGAATATTGTTTTGAACCATGCACAAAAAAATTACCACCACTGATACAAGTAGGAACACATCATTGGGTACGATGCTACTTAGTTGGAGGTCCTCAATAAATGGATAATCTAATAGAAGTAAAAGAGCTTAAGAAATATTTTTATCAGGGTGGTGGACCGTTTAAAAAGAAAGACGCGATTAAGGCCTTGGATAACGTTAGTTTCTATATAAAAAGGAATGAAATTCTTGGTCTTGTTGGAGAATCAGGATGCGGAAAAACCACTTGTGGAAAACTTATCTTACGATTAATTAACCCTACAGCTGGCAGTATCTATTTTGATGGACATGATATCACCCATCTAAAACCAAAGCAGATGAGCGAGTATCGCAGAAAAATGATGATTATCTACCAAGACCCCTATGGTTCCCTTGATCCAAGGATGACCATTGGTGCAGCGATCGCAGAACCGATAGAAGTTCATAAACTATCTTCAACAAAAGAGGAAAAAGAAAACAGAATCGTTGAATTAATGGAAAAAGTAGGATTGACACCAGATCAAATAAATCGATACCCTCATGAGTTTAGCGGAGGACAACGACAAAGAATCGGAATCGCGCGTGCGTTAGCGACAAATCCGACATTTATCGTCGCGGATGAACCAGTATCTGCTCTTGATGTTTCTATTCAAGCACAAATCATTAATCTCTTGAAAGATTTACAAAAAGATTTCGGTTTGACTTTATTATTCATCACCCATGATCTGAGCGTCATAAAACATACGAGTGATAGAATTGCAGTGATGTATGCAGGGAAACTTGTGGAACTGGCGTCAAAACAGGATTTATTCCGCGAACCATTACATCCGTACACAAGAGCATTGTTATCAGCGATCCCAGTTCCTGATCCAGAGTACAAAACAAAATATATTCCTTTAACCGGTGAGGTCCCAAGTCTTATACATCCCCCTCCTGGATGTCGATTTCACCCACGCTGTACTGAGGCAAAACCTGAATGTTCTAAGGTAGAACCAGAGTTACGAGAAGTGAAAAAAGATCATTTCGTCGCATGTTTTCCTACGTAGAGTATGTCAAATAAGATAATCGTCTGCTCGCGTAGGGTAAATCTGAATATAAACGGAAAAAGTAATTAACTTATACATGATATATACTTTTAATTAATTTGTAGAGATGGTGAAATAAAGAGGGAATATGGTTATGAGAAGTTTTAAAAAGAAAGATATGAAGGCTGGTGTTCTAGCGATCTTGATATGTGTGATGTTTATTTGCATCGGGTTTAGTGGATGTACACAGCAGCAGAACGTAACAACTGAAATAAAAAATCCAACTATGATTGTAAGATATGACATCGGTGACGCGAAGACGCTTGATCCAGCAGATGCATATGATACTGGGTCCTCTGAGCCAATCTTTCAGATCTATGACACACTCGTTACATATAAGGGAAACGATACACTAACGTTTTATCCTTGTCTTGCTACAGAATGGACAGTATCAAATGACTCATTAACATGGACATTTAATTTACGCGAAAATGTAAAATTTTCCAACGGAAATGATTTTACCGCAGAAGATGTGAAATATTCTTTTGATCGAGTGTTAACGATGGGAGCACCAGAATCTGGTGTGGACTGGATTCTTTCACAATGCATGGATACGAATAGTACCACAGTTATTGATGATTATACCGTTCAAATAAAACTCACACAAGCGTATGGTGGATTTTTAGCTCTTTTACCATTTACGGTAGCCGCGATTGTTGATAAAGACTACGTGGAAGCACATGGTGGTGTTGTCGCAGGAGTAGAAAACGAATGGATGAAATTAAACCCGATGGGCACCGGTCCGTATATGCTTGACCATTGGACACGGGCAACGGAACTTGTCTTAAACAAAAACCCGAATTATTGGGGTGGTTGGGAAGGAAAACATGTCGATAAAGTCGTTCTCAAATATGCTGATGAAGCGGCGACACGAATTTTAGCGTTGAAAAATGGGGATGCTGATATGGTATATATCCCCTATGCAAACCTCGATGATGTCAAAGATGAGAAAGGAGTTGTTGTACACCCCTTTGATAGCTATGATATCATAATGTGTGTGATAAACACCAAAGCGAGTAATAATCAGTATTTAGCAGATGGTCAAGTACGAAAAGCATTAAGTTATGCGTTCGACTACGACACAGCGATTGAAACTGCCTATAATGGATTTGCAAGCAGACTTGCTGGAGCAATACCAAAAGGAATGCCGTTCTACGACACACAAAACAATGGTCAACCTTTGTATAATTTTGACCTAACAATGGCAGAGCAAATACTTGACAATGCTGGATATACCAAATCTTATGATTTGGATGGAACCCTCTATCGGTTTAATGGGACAACCATCCGAATTTTCTATAATGCAGGAAACGC
>CAWIEM010000015.1:0-53450 GCA_963835145.1 uncultured Thermoplasmata archaeon
AACAAATAATCATTAGCCCCACTTTCTAATAAATGTTCAAGAGCCATAAATGTCCAGAAGTTTGGAATTGGACTAAATATATATTGCAACCAACCTTCAACAGCAAGTGCAAAAATCGGTAGCATAAACACACTACCCAGTGTCTTAAATAATGCAAAAGCCTGTATCTTGTTTGTTGCAAGAATAGTTACAATCAGCGCCAATACAGGTGTAAAAACAGCAAACAGTATTGCGATTGGCAGATAATTCCAAAATGTAACATCTATGAGACCTGTAAGCCAAGGAAAGAGCAATACAAGGATAAAAGAAAGTATACTCATGAGAAACATTCTGTAAAAAAGGTAACTTGAGCGTGATATTGGCATTACTCGAAGAACTGCTAAAATGTTTTCATCTCGTTCATCGATTATCAAAAAACCTGCGACAAAACCAAAAACCATTGGAATAAAAATCACAAACAACATGAAAAAAGCAGGATAGAACAACACTAAATTAGGGTAATAATTCTCAGTAATCCAAGGAAATACAATTCTACCGATTACTAAAAACATTAAAGGGGCAATAATTGCTGAAAAAACAAGCATTCTATCTCTGAAGATATTTTTCAGGTCATTTTTCATAAGTGTAGTAAAATACACCATTTCTATTTCCCCCCCATAACGATATATTTATAGTATGCTTTTTTTGATAAATAAAAACACAAGCCTATCCAAAATATCAGATACAGTATTGCATAAAGCATATCATTAAAGGCTACTTCTCCAAATACTCCTCCAAATAAAATAAATGATGCTTGTGAAGGCCATAAATAAAATATTGGGCTTTCATAAAATCCAAATAAGTCAAACAACGGTGGAACAAATAATAACATAAACGCAAACATCATCATCAAAAGATACTCATTTATGCTATTACAACGAGATACCATGAGAAAACCAAGTAGTATCAAAAATACCGATGAAAGAATAATTCCTGAAAAAAAATAAAACCAGTTAAAATCAATACCATACGAAGGTATCACAAAAAGTAGTCCTGTGATAATAGATAGAGTAGTAAGTGAGATTATCTTTGAAAGAAAATAATTATAGGTCTGCATCGGTGTAATTGTGAGTGCCTGCAGAGTGTTTTCTGTTTTTTCAAAAAGAACCATTGCACCAACAAACATTATTCCAATCAAGACTGGGTCAAAAAACAAAAATAATGTATGAAACTCTGCTACATTTATATCTGGCATTATCTTAAGAGACAAATAATATATTACAACACTAAGGATCGCTAAATGAATAAGTCTATATCTGTATTCAAGTGTAAACTCCCATTTCAGCATTGACTTCAGAGGATTCATCCTAGATGCCTTCCAGTCACCTCAATAAATATATCTTCAAGCGTTGCCTCTGCGGTATGAATTGTCTGAACCTGCCCAGTCTTAAGAATATTGATAAAAGCAGTATTCGACCAAAGGTCAGCAAGATTAAACTCTTGACTTAGAAGTTCCTTTTCCTTTAGATATTCAACTTTGACAATTTTTCTACCATGACTAATCTTAAGCGCCTTTGGATTTTGAATTAAAACAAGTTTGCCATCAACGATGAAACCAACATTATCGCATAATTCATCCGCATCATTCATATTATGTGTTGTAAGAAAAATTGTGGTTCCTTCTTTTTGTTTTTGTTTAATTAGGTTTTTTACAAGACGTGAACTCACAGGGTCAAGACCTGTTGTTGGTTCATCTAAAAACAATACCTCTGGAGTATTCAACAGTGCCCTTGCAAAGTTTAACTTTGTTTTCATCCCCTTTGAATACGTACCAACTCTACTATGTGCATCTTTTTCCAGGTCTACCATTTTCAAAAGTTCCATAGGTTTTAATGTGCTTCTACTATAAAATGAACTAAAGAGTTCAAGGTTTTCATATGCTGTAAGTTTCTGGTAGTGATTCGGAAGTTCAAAACAGACCCCTATTTTTTCATATAAATCCTTCTTCCAACTGTGAAGGTCTTTTCCAAGTATCTCTACATTTCCAGAATAACCCTTGAGCAGACCTACGATTATTTTTTGAGTTGTACTTTTTCCAGCACCGTTAGGACCTAAGAACCCAAATATTTCGCCCTTTTTGATTTCAAAGTCTACTCCATTGACTGCTTTTTTATCTGATTTAGGATAAGTAAACTCAAGTTTTTGAACCTTAATCATATATTTTCACATCCTCATCTTTACAATTCCAAAATAAACTAATTACTCATAAATCTGCTCTTTTTATGTCAAAAGGAGAAAAGGTCATTTTTTACTGGTAAATTCAAGTTCCCTTACTAATAGAAGCATACAAAAAAAAGATTTGAACATGAAGTCGAAATCCCTTCCCCTGCACTATTTATTCATCAGAACGGTTAGGTTTCTTCCTAATAATGAATAGTATTCATCGATGTTAAGACCTGCTAATTTTTTCGTAAGTGCCGTTGATAGGTTTTCTCTGGGTGTTTTATGTAAAATAATCGATGTTTCTTCTTCTGAGAAATTGATGGTTTGATCATTCAATTGAAGAAATTTTTTATTCTGAGGACATACGATTTGACAGTGCATACATCCCACCAGTGCGTTGTGAGACTGAAAAGAAACCCATGTTGGAAAGTCTCCTATGTTTTCGTTTAAATATGTGAGACAATGGTCCGCATGAATTAAAAATCGTTCTTTGGGGGGGATACATTGAGTAGGACAAACGTTTTGACATAGAGAACAGGTTGTACATGATTCCATGATTTCTTTTTCATGCCAATCATCAGTGGGAAATTCGTAATCCGTGTAGAATGCTTCCAATCGAGTAAAACTCCCCATACCATCAATATAACAGATATTATTTTTCCCATATTGCCCCAATCCACTTTTTACTGCAAGCAGTTTCAAAGGAAGTATTGCACGATCAACGGAATGTCCTTTTTTACCTAAAATCTTCGATAAGATTTCTTTACAAGCGGTTCGTACCTTGGAATACACATAGGTTGGTGGGATAATCGTCTGATATCGCTTTCCTTTATGAAAAAACTCTACAGGGGTAATTTTTTGTGGAATACCAATGACAATAATTGAACATGCGTTATGAAGTGTTGTGGGTGGGTGAAATGTAAATTCGCCATAATTTTGTTTAAAAAATTTTTCAGTAATTAGTCCATTACGTTTCCATTCATTGATTTCCTCTTGTAATTCTTTTAAATGAATAATGGAAACAGTTCTGAATTTTGCATGGAGTTTCTCGAATTCAGAGTGTAACATATCGGTTACTGTTTTCATGCTCTACACCTCATGCCTCGCAGGAGAATGCATCGTTTCTTTAACAGAGTTTGCACATTTCACGAATGATGTAAACCAAATTTAAAAGAAATAGAACATACTTAAAATTTTTCTTGAATAATGACGGCGTGGTATTAAGAAATATTTAATATCTATCTCTCATCGATTGTAAATAATTGTCATATGAGTAATCTTGGGTTCAAATCCCGTCCCTTGCACTAAATTAAACATTTTTACAGGAGAAAAATTCAATCATTATGAAAAATGGTAGGGGAGAGGATAACTATCAACATATGAGATGTTGTAGGGTTTCCGAATTGGATGCCAATCGAAATTTACCCAAGGAAGATCGCTTAGACCAATAGACCCTCTCACCATTCTTGGACGGAAATGCGGCCAATCGTTCCAGTAATTATTTTTCCATTTGGTGAATAAAGCATTGGAAAAAAATGCCTGTTTGGAGTTATTAATAAAATTATTATTGCTAATAACATTTTTATTTGATTCGGTTAGCTTGAGACCAATAGTGTTGTTTTGAATCGTGTTCTTTGCATTGATACTATTTTCGTTTGATGCACCTCTCAGATAAATACCGCAATCTCCGTTATTACTGATGATATTTCTCGTGATATTCGAACGTTTACAGTGTTCCATCTCAATACCATTTTCATCATTCAGGGTGATCATGTTACCTGTTATTTGACCGCTATTCGCCCAATGCGCATAAATTCCTTTCGTATTATTTTGGATAGTATTATTTTGAACAATATTCCAAGATTGCTCATAGGCGTAATTCAGGTAAATTCCAATCGCATTCCGCTGAATGATGTTATTGACAATGGTCACATTTGAATTTAAAGAAAGCGTCTTTAAACCAGCATTATAGGTCTGTGTCCCACTATTTTGTATGGTCAATCCAGAAATTTTTACGCCAGGAACAGAAACAGTCACCACATCATCGATTCTTCCTCCATCAATTATAGTCGTGTTCTTATTTTCTCCGTCTAAATTTATGGTTTTATTGATGATCAGATGTTCCTCATATGTTCCATTCCTGACATAAATAGTATATCCGTTGTAAACATGATTCACGGCTTCTTGAATAGTATGAAAGGGATACTCCTTGGTTCCATCCCAAGGACCATTAGTATTGTTATCATCAACATAGTTGATGGGAAATCTCCCATAAACACCTGTCAAATAGAATGATTTTTTTCCGATTCCACATTCTCCATATTTAATTTTCACCCATCCATCTTCCTGATAGTTTGTTCCCCAACTGTTTTTGACAATCCAATATCCTGGATCGTCATTATAACCGACAATCGCCATATAATGAGGCCCCCTCACCTTTCCCCATCTGTGTTGATAGATTCCGTTCTTATGATAGAGAAAATCCTGATAGACGAGAAAGTAGGATGGCACTGGTCCATTCGTCACTAACGCGGTTTTAATTGCTACAGGATCATCAGGAAGATAGGACCAATCTGAGATTTTTACGGTTCTGTTTTTCCAGTCGGGAGAGGTGGTGTTCAAAGGATATTGATATTTATCATGTGGATACGGCCAACATGCTTCATCAGGGACACCATATTCTTTCAGAAAACGGGTATCATTTTCAGGGTAGGAACCCCAACCAATATTACCTCCGCTATAGAAAAAGAGATGAGCTTCCGAAAGGTCGCATCCAAATGGATAACCGACGTTATACTGAACCATCGTTTCAACGGCAGCGACAAGTGCAAATGTTTCACAGCTGGGATATGGCTTTTGATTTCGTATTGGTGTGGTAAAATCCGTTCCATTAATATCACGCCAACTAAACGATGAGGGAAGAACCAGGGTTTCCAAAGAATTACGTTTTTCCTGTTTAAGAGGTAATACAAATGTTTCTGAATCACTTTGTAATCCTTGTACTAGAGGAAACATACTGTTTCCAACGAACAAGATTGTACAAAAAACGAGAATCATGGTGTTCGTTTTCATTATTGTCTCTCTCTACTTTATTATTATTTATATTGAAAGGTATATTTATACTTAGAGTTTTTATTTTAATAATAAATATTTTAATCATGAGAGTAAATTAAGTTACTATCTGGCTTTGTTGCCAATACCTTAGAGTCCCTATACGGATTTGGTAACCAAATTCCTCAACCGGCACTATCACCAATGGTTAAAAGACCTTAGCCCATGAGTTTTTAGTATTAGCAGGTATCCCGATTTGAGCTTTATGTCCATCAGATTCAAATTCTCAATGTGTTTATAAGATTTATACTTCGAGTTGGTATCTCTTCTCCTGCACTTTTTTATCACCCTCAGGAATTACACATACACAAAAAAAGATATTTAGAGATAGAATCAATACATCAAAAAGGGTAATCATGAAAATAAAATATCCTGAGATTGGAGTCTGTGGGCTTTCTTGTAGACTTTGTCCTATGTATAATACTGAAGCAGAGAGCAGATGCTTGGGGTGCAAGAGCATAACAAGAATGGCTGTTGGTTGCCCGTTCATTACTTGTGCTGTAAAGAAAAAAGGAATTGAATTTTGCGGGAATTGCGAAGAAAATAATATCTGTGAAAAGTGGAAGAAACACAGAGAAGCAGGTAAAAAGTTTGATTCTTTCAAATGTTATCAAAAACTTGAGGAGGATATTCTATTTATTCAAAAGAACGGAATTAAAGAATTTGAAAAAACACAAAAAAACAGAGAGCATTTACTCAAAGGGATGTTAAAAGACTTTAACGAAGGGCGTTCAAAAAGTTATTATTGTATTGCTGCAACAGTTTTAGATATTAAAGAACTTAAAGAAGCATTATCTCAAGCAAAAAAGGAAACCAATGGGTTGGATATTAAAGAAAAATCAAAGGTTCTTCATATGATATTAGGCGATATTGCTCAAACTAAAAATTATTGTTTAAAGTTGAGGAAATGAATTAGGTTGCAGTATCTACACCATATCAAAGAAATTATCAATGGGCCAAACATTGTCATCCCGGTAATCTTGTGTTCAAATCCCATCTCCTGTACTCATTTATTGTATATAATTTATCAAAATAATTCGTAAATATTTTTACCGATGAAGTCTCCTTTAAATTGTTGAAATTGAAAAGTTCTACATCTTTTGCATTATGAAAAATTCATAGCCGAAATAATCGGAATATTTGTTATATATTTTAATTTCTTTTTCGCACTCTTCAAACACTTGTAAAGCAATTTTGTTATCAGGATATTTTTTCTTCAATTCGTTTATCCTTTTTTCCATGGGAGAATAAAAATGAGCAATCCAGGATGATTTTGGTAGTGTAAAATGGGAAAGTAAATCAAAACCCTCATTTTGAATCAGAGAGATATTGCTTTTTACGTCCTTAATATCAGGGTATCCTTCGTCCCAGAACTTCTTTAATGGTTTTGGAAGGTTGGGTAAAAGCAATACGGCTTCTGTTACAGCTAAATATCCTTTCTTTTTCAGAAGTTGATGGCATTGTTTTAATCCATTCTGAAATCCCATAAAATAAAGTGCTCCTTCAGACCAAATAATATCAAATGTATCATTGTTGAAATCCATCTCAAGCATTGATTGATTTTTTGGTATTATTCTTCTCGCTAATCCTTCCGCGATTGCTTTTCGCATTAAAATATCCAAAAATGGCTGGTAGTTATCTAAAGCAATAATCTTCCCTTGAGAAAGTCTTGCCAATTCAAGGGTTTGCATACCAGGTCCGCATCCAATATCAAGAATAAATGGTTCAGACGCTAAGTTTTTCAGATACGAAAATGCTTTTCGTGTAGATTCGTTATCTCCAGGTCCACCACGAGGAAGACCGGAAAATAATTCATAGAAATATTCCATACCTTCCATGATATCATCCTTCTATATCTTGTAAGGATAAAGCAACTCATAATTTATATAAATTATTAAGTAATTGCTTCTATTGTCGCCCCATAACGGTTTTAAAAGAAATTTAGATTCCAAAATTAACAAGGTGCAATCATGGAATCTCGATTGTTACAAAAACTTGGAGATAAATCATTAACAAAAGAACAACTTTTAGAAAAAGTAAAACATAACTATGATCTGATTCCTGAACTTCTCAGCGGTATTTCGTCATCAAAACCCACAATTCGATATGGTTGTGGAAAAATACTAATGGATCTAAGTGAAGAAAAACCAGAAAAACTCTATCCGTACATGGATTTTTTTATTAACCATTTAGAAAGTAAATACAGAATACTTACATGGAACACGATCATTATCATCGCTAATCTTACAAAAATCGACAAAGAAAATAAATTTGATACAATTTTTGAGAAATATTATAGTTTCCTTGATAACGAATATATGGTTACAGTTGCCAATGTAGTCGGTAATTCTGGTAAAATCGCTTTAGCAAAACCACATCTTACCCAAAAGATAACCGATAAACTGCTTACGGTCGAAAATATTTCAACAACACCACATCTCAGTGAGGAATGCAAAAGGGTAATCACGGAACATGCGATTAAATCATTTGACATGTTTTTCCCTCAAATTAAACAAAAAGATAAAGTCATTTCATTTGTAAAAAAACATCTTAATAGCTCCAGAAAAACACTCCGATCTGAATCTGAGAATTTCCTTAAAAAGTGGGATAAGTCAGTGTGAGTCTATCCCTTCTCCAACAAGAAGGATATTACTCGCTATTGCTTATGGACTATATCATAAAAAAAATATCTAAAAACCATATAAACAAACAGAAGATTCATAAACACACATGATTATCGTATTTCTCACTATACTCGGGCTTCTTGGAGTCCTTGGTGAATGTTATATCATTAGCCTATGGATAGTCGCGTATAGGAGAACAAAAAAAAGAATATTTCCTTCCTATTCTCCCGTGGCATATGTCATTGTTCCCTGCAAAGGAATAGAACATGGTTTTCATCAAAACGTACTCGCATTTCTCACACAAGAATATACAAGATATGAACTTATATTCGTAGTAGATTCGCAAGACGATCCTGCATATAAAATCTTAAATCAAATAATAAAGAAAAAACCCAATGCACACATAGTGATAACAAACCCTGCTTCAGGATGTAGCGGTAAAGTTGCTGCATTGCTTACAGGACTTGAGTCAACAACTGGTGCGGAGGTGCTCGTGTTTGCAGATAGCGATATAAAACCGGATACAACCTGGCTTCAGAATCTTATAACCCCCCTGCAAGATGAATCCATTGGTGCGACGACCGGTTACCGATGGTATTTTCCTTCAAACTGGAAAACAATGCTTATCTCTGCATGGAATATGACTTCGATTGTCTTTATGTTTTATCCAAGCTATACATTTGCATGGGGGGGATCAACCGCCATTCGAAAAAAGGTATTCGATGCACTTGATATCAAAACAAAATGGAAAACCGCTTTCTCTGACGATCTTGTCCTTACCATAACCGTAAAAAAAGTAGGATACAAAATATTTCTTCAGCCGAAATGTATCATGGAAAGCCCGCCGGAAACAAGCATTAAAAGTTTTATCCGATGGGGAACCAGACAATATACATGGGTACGCTGGTATTACCCCTTGTTCTGGCTTGGCTCGTTCTTTGGTTTTATCGGGGTACAAATAATAATCGCACTCGGTCTACTTCTCATCCTTTTCGGATACTACCTACCAGGTATCTTATTAAGTTCTATACTTCTGTTCGAAATACTCTATGGCTGGCTGGGAATTACAATATTGCCGAAAACGATGATATACCCAAAAGAACGCTATCCATCAAAGATAGGGTATGCCCTCATGACCCCGATAGTGTTTCTCTTATTAGCACAAAATGCCTTTGCATCAGCAATAAAACAAGAGATACAATGGGCTGGACGAACCTATCGAAAACCAAAAAATTAAAAACTATAAAAAATATTTTTACCAGTGTAATCGTGTTCAAATCCTTTCATCGGTGGATTGTTTTTACAGAAAATTTTTAAAACAATTACTTATGTGAGGTTGACATGCGTACGACAAGAATCTCGGTCATATTCCTTTTCGTCTTAGTTTGCTCGCTCGTCTTTTCTGCGATAACCTCTGCAGCACAAGAAGAACAACTCTTAAATGAAGAGGCGACAATCAATGTTGGAATCTATGTTATCTCCATAGGAAACTTTGAGTTTACGAAAGGAACCTATGTTCTTGATTTTTATTTGATGTTTCAGTGGGAGAATAAAAACATCTCACCAATGGGTTTTGAATTCATGAATGGTCGGGCGACCTCAAAAGAAAAAATCTATGATGTACGAACCAACAGCACGTCCGAGGTGTGGTACCGTGTTCAAGCAAGCCTATTCATCACCCCGGAATTCAACAAATATCCCTTTGATTCCCAAAATTTAAAGATCATCGTGGAGGATTCAACCTACAACATCTCCACAGTAACTTATTCACCGATGACAGACGTACTGGGTGTTGACGAGCAGTTCCGTATCGCAGGATGGAAGATTCAATCATATAACACGAATGTCTCCATCCATGAGTACCCCTGGGGTGAAGAATATTCCCAACTCACCTACACCATTAAACTAGAACGAGATGCAGGGCTCACTGCAGCAAAACTGTTACTGCCACCGATCATCTTCTGCATTGTCTCGGGGCTTTCGTTCTTCTTTAAAGCAGATAAAATCACTCATAGACTCGGTCTTGGAACAAGTATGCTGATCTCCGCGGTGATGTTCCATCTCAGTCAAACCTCAGCTCTTCCTCCACTCCCCTCGCTCATTCTTATTGATAAAATCATGATCGCGGTCTATGCATTCCTCGCATCATCGCTCTTTGCGACCACACTCATCTATATCGATGATGAATACTGGAAGGATGTGGATTACACAAAAACCGTAAACAGAACTGGTGGGGCTTTGACAATAATTCTACCGTTTCTTGTCTTTGGATTGCTTTATTTCTTCTAGCACAAATACAAGAGATGATTTTTAATTTCCTACAGTATAAAAAGACTCGCTGCCATGAGAGCCATCCCTAAGATAAATCCAAGTATAACGGTATGACTATGACCATAGCGATGTGCCATTGGAAGTAGCTCATCAATGGAAATGTACACCATGATTCCTGCGACAAATGCTAACAACGAAGAAAGTAAAGCGGGAGATAAAAACGGCAGAAGAATAACAAATCCAATCACTGCACCAACAGGCTCTGCTAAACCAGCTAAAAACGAGTATCGGAATGCCTTCTTTCTATCGCCTGTCGCATAAAAAATCGGCACAGAAACCGAAATACCCTCAGGGATATTATGGATCGCTATCGCCAGGGCTATAATAACTCCGAGTCGCACATCACTCAGTGTCGTTCCAAATGTAGATAGTCCCTCAGGAAAGTTATGAATCGCAATAGCTAGTGCCATAAACAACCCGGTTCTCAGTAGGGTCTTATCTACTTTCACGGTAAGGGCATCTGGCATCTCTTTGTAATGATGAGGGTTTCGTGATTCAGGAATCATCATATCGATGAGTGCGATAAGCAATATCCCAACGAAAAACACAATAACACTGGTGAATTGTCCGACTGTTATTACTGCTCTCGGTAAAAGCTCAACAAAGGAGACATAGATCATCACACCAGCGGAAAAACCTAACGAGAACGAAAGGTAAATCGTCTTCGGCTTTTTAATAAAATACGCAATGAGACTCCCTATTCCGGTCGAAAGACCTGCTAGGAGAGTGAGGAGGAACGCAAAAATGACTTGCTGTGATAACTCCATACTTACCTCTTATGTTCATCCTTTTAATAAGCGTTCGTAAAACGTTGAGCTGCCGGTGTTTAGTATCTCCCGAATAATATTTTCTGTTGTTTTCCCAACACCTTTGATGGTATCTAATTTATTAAGCATTGTTGACAATGGTTCTTGTACTTGTGAAAGCGAATACGCAGCATATCCAAACGGTGATTTTTTCCCTTCAAGTTTCAACAAATAATCAAGATGCTCTAATATCACGATAACCAAATCGTTTTCACTGAGTATATCCTTATAGAGTTCCGGCGGGATTCGCTTCGGTATCTTGTACTGTTTCATGAGCGTATTAAAAGTCTGATGTAGTTGCGAATAATAATCTGGTATCGCTTCTCCCCATTTGCTTCCTTGGTAAATCATTTGATATTCTAAGATGAGTTTTGGATAATACTGTTGAAGCACATTCAAAAAATATTCTTTTTGTTTTCCTTCTTTCAGTGTCATCCCACCAAAGATGATAAAATCCACTCCAACATCCTGCGCATCCTGAATTGTTTTCTCCATCACTTCCTTTGTATCAGTAATAAAAGGAATAACAGGCAACAGAAACATACCACAAGCGATGCCTTTGTCTTTAAAAAAAGAAATGGTTTCAAGGCGCTTACGCGGTGAAGCAACACCCGGCTCAAATATCCTACAAATCTTCTCATCAGTTGAAGAAAAACTAAAACTCACAATCGCTTTACTATTTTCATTGATCTTTTTAAGAATATCGACATCTCGTTTCACTAGTGTTGACTTTGTGAGAATATGAACAGGGAATTTTTTTTCAGAAAGAAGCGCAAGCGTTTTACGGGTCAACTCGTATTTCTCCTCAATGGGCTGATAGCTATCGCCTACACCTCCACCAACCATAACATACCCGCGTTTGAACGGGGTACGTTTTCGTTTTGGATCTAACTCCCGACGTAAAACTTCCAAGGCATTGATTTTCACCGCAACATCGCTGCCAAACTCACCTTCGACATAGTATCCTTCTGCTCGTCCATCACAATAGACACAATTATGCGTGCAACCTCGATAGAGATTCATATTATATCTTGAGAGAAACCATGAATCGATTTTCTTATGTTTGCGAAGAATCGATTTTGCTTCTATTTCTTTAATAGTCAGAGGCATTCACCTTTTTAAGAGATTACAATTCACAGTGTTTACAATCTTGTTGTTCGCATTCCTTATTTTTATTTTTCCATTGTAAGGACCATTTCTTAATATCTTTTATGATACGGATGAAATCTTTTCCGCTGTCGGTTAATGTATATTCACATTTAATGGGAAAACCATTGGTATCGATATATTTGGTGATGAGCCCTTGTTTTTCAAGTTCTCGTAGTCTGGTAGAAAGAATCTTTGGTGTGATATCAAGAAGGCTATATTTAAGTTCTGAGTATCGTTTCTTCCCCTGTGTTTTATAGAGTTCCAAAAGGATCAGAAGAGTCCATTTTTTCGAGATGAAGTCGATGGTTCTGTAGATCGTACACGTTTCGTCCATAGTATCCTTTTAGAAACTATCACCTATAAATATCTTTGTATCTATTATATACTAAGTATAAAAAAGATACTAAGTGATGACTATGACAAAACGAAAAATCATAAAAATTAACGAAGAAAAATGCAACGGCTGTGAAGCCTGCATACCGAATTGCCCAGAGGGAGCAATTCAAGTAATTGATGGAAAAGCTCGACTCATCAGCGATATCTTCTGCGACGGATTAGGTGCCTGCATCGGACATTGCCCGCAAGATGCAATCACCACCGAAGAACGAGAAGCGGAAACCTACAACGAAAAAAAAGTCATGGAAAACATCATCAAAGCAGGCAACAAAACCATCCTTGCCCACCTCAACCATCTCAAAGACCATGGAGAACACCATTACCTCAAACAAGCACTCGAAGTACTGAAAGAAAAAAACATCACAGTACCTTTCCAAGAAGTAACAACACCACCTCACCACGCCTGCGGATGCCCTGGAGCAAAAATGATGGATTTTTCAGCAGAGAAAAAACAAGAAAAAACCGAACAGGGCGCACGAATTTCTCATCTTGGCCAATGGCCTGTACAATTACATCTTGTTCCCCCAAATGCACCCTATTTCCAAGGAAACAACGTCCTTCTTGTTGCAGATTGTGTCGCTTACGCACTCGCAGATTTTCATAAGAGACTATCTGCAAGGAAAAAGCTTAGCAATCGCCTGCCCAAAACTTGATACGAACCTGGATTCCTATCTACAAAAGCTGACTGCGCTGATCAACGATGCACACATTGCCTCACTGACCGTGATGACCATGGAAGTACCCTGCTGCAGAGGATTACTTTCCCTCGCACGACAAGCAGCGTCTCAAGCATCGAAAAAGATACCAATCAAATCGATAGTCGTCGGAATCAAAGGTACCATCATCAAAGAAGAAACCATACCTTAAAAAAACAGCTCAGAGCATCATCGAATGCTTGAGCTTATTGATCCGATCACGCAACGCGATTGCTTTTTCAAAATCAAGGCTGTCCGCAGCGTTACGCATCTCTTGTTCCAAATTCACAATAATCGCAGGGATATCCTTGCGAGGGATATGCTTCGTATCAGTGATTTCAACTACTTTTTCTTTAATAGGTTTGACAATCGTCGTCGGAATAATGTTATGAACCTTGTTATACTCAAGCTGCAGGTTTCTTCTTCGATTTGTCTCAGCTAACGCTTTCTGAATCGAATCCGTCAGCACATCCGCGTACAACACAACCTTTGAGTTCACATTTCGAGCGGCTCGACCAATAATCTGAATTAGGCTGCGCTCATCACGTAAAAATCCCTCCTTGTCAGCATCAAAGACCCCAATAAATCCAACCTCTGGGATATCAATACCCTCACGTAACAGATTAATACCAACTAAAACATCGAACTTTCCAAGACGAAGTTCACGGATAATTTCAGAACGTTCAAGAGTGTCAATCTCAGAATGAAGGTACCGTGTTTTAATTCCTTTTTCAGCAAGATACTCAGAAAGTTCTTCAGCGAGTTTCTTCGTCAATGTATTGACCAAGATACGATCACCTCGTTTCACGGTCGTCTGAATCTCACCTATCAAATCATGCACTTGACCTTCTATCTCCCGTACCTCAACTGGAGGATCCACCAGACCAGTCGGCCTGATGATTTGTTCAACAACCTGCTGTGATTTCCCAAGCTCATACTCAGCGGGTGTCGCAGAAACAAAAACAACGGTACGCATATACTGCTCAAATTCCTTGAACATCAACGGTCGATTATCATACGCGCTCGGCAAACGAAACCCATAATCAATCAGTGCTTGTTTTCGAGAATAATCACCATGGTACATCCCATGAATCTGCGGAATAGTCCGATGACTCTCATCAATAAACAACAGAAAATCATCAGGGAAATAATCAAGGAGACAGTACGGTTTCTCCCCTGGTTTTCGTCCATCAAGATGGCGCGAGTAATTCTCAATTCCTTTACAAAACCCGGTCTCCTCAATCATCTCGAGATCATACAACGTCCGCTGCTTCAACCGATGCGCCTCCAACATCGGCAACTGAGGTAAACGTTCCTCTAGTTCTTTTTTAATCGATAGAACCGCCCGTTTCTGACTACTCTCAGGGATGACGAAATGTTTCGCAGGAAAAATGAAAAAATAATTGAGAACCTCAACCGTTTCACCGGTAACCTTATTCAGCTCCTTTATCGACTCAATCTCATCACCAAACATCTCAATACGATAGATGTTATGATAGTACCCAGGAATCACATCAATCGTATCACCCTTCACACGGAACCGTCCTGGTTGAAGCTCGGAATCATTCCGCTCATATTGAATCTCAAGTAATCTTTTCAACAACTCATTTCGCTGGACGTGCTGTCCCTTGCGGATTTCAAATCCTAACCCCTGATACTCACGAGGATTACCTACGTTATAAATACAAGAGACGGAGGCGACAATAATCACATCCCGCCGTGAGAGTAACGAGGCGGTAGCAGCCAGTCGCATCTGCTCAAGTTTCGGGTTCACATCCGCATCTTTCTCAATATATAAATCCCTCTGCGGAAGATACGACTCAGGTTGATAATAATCATAATATGAAACAAAATACTCGACACGATTCTCCGGGAAAAATTCCTTAAACTCGCTATACAACTGTGCAGCAAGGGTTTTATTGTGAGCAATCACGAGAGCTGGTCGCTGAAGGTGGTTGATTACTTGAGCCATCGTGTAGGTTTTACCAGATCCTGTAACTCCCAGCAATGTTTGTGCACTATATTTTTTGATGATGCCGTCCACTACCTGCTTGATCGCTTGCGGTTGCGATCCTTTTGGCGTCAGAGTTGAAGTTAGTTTAAATCCGGTCATTCTCTCAACTTTTTTCTCCTTAACAATCGATTATAGGATATCGCGAATCGATGTGCCTCATCACGGATTTCCTGGATAAACAGTAAGGCTTTTTCCTTTTTTGCTAGACGTACCGGTTGACTGCTCCCCGGAAGATAGATTTCTTCAAACTGTTTTGCAATGGAAATGACTGGAATTTTTACATCAAGTTTTTCAAGTTCATGCACCGTGCTGTTGAGTTGCCCTCGCCCGCCGTCGATTATAACGAGATGAGGCATCTCAGCATGCTCTTGTTTTAAGCGGGTGTATCGTCGTCGCACCACTTCTGCGATCGCCGCAACATCATCAACCCCGACAACCGTACGTATCCTGAACCGCCGATAGTTACTCTTATCCGGTTTTCCTTTTCTAAACTGCACCATCGACCCAACCGTCGATGTCCCGGAGAGATGCGAGATATCAAAACATTCGATGACGAAGGGTGTTTCCTGCAGTTGAAGTCGTTTCTGCAGCTCATCTACCTTGGTAATATCAGCGAAGAAGGATATCTCGATGTTTTTTTTCACCAAATCCAGGAGTTGTTTTTTTGCGCCTTTCTTCGGCACGAGAACATGTACTCGCTTCTTCCGTTTCTGTTCAAGAAATGATATGATCGACTCGGTTAACTTATTTGGTACAATCACTTCTTTAGGAACTGGGTTTTCCGAGTAGTATTGCACGATGAATTCCTCTAAAAACTCATCGTTATACTCAAAGACATACTCGTTTTTATTGGACAATGTTCCTTTATAGATGGTAAACAACATCAGGTATACGGTCCCCTCTTGCATCATATAGTTGATGATGTCTTCATCGTAGGTTTGTTGCCGTTGCATGTTTTGATGTTCCTGTAAATGCTGTATCGCCATTTTTTGGTTCCGAAGGATAAGAGCTTTTTCAAACTCTAACTGTTCGGATTGTTCTTTCATCGTGAGATCCATTTTTTTTATCAGTTCCCTGGATTTTCCCGAAAGAATGAGTTGCGCACTTATGATTTTATTCGCATATTCGTCCTTTGAAATCAAACCGCCGCAGGGTGCATCACACAAACGTATATGGTAGCGGAGACAAGGCTTTTTCGGCATTTTTTTACAGGTTCGCAATGAAAAAGTTCTATTCAAAAACTGATACACATAGTCTCGTTCCTGCGCATTGACAAACGGGCCATAGAACCGTCCATCCCCCCTCTTTTGTCGAGCAATAACGAGTCGTGGGAACTCCTCATTGGTGAGTTGGATGAACGCATAGGTTTTTGCATCCTTAAGATTAATGTTGTATTTCGGTTGATGTTTTTTAATGAGTGTGTTTTCAAGAATCAATGCTTCAACCTCAGTATCAGTCACAAAAAATTCAACTGAGTCAAAACTATCAATAAGACAACGAGTCTTAGGGTCCACATCCCTTTTTTGAAAATAACTTTTCACGCGTTTTCTAAGATTTTTCGCCTTCCCGACATAGATAATCTTTTTATCGGTATCTCGAAAGAGATAACATCCAGGATTTGTTGGTAATGCGGTTACGTCAAACATACCTTCGTCTCAGAAAACAATGGTCGAAGGATTTGACCGGTGTAGCTCCGTTTATTCCGCGCAATTTCTTCCGGCGTTCCAATCGCGATAATTTCTCCGCCTAAATCACCACCCTCCGGACCAAGGTCAATGATATAATCCGCGCATTTTATCACTTCCATATTATGCTCGATGACGACAATCGTGTTCCCCATATTCACCAAACTGTTCAGGACGTCGATGAGTTTCTTCACATCGTGAAAATGCAACCCGGTCGTCGGCTCATCCAAAAGATACAACGTTTGCCCCGGTACTCCTCTTAGACAACTCTCTCGTAAGTTTTATTCGTTGCGCCTCACCACCAGATAGTGTCGTGGAACTCTGACCCAGTTTAATGTAATTAAGACCAACCTGCGAGAGTGTCTCCAGTTTCTTACGAATATACGGGATGTTCTCAAAGAGATTCAATGCTTCCTCGACACTCATCGCAAGAACATCGGCAATCGACTTTCCTTTATACTGCACCTCAAGGGTCTCTTTATTGTAACGTTTTCCTTTACATTCCTCACATTCCACATAAATATCGGGCAGGAAGTTCATCTCAATCTTAATGAGTCCATCACCTTGACACGCCTCGCATCGCCCCCCGCTTACGTTAAAAGAAAACCGACCTGATTTATACCCCCGGAGTTTTGCCTCCGGCACCTTGGCAAAAATGTTCCTGATCTCATCAAATACTTTCGTATAGGTCGCTGGGTTACTCCGCGGCGTCTTCCCGATTGGACTCTGATCAATCACAATCACCTTATCAATCTCAGAGTCAAACACTATTCCGTCATGTTTACCAGGAAGGTCTCGTGATTCATGAAGTCGCCTCATAAGACCTTTATAGAGAATCTCGTAGATGAACGTGGATTTCCCACTCCCAGACACACCAGTAATAACAGTAAAAACACCAATAGGAATATTCACGTCGATGTTCTTCAGGTTATTCTCTTTACAACCTTTGACATGGATATAATTACCTGCTTGTCGTCTGGAATCAGGGATCTCAATGGCTAGTTTCCCTGAGAGGTACTGTCCAGTAAGCGAGCGAGGATTTCGTTCTATTTCCTTTGGCGTTCCTTGCGCGATGATCCTACCCCCATGGATCCCAGCACCAGGACCCATATCAATCACATAGTCAGCATGTCGTATGGTTTCCTCATCGTGCTCAACAACAATAAGCGTGTTTCCCAAATCACGTAACCGCTGCAGCGTCTGAATGAGTTTCTTGTTATCCCTTTGATGCAACCCAACAGAAGGTTCATCAAGAATGTATAGTACGCCTACAAGGTTTGACCCGATTTGTGTCGCAAGCCGTATCCTTTGTGCTTCTCCCCCAGAAAGTGTTCCTGAGTTTCGAGAGAGTGTTAGATAGTTTAACCCCACGTTATCCAAGAATTTTAAACGTGCTTTGATCTCTTTTAAAATCAAATGTGCAATCTCCTCTTGTTTTTTCGTCAGCTTTACGGTTTCAAAGAACTCAAGAGACTGCTTGATGGACATATCGGCGATATCGATAATTGATTTGTGAGCGATTTTCACGGACAGGATCTTCGATTTTAATCGTTTCCCATTACACACAGGGCAAGGGGAGATGCGCATGAATCGCTCCATATCTTGCCTGCGATATTCTGACTCGGTTTGTTTATAGAGACGTTCCGACTGCGGGATGAGTCCTTCCCAGGTGCCAATATGCGAGTAGTGCGCATCACCGTTTTTCATAACCAAGTTAAACCGTATTGAATCGGTGGAACCATACATAATCGCACGATACTGACGTTCATTGAGGTTTTGTATCGGAGTAAAAATGTCAAACCCATAATGTTTTGCAACAGCGCCAAGATAATTGTTCCTCCAGCTGTCCCGAATGGTTTTATACAAAGCGATCGCCCCATCAGCGATGCTCAGTTCTTTATTAGGAATGATGAGATCTGGGTCAAACTCCATTTTTATACCAAGCCCATGACATGACTCACAAGCACCAAAAGGACTATTAAAAGAAAACATACGTGGCTGAAGCTCCTCAAACACCGTACCACAGGATGGACAGGCCATGGTGGACGAGTAAATATGTTCCTTGCCGGATTTATCGAGAACAATGAGAAGCCCTTCGGATTTCTTCAAGGCTTGTTCACAAGCTTCCGTGAGACGGGAGGTATCGGTTGAATCGACGCGATCCACCACGATTTCAATATCGTGTTTCTTGTACCGCTCTAGTTTGATTTCCTCATCGGTTCGATAGATGGTTTTGTTCACCCGAACTCTGGTGTATCCCTCCTTGTTTAAATCCTTAAACAGTTGTTCGTAGGTTCCTTTTTTCTGACGAATGATTGGTGAGAGAATCACGATGGTACCTTTCAATTCCGTTGCGATACGTCCTGAGATTTTCTCTGGTGATTGCGACTCGATTTTGATGTTATGCGTAGGACAATAAGGAGTACCAATCCGGGCGAACAATAATCGAAGGTAATCATAGATCTCTGTGACTCGTACCTACGGTGCTACGTGGGTTTTTACTCGTTGTCTTCTGCTCAATGGATATAGCAGGGGATAATCCTTCAATGCTATCAACATCTGGTTTATTCATAAGCCCCAAGAACTGCCGTGCGTACGCAGAGAGCGATTCTACATATCGCCGTTGACCCTCAGCATACAGTGTATCAAACGCGAGCGTGGATTTCCCGGAACCAGAAATCCCGGTAATGACAATGAATTTATCTCTTGGAAGCTCCACATTGATGTTTTTAAGGTTATGTTCCCGTGCTCCTTTGATGATGATGTTTTTCATTAGAAATCCCCCTTGAAAACAGAAAGGATATATACAAATATATATACTATCTCTTAACAATCGATTATTGTTTATTCTTCGTCTGCTCAACAAGTACTATCATATATTCAAGGTTTTCTAAGACGTCATTGAAAGTATAAATACAAGTTTTCTATAATGTAAAATCCAACCGAAAACTTTTTTTAGATAAGAACTGTAAAGACCCCTGGTATTAGTTGTACAACAAGACGCTTTAAAGAAAACAGACAAAACAGGTATTGAGGAGTGAGAAAAAATGATGATTGTTGGACAAGTATCAAGCCCCGAGGAAGCAACCGAAGTTGAATTTATCGCAAAATCCTTTGTTGTCGCGAACCGAGTAAAAACTCTTGCTCATAGGCTAAAAACGAATTAATATTAACCGTAGAACAACTTCTACGAGGGACTCGTGATGTCAGAATATGTCATTGATATCGATTCATTAACAAAAATCTACCAAACCGGTAAAACCGATTTCAAGGCATTAAATACGGTGACTTTAAAAATTCGGAAAGGTGATTTTGTTGCGATTATGGGTCCTTCAGGTTCAGGAAAAAGTACACTCATGAATATTATCGGGTGTTTAGATCGTCCGACATCAGGGACTGTTATTATCGATGGAGAGAACATCTCTATAGTAAGCGATAATGAATTGGCTGAAATTAGAGGGAGAAAGATCGGGTTTATTTTCCAAAAATTTAACCTAATACCGACCATGACTGCATTAAAAAACATAGCACTTCCCATGGTGTTTCTCGGTGGAACGAAAGCGGACCGAGATCAACGTGCTGCTGAACTTCTTGGTAAAGTAGGGCTTACTAACTGGGCGACACATCGTCCCTCTGAACTATCCGGTGGACAACAACAAAGGATTGCGATTGCGCGAGCACTTAGCAACAACCCCTCGATCATTCTCGCAGATGAACCAACGGGAAATCTGGATACGAAAACCGGTGAACAAATCATGGAATTACTCGTTGCATTAAACAAAGAAGGAAAAACCATTTTGTTGGTCACGCATGCAATCGCATTGAAACGATTTGCGAACCGGGTTATCAATATGCTTGACGGAGAAATCAGTGAGGAATCATGATAAAAGATATCTTCGTGATGGCGCTTGAGGCGATGAGATCCTATAAAATACGGACGTTTCTCACGCTAATCGGGGTCATTATTGGTGTTGCTTCAGTAATCATGGTTACGACCGCAGGCGGCTCCGTGAGTAGTTTTGTTGCAGGACAATTTAATGTTTTTAACCCAACTGGTATGGTAATCGGAACAGGGACTGGTGGAACGACACCTTCGCTAGCCATGCGATCAGTGGTATTCACAGACAATGATGTAGAAAAAATTCAGAGTCTGCCATATTTGAAAACAGTCGCTCCTGTCGGCGTTGTTCCTCTTAATAAAATTTTGAAACGCGATGGGTTCCTCAAATGGGAGTCCAGACCAGGACAAACGATGTATGCGAGTAATTCTGCTTTGTTAGAAATTATGAATGTTAAGATAGACGAAGGAAGAATGTTTGAGGAAGGAAAAAACGAGGTGGTTATCAGTAAAAGCATGGCAGAAATTTTTGGTCAAGATAAACCATTAAAAGTGGGCGATACGATTTATCTGCGACGGGTCGATGGTAAAACTCTTGAGGCGAAGATTGTCGGCATCTTGAAAGCAAGTTCGACTACTAATATGTTTAATGCGATGGCAAACCCAGGGATTATCTGTCCAATAAAACCGTATTATTCTTCCTATTTTGGATCAAATGCCGGTACTATCTTGAAACGTATTGTCGCTTATACAGTTCTTCTTGCGGAAGCAACGGACACGAAACATGTGCAAGATGCACAAAATGAAATTTTGAATTATCTTGATAGCGGTGGATCTGATGCGAGCAAGTATAAAGAGGAAAGCCTTGATTTCGTCGTAATTACCCAGCAGTACATCCTCGTCCGTATACAACAAGTAGTCGATGTTATCCGGATCTACATCGTGGCGATTGCACTTATATCCTTGATTATTGGTGCGATTGGAATTGCCAATATTATGTTTGCCACGGTAACAGAACGAACCAGAGAGATAGGAACGATGATGGCGATTGGGGCGAAACGACGTGATATCCTGCAGTTATTCTTGTATCAATCCACGATCATCGGACTCCTTGGTGGCATTATCGGGTGCATCCTTGGCGCCAGTGGGAGCTGGTTTGTCGTTGATCTTCTTAATGGATCTGTACAGAATCTTGGTGGGGCACTCGCCGTCGGTAAAATTAATGTAATCTATGCTCCAGAATGGTTCGTTATTGCCGTTATCGTCGGAATCCTCATCGGAGTAGCCGCGGGAGTATTACCTGCACGAAAAGCAGCAAAGATGGACCCCGTAGAAGCGCTCCGGTATGAATAAAATTTATTTATGGGTTTGGTGGAGTTTCTTTTTTCTCCATCGCCGCAATTTTTTCAAGTTCTTCTCTGATATACCGCAACGCCTGCTCCTTATCAGGGCCAAGACCAACTGCATCAGGGCTGATCTCGTTTTTCTTTAGTTGCCTCAACCACCGTTCCAATACCTGTTTTTGATCCATTGTTACTCACCTACACAGACTCTATATCACAAGAGATGTATATTAACCCATAGAGATAAAGCGAAAAAAAAGGTTAAAATACCGAAAAACAATACTGTTATTGGAGGAGTGAATAATGTCATACTTTTGGAAAAAAAACGGTACTCTCTACCATTGGCACCTCCAATGTACATCGGTCCCGGTCTATGTGAGAACCAATCCAGATTGGGAAGTCAGCGAACAACGTCCCACAGACAAGGAGCGCTGTAAAGAATGCCGTGAGAAAGATATCGCACAACGAATAAAAGGAAAATTCTAGCTGGGTTACAGAAAGCGATGCTTATCGACGCGCTACGGGTTTGTTCTGTGGTAGACCTAACATGATCCGCTTTAATTTTTTCTTCGTATTATAATCATAGACCACATCGATTTTTTTCCCGGTGAAGGGGTTTAATCCGGTCCAATACATACACGAGGACACGGTCATTGGCGTTGGGGTGAACAACTGGAATTGCTCAATATTTTCCAGATGCCTTTTTTTAATGATGTCGCGTAAAAACAAGACTTCACTCAGGGTATCACCGGGATGCCCAATCATAAAATAGTACCGCAACGCTTGTTTTTTACGTTCATTAATTGCAGAAAAATACGCAAGGAACTCGTCAAACCGTGAGTTATCCTTCCCCATCACAGTAACAACTTTATTTGAAAAATGCTCAGGCGCGATTTTGAGACATCCAGAGATATGATGGTCGGAAATTTCTTTGATATATTCTCTACTTTCTAGCGCCAAGTCGTATCTGATGCCGCTGCGGATAAAAATTTTTTTCACCCCTTCGATCTGTCGAGCTTTTCGTAACAATGTAATGAGTCGTTTATGGGTTTTATCTAACTGAGGGCACTGGATACATGTTCCTTGACACGGGATGGTTGTCGTCTCAGGACGAGTACACACCATCGCATACATATTCGAAGACGGACCAACGAAATCATCAATGTATCCTTTAAAACCAGGGTGCTTCGTCAGCCGTTTAATTTCTGCAAGGATGCTTCCTTCAGACCGTGAAATAATCCGATCTCCTTGATGAAGAGAAAGTGAACAAAAATTACAGGCTCCAACACATCCACGATGAACCACTACGGAAAACTTCCCCATCTTTAACAAGGATTTCGGGTGCAGTTTCCGTGAGTAATCCAAGGAATAAATCCAATCCAAATCTCTGGAGGCATACTGAGGGTACTTATACTGCAGGACGTAACTGTTCGTATATTCTTGCGCCAGATTCTTGTTATTTGAAAATTTCATTTGCATATCACAGAATTTCCGTTTATCCTCAATGACTTCCTTAAATGAGGGAAGAATCTCAAACGACGTATCAAGGTCTTTACTGAGGACGCATGTTCCTTCGATTCCTCGTAGCTCTTTTTGGTGTTTTAACCGCTCAGCAATCTCAATGATCTGTTTCTCCCCGTTTCCATAGACAAGGATGTTTGCACGAGAATCAAGCAAGATACTACGCCGGATATTGTTATCCCAATAATCATAATGGGCAAACCGTCGCAAGGATGCCTCAATGCCACCGATGACAATCACACTTGACTTAAAATATTCTTTAAGTTTGTTACAATAAAAAATCACTGCACGATCAGGCATTTTCGTGGCATCACTGTATTTATCTTCGACTCTTTTTCGTTTCAATGGCGTATAGTTATGAACCATACTATCGATAGAACCGGAAGTGACACCAAAACAAAGACGAGGCACTCCTAACTTTGTATAGTGTTCCTTTGTTTCTGGTTTCTCGATGACACCGACACGATATCCTTTCGCGTCAAGCACCTTAGCAATAATACCCACCGGCGAGAGTGGGTGATCATCGTAATACTCCCCGCTGATAAGAATGATATCAAAATCACTACCGGTCTTCGCAATCATACTTTTGCATCTTATAGAATCCTGCTATATAAACATTCAACAATTGAGACACCGGAAAGATTCATTAATCTCTTACTTTTTCCGTTGCCGATGACAGATATCCTAATCACGAACGATGACGGCTACAAATCCGCAGGGTTTATCCCCCTCGTCAAAGAACTTTCAAAAGAATTCTCAGTAACCGCTGTTGCCCCTGACCGAGGACGAAGCTGGATAGGCAAAGCAATCACGACAAAAAAAGAACTACGACTCAAAAAAATTAACTACCAAGGGGTTGAAATGTTCCTTCTTGACGGAACCCCTGCCGATTGTGTACAAATAGGGTTATATGATATTGTGGACACACGCCCAAAAATGGTGATCTCAGGAATTAATATCGGACTGAACATCGGACAAGCGCGGACGCTGAGTTCAGGAACGATAGGGGCAGCAATAGAAGGAGCTATTGACGGGGTGAGAGCAATCGCCTCATCACTGTCCATCCCTCTCAATATACGAGATAATTTAACCGATTTTTATCATCCAAAAAGCTATCCTCTCTTTGAAAACGCTGCGAAGATCACAACAAAAGTTACTACCATTGTTATGAATAAAGTCTTCGATGGTGTTGATCTCTTTTCGCTCAATATCCCGTTTCATGCTACGGTTGATACACCACTAGAAATTACCACGCTTTTTAGAACACGGTACGGAAGACTCTTCCATAAAAAAGGAAATAGATTCCTCCATCAAACCCCACCAGTACAATATAAAAATATGGCAGAGAGATCTGATCTCAAAGCGTTAAGTGAAAACAAAATCTCATTGACACCGATGAATATTGCATTTGGGACACATCAGTTATCTGATAGCGTAGAACATGTCTTCAAACGAGAGTGGTGAACACAATTTTTCCATCTATCCTACAAAGAAAAACGCAATAGCAATAATCAAATAGACACTGATCAACTGTGCCCCCTCTAACCAATTACATCTCCCATCAGCAGAAAGATAGTTCACAATTAAGACAGCGAGTATGACTGCAAGGATCTCAAAGGGAGTAAAAACAAGTGAAAAACCAAAATTAAACACTTGACTGATAAGCATTAGAATTGGGACGACAAACAACGCGATCTGGATAGCACTACTCAACCCAATCTCAATAGACACATCAAGTTTATTTTCAACGGAAAAATGAACTGCGGTTGATATCTCTGCGATATTCGTAATAATCGCAATCACCACGATTCCAACAAACATCTGAGTAATCCCAATAGTCTGCGCAGCTTGCTCGATAGTTCTCACAAGTAATTCAGATTCAACAGATACAACACCAATAACGATAAGTAAAATCAATGCTGCAAGTCGACGGCTCATCGTTGGTTGTTCAGACGAGGCTTTCATCTCATCACTTGCATCAAAAAGATCTTTATGTGTACGTAATGAGAAAAACAAGTCCAGCAAGATAAATAAGCGCCATCACAGCTGCGACCGCACCACTTAAAACTTGGTTATGCGGACCACGTGGAGTAAGAACAGCATATATACTAGGGATAGCTAATCCAGCAACCACGATGATAAGCATAGTAGAAGACACTGCAATTGTCTGGTTATTAAATCGCTGATTTTTATACCGTAAACCACCAGCGAAAATACTAATACCAACTAATAATAAAATATTCCCGATGATACTACCGACAATCGATGCCTGTACTACTTCTATTAATCCAGCGTTGAGCGCAATGATAGCAATAATCAACTCAATCGCATTTCCAAAAGTGGCTGAAAAAAGACCGCTAACCGTTGGATTTGATTGTAACGATATCTCCTTTGTTGTATATCCCAAGATTCGAGCGAGAGGAACAATCGCTAAAATACAGGTTATAAACGTCAACGTGTCATTTTGTATAACCAAAGCAGAGAAGATACTTAAAGGGATAAACAGGAGAAACCAATAGAAAATCTTACCGATTTTTAACTTTTGAATTAAGGTCCCTTTCAGAGGAGGTGAGTAGAATGATCTCTTCAGTTCTTTGCGTCCTACAACGAAAGGAATCATCGATACCTACATCAACGAAACGTGCAATAAATGTTTCGAAAGTGAAAAGTTAATGTATCTGCTTGAGATGTTGAAAACTGATGAATTACGATGTTATCCTGGTGCGATACGGTGAGCTTTCGCTCAAGAGTACCTATGTACGGAAATATTTCGAATCAATTCTTGTGAGAAACATAAAAAAAGCGCTTTCACAGGAGAGCATATCGAACAGTATCACAAAAGAACGAGGGAGAATTTATCTTTCTACAACGGAAATCTCCAAGAGTATTATGGTATTATCAAGAATTTTTGGCATCGTCTCATTCAGTCCTGCAGTTCAAACAACGTCTGATATGGAAGACATGTCGATGTTAGCGTTACAACTTGCTAAAAATATTCTCACCGAGGAAAAAAGTTTTGCGATTCGGGCGACAAGAGTTGGAACGCACACGTTCTCTAGTCAACAGGTGGCAGTACATATTGGTAACGATATTGTCAAAGCAACCCATGCAGGTGTAGATTTAACCAATCCTGACATCGAACTTTTTATTGAAATCCGAGATAAGAAATCATTTCTTTTCACTGAAAAAATTAACGGCGTTGGAGGCCTTCCGTTGGGGACACAAGGAAGAATTCTTGCACTCATTGAGAACACAGCTTCTTTGCTTGCCGCATGGTATCTAATGCGTAGAGGATGTAACGTTATCATAGTGAATATGAAGAAATCAAATGACGAATCTATTCATTCATTTCTCAACCATTGGTATGCAGATGCAGAAATTATTTCAGTTGACCCAAAAACAAAAGATTTCTTCGATCAGCTACGCACCCTCGCATCGGAAAAAAACTGTGATGCACTAGTCACCGGTTATACTCTTGAGGAGCCGACCTGTTCGCTAGCAGCGATCGCACAACTAAAAAAACAGAGCAGTATCCCTGTCTTGACTCCATTGATTGCCATGACACCCGAGGAGCTTCAACAACAATGCAGAAAAAGAGGAATACCAATATGAATATCGTTATTGTTGGAGCAGGAGCTATCGGGTCACTCTTCGGTGCGTTACTCGCTAAAAATAATTCAGTCGTTTTAGTGGGACGAGCACCACATATCACCGCAATACAACACAACGGTTTGAATATTAACGGAAAAACTCATTTACATGTAAAACTCTCTGCAGTAGAATCTGTAAAGGATATCCCTATTTCCCCAAATCTTATTCTTCTTTCTGTAAAGTCCTATGATACGGAGACCGCCATCAAACACACAGTACCACTGATACAAGATGAAACAGTGGTCGTTTCCCTTCAAAATGGATTAGACAATATAGAAAAGATAAAACATATCGTGGATAAGGACTGTATTGTTGGTGGTGTTACCACTCATGGTGCTATTTTCTCGAATCCTGGTGTAATCAAGCACACTGGAAAAGGAAAAACTATACTCGGAGAACTCGATGGCATACGATCAAAGCGTCTTGAGAACATTGTTCGTATCTTCAACGAAGCAGGGATTGAGACACAGGTAAGTAATGATATTGTAAAAGAAATATGGGGAAAAGTGATCATCAACTCCAGCATCAATCCGTTAACTGCATTCTTCAACTGTAAAAATGGGTACCTGCTAGAAAATCCTCTCCTACAAAAAATCGTTGAAACCATCAGTGAAGAATCAACCAATATCGCTCAAGCAGAAGGAATAAAACTCACCACTCCGGATATGATCCAACGGACAAAAGAAGTCATCAGAGACACTGCGAGTAACTATTCATCCATGCTGCAAAGTGTTCAACAGAGAAAAAAAACAGAGATAGATTCCATGAACGGAAAACTCGTAACAATTGGGAAACAGCATAGAATTGATGCTTCACTAAACAAAATCTTAGTAGAGCTTGTAACGTCTCTTACAGACGAGTAAGAACAGTTTTTCTTCGGTAATTGCTTCCGCGATAAAATCAATGATTGAAATATTTTGTCCTCATTTTTCTCTTTATTTTGCGATAAACAAAAGATCAAGTGGTGGAAGATACTCTTCCAGGGAGAATTCTTTCGGCAACAAGGTGGAATCCACCGGTTGATTAGTGAAAAGATATAATCGATGGTTCACCATCAACCGGATATCCAATTTTTTTTTAAATACATATTTCTCTAAAAAATACAACAAAAACCCTATATGAGAACCAATACCTTTATATAAACTGTAAACTATATTATTGTTAGTAATACAATCCCACTCCATATTGGGGGAAAATACTCATGTACATTAAACACAAACAGAAAGTAATCATAGGAGTCTCGCTACTTGTTATCGCTTGTTTACTTGTGTCTGGTATGTATGTGTATTTTGAATATTATACAACAAAGAAAGAAACACCCCTTCAACAAACTCCATTTACTATAGATGACCGTATCAGTCCATTAGAAAACCAAGGTCTTGTCCTGGAGGTCTTAAGAATCCGCCATCGAGGACTGCTCGAAAAATTATTAAAACCAGGTAAGTCTTGGGAAAATAAACCTAGTTTTTATTTTATATCAAACATGGATGGTTTAGAATACGTCAGTAAAGATGTTACACAGCATGGCAGGACAACTGAAGTATTGTTTAATACATGGGACACCATGTTTCAGGAAAACAAAATCATGAAGGACGCCGAAGAAGAACAAGAAACATCAACGGTCACTCTCACAATTATGGAACAAGTAAAATCTGGATTATTAGGGAGAAAAACGAGTAATGTTGAGAGAGATTCATTGACGGTTACGTATGATTATCGTACTGGTCGATGGTCTGGTGATGATAAATTCAAGGATTACGATGGATATGGACATTATCTCGGTGAAACCTTTGAGATATGGTTTAACCTTTATCAAATAGATAACGACAATGATTTTATTCCGTATTGGACTGAGGTCAACATCCTGGGTACAGATCCAACGGTGGACGACTCAAAACTTGATCCTGATAGCGATGGTATCCCAACAGCATGGGAGTGGAAATGGGGATACGATCCATTTACTTGGGATGATCATAAAAGACTTGACCCTGACTTAGATGGTATCGAAAATAGTGAGGAATATCAGATGGCCAAATGGTTTGCTGATCCCTATCATTCAGGATATTTATTACGAAGTCGATGTCATGGGGAGAGGCGGACTGTTTGATCCACCACACTATCTCTTTGAAGAAAGTAAACAAGGGCTTATCGAGAGATTCGCTCAGCACAACATCAGACTTTATGTTGACGATGGTTGGCCAAATAGCCCAATAAACGGTGGTGGAGAAATCTTACCACACATCGCTAAAATATCACAAGATTCTGGTATGATGTTACAGTTTTATAATAATTATTTCCCTGATGAAAGAAAAGGGATATTCCGATATTTAGTCCTCGGACACGGCGGTGGTTTCCAACACCCTTCAAAAAACAATATCTATGATACCACGCAACTTTCTTACCTGTCAGCAAAATTCAAACCAATAGATCAGATAGTCAATTTTATTTTTAAGGGCGTCCTCCCAACGGAAAGAGGTAACCGTATCAGATTAGGATCGTTAATATTGCACGAAATGGCACATAGCTGTAGTATCGATGCCGATAATTGTGCGTTTGGAGGAATAGATAATATGAGCTATGGAAACGTCATCTTCCCAAATAAAAACTATAAAGCAACATGGGGACAGTATAGAAGTGTGCTGAACTACCTCTACGCAAACGGCCCAAAAGTATTTGACTTATCACATGGTGATAATGGTCCACCGTATGATCAAAACGACTGGGGATACATGTTTGTTGGTTACTTCCAGTATAATGCTAACCTTATAGAAGAACCATTCTATGAACCACAAGGTGGAGAAACGCTAATACAAAGTGAAAAAGGTAGAGTAACTGGTTACGTCTATGATGCGAACCTGACAGAAAAATTTGTGAAATATATCAAGGGTTGGTCACCAGTTGATCCTATTCAAGTGAATTGGTCGGTATATAAACTAATAGATAAAGAGCAAAATCCAGAGTATAAAGAAATAAAAGTATTCGCTCAACCAAAAATAAAAACAACGCAACAATGGGTTACTCTATCCAAGAAGGAGATTTAGATTCTGAGGGAAACATACAATTTTACTCATTCGATGCTATTCTAAAAGAAAAAACAAAGTAACCTGACTCAGACATATGATAGATCAAATCTTCTTTTTTTTCTTTTAAAATACCCGAGCGATCATACGTGTTTTTTAGAAATCTCTAAATAACAACTTTCCTATCTGGAAATGAGCATCTGAGGACCTATGAAGGTTTTTGTAACCAGAAAGATACCACAACCAGGGCTGGATCTCTTAAAAAAGGAATTCACCATCGATAGTCAATCCCTATGATAGAGTTCTTACCAAAGAAGAAATCATAAAAGGTATCAAAGGAAAAGATGGTTTGCTTTGCCTTCTCACCGACCCGATTGATCGAGAGGTTATTTACGCAGAGCCAAAACTCAAGATGATAGCTTCATATGCGGTTGGATACGACAACATCGATATCTCTGCGGCGACGGAACGAGGAATCCCGGTCAGTAACACCCCTGGTGTTCTTACGGAAACTACTGCTGAGCTCGCATGGGCGTTGCTCTTTTCCGTAGCTCGACGCATCGTCGAAGGTGACACTTTTACACGGGCAGGGAAATTCAAAGGATGGGAACCACTGCTGATGCTTGGACAAGACGTCACCAACAAAACCCTAGGGATCATTGGTGCAGGACGCATCGGAACCGCGTTTGCCCTGAAAAGCAAAGGATTTGATATGAAAGTAATCTATACCGACGAGCAGAGAAATGAACAACTTGAACGCGAACTCGGAGCAAAAAAAGTACCATTATCGGAATTACTCAAAGAATCGGACTACGTTTCAATCCACGTTCCCTTAATGAAAGCAACACATCATCTTATCGGTGAAAAAGAGCTTCGAATGATGAAAAAAACAGCGATCCTTATCAATACCGCACGTGGACCAATAATTAATGAAAAGGCATTGATTAAAGCCTTAACAGAACACTGGATTTTCGGTGCTGGTCTTGATGTCTACGAACACGAACCAAAGATTCCAGAGGAATTAAAAAAATTAGACAATGTTATTCTCCAGCCACATACCGGATCAGGAACCATTGAGACACGAACGAAAATGGCGCTCATGGCCGCAGAAAACCTGATTGAAGGGCTCAAAGGGAACATCCCACCTAACTGCATTAACAAAGAAGTATTTCTGAAAAAGACTACAAAGTAAAAACCCAGACTTCGGGTTCTTTAGGCAGTTCGTCTTTCTCAATGTCTATTTCGTTTCCTACTTTCAGGATCTTATACCTGTTTTTCTCTAAAAAAGGGTCAACACCAGCAATCGGAATAGACAGCCCCTCAATTCGATAATGCATCGGGATCGCAATCTTTGGTTTCAACGTATGAATCACCCGCCACGCTTGCTCTGCATCAATCGTATAGTTGCCACCAACAGGGATAAATAAAATATCGACTTTGCCAATCAGCTGAATAGTCTTCTCGTCAAGCTCATGACCCAGATCACCCAGATGACAAAACGTGATATCATCACAGGTGAATTTGTAAAGAACCATGTTTCCTCGTCGTTCACCATGAGCGGTATCGTGGAACGCGGGAATCCCGCTGATCTGAACATTCCCAATGGTTCGTTTTCGCTCATCTGTTATAATCTTTGAGTCTTCTTTCTCCACGGATTTTACACTGTTATGATCATAGTGATTATGCGACACTAAGATTATATCGGCCGTGACACTTGGCGCAGGTATCCCAATCGACCTTCCATCATGTGGATCGGTTACGATCGTAACTTCGTTCGTTATCTCGAAGCATGAATGACCATGCCACCGGATCTGAAGCATACTAGTTCTCCCCCCACAAATATGGAATTGCTGAGATGGCTAACGAAGTATAAATACATTATGAAAAACTTAGGGTCGAAGCCGCCCGAGTTTAATATAATCGATAGTCTTGCTGTCAATACGAGCAAAAACAAACTCCTTATTCACCGAATGAGCAAGACGAACAGCACGGCTGATCTCCGCCCAGATGCTCGTGAACCCTTTCTCAACCACATGAATAAGATACTCAGCATGTGTTTTATCCGGCTGTTTGGTGTACGCACGGAAATGGGCACCAAATTTAAACCCGGTTTTTACCAATAATCCTCGCTGTTTCAAATCCTTAAACACCATGAGTCGTTGTTCGATATCGGGCTGGAGTTTCTGCATTAGAGTGATACATTTAGCCTCAGAAAGATACTTTCCGTCATTGGTCTGAATCTCCAGGACATTCCGCTCAAGAAGGTACAATGCCTCGACAAACGAAAGCTGTAAAACCTCTCCAAAGGGTTTCCCAAAAAATTCTTTCTGAAGCAGTTGATCAGCAAGTTTTTTATCAAACAGAATAAGACGATTTTTCAGGAGAATACACGTACCTTTCTGATAGCACTGTTCCGAATTATCACCTGCAAGATCAATCCCTGATACATCATAATATGTAAGGTCGCCTTCTTCATCAACAAGGGCAAACCATAAGGCACTGTTTTTCTTTGTGACTTGTTGAATCAGTTGCTTCGTTGCATCGATATCAAGGATGTCACGTTCAGAAAATGCAGCAATAATACAGGACGGGACATTCTCATTGTTTTGCTTGAACTTACGAAACGTTATTGGTGCATCATTATTGCAGAGGGTGATTGCATGCCCTCGATTTCTTAAATCTTTAAACACTAAATATTTTGTTTCAAACTCAGGAACCTGTTGTGCCGCAAGCATGAGAAGTTGTGGAAAATTAATTTGTTTTTTGTTTTGAAACAACCTCATTTTTCCTTCATCAAGTAAAAACACACCTTCAAGAAGATCAAGCTGCAATACATTACCTGATAAAAGCGTACCAATATGGCTTTTATTATAAAGTCTACCAATGTCACTGGATTTTTTTACCATGATGTGGTTGTTAATGAGTTCTCCTGAGATATCCATTGGATGAGGTAAAAGAGATGCCTTATTTCTGCTTTTTGTAGTAATCCTCGATGCTCCGCGGTGTTGAATCTTTAGAGAAAAATTGTTCTTTTGGTTTCTTTTGACCGAAGAGTCCAGCGATTAAAAGTCCGAGTCCTAATCCTCCGATTCCACCAATAAGAGCGAAGAGAATAAAAAACCCGATGTAGCGATACGGCCCATAATTCCAGGATAGAATGGGGTTGATATCAGGGATCCCAACATAGCGTGAAGATTGCACCCCATACGGGGTCGTGAACCGTAATGCACCAGCGATTAAATCAGCGTCTTTATAGTAGACAACCGCGGTATCAAGTGATGACTCGTTTGCAAGACTCTGACCATATTCGTAGTAACTAACGGCAAGCACTGGTTCGATTCCTTGATTTCGACTCTCCGTAATGCTCGCACTTGCTCTTTCTCGTGCTCGCTCAACTTTCTCACTTGTCACCCCATCAACAAGTTCTAAGGCGAGGTTTGCTTTCACTAACGACTCAAACGCACCAAACAACGCAGCAGCAGAATATCCCCGCTCATACTCACTTCGAGCGGTTTCAAGAAGATCCTTTGCATCATTGAGGTAATTAGATGTTTTTCCCATTTCTTGAATGATAATCTCGGAATATACAATCGCTTGTTGAGCATCATCAAGGTATTCTTCTGCAAGTGTAGTAATCATTGATGCGTTAATTTCTCCGGTGTCATTGAATGGGGTAGAAATGTTCAGCCACCACTGCACACTCTCACTTCGCTCCTGGGCATACGCAATTTTGTATAACGCAGTGAAATAATCGTTATTCTGGAAACTCGTGTTTGCCTGAGAAAGGTAGGATGCTGCCTCATTCACCCGTTGTTGCGCTGCACCGACACATTGGAGCGTTATCATTCCATTGATAGGAGCGTTTTTTGCTACTTCGCTCTTGTTAGTATAGGATTGCATGGTTAGGTTAAGAAGAGACTGTACGAATGCCTCTTGGTTATTAGACGCAAAGTATTGACATATGTAAGAAACGAAATGGGAATCAATAAGCGATTGAAATGACTTGCTCGTACTTGTATAGTACACCTCTTCGTCATACCAGTTCTTTGATTCAAGAAGGCGATCATTAGCGGTATTCAGAAAATCAGTCACTTGATTTTTATAATAATTAGGATATCGGTTCGGTATCGTTGTGATATTAAAAAGATTGCTTGCATTTTGATATGATTCCCGTGCATCTCTTAAGAGACTTGTTGCAAGTGGTTTCATCGCGGTAATGTAATCTTCAGTGGTGATTTTATCTGGTGATTCCGTAACGGGGAATGTCCAACCGGTGAAGTATAACAGAGCGTCGTTGATATCTTCAACTTCGAACACTTTCATGTTATAATTCGTCTGTGCGTACTCGGAAACATTACGGGTAACCGGATAGGTATTTTCCCATGTTATACCATTAATAATTTGACGCTCGGTAACCATTTCAGTGTACGTCATTTGTCCTTTCGGAATTAAAAACCGTGTCGCACCAACAGAATGTGCCGCATCTATCTTGTACGGAATTCCTCCAATCGGACCGATACTTCCATCTGGGTTGATCATTCCGGTCATGACCGTTTTATTGTCAAGTGTCCAATTCTCTAAAAGTGAGATCACCGCGACCGTCATAATCCCACCAGCAGATGGACCACCGATCATAGGAGAAGTCGTTCGAACAACAAAGAAGAAATCACACGTACCAGGATCAAGGTGAGGCCGTGTGTCAGTGCTTACTAGCGCACTAGCAACTTTCACCGCGAGACGAGCAGAACCTTGCATATCCACATCAGTAAGCGGGAGTGTATCAACAAACACCCGTCCACTACCATTTCCCTGAATCGAAACGGTGATCGTAGAAATCACTCCGATATACCCCGTTCCTAGTTGAGAGACCGCCGGTGCATATACCGTAACATTCCGATACTCTAGACGAGATATGTCCTTCTGAAATCGTCCCAGCAGGGAGTCCAACTGAGGAGGGAATACAAGAAAAACAGAGAAGACAAACACCTAATATTATCAAAACGATCTGGTTTTTCATAGGCCTGCCCCAAATTAATTCTGGTCTAATACTATATCATATACAAATAGATTGCTGTGTAATAATTGTATTATCAACAGGAGTATTTTCCTCAGGGTTCTTGAAAACATCTCAGGTTTCATCCCCGATATTTTTAAGTAGGTTCACAGGATACCATCTCTCGTTTATAACCATCCACTCAACAGTTGTCAGAAAAACATGTTGGGAGCTGGAGGAAGCCTATATGGTACAACTACATGAAATGATCCTACGAGACGGACATCAATCATTACTTGCTACGAGAATGCGAACTGAAGATATGCTACCAATTGCGGAAAAACTTGATCAAGTTGGATTCTTCTCACTTGAGGTTTGGGGTGGCGCAACCTACGATGTCTGCATCAGGTATCTGAACCAAGACCCCTGGGAACGATTAAACAAACTGAAAAAAGCAATGCCAAACACACCTCTGCAGATGCTTGAGCGAGCAATGAACATTGTTGCGTACTGGAATTTCCCTGATGACGTTGTAAAAAAATTTATCTATCTTGCAAAGAAAAACGGATGTGATTATTTCCGTATCTTCGATGCCTTAAACGACCTACGCAATATGAAAGTCCCGATGCAGGCAGCCAAAGAAAACGGTGGACATGTACAAGCATGTTTGAGTTACACAATTTCACCTATTCACACAGTCGATTATTTTGTCGATAAATTTATTGAATTGAAAAAAATGGGTGCAGATTCTGTTTGTATAAAAGATATGGCAGGAATGATTTCACCGAAACGCGCTTATGACATTATCAAAGGAACCAAAGACGCTGGCGTTAACCTACCGATGGATCTTCATTCCCATTATACGAGTGGGATGACTGGGATGGCGTACCAGCGAGCAGTCGAAGCAGGTGCTGACATCCTCGATACGTCAATGTCTCCAATCTCAGGAGGTACTGCTGCTCCTGCGACCGAAAGTGTTGTTGCCGCGTTACAAGGAACAGAATGGGATACGAATTATGATTTAGAGTTACTTATTGAATGCCGGACGTATTTCCTTAAAATCTGGGAGAAGTACCGACATCTCCACCGATTCGATGCGTTGAAGGTCGATCCAAGTGTCACACTTCATCAAGTCCCTGGTGGTATGCTTTCAAACCTCATCTTCCAGCTGGAGGAGCAGGGTGCTCGTGATAAATACCGACAGATCCTCGATGAAACCGCGCGGGTGCGAGAAGAACTCGGGTTTCCGCCTCTTGTGACACCTACCAGTCAAGTTGTTGGAGTCCAAGCAGTCATGAATGTGTTGCACGGACGATACAAAGTCATTCCGAAAGAAACCAAGGATTACTGCCGCGGTATGTATGGGAAACCTCCTGCGGAGATCAAACCAGAGGTCATGAAGAAGGTTCTCGGGCCGAAATGGAAAGAAGATGTCATCGATTGCCGACCATCAGATTTATTAGAACCGCTCTGGGATCAGAAGAAGAAAGAATTAAAGGAAATCGATGGCGGATCACTCATAAAGAAAGAAGAAGACATCATGACCTATATTCTCTATCCCCAGGTAGGTTTGAAGTTCCTGAAAGGCCAAGCAATCGCAGAGTTCACCTCTGACGGTTTACCTCTTCCCATTGATCACCAATTTACAAGAGCGATGGTGAAACAATCATTCCCTGAGGTAAAACAACTCTGGCTTGAGACACAGCCTCCTGAAAAACGAGGAGGATCAGTACAAATTCCAACAGAATTCCAAGTTGAGGTCGATGGAGAACCATACGAAGTCAAGGTCATCCCATCTGGTGGGTATCTTGTCGCTGGTGCAGGAGGTACAACCCCGCAAGAAAAACCAAAGGATGTCGAAGGTGGCATTAAATCAAGCATGCAAGGGACCATCCTGAAAGTAAAAGTAAAGAAAGGTGACAAAGTCAAGAAAGGGGATATAATCGCGACTATTGAAGCAATGAAGATGGAACAAGAGATTAAATGTGAAGCAGAAGGGGAAGTTAAAGAGATCTTCGTAAAAGAAGGAGCTCCGGTTAGTAGCGGAGATCTTCTCATGCAGATCCTCTAAAATTGGTGATGTATCATGTTGAATAAAGTGCTCATTGCAAACCGCGGGGAAATTGCAATACGAATCATGCGGGCGTGCAAAGAGTTCGGGATTGCGACCGTTGCCGTGTACTCGGATGCTGATCAACACGCATTATTTGTTAAATACGCCGATGAGAAATACAATATCGGCCCAGGTCCAGCAAGTCAAAGTTATCTGAATAAACAGAAGATCATCGATGCTGCGTTGAAATCCGGTGCTGAAGGGATCCACCCGGGTTACGGGTTTATGGCGGAGAACTCTGAGTTTGCGGAAATGTGCAAGAAGAATAAGATTGAGTTCATTGGTCCGCCGGTTTCCGCGATGAAACTCATGGGATCAAAGATTGATTCGAAGAAATCTATGATTAAAGCAGGTGTTATCGTCGTCCCTGGAGTCACGGAAGCGATTGCTGATCATGAACGGGCAAAAGACATCGCCCATGAGGTCGGTTATCCAGTAATGTTGAAAGCCTCTGCTGGTGGTGGAGGAATTGGGATCCAACAAGTAGATGACGAACAGCAGATGGAAAAAGCGCTCTCTACAGTCCGACAGCTTGCAAAGAACTCGTTTGGTGATGATTCTGTTTTTATTGAGAAATTCATCGAGAACCCGCGTCATATCGAGTTCCAAGTGATCGGTGATAAGAAAGGTCATCTGATTCATTGTTTTGAACGTGAATGCAGTGTTCAACGACGACATCAGAAGCTTATTGAGGAAACACCGTCCTGTGCTTTGACACCTGAGCTAAGGAAAGAGATTGGTACACAAGCAGTCCTTGCAGCAAAAACCGCAGGATACTACAATGCAGGTACCTGTGAGTTCATGTTTAAAGACGGAAAGTATTATTTCCTTGAGATGAACACCCGGCTGCAGGTGGAGCATCCGATCACGGAGGTGACAACTGGTGTTGATCTCGCACGAGAACAGCTCCGTGTTGCTTCTGGTTTGGAACTTGAATATGAACAGAAGGATATTCACCCACGTGGCCATGCGATTGAATGTAGGATTAATGCGGAAGACCCATTGAATAACTTCATGCCAGCTCCTGCGAAAATCATCCGATATGCAGAACCAAGTGGCCCTGGTATCCGTATTGACTCCGGCGTCTACCCTGGGTTTACGATTCCACCGTTTTACGATTCCATGATAGCAAAACTCATTGTTTGGGGCGAGGATCGACCCCGGGCGATTGAACGAATGAAACGAGCACTCTGGGAATTCCAGATTGGCGGCGTGCGAAACAACATTCCGTTCCATCAGGTCGTCATGAATAACCCGCAATGGCGTGCAGGCACCTACGATACCAGCTTCATTCCTCGGTACAACATCCTTGACCAAGTCGTAAAATATGTGCAAGAGACAAAAGCGCAATCATCTGGGCCGAAGACCGCGGCGGCGATGGCAGCGGTCCAAGCAGTGATTATGGCTTCGAACAGCGGTCAACAGCAGAAATAATCAATGTCTAAACGTTGTATGAAAGAGAGAGCATTTGTAAAAAAAACACGAGAGTTCTCAAAAAAATTACATATCGATGTTGTTAAAAATCTGCTTGTTTTCGATGAACTTGATTCCACGAACAGTACCGCAAAGGAACTAGCACACGATGGTGCGGAAGAAGGAACCATTGTTATCGCCCGAACACAGAATCAGGGGCGTGGACGATTTGACCGCGTCTGGCAATCACCAGAAGGTGGTGTCTATCTATCTTTTATTCTACGACCAAGGATATCAGCGGAGAAGACATCGCTTCTCCCCTTTGTTGCGGCACTCGCTCTGACCAAAACCATTGAATCGTATGGTCTTCATGCAACCATTAAATGGCCAAACGATGTCCGGGTGAACGGTAAGAAAATCGCTGGGATCCTTCTTGAATCAGAAGTAATTGGACACACGATCAACTATGTGGTGGTTGGGATTGGGATGAATCTCAATATCGACATAACGCATTTCTCCACGGATATTCAACCACGATCCACGTCAATGATCCATGAGTTAGGTAGTCCAGTTGATTATCATGAATTCCTAAGGATATTCTTCATACAGTTTGGGAGCTTTTACAAACTTTTCGTAGAACAACAGTACGATAGAATTATCGATGAATGGAAAAACCATACGGACACGCTTGGTAAAACAATTCGCGTGCAAACATCCACAGAAACACTTCAAGGAATAGCCTCTGATATCGACCAGTCAGGATTTCTTCTTCTCAGAACAGAAAGGGGAGAAACAAAAAAAATCATGAGTGGTGACTGTCTGTATTTCGATGAGTTATACCATATTTGACATGAAACTCGGTGGCGTTCCTACGGTGATATACACTACTTTTTCACTACCGATATTTCGTGCATGATGTTTCAACATTGATTTATGCCAGAGGATGTCTCCTTCGGAGAGTTTATAGGATTTCTCTCCAACTGTATACTCCATTTCACCCTGCAGAACAAGATGCATTTCTTCGCCATCGTGTTGAAACCATTTTGATTCGGTGTGTGGATCAAGTTCAGCAATAATTGCTTCCATTTTATGGGATTTGACCATCAATCGATAGAGTTTTCCTGGTTTCTTTGTAATGCTTGTTTCCTCCCCTTTTTTAATAAAAACGACGTCGCCTCCATAGTCATCATTCAGAGAAGAACATATGATTTAATAAAGATTTCCAAATGACGCTCTCGGTAGATTTCCTTCATGAAAGCGTCTCTTTTAAGGAAAACTATAAGTAATAAACTATTGTTAGATATACGTTAGGGGAAAAAAATATGAAGAACATAATAGCGATTTGTATAGCAGGACTTTTTATAATGAGCGCATTTGGAGCTGCCGCCCTTCCGAATGGTAACCTAAAAACAACAAACGAGAATAATACGGGGAAAGCTGATTATACCCATACTGTTTTTGTTGAAGTAGGAACTGCCACATGGTGCCCATCATGCCCTGCATCGAATACTGCTTGGCATAGTATTTATGGTGGTGGAAACTATGATTTTGAGTATGCGGAAATGGTTATTGATATGAATACCGTGGCAAATACAAGAATGCAAAATGATTATAATCTGTATTGGGTCCCAACATCCTATTTTGATGGTGGACAATTTGTCTATCCTGGCACGAGCACAGCTACCTTTCAAAGCGATCTGAATTCTTGTGGATTACGAACAGTCCCTGACCTCGAAGCACAAATGGATGTTCTCTGGCTTGGTTCTGCACAAATACAAGTTGATCTTAGCATTGACAACAATGATGCATCTGCCTATGGTGGAACTCTAAGGGTTTATATTATTGAACTCCAATCGACAAAATGGAAGGATTACAATGGGAACTGGTATTATCATGCCTTTTTGGATTTTGCTTTCAATCAAGCAATAAATATCCCTGCTGGCGAAACCTTGACGGATAGTACTGTATGGGATGGAGCAGCACATGGATATTCAGGGATTTCCTCTGAGAACATTCAAGTCATTCTCACTGTTTTTAATGATGATCCAGTTCAAGCCTATTCCGATCCTTTTCACGAAGGCGAAGATCCAACGTGGGCTCCCTTTTGGGCGTATTATGTCGATGAAACCATCATGGCAACACCACAGTCAAATAGCGCACCGGACACACCAAATCCACCCTCTGGACCTACAAGCGGAGTAATAAACGTTGAATATACGTACTCAGGGAGTACAACCGACCCTAATGGAGATAATGTCTATTATCTGTTCGACTGGGGTGACGGTACTGACAGTGGCTGGCTTGGTCCTTATCCTTCCGGTGATACGGTTGAGGCAAACCATTCATGGGTATATGGAGGGACCTATGATGTTAAATTGAAAGCAAAAGATGAAACCGTTGATAGTCCGTGGTCCGATCCGCTAACCGTTTAGATTAGCGGGCCAGACATTGAACTACAAAATGTCAAAGGAGGTCTCTTCAGGGTCAGTGCAGAGATTAAAAATACCTGGAATGAGGCAGTGTCGAACGTGAACTGGAATATCACCTTACATAGCGGAGTGCTCATCGGCAAAACAACATCAGGACAGAATCTTACGATTCCTGCAAATTCAAGTGTAACCATCCAGTCAGGGTTGATCCTTGGATTTGGAACAACCCACATTAAGGTTGAAGCCTATATCCACGATGGTCCGTCAGCGATGGTCCAAAAAACCGGTACTATCCTTTTCTTCTTCATAAAAGTAAGCTCCTGATAACGGGACATTCCCTCCCCATTATCTTTTTATTTTTTTTAAAATTAATAAGTAATTTTAATAAGAAATTTATAGCAGAAGGTAGCAACATATTTATATACGGACTCCTTATTTAGTTATATAAGGGGTTATGATATGAAAAGACTTATACCAATCTTTGTAGTCGGTATTTTATTAAGTACCGCATTTGGAGCTGTTGCACAACATAGCGACATAAAAAGTCAGGAAAATAATTTTGCGACACATACGATTTTCGGAGAGTATGGGACTGCCACATGGTGTGGATACTGTAAATATGCTCATGGGGCTTTAAAAGCACTTTATAAAGGTGGTTGGCATGATTTTTACTATGTCTCATTAGTTGATGATAAAAATACTCACGCTGATGATCGAGAAACACATCAATTAGGACTAACTGGGTTTCCTACAGTATTTTGGGATGGTAAATATAGAACAAATGTCGGTGCCAGTAGTATTCCTAGTGCAATGGCTACCTATAATTCAAGTATTATTGCTTGTGGAGCAAGAACCGTTGCAAATATCGATTTAACTATCAGTGCTACATGGCTTGGTAGTCTGCGACAATGTCTATTACGGTTACTGTTACGAACAATCAAGCAAGTACTTATACTGGATACTTACGTTGTTATGTCACAGAAATTGCTTCTTCAATGGGATGGTATGACACAGGAGGTAATCTATACACATTCCCGTTTTTAGATTATGCATTTGATCAAGCTATTTCTGCTCCTGCTGGTGGCACATGGTCAAATACAGTTACATGGGATGGTGCCACACATAATGATGGATATGGACATACATTTACAGGAATTACACAAGATAACACATTCATTATCGCCTCGGTTTTTGCCTCATCTGGAGGATATGTTGATGAAACAGCGGGATATAGAGTTGGAAGTAACAGAGCACCAAATGCACCAAGCACCCCAAGTCCTACAAATGGAGCAACAAATGTAGAATTAGACCCAACACTTAGTTGGCAATGTACAGATCCGGATTGGTTTGATGATCTTTACTTTGATGTATATTTTGAAAAAGATGATTCAACACCAGATGTTTTAGTTTCAGATGATCAAACAGAAACATCTTATACACCAGGAACTCTTGATATGGAATCTACATATTATTGGCAGATTGTTGTCACATGATGAATATGGTTTAACTGCGCACAGGACCTATATGGCATTTTACGACCAGGGGAAATAATCCCCCAAATACACCAAAAAATCCAAATCCCGCAAATGGATGCAACAAATGTACCAATAAACAATGTTTTAAGCTGGACTGGTGGAGATCCCGATGGCGATACAGTTAAATACGAGTGTATATTTGGGACAACAAATCCTCCCTCGAAAGTCACAAGCAACCAATCCAGTACGTCCTATAACCCGGGAACAATGAGCACCAATACCACCTATTACTGGAAGATTGTCGCCTGGGATAGCTTCGCTGACATCCACTGCAGGACCACTCTGGCAGTTCACGACCTCGGATGCAACGAACAATGCCCCCAAATACACCTACGCTCACCGGTCCTCCAAAGGGAAAAATAGGAGTAGACATACACCTATAACGTCACAGGCGACAGACTCTGATTCAGACCAAGATCTTCTATTATGTGGATTGGGGTGACAACACAAGCACTGGATGGTTAGGACCATATGCTTCTGGATATAAGTTCATCTGTAGACTCATCACATGGTCCACAAAGGGAACGTATACGATTAAAGCAAAGGTCAGAGACGAACACGGTTTAGAGAGCGATTGGAAGACACTCGATGTCACCATGCCAACGAAATTCGGTATCATCAATGGTTCATTCCTCGACTGGTTGTTCGAACAGTTCCCCAATGCGTTCCCGATCCTCCGACATCTCTTCGGAGTGTAAAAGGAACCATCACCACCTTCTTTCTTTTTTTTTATTGAAGAGCTTAAGTCATAATTCTTTTCGAGATACGAAAAAAAATGAATTGTGAAATACTCATCTTAGTATGAATGAATGGAGTAAAACTTGTTCTATGGAAAGATATATATAATTAACAATTGTTAAGTATATAATTGATAAGGGGAAAAAATATATGAAAAAAATATCGTCAGCCATGGTGAAAATGGCGGTGGTGTTGCTTGCGGTCTTTTCATTAATCGTCGCGGCAAACGCAGGATATGTATCCAGTAACCTGAAATCTCAGAAGACAACACAGGTGATGAACACCCAAACTGATTTTTATGCAAATATCACCTTCAACGTCTATGAGGGTGACAGGTGCGGTTGTGTGCCAATTCGAGGTGTACCCCTAAACGCCACTGGCAGGGATACGGAACATTCCACATCTGGAGTGACTGATGATAACGGTACTTGTGTTCTCCAGCTTGAGTATGATAAGACGTATCGGGTGAGCATCCAAGCAGTGGACCATGAGTCTGTCCTTTTTGATTTTGTCGTACTCGACAACCAATGGTTCTCGTTCCATATGAAAGTAATTGAAGAATCATCACATAGCTTTTCATTCTTCCAGATGATTTTACAAAAGATACTATTTGCGAAAAAATTAATATAGTAACCGTCGTTGAACGAAAACATGAATACAAAGCAAGATATTCCAAAAAAAGCGTACGACCTTGCGTTCCAATATGAGGCAAAACTGGGCAGTTGCCCGCAGTGTGTACTTGCTGCCCTGAAAGAAACACTTGATGTAGGGGATGAAACCGTTTTTCAGAGCATCTCAGGGTCTGACTGGCGGTACTGCGTTGTCGTCACAAGGCACTTGCGGAGCACTCGCTGGTGGGATGATTGCAATCAGCTCTCTTGTGGGGAGAACCTATCAGGAGTTTACTGAGGGACAAAAAAAACGACTTGTGTTTAAATACACAAAACTTCTTTATGATAAATTTATCGAGGAGTACGGATCTCCGCTCTGTTGTGATGTTCAGAAGAAGATTTTTGGACGCAGTTATATTCTCCTAGATAAACAGGAATATGAGGCGTTTGAGAAAGCTGGAGCACATGTCGATAAATGCACCAGTGTTGCAGGGAATGCTGCGAAATGGACAGCGGAAATCATTCTGAACGAACTGAATCGAGAACATTTTAAGGGATAAATACCATTCTTGAGTTCGGAAAAATATCCATTCAGGTGAACGTCAAGTACGCACAGTAATATGCAAGGTTGTAAGATGAATAAACAATAAAAGTACCAATGTGGTTCACCAATCTGCCATGGTGAAGAATCTTCTTAACAAAGCAAAATTAGTTCTTCCGTTCATTGGGCTTATCATTCTTGCTTACATCATCTACTCACTTGATGTGCATAAAATCATTTCTGCGTTTCTTTCCATTGATCCGATATTTATTGTGTACGCCCTCATTCTCACGATCCCCTTCTTTTCCTCCGCAACACTGCATGGCAGTTGATCTTACGAGAACAAAATATCACTGTTGGTTTTTTCTATTCCATGAAAATCTATCTCATTGGTTTATTCTATGGGAGCATCTCACCTGGATATTTCGGACAGTTGATGCGAGTCCCGTACCTGAAAGAAAAAACCGGGGAGCCATTTGGGAAACTCTTTATCAATACCGTGATTGAGACCTTTGTTCATACATTCTCCCTGTATGGAATGATGATCATCGGAGCACTGCTTGTGGTCGGGACGCTCCCGGAATTACTCCCGATTACGATCGCGTGGATCCTTTGTTTTACCTTTATTGCAGCATATTTTGTAAAAAGGGAGCGTGGCGAAAAACTTTTAAGAATACTCATCAGCTATATCATCCCAAAAAAGGTGAAATACCACTTCAGCGCATTTGTTGATACATTCTACATTGACTTTCCACGCTTTAAGGCGATGATCATTCCGTATGTTTTAGGTATTATTCACCTGGATAATCGTGTTTTCACAGGAATATATGATTTTATTGGGATTGGGACTTCAGATCCCGTTTTTTGCATTCCTCTTACTGTTCCCGATTGCGAACGTAGCGGGTTTTATTCCGATTACGTTTGCTGGGTTAGGAACAAGGGAGTTTACCGCTATTTTTATTTTTACGACGCTTTTCCAAGTGGCAGGGGAACAGATTCTGGTGTTGTCGCTTGTTGGTTTTATCGTTACTGATCTTTTCTTGGGATTTCTTGGGTTTTTACTTTCGTTGACTGAGTCTCGTTCGATTACCAAGACATTGGATTTTTAATAAGATAATAAAAAAAGCTATAATCTTTAAATAATACCTCGGTCATACCTTCTTCTATTGAGGTGGAGGTAAAAAACCATGCAAAATAAAAAGAAAATACTGACGCTAGTGCTTATTCTCATAACAATTACACCAGCTGTTGTTCTATCTGGGTGTTTAGAAGAAAAAGGAAAGAAAATCATTGTTGGAACAAACGCTTATTTCCCGCCGTTTGAATTTTATCAAAATTCGACTATTATCGGATATGATATTGAGTTAGTCACAAAAATCCTTACTGATGCAGGATATGAGGTAGAAGTAAGGAATATGGATTTTGACTCTCTTGAAGGCGCGTTGACAAGTGAATCGATTGATATCATCGCTGCTGGGTTGACAATCACGCCGGATAGACGCCTTGTCGAGGATTTTTCCATCCCCTATTTTGATTCAAATCAATCGGTGTTAATCAATTTGAACAATAACCCAAATTTAACAATCAATTCGACCGAAGGCTTTGCAGGCTTAAAGGTTGGTGCCCAGCGAGGAACAACAGGAGGATATTGGATACAGGACAATCTTATTCCTGCGGAATTATTAATCAATCACAGTATGAACCGTATGTGCTGTATACAAGTGCTGTTTCTGATTTAGATAATAATCGTTTACAAGCGGTTGTTCTTGACAAGCCAGTTGCAAAAGTGTTTGAAGGAAAAAGCGGTAAAAATATCTCGTGGACGATCATTACCAATGAACAGTTTGGTTTTGCAGTTCAAAAAGGAAATACAACACTTCTGAATGTATTAAATGCAGGGTTAGAACAGTTAAAGGGATCTCAATATCTCGCTGATTTAAAAGTAAAATACTTTGAGCAGGAATGGGTAATTATAGAATGATGTGATCCGGTTGGGGATCAACAGTTTACTAATAATCTTCCCTTCCTCTTTGAAGGCCTTGGTATTACCATCTGCTGACGCTTATCAGTGTGGCGTTGGCGTCAATTTTCGGTATTCTGTTGGCGATGGCTCGCTGTTATGCAAGACAACCCCTGCCCTTTATTATTTATATTTATGAGAAAGTGTTTCGAGGATTACCACTCCTTGTCATTTTCTTTTTAATTTATTTTGGTCTCAGTCAACAAGGTATTCATATCAAAGCGTTTTATGCTGCGATTATCGGACTTGTCTTGCATAGCACTGCTTATCAGACCCAAATCTTTCGAAGTGCGATACATGCTGTTCCTGAAGGCCAAAAAACCGCGGCGATGTCACTTGGTATGTCAAAACTAAAGACGATATATTATATAATCATGCCTCAAGTACTTCGCTTCTCGATTCCAGGGTGGTCAAACGAATTTACGATTCTTCTGAAAGATACATCTATCGCATTCAGTATTGGAGTTGTTGAGTTAATGGCGCGAGGAGATGCAATCAATTCCATGAATCCTGAAGGGATTTTGTATGTTCTTTTATTTATTGCTTTTTTATATTTTATCCTTGTTTTTTCGATAAATAGGGGATTAAATTATCTTGAAAAAAGATACAGAATCTCCGGTTATGCGGCAACCTCTGTCAGATGAAAAAGGAGAGATGAAATCTTATGCATATGCTTGAAGTAAAAGATATCCATAAATCCTATGGTTCTTGCGAGGTTCTGAAAGGCATATCATTTACGATGGACAAAGATGAAACAAAGGTTATTATTGGTACCAGTGGGACTGGGAAAAGCACGCTTCTAAAATGTATCAATCAGATAGATCCACCTGATAAAGGAGAAGTATGGCTTGAGGGTGAAGAACTTACAAACCCTTCAGCTAGATCTTAATAGAATTCGTCAGAAGATCGGATTTGTTTTTCAGGATTTTAATCTCTTTAATCATTTAACTGCACTTCAAAACGTCAGTATCGGACTTGAAAAAGTAAAAAAGATAGATAAAGAAAAAGCAAGAGAAAGAGCATTTGAAGAACTAAAAAGTGTAGGATTAGAAAAACAAGCTCATCAATATCCTGCGCAACTCTCAGGAGGGCAGAAGCAACGAGTTGGTATTGCTCGTGCCTTAGCTATGGATCCAGCAATTATTCTTTTTGATGAGCCTACCTCAGCTCTCGATCCTGAGCTTATCGGTGACGTTCTTGATGTCATGAAGAATCTTGCAGGGAAAGTTGCGATGCTTGTTGTTACCCATGAAATGGGATTCGCACGTAATGTCGCAGATGAGATTATTTTTATGGAAGGCGGAAAAATTATCGAGAGCGGTTCTCCTGAGCAGATGTTCAATAATGCAAATAAGGAGAGAACACGACAATTTCTTGGAAAGATTGCTACATTATATGGGAAGGAGTGAATAGTAACGGATAAGACAGGATTTTTTGAATTTCTCATGCAATCTCTACCTCAACTTCTTGAGGGAGTGCCCGTGACTCTGTTGCTTACCTTTGTTGCAATATCAGCAGGATTTGCTATTGGTCTTCTCTTAGCTCTTGGTAGGGTCTATGGAAAAAAAGTAATATCTTATACCTGCATTGTATATCTCGAGATTTTCCGAGGGACGCCGCTTTTAGTTCAACTCTTTATTATTTACTATGGTCTACCAGCTGTTGGAATAATTTTTTCACCGATTACGGCAGCCTTGATAGGATTATCTCTAAACAGTGGAGCATATCAAGCTGAATATCTGAGAGGATCAATACAAGCAATACCTTCATGTCAGATGATAGCTGGTCGTACTCTTGGTATGACCAGATTTCAATCAATCCGAATCATCGTTCTTCCTCAAGCATTACGCATATCAATTCCAGCATGGTCAAACGAATTAATTTATCTCCTAAAATATACCTCAATCGTCGTCTATATCCAAGTTAGAGATCTGACGTTTCAAGCAAAGGATATTGCAGCACAATCATCAAGATACCTTGAGACTTTCTTAGTCGTTGCTCTGATTTATTTATTATTTACTTTTATTTTCTCTGAAATTGTTGATCGAGTAGAAAAACATGTTCGTATTCCGGGGATTGGTTTATCACAAACGATTGTTAAACGAAACGCTTAAGCATCTCTAATAGCAGTATAGTTCCAACATTCTATTACTCTTATCAAGGTTTTTCATATATATAGGGTATACAAAAAATCATTTTCTAATAAGATACTTAACAAGCCCAGGCGTAATGACAGGTATATTATCAATTATAGGATATCCAAACGGTAGTATGGTAGAATGAATTTGATCATGGATGATTTCTATTTCTCTGGCGATTTCGATGTCTTTGAGGTTCAGACCCAGGCAGATTGCTTTTGTGATAAACACGGCACCATCGATGGAGAGTTGGAATTTTCCAAGGTGTCGTGTTTCAAAATTTGTTTTGTCACTGATTAGTTTTTTTGTGCGTCCTTGTGGTTTTTCATAGCCGAGAAGTCCGCCGATAATGATTACATCGCAACGTGAACAATCATTTGGTGTGAGAGGTTTCTTTGCTTGAGGATCAAGGACAATACATTTTTTGTTGGAAAACACATCTTTTGCTTTTTCTTTTTCAACCTGGCCAAGCGTTTGGAGGGTTTGTGTTGTTTTTTTGTTCGTTACTTTTGTGAAGATAATATGACCTCTCCAGAGTTTCACAGCGTGTTTGTATTCAAGCAGTAGCCACTCCGAAAGTTTTGGTTCGCAATGTTCAATGACAAGGAGTGGTTGTTTTTTCATAGATGGAAGAATGCGTACGGAGGAGGGGGATAATAATGGTTCCTGCGAAAAAGTATTTGAAGCAGATGAGTATCGATGCTGTGATTCCATGGATAAATTAGGAGTAGTATGAGATCACACCGTTTTCGAAGGCACGCCAAGACATCGTGTTAGTTTCCAGCGAGGGAAAACGACGATTGAACGTGTACGCGTTACTAGAGTTCGATGTAACCAATGCTCGTAAGACGATCGCACACGCAAAAGGAACCCAGGATATATCGTTCACCGCATGGATCATTAAATGCGTCAGTCAAGCAGCCAGCGAGCATAAACAGCTTAATGCGTATCGATTAGGTAAAAAGAAAATCGTGTCCTTCAATGATGTTGATATCCCTATACCGGTTGAACGTGAGATAAATGGTGAAAGTCGGCCACTTGCGTATATTGTCCGGAGAGCAAACACGAAAACTGTTGTTGAAATCACTAGGGAAATACGACAGGTACAATCTCAAGCAATTGATCCATCGACTGAGGTGCTTGGGGAGAATCTGTCTCGTCTGGAGAAAATGGTGATTCATGCTCCAGTGTTTATTAAGAAATTTGGTCTTCATCTGATGAGGCGACAAGGTCTGTTAAAAAAGAAACATCTGGGGACTATTGGAGTGACATCGATTGGGATGAAAGGTCGGTTCCCTGGGTGGGTGATTGGGATGGGTGGACCGATTGCAACGCTCGTTGCTGTTGGGGGGATCATGAAGAAACCAGGGGTGGTTGATGATAAGATCCTTATTCGTGACTATCTCCATGTCACCATTGCAGCTGATCATAGTTTAGTTGATGGTGGTCCGCTCGCGCGGTTTATTTCCAGGTTTACTGAGCTTCTAGAAACCGGGTACGGGTTACTCGAAAAATAATCACTTTATTTTTTTTATCTAAGACTATCGACAGATAACAACTACGTTATTAGGTTGATAATAATATTAAAAAAATTATTTTCTATACGCGACATAGATATCTGCTTCAATCATTGTATCATCTTTGTAAAAATGATGGGTGAAGTAAATGTTTCCTGAAGCATCAAGCGAACATTCACCGGCCAGAGGCGAGATAATAAGTTCAGGTTCTGTCCACTGCCCAGCAACCTTTTTTGACCTCCACAATCCATACTCTCGTGAAATCCATAATTCAGTTCCTTCCTGGTTCACAAAAGGCCATCCTTCGTCACCTGGTGTATTTACTGCTGCAACATTTTCAGGCTCGTGCCATTCATTATTTTCTTTTTTAGAAACCCAGACATCAAGTCCACCTTTTCCACCGTCTCGCTCTGAATGAAAATACAACTCAGTCCCATTACTTGTTATATGCAGCTCACCTACGTTGTATGCAGGATTAAAGTCTGCGTTTTTCCAGTTGCTCCATTTTCCGTTCAGAAATTCTGCGGTAAACCAATGCACTCCTGTGTATCCCTCTCTAGCTGAAGCAAACCACATCGTATTTCCTAGGACAAATTCAGCACCATCCAATGCAAGCTTCCCTGGGTCCTGCAAGACAATCCGTTTTGGAGAACTCCATGTTCCATTTTCCATTATTGCGACATAAATTCCGGTCACATCATCAAGAACCTGTTTTTCCACAGGGACACGAACATCTGGTGTAAAAAAGAAATACAAGGTATTACCATCGGGCATGATATACGCAGAATCCTCTGCTCCGGCTGTGTTTATAGATGAAGGTAGGGGAACAGGCTCATTCCATTCATCTGAATAGAGTTGAGGGGGATGTACATCTGTTTCTGGTGTTACTTTTGCTATATCAGATGGAATTTTACTTTCTCGATCCAAGGTTTGTTGATTATGAGATCCCTCATTATTCACACACCCGGTAATGAATAGAACAAGAAACAAAAGAACACCAAGAATCATCAGTCGTGGTTCGTTTCCTCCACTCCTATGCATAATACGAGATTATCATATTCATTATTATAACTATATGCATAGAAGAACCACTGAACCAATAGAGTAAATAAAAAAACAGTAAAAATCAAACGGCGAATCTATGCTATTTAAAAAGATACTGGCATGTAATCTAATTTATGCATTTCTGTAACGTAAAAATAATTGTAGTTCTTTATAGTACCTGGAAATCTTCTATTCAGGTCATCCATAATTTCATGCATTTGGTTTAAACCTTGTACGCGGAACGTAGGCTCCAAATCTGCATGCCCAGCAGTTTTTGTTATATAAAACAAATGAGGATTTTCTTTTAGATAATTTGTTATCGCATCTATTTTACTATAATCCTTCAAATCAATATCAACTTTAAATTGTTGATAACCGAGCTTTGAAATGTTAAATTCTGTTCTGAACCCTTGAATGATACCTGTTTTTTTCAATTTTTTCAACCGTGCAGTCACCGTAGGTATTGTTGAATTTACCTTTTTTGCGATAACAGTAATTGGCATTCGTGCATCAGGAGCTATTGTTTTAAGGATTTTAAGATCCAATTCGTCGGCATGAATTTTTTCACCGCAACCGATGACTTCATATTTATCACGGTCTTTTTTATCATAATCCTCTAAAAGATATGAATTGTGAAAATGAAATAGTTGAAAATAAAAAGAAAATTCCTTAACTTGAAAATAATCCCGAAATTTTTTCAAACTATTCTGCCATAACATATAGAATCTACAAGGATCCCTGACCCATAATATGACAACAAGATTGTATTTTCCTTCAGTTGAAGCTATCCAGTATGTGTCATTATTATTTACAAAAAATTCTATAATATCTTTCTGTAGATTCGCTGTGGTATACTGATAGGTGAAGTATATTCGAAAACTTATATACCCTAGTCTGAAGGTGTCAATAATTGTATAGTATCTTTGTATAATTCCTTCTTCTTCTAATCGTTTTATTCGATATTGCACAACGTTTTTTGGCAGGTTGACTTTTTTTCCTATTTGTGTTAGAGATTGTCGTGCATCTAAATCAAGTTGATACAATATTTTTCGATCCTTCAAATCAATGTCAACCATATATATAACAAATAGAAAAATATCCTTAATAAGTTTATCGTTTGTCCAATTTTAACTGTCAATATAGCACATTTTTTATTAGAATCATAGCTAAATTCTACATCAATATAAAAAGAAAGAATTGACAAATACGACCGGATTTGAACGAGTTTTTATAAGACAATCCCAGGAAAACACGCAACTAATAGAATTAAAACAGCGCATCGCATATTCGGCATTAACCTCAAGCATATAACAACGTCTTCGATCAAATAACACGTTTCACCGCAAAACGACGGAGGGCGGATAACAAAGAATCTTCTTGTCTAAGGGAAGTTTTCATAAACTTTTTAAACATATTATAAGATCATTTGAGAAATAATTTCTGGTTCTTACCTACCAATAGGAATTACAAAGAACGGGAGAAAGTTTTCATCCAACTGTAGTAGTGATCGAAGCGCGAGGGTATCGGTTGGTAGGACGATGGTTGCAGAAAGATTCCAAGATATTGCTTCTAACAACACGTTATGAGCAGAGGCTCCTGCTTCAAAGTACCAGAACCGATGATAGATCTCAGCAGACAGATCTTCACCACCAGCAGGGCGGGTCATTTTTAAATCGAGAACCGAAAGGATGATCAGCGGAGCAGACGCAATCGATGGCTGAGCGGATGCTTCTGCGGCCTCTAGGCGATGATCACCAGATATACGTTTCATTAGGAACGTCAGTATCGGTAAACCCAAGAAATCAACCGGATATGTACTTAATTTCGTAAGTAGATTCGGTTGGTAGTAAAAGATTCCTTTCTCGGTCACCGCATACATCTGTAAAGGATAATATCCATGGGCACTTGGCACCGTGCGATGTCGTTTCACCGCGTTATTCTGCTGCCCACTTCTATCGATAAACGGGGAAAA
>CAWIEM010000016.1:0-30196 GCA_963835145.1 uncultured Thermoplasmata archaeon
TCTACTCCTGCTTAAGTAGAGTTCCGTTTTCATCGATTTCTTTTAGTCTTATTCTCGACGAACTAATTGGTTGGTTATCCTCTGAAAGCACGAACGGGATGACAACGATTTGTAATGGTTTTTTCCCAAGTTGTTTTCGTTTCTTGTTGATTTCTTCCGCGGTTGGTTTGGTTTCCGGGGAGACGACGATTGCATCGAAATCTCCTTCTAGCGTTGGACCAAATTTATTGGAGAGCGGTTGAATGGTGGCCTGCTCTTGAACATTTTCTTCTGCTAAGAACTGTTCTAGGGATCGTTTCCTCATCTCAAACGATGGAATCTTTCCTTTCTTTTTTGCCATTGCAGCGGATGTCACGCCAATAAAAACAGAACCTTTCGCACCTGCGACCTGAAACGCTTTTTTGAGGAGTATTTTATGTCCTTTATGAAGCGGATAAAACGTCCCGCCGAGACACACCTCATACAAGAAACCATAACAAGAGAATCTTTAAATGTCTGTCTTCGGAAAACTATTTAATTCTGTGACTTGATGCTTCTTTTATTAAAAGGATGGGACTATGAGCACAAAACATGCAACTTTTCTTGTGTTAGTACTCGGTTTTTTATTATTAAGCGGTCTTTCATTGGTATATCTTACTGAACAGACTGCTGCAGCTGGAAGAGAGATTTATGTCGATGATAGTTTCTCCTATCCTAGAGATGGCACTGCAGAGCACCCGTATCTCACAATCACCGAGGCTATGAACCTCGCAAGTGAAGGCGATACCATTTTTGTGTTTAGTGGAACCTATAATGAAAGTCTTACCATCAATAAACGTATTTCTCTTATCGGTGGAATTGATGATCAACCAAGTATTATTTCTCGCGGTGCTGAACTGAAATACATGGTAGATATCACCGCGGATTTCGTGACCTTGGAAAATTTCGTCATACAAGATAAAGCACGCCATATTACATCGCAGTACGGTGCACTTGTCCATGTGACTGCAAATAATGTTGTTTTGCAGAAGAATAATATTTCAAGCTGTGATCTGTGGGGGATTTATCTTGATTCATCTGATGATAATACCATTAGTGGAAATTTGATCAACGATACCAAAGGAGTGTTCGTGTCCTCCTCGAATAATAACGTTTTTTCAAGTAATAACATCTCCAATTCAAGTGATGCGGGGATAAACCTCCGTTCCTCAAAAAGAAATATTCTCTATCAAAACCGTTTGACCACTAGTACTTTTGGAATCTACGCAAGAGATTGTTCAAATACGAACATTACCCTGAACACAATCACGAAAAACGTTTTCCATGGTATCTATATGACTGGAGATAGAAATGATGTTATTCGAGCAAATTTTTTTAAAAATAACACCGTGAGCGGAATCACCCTCGATTCCTACGACTGTACCGTTGTAGATAATATGTTCAATCGTGGTCAAATCGGTATCAGTCTGCAAAAAACTGGATGTCAAATACGTAATAATACCTTTCAAAACATGAGCTCTACCGCTCTTTCTGCAATTCAGGGAAGTAAAAATAACATCATATGCTTGAATCATTTCCTTAGAAATAATTTGAATGCACGAGAGCAAGGGAGTAATCAATGGGATGACGGGGTAAAAGGAAATTATTGGGATACCTACAAGTATGTGGATAGAAATCGCGATGGCATCGGTGATCTTCCCTTTACAGTTGCTACTGGTGGTCTGGATCGATATCCTGTCGGTATTTTCTTAAAACCACCACAAAAACCTTCAGATCCATCACCCGCGGATGATAAAGAGAATGTCGGGTTGAAAGTTAAGTTATATGTGAAGATTGTCGATGTTGATAGTAGCATAATCCCGACTGTCTATTTCTATAACGCGGTGAATAATACGTTTCTTGGTTCTGCTAAGAATGTGGCCAATGGGAAGAATGCATCGTTCAGTCTGACGTTACCGTTCGATACGACCTATGCCTGGTATGCTATAGCGAACGATAGCCTGCAGGAAAATCAATCTGATATCTGGTTTTTTACGACGAAACAGCGACCTCCCGAAAATCAAAAACCGGTAGCAAATCCTGGAGGACCGTATATAACCACACTTAATCAGTCGGTCTCTTTTGATGGTTCTGAGAGTAGTGATCCTGATGGGACCATTATTTTTTACCGGTGGAATTTTGGGGATGGGAGCAGTCAGATTCTTGATAAGACGCCGAAACATACGTACATAGATCCTGGCGTCTACACCGTGACGTTAACGGTCGTTGATAATGATGGACGAAGCAGTATGGCGAATACGACCGCGACGATCCAAGGAACCATTTATTTGAATAGTCCTCCTGTTGCGGTGTTCACTGCTCTTTCATCGGTTATAGTGAACCAGCAGGTAAGTTTCGATGCTTCTGGGAGTAACGACACCGATGGTACAATTGTTGGGTATCGTTGGGATTTCAATGGTGATGGAACCTTTGATACCGACTGGCTGAATGTCTCAGTAACAACCAATACGTTTTCTTCTGTTGGCTCCTCAATTGTGACTTTGGAAGTCAAAGATGATGGGAATGCAACCGGATCATTTTCAACAACTATCGCTGTGAAGGCGGTGGAGAAGAAAACCCCTGGGTTTGATATCATTCTCGTGTTCCTTGCTGTTCTTGTTGGACTCCTTATATACAACAAGCAAAGAAAATAAGGAGCTGAGTCGCTAAAGGAACACTTCTATCTCTTTTATATATTTATATGAAAAATTATAAATACCTTTGAAGCTCACTCTCCTATCGATGTGGAATCATTTCGATAGGGGACAATCTGGAATCACCCGGGTTGCAGGGATTTGTGGTATTTTCATCCCTGTTGTTATTTTCACGTGTTTGTGGCTTTCGATTGCTTCATCCCCCTGGTTTACGTGGACACAACACGCTTTAAGCGACCTTGGTATCCAAGCAAACACTGCCGCGTTATTCAATTATGGTATGATCCTTGGTGGTATTCTTACCTTAATTTTTTCCCTTGGATTGATAAAGATTTTATCCAATAAAATCGGAGCGTATCTTCTTGCGGTTAGTTCTCGTTGCTCTCATCGGAATTGGTTTATTTCCGGAAACTTTCTTTGCTCTTCATTTTATTACGTCGGCATCGTTTTTTGTGCTTCTTACGATTGCTTTGCTGATCATTGGACTGACCATAAAACAGAATCCATTTGAGCGGAGCATGGGATCACTTGCCTTCGTATTTGCGTTGATAGCAATGGGTTCTACATTTTTTCTCTTCCATCTGGAAGGTATTGCGATCACGGAGGCGCTTTCGTGTTTCCCTGCGTTTGTCTGGTGTCTAATCGTTGGCGTGAAAATGACTCGTGTGTAGGTTTTAGATCATCACAACGAGGAATAAAACACCTGCGATGACTGGCTGATGGACAAGGTAGATTGCTAAGGAATGTTGACCCAACCAGGAGAATATTTTGGTTGGTTTGTATTTTGAGAGATCGGGGAGAGGGAATCTCCTTTTGTTGTCTTTGTAGAGGATGTTTCCGAGTGTAATCCCGAGGAGGCAGACGCCAAGCCAGGGAAGTATCGGGAAATAATCAATGGTGTGTGCTGCGATATCTGATTGGTGGAAGCCAGTTGCGAGTTGGAAGATATTTGCGTTTTCTACCGTAAAAAAAGTTCCTATGGTTATCCCTGCGATGATGATCAGTGTTGCGAAGACGGCGTTGGTAGATTTGAATTTAAGGAATGGTACACTGAGGATGATGCAGCATCCGATGCAATGAAGGACTCCAAAAAGAATTGGTCTATCGGGAAGGAACACTGCGGTGAGTAGGGTGAAGAGCATTCCTAGATTGAGGACCCAGAGTCCTCGTTGTATCGTTCGAAGGTACATCTTTTTTGGTTGGCTCTGGTATTTATTGTTGTTGACCGCTTGGCAGATTCCGACGAGCAGGAAGAACATGACGGGTACGATGATATTGAGTGAATAGAAATTTTTGTTGAGAGTGAGTATTCCGAAGTAGTCAAGATCCCAGAACAGATGAAGGATGATCATGAAAAGGATAGCAAATCCTCTGAGGATGTCCAGTTCAATGAATCGTTGTGGTTGTCCCTTTTCTCCTTGTTGTTCTTGATTGGGAGTCATGTTGTTTTCTTCTCCTTATCTCTCCTTGTTATTGATATACTGTAACGTGTTAACTTCTAGCAATGATGATATTTAAAGATAACGTGGCAAACTACCAAAACGCAAAAAACAATCTCCAGAAGAAAAACAGACAGGAAAAGAAGTGAAAAGCCGACGGAGGGAATACAGAGCCAGAGTTAAAATCCCTAAAGAGAAAAATGGCTCAAATTACACCTAAAACTCTAAAACAAAAATTTCAATATAACCGTAGCAGAGGAGGATTAGTATGTTTTACTTATGTTTTTTTATTGGAATCAATAATAAAGAAAGAAGAGAGAGTCCATTCATCATATTAAATGATGGGTTCATTTAGACGTTCACCGTCCAGTTTCCAAGAAATGCATTCGTCGGTAAATATTTCAATGTAACAGTAACATCACCAGTAGTGTCTAATAATAATATATTATCGCCACCAGTAATATATCTAGTAATTGTAGTGGTAGCGCCAATTCTGGCTAAACCGTTTTTATTGGCGTCTTGAACCTGCCAGGTTGCGGTAGGATTAGTTGTAATTGCTATGTCGCTCCATTTTACATTTGCATCTATAAATGCAATTGTGATTCTATTTGTTGTTGAATCTGTTGTACACTCTATATTTGGTGTTTGGTTGGTTCCTTGTTGACCTTTTTTTGTTAAAACTATATTCACAGGATAACTATCATTTTCTCCAAATATATTCAATGTTAAAATGTTTCCATTATTTGAAAATTCATATGTATAACACACAGTGTCATTATACAGACAGAGCTGAGTGTCATTAACTTTCCATGTGCCAACATTGTTCATCGCACCACCAGAAGATCCTGTCTCTAGTGTACTATCATTGTTGAATTTCCAAAGAAACGGACTATCTATTGTATTCTGTTCCCATTCTCCAACAAATCGACTATCTGCAGCACCAAAAGAACCAGTACTACCTAGAAGGTATAATATGGAAATTAATACGATAACCACAACTACAATGATTGCCGAAATACCAATTATCAATTTCTTCCTCGATTTCGGTGTTGTTGATAATGGCATAGAAGTTTGATGTTGTTCATCATGTTGTTGTGGCTGAGATTGTATCGGAGTTACAGGATGTTGTTCAACTTTTTTTCCACATTTTAGACAGAATTTAGAATCTTCTCGTAGTTCAGCTCCACACTCGGAACAATGGTTTGGCATGTTCTCATCACCCTCCTATTTTAAAAATTTATAACAATTTCTTCTTTAAAAACATATCCTCGCGCATGATTGTGTTTTTTGTGCACCCGTTCAATTCTTTTTTTATTTCGGAAGCCGACGGAGGGATTTGGACCCCCGACCTGCTGATTACAAGTCAGCCGCTCAACCGGGCTAAGCTACGTCGGCATGTTTCGTAGCGGTAATATCTATTCCTATATAAAATTCTCTTGGCGCATACGTCTTGATCTTGCGAATCGATAAATCAGAGAGAATATAGCTATGTTCTGCAGCGATTTTTTTCAATGCATCAATTCTTGCTTCGATTTCTTCTTCCTTAATGATATCATAATAATGTACTATACACGTTTGCGCAGCAATGGACAACGCCAACGAAAAAAAATTGTAGGCTGAAAAAGGGAGGTTCATAATAATCCGATCCACTTTTTTAGGAACTACCTTTTCGACGTCATTGGCATCAGCATGAATTATTTCAACCGTATCAAGGACATGATTCTGCTTCGCATTCTGTTGTGCTAATAGAACCGCTTCTTTGTTTTTATCAATCGCATACACAATCTTTGGTTTCGCATACCGCGCAATCATAATGGAGAACGGCGCTACACCAGCGAACATATCAACCACGGTTTCCCCTGGTTTTACGAGATCAGCTACTCGTTTTCTTTCTGATGCAAGTCGTGGGGAAAAATACGTGGTTTCTACATCAACATCAAACGATAAACCATATTCAGTATGGTTGGTCAACGTTTGGTTTTCCCCGGCGATAATCGCGACATTTCGTGTGCGAAGTTCCCCTGAAACAGGATCAATCAAACAGACCGTTCGTATATTTTTATGTGTCTCTAGCAATGCTTTGCCGATTTCTTTACGATAGCAAAAAAGAGTTTTCGGTAACTTAATCAGAATAATTGCTCCCACCACATCATAGGATGTCGGAAGCTCCTCCATGAGTTTCTTTGGGAGCTTGAGAAGGTCTTTGTAAGAGTGCGGTTTTGTAGCTTTCAACTCAAATGATTTGGTCACAACTTTATACGAACATAAATCCTCTGGGACGCCTTTGATAGGGAAATATATATGTTTTCCTTCCTTGGCTATCTCGACGTCATCGCGTAAAAGATTTCGTTCTCGGAGAGCTCTCCGGAGCGGTTCCGCTTCTGTAAGAGGAGCACACACTGCCTTTGTTTTCTTTGTTGCCATTTCACTCTTTGTATATATCTGATACATGAATAAACATTATGGAATTCATACGAGAGAAAAGAAAGGAGTCCCGCCTCCCGGATTTGAACCGGGGACCTGCCGGTAACGGCCATAGAGTCTACAGCCGGCCGCTCCAGCCAGACTGAGCTAAGGCGGGGGAATCTGTCAAGCCCAAATAATGATAGGTATATTTATTAGTTAAGGTTTGTTTCTCAAGAACGTATCTTATGAGGCTGGGTGTTATTGTCTGTCCGCAGTGCAAACAAGTCAAAGGAGTAAATCTTTCTTCGAAGACCACAAAATGTACAGGTTGTGGAAAGAACACTTACCTTAGAAAAATTAAAAATTTATTACGAAACCGAGTCACAGGAAAAGTTACGGCAGGCGATCGGTCTGCTCAACGCCGAGTTGGATGGAAAATGTGACACATTCAAGAAATTATTGTACGATAAAAACGAATCGAAACGAAAACCATTCAAGCGATTAATCTAAATTTTATACCAATAGTTGTTAATAAGATAAGGAAAGAAAATCGTAATCTATATAAACAAGGTAATTATTTAGGTGGTGAGGTCCGGTGAGGACGCCACTGTAAGTTACCTACTCTGTGATAGTGAGGGACTTATTTGTTGGTTCACGGTGTGAGCTGACAGGTGTTGTACCGGTGCCTTAGGAACAAAATAACCTAAACAAATTTAGGAGGAACATAAAAATGAAGAATGAGTATAATAAGAAAATAAAAAGTCTAGCACTAGTATGTGTCTTGCTGTTCTCAATGATGACGGCAGTAGTGCTTATGAACAATAGTGTACAAGCAGCACCTGGTGCCTTTAGCATCACCGCTCCAGCTGCATATTCACGCCATACCCCTGTAGACGAAACTGTGAATGTTACCTGGGGAACATCAGCCACATCCACGGGATTTGTCTTAAAAATTGGCGGGGTAGAAAAGCAAAACAGTTCAACACGATATTATAACTGGGATATAACTGATGTTGATGAGGGAACCTATGTTATCAATATCTATGCATATAATGCCACATATGGAAAAACCTACGCTACTAACAACAACAGGACCGTGTATATCGATTCAATTCCCGGTTTAAATGACTGGGGAAATGCGACAACCGACCTGGAATATGGCGTGTCGTATTCATCTGTTGCCATTAATACTACAGATTGGAATGAAACCGGTAATATTTACCTGTACTACCCAATTTATAGATCTGGCGGAACTGGAGGGAGCGCAAATGTTTTCAATTGGGCGGGTCCCTATCAGGTAGCCGGTTACAGCGCTCGAGTTGTTGTTGTCGCTCCATCGGAAAGTGCAACACTTGATACAGCTGGCTCTGCGATTACCTTTAACCGATCCGGTATGTGGATATTTGATAACAACGCACATCATTTAGGAAATAGCCCAAGTTCCTACGCTGGATATATTTGGGTTAACGCCACGACGAATTATTCCATTGAAAGTGTTACTGATTTCGCATACGGTGATACTGGATATAAAACAATCACTGTGAACACTGGAAGCGATGCCGGATGTATGATTGATATTATGGGTCCGGACAATTCAACGATCTACCATAAATGGCGGGCAACAGGCGTCACAGAAGCAATTAAAATTGAAGCAGCGAACTTTTCCATGGCAGGAGACTATACGGTAAAGGCATACAGAGATTTTGATGCACAAAACAGTACCTATTATTATCCAGATGAAGGTAATGAGAACTATAGTGAATATTACGGAAGTGACTTTTCAGGGAGTTTCCCAACACATCCTGCAGCTGCCAGTGAATATTACAATTATACGCATATGGGTCCCTGGGATCCCCCAGAGAAAAACGCTAATGAGATAACATTTACCGTAGAAACTGGAAAACCAAACATTGTCTTAACTAACACATCAATCTACTGGGGATTCCAAACACAAATTGAAATCAATGTGACTGATAATGAAGGAAACGGTATTGCTATAAATAAAGAGAACGATTAAACTTAAACACGGATCGACATACACCGATCTTGCGTTTATTAACAGCACTGGTCAAGGGAACTATACCCTTGTCATTCCCCGATATGATCCTACGAACACATCACATAAAGGCTGGCAAAATCTCAGTGATGGAGCGAATTCCGGTAACGTAAACGGTACCTGGAAAGTATGTTTCGGATATGATGCTAACAGCGATGGAACATATGAATGGAACAATTCTGCAAGCTTTAACGTAAAAAGCGCAAACCCACCAGTACAGCTTGTAATTGTAAACGATGGCAGTGGAACAGCAACCGATAAAAAAGTAGATGTTCCTGCCTATGTATCAGGAGCTAATCAAGCTCCAACAGCTACTATCTCCTTCGATATCTTTCGGTACGAGAGCATCACCGATGAATATCGGAAATGCATACTATGGTGATGATACTGATGAAGAAGACGGGTCATGGATAATATTACTGTTGAAGGAGATATCTTATACCCCGTCGATGCGACCACTCTTGTTCATGGGTCTAATGGACGATGGACTGCAGCTGTGACACCAACAAAACCAGGTGGAACAATCACCTTATCAATCGACTGGCCTGGAGATCGACAACGGAACTGCAAGTGAAACCATTGAAATCGTCAACGGAACAATGGTAACATCTGCTGTTGATATCATTCACCGTTGGAACGGATTACAATCTCACCGTCACCGTCACAGATATGGATGGTGCTCCTGTGAAAAACGCCTATGTCTATCCTCATGTGGCAAGATGTCCCATCTAAAATTTAACCATACGAATGGGACAAACAAAGCAGGAAATGGTCTCAACGGTGAATACACCTTCTGGATTCAACCACATAAGAACGATGCAACTACCCCAGACACATGCTCCGCAGAACATCACTGTAGCAGCACAATGGTATGCAGTACAGATTCTGGGGATACACCAAAGTCATCATGGAACGAAACCATAACATGATGGTCAACGTTACACCAACCACTGCATACGCTGGTGACGCTCATTGAATATGATATCATCGTCGGCCTTGTTGGTGGTGGACATCCTGAACGAGACTGGTTTAACTGTTGCGCTCTATAACGAGACAGGAGAGCTTGTCACCGGTGATGACGCATGGTCAAAAACCGCTGACTATTCCATCACAGATGAAGAGATCATTCTCTCTGGAGGAACCTATTACATCTATGCTTACAACGCCACCCATGACAGCCGAGGGAATAACGCGACACTTATCGTTACAAACTACACCGTCACCTCTTCACCATCTATACTTGCATGGAAGATTGATCAAGCAGTCAACATGACCTTCCAGCTGACACCAGCAGGAAACGGTACGTTAACAATCAACAATATGACAAGTCTGCCGAATGCTTCCTGATCCAGGACAATCCACTCAAATCGCATATAGAAAACGGAGTTGGTACCCTTGATGAAGTAAATGCAACCACCCTTGGAAACGTCACCTTTAGCTATACGCCAGCAGATGGTGGTGCAGCATAGACATGCTGATGGATTACTCCGTGTGACAACCGCAACAGCGACACCAAGCCCAGCAACCATCTACAATGGAGAAGCAACCTTGGTAACTATTACAGTTACCCATCCAGCAACCGGAACCCCTTTGGAAGGTGTTCGAGTAGGATTTAGACCATGGTATGAACCTTAATGAATCAATTCTCAGCCAAATTACCCACTGACCAATTCACTGATGCAGCATGGTAAAGTAGAGTTCTCGATCACTGCAGATGCAAGTGGTAACGTCACCATCTACATTGAAAACGAAACCGATCCTGATAACGAATTCGTCATCGTAGCAGCAGCTCGAAAGCAGATGACCGATCAGCTAATGATCCATCAGTTGACGAAGGAAAGACCTTCACGATTGAAGCAAAATCCAACGGAGTACTCATCACCGGTACTGTTACGTTCACCTTCAATGGACAAACCTGGCCGACTACAACCGGTGTCGCAACCATCACTGCCCCCTCAGTGACAACCTCGTTGACCTACCCAATCACGGCAACCGCTGAGGGATACACCAGCGTTTCGGGCACCATTATGGTCTTGAACGTTCCGAAACTTATCGTCGCCATCTCTGGTGACGTAAAAGCTGGACAGACATTCACCTTGACCATTGCTGACGATGCAGGTAACGCAGTCATTGGTGCAACCGTCACCTTTGAAGGAAAGACCTACACCACTGGTGCTGGCGGAACAGTTACTATGACTGCACCAACAACTGAAGGCAGCTATCCGGTCTCAGCGACCTTCCCAGGATTTGGATCGGTATCATCCACAGTAACTGTCCTGAAAGGCGGCGGAATTCCCGGATTTGAACTCCTGACACTAGTAGCAGCAATTGGAGTAGCGTTCCTGCTCCTCAGACGCAGACGGAACTAAACACAAACATAAAGGGGTTTTACCCCTTTTTTATCTCTTTTTTTATCTTTTTTTTCAAAACCTTTTTAACCCCCTTGTTTTTATACTCTTACCTGGAGTGAGTAAATCTGAAGGTCAGTATTGTTATCCCCGCGGTCAACGAGGAACGCGGCATTGGTAAAACCATTGACGCGGTGAACAGAGACTATTTTACGAAACATACATGGGATCTTGAGATCCTCATCGTCGATGGTAACTCAACAGATAAAACCAGGGAAATCGCATCAAGCAAAGGAGCTCAGGTTATTCTTGAGAAACGAAAAGGATACGGCCGAGCCTATAAAACCGGGCTTGCACACGCAACCGGGGATATCATCGTCACTGGTGATGCTGATGCGACCTACCCGTTTGACACCATCCATGAATACATCCAACTACTCCTTGATTCACACCTTGATTTCATCACCACGGATCGCTTTGCAGGACTCAAGCACGGCTCGATGTCTCTGAAACACCGGTTCGGGAACCTGACCTTAGCCTGGACCCTTCGAATCCTCTTCTTAGTCAACATCAGAGACTCCCAATCAGGTATGTGGATCTTCAAACGAGACGCACTCTCAAAAATACAACCATTAGAAACATTCAACGACGGAATGCCATTCTCAGAGGAAATAAAGATAGAAATGTTCACCAATAAACACCTCAAGACAAAAGAAATACCATCGACTCTCTACCCACGAGAAGGCCAGGTGAAACTCGAAAGCTTCAAAGATGGTATAAAGAACCTGAAATTCCTGTTTAAAAAACGAGTAACCCCTTAAAGCATCTGATGGGAAAACGTATTCAACTCCTTCTTCTATCCCTTTTACTTGAGGAAGAAACCATGGATTCATTAATGACGGTATGGGTATTTTTCATCGGAAGCATCATCGGAGTCATCGTAGGAGTAGCACTCTCCTATCGAACAGCAATTACCCCGTTACATCAAAGAATAGGAAAACTCACATCACAACAATATCACACGTTCATGAAACAGTACCCCTATAATCCTGACAATTTCCGGTATCTTGGGGATCCTATCGATGGGATTCAATTTGAAGAAGATAAAATCCTCTTTGTCTGGTTTAAAACAAGAAAAACAATTCGTACCCCCGAACAAGACCATATCAAGAATCTTTTAGAGAATGGAAACGTTAGTTGGTTTGAGTGGTCGACGAAATAACCTTTACAATCTCCTCATGAAGGGTTTTACTGATCAGCTTGCCGTCAGCCTTTCCTCGCAGCTCCTTCATCACTAGACCCATAGGCACCAACATCATACCAAGATATTACGTATTATGGTTTCGACTAGCCAACAACGGAGAGCTCTTTTTCGATGTTCTTTCCTTTGAATCGATCAAGGTTAAGACTCTGAAGGACCTCAGAAGTCTTTTGTTCAGCGATCAACTCGTAAGGAGGAATGATACCATCGGTGATATCATAAATCCATGACCACTAAACCCACTACACTGGATGAAGCCTTTCACCTCTTTTACCTCACCAAGGATAGGCCTCGCGTCAGGAGTCACATCATAAAACCCGGTCCAATGCCGCAACACATTCACATGTTTTAACACCGGAGCATACCTCGTCAATGTTTGTGCCATATGCGAAAGGAACGCAAACGTTGGCATCGTCCTATACCCTCCTTTCTCCTCAGGAATGGGGATGCCACCAACAATCTGTCCTTCTTTCTGCTGACTAAAATAAATCCCGTCTTTAAAGGAAATCACCATGGCTTCAAACAACGGCTGCAGCCGCTCTGTTGCCATTATCTCCTTACGGAACGGGATAAGAGGCAGTTTTACCTTTACCATCTCCGCTATTGTTTTCGAATCAATCCCTGCAGCGTTTACGACCACGTCTGTCTGTATGGTCCCTTGATCAGTCACCACTGCACGAATTGCTTTCTTTGCTGTTTTCACATTAGTAACTCTAGTATGGGTGTTGATTTCAGCACCATGTTTTCGTGCTGCATCCGCATACGCAAACGTGGTTCGAAAAGGGTTCGCATGACCATCGGTCGGACAGAACGTCGCACCAATCGCCCTCATCCCCTTGACATCAAGGATGGGGACAACACCGGTTATCTCCTCTGGTTTCAAAATATCGACTTTTAAGCCAAGGGATCGCTGCATCGCGACATTCTTTTCTGCTTGCTTCATCTCTTTTTCATCATGGACCGCAATCAGATACCCGCCTTGACGAAACTCAATATCCTGACCAAGCTCGGAACTTAACCGTTCAAAGATCTTGACACTTTGAATCGCAAGTTGCGCGTTCTCCCGTGTGGACCACTGCTGTCGAATCCCAGCACCACACGCGCCAGTCGCACCCGATGAAAGATATCTTTTCTCAACAACAACGACATCCAACCCTTTTTTTGCGAGACGGTACGCAAGAGAACAACCGTTCACTCCACCGCCAATGATGACGACATCCGCCTTACTTTTCATTTTTCTCACTTGCCAGTGTTCCGAGAGATACAGGAATCAACGGAGGCCGCACCGTCGGAAGCCGAATCTTTGCTAACTTCTTTCCGGTTTTCCTCTCAAGGATTCGTGCGACCAGCTGAATACAGACACGACCCTGACAAGGACCCATACCAATCCGTAGTTTCTTACGAAGCTCCTCGATATCGGTGTACCCTTCGTCAATTGCTTGAATCACATCTTCTTCGCTGATATCTTCACATCGACAGACAATACTTCGCTTCATACATCAGACCTTTATGTTCCTGATATCCATAGCTAAACTGCTCTCAACCTCAATAGTAACAACCATGGTTTTCCCATGCTTCACTATTTTTTTAACTAACGCTTTACTCCGTACCGCACCTGTTCTATCCAATGCTTGTACAATGTCTCCTACCTTGGGCACCGTAATAAATTCATACGGTAACGTTACCCATGCTTTTTCGTCTTTGACCTTTACCACAAAAATCGCTAAACCAGGACACACGCCAACACATTTCGAACACCCAATACACTTCTCAAAATCATTCACCGGTGGCGCGTTGATATCTTTCATAGAGATCGCATGAACCGGACAGGAATCCACGCAGGGGTTACAAGGGATCTCCTGAACACACTCAAGGATTGCGACCCCTTTCTCAAGTTGTTTCTTTGAGGGAACCTGTAAATCTTTGATTGAAAGTATACCGGTTTTCTCATACTCACGCATGGTGTACCTCCGCTAGTTTTGCTATTTTTTCTTTCGCGATCCGTGGTTTTTCCCCAAAAGGTCCTGCTCGAAGCTGTGCGAGTTCCTCACGATACTGTGCTAAGAGTTTCTTATTCTTGGAACGACCAAGCAGGATTGCTGAGGCAAGACCAGCGATTTTCCCTTCGATCATCGCGGTTGATGCCTCCTCAATACCGGAGGCATCCCCTGCCACATACACGCCTTTGACCGACGTCTGCATCGACCCATCATGAGGGGCGACGTACCCACCTGCCTCAGGAATAAACTCAAGAGCAACACCAATCTGAGAAAGCAATCGAGTCGAAGGAGTCAAACCAACCGCAAGACAAATCGTATCACATTTGATATATTCCTCCGAGTCTCTGATTGGTTTCCAATTCTCATCAAGTCGTACGACAACTGCGCCTTCCACTTGCTTCTCACCACATACTTCCTTAATAGAATGAGAGGTTTGTATCGGCACACCGCATCGTCGGAGTTTCGCCGCATGAACATTATACCCACCTATCACGGGGGCTGCCTCAACGACCCGGTCAACTGCAATACCGGCCTGTAATAATTGATATGAGACAATCAAGCCGACGTTACCTGCGCCAACCATAAGAACACGCTCACCTGGTTTTACTCCATAGACGTTCATAAGTGTCTGAACAGCACCAGCACCGTACACCCCGGGCAGGTCATTACCAGGGAACAACAGCATGTTCTCCATAGCACCACAAGCTAGGATCACTGCGTCACATCGAACATCGTACAATGTACTTTTGTATTCACGGCGTTCCACCACCCCAAACCGATGCTTTTTGTCACTCTCATAACAGCCAATAACGGTCGCATCGGTCATAACCAGGATTTTCCCTTCGCTCTCCAGTCTCCGCAAATCGTTTTCCAGTTCTTTTGCGATATCAATACCCCGGGTCCCTGCGCGTTCTTGTTTTGAACCAAAGAACTTATGGGTCTGTTTAACCAACTGTCCCCCGACACATTGGTTTTCATCAACAATCAACACTGAGGCTCCCTGCGTCGCACTCTCGATTGCTGCACAGAGGCCAGCAGGACCAGCACCGACAATCAGCACATCAACATCGATAGTTTTTTTCGGTTCTCCGAAGAACTCTGCGTCTGGTAACCCAGCGAGTTTCTCCTGCATCTCAACAATGATTCCTTCTTTCAAAGGCGCGATACAAGTCCGCACATTCGGAACACCATCCACCCTCATCAGACACGAGGAGCATTTTCCAATCCCGCAAAAAAACCCTCGAGGACTCTCATACTTAAGACTGGTCGTTAATGTTCGAACCCCTGCCGCATGCAACGCAGAGGCGATCGTGTCACCATCCTCGCCTACTATCTTCTTTTTTTGAAAGTAAAACGGAAGCTCCGCTCGTTTCTTAAAATCAATAATGGGATGAGTTCGTATGCGCACATTGAACCCCCTACCATCCTGGAATACAACACCCTTTAAAAGTATTACCTACAGGAGAGATATTCTAAACGATTTGAACATCCTTTATCGGATGATGACGTTGTGCCATTTTCCGGATCATATTAATATTTCGTCCGCCTTTCCCAATCAATTTTGACTTATCCCCAGGGTTCACTTCTATTCGTACCACACTTGCATCATCGTTTCCTTCAAGACTGACCTTGGTCACTTCATAGGGTTTGCAGAGATTTTGCACAAACCTGGCTTTATCCTCATCAAATTCAACGAACTTCACGCTTTTCTTAAAAAGAGACCGGAGTTTCTCCAGATTCTTCGCTTTGCTTCCGATAGCGATCCCGAGTTGTCCTTTTTCAACGACAAACACCACACGGTCTTCCTCAACGACACAGTCTCTGATGCTTGCCCCGGTATGCATGGATGCTAGGTTGATATACTGAACGGTCTCGTTTGAAAGGGTTATCTCTGCCATTCTGGTTATTTCCTTTTCTTCACGAGCTGCAGGATGTTTGATCCCCCTTCATCAAGCACTGCAAAGGAGGAAACCGCAAAGCTCTTCCCGCAGGTATACCCAAGCTCAACACCATTGGAGGTGTAATTGTATAGTGGCACCTTGTTTTCCGTAACAAGGGCGGTAATGGCTTCGGCGTACGGGCAGTTATTTGCCATTACCACGAGTTTTGCCGTACCCTTCTGGATCGCTACTTTCGTCTGTTTTTCCCCAATAATGATCGTTCCTTTCTTTGAAACATCTTTTAATGCTTTATTTACGTCTACCATCTATTTTCCCTTCTGTTTTGGTTTTCTTGTGTTCATTACAAGTTCAATCGCACCAGTACCAAGGTTCACTGGCTGCCCAACGATAATGTTCTCTGCGACACCATTGAGCTCATCTGATTCTCCCCGCTGACTCGCCAGCAGGAGATGATTCACCGTGATTTCAAACGCTGCTCGTGAAAGAACTGAGCTTTTCTCACCACTGACACCATGCCTCCCAATCGCCCGGACGGTCCCATCAGCGGTCATCACATCAGCAACAAGCATGATATGTCTCATATCAACATTCAACCCCTGTTCTGACAGGGTAGCATTCGCTTCATGGATGATCATGTTTCGCGCTGCTTCAATCCCTAGTTCCCTGGCAACCGCATGGATATCATTCGTTGTTGTCCGGTAGGGGTCAACGCCTTCGATATCTAAGACTTCTTTGAGATTACTGCCTTCGCTGTAGATAACATACCCTTCATTCGGCTCCTTTCGGATGATGACTCGTTTGATCCCGTCGATTCCCTTGATTTTCAGGTTCTTCAGCGTCTCGTTTGTATTCTGAAGTATCTTATAACCAGGTTCATCCAACGTCACTTTCACGGTTTCTTTTTCGATTTTCGCAGAAAGCTTCCGGACCGACTGCACCCGCCCTAACAGTTCATCGATGGCGATTCCTTTTTTCTCCATGGTTTTCTTATTTGGTTTAATGGATATCGTGATGTTCACAAGGTCCATTTCAATATCAGCAACATCAGTGAGCCGGGTTATCTCTATCTTGTTTGCGATCTCTTTTGCTAAATCCGGGTTCACCCGATACTCATCTCGAAGATAAATGTTCATCATGGGAGTTGATGGAGAGGACCGGGCATCCACTATCTCAATTAATCGTGGTAGCCCAAGGGTAACGTTAATTTCTGCGACACCAGCGTAGTGGAACGTTCTCATGGTCATCTGTGTGCCAGGCTCCCCGATGCTCTGCGCACCAATTATGCCGCATGCTTCAGTTGGGTCAATCAGATTTTTCGTGTATTCTTCGAGTGCTTTTTCAACAATGTGTTTCAATTTAGCCTCTAGTTTTTTATCCCTTGCAGTACGCTCGACAATACCATCGATAATAGAAATAGGCAGAAAATGGTTTTTCAGCAGTTTGTTTATTTCTGCTCGTATCATCTTGTATTCTTTCGGTTCTTCTACTGTTTTTATTGGCGGGGGAAGGAACGTTCGCTCCGGCTCTTTTTTCTTCTCAATTTTTTTCTCAGACGCTGTCGTTTCTTTTTTCGTTTTCTTTTCTACTGGTTTTTTCTTCTCGAGAACGTTCTCAACTTTTTGTAATTTTTTCGTAGGTTTTAGGACCTTGCTCTTTGCGACTGTTTTCACGGGTTGTTTCTTTATGTTAACAGGGATGATTTTTGGCTTAGCCAATTTCACAGGCTTTTTCTTCTCCACTTTTTTTTGTGTGCGATTCTTCTTAGGAACTGGTTTTGCCATGTGATTATCCCTCCTGTTTCACATCATAAATGATCCGATCAAGATCCACTGCTTTTCCTGCGGTGCTTCGTGTAGGGTCAACCCCATCTTCACCATATCTGAATTGGATGATTTCTCCACCGGTGTGTCGTACAGTCCCGTCGCTTTCTACTTTGAGGTCTTCTAATGCGTTGACGAGACGACGTTGCATATACCCTGACCTGGAGGTACGAACAGCGGTATCAACAAGACCCTCTCGACCTCCCATCGAATGGAAGAAATATTCAGTGGGGTTAAGCCCACTCTTGTAACTGTTGGCAACGAATCCTTTTGCACTTGCTCCTAGGTCTCCTTTTTTGAAATGCGGCAGAGTCCGGTACTTGTATCCCCGGGAGATTCGTTCTCCTCGGACTGCTTGTTGCCCGACACACCCAGACATCTGAGACAGGTTCAGCATGGATCCCCGAGCACCTGATTTTGCCATGATGACAGCGCTGTTGTTCAACCCAAGGTATTTACTCGCGATTTCACCAGCCATGTCTCTTGCTCGACCAGTGACTCGCATGATCTCCATTTCCAAGGTTTCTTCCAGACTTCGACCCGGGAGGGATTCAAGCTCCCCATGTTCATATGCAGTGACTAAAGTATTGATCTTGTTTTGTGCTTTCTGCAATCCTTCTCCAATCTGTCGTTTTGCCTCCGTTGGGATATCCTCATCATCGATACTCGTGGTAAACCCGATGACAGTCACCACCGCGATCCCTAGTCTCGTGACGTCATCAATGAACATTCTTCCTGCGGTCGTCCCATGGTCCCTGATGATCCGCTCAACAATCCTGCCTTTGAATGACTCCAATGCTGTTTTCGTCAACGATTCCTTGTTTCAGTTTACCGTTTTTCACGATCACGTACGCACCATGCGGGCACTCAGCAGCTTTACAGACTTCACAGTGGAAACATGCTTTTGCTTTATACTCGATGTTTAAGTCCTTGGGGAGTAACACGCTGAAGATATCTTTTCCGTAGACAACACTCTCACCGTTTTCTTCATGGATCTCAGGGAACTTCCCCTTATACTTGAACGTTGCCAACATCTCAGAGGTTTTCTCTTTTGAAAACGTCTTATCCTGATAGGTAAGAAGGAAACAGCCTGAAATATGATCATGCAGCCCACCGATGATGATACCACCAAATCGAGGTGACATCAGGTTCTCCTGCACTTTCATGAGAATCTCTGCTTCTGCTTTTGCCTCTTCACCCTGCAAGACATGCAGGTTCATTTCATCACCATCAAAATCAGCGTTATACGGGGGACAGACAGAAAGGTTGAATCGGAATGACCGATTAGGCATGACCTTAATTCGATGTGCCATCATCGACATCCGATGCAAGGACGGCTGACGATTGAACAACGCGATATCTCCATCCATGAGCTGTCGTTCGATGATAAACCCAAGCTCAAGTTTCTCAGAGATATCATCCGAGTTTTTCTCTGTGACTTTCATACGCTGCTCTACACCCTCACGGTATCGTTTCACGTAGTTCACATGAGGTCGGTAGTTGTCACCAGGCTTTTCCCCTTGAGCTGTTTGTTTAATGAGGTTCTTACACCATTCAAGGTTCTGGGTGGTGACTCGAACCGGTATGGTGAGTTCTCTGGCGATCTCTGCAGGTACACCAATTTCATTAATGCTCAGATTGGGGTCCGGTGAAATAACCGTACGCGCGGAGAAGTTCACTCGTTTCCCTGAAAGATTACTTCTGAACCTGCCTTCTTTTCCTTTCAATCGTTGCGCAAGGGTTTTCAGTGGTCTGCCGGACCTATGTCGCGCCGGCGGAATACCAGAGGTTTGATTATCCAGATACGTGGTCACATGGTACTGTAAGAGCTCCCAGAGATCCTCGACGATTAATTGAGGCGCTCCAGCGTCCCTGTTTTCCTGTAACCGCTGGTTAATCCTGATGACATCAACAAGCTTATGGGTCAGATCATCTTCTGATCGTTCACCAGTCTCAAGGGTAACGGACGGTCGTACCGTGACCGGCGGTACCGGTAAAACGGTTAGGACCATCCATTCTGGTCGCGCTGTATGTACATTAATATCTAATAAAGGAAGGTCTTCATCAGGGATTTTCTCGAGCCACTCTCGAATCTCTGTTGGCGTGAGTTTCTTTCCGTTCTCCCGAAACGACGTGGGTTTATCCAGGTCGATTTTCCCACTAATAGCTCCGCACCGTGGACATGCATCTGTTTTCGTCGCGCTGCTGATAATCATCTTGAACATGTATGCGTTGTCGCGTCCCTCTGAGCTGTTTTTTATTATGTTTTTGCGGTGCTCCTCTAACTCTTTATCAGAGAGAAGGATTCGTCCGCATTTCCGACAGGTCGCCCGTAAAGAATTCCTGATTGTCTTTACAAACCCGACATGAATCACCGGCATCGCAAGATCAATATGCCCGAAATGCCCTGGACATTTGTCTTTCCCGACTTTCAATCCGCACGTCTTGCAACGCAGCCCAGGTTCAATGACACTAAGACGCTGATCCATCAGCCCCATGGTGATAGGGAACCCATCGTCATCGTAGGTATCAGCAGTAATAACCTTTGTAGCGCTCATCTTACGAATCTCATTGGGTGAAAGCACTGAAAACTTCAACGCCCCAATCTTTTTTGTGATATTTCGTCCTGCCATTTCTTTTACCCCCTACACCAACGACTCCAGTTTAATACGTGGTACAACCACAAGAGATTTCAACTCATCAATAAGTAACTTGAACGCGTAGCTCATCTCCACTGGGTGGATATCTGCTTTATCACCACAGATTGGACAATGTAACCGTCCATGACGATCAATCATCGCGATATGACCACACGTGTTACAGACATACTTCATCGTGATATCTGATTCATCAAGTAATCGATCTTTAATGACCATGGAGGCACCATGACCAATGAGACAGTCACGTTCCATTTCTCCAAACCGTAGACCACCTTCTCTGGCTCGTCCCTCCGTTGGTTGTCGAGTGAGAATCTGCACGGGTCCTCGTGATCTTGCATGAATCTTACCTGCGACCATATGATGAAGCTTCTGATAATAGATACATCCAACAAAAATATCACATTCCAATGGTCGTCCGGTGAGTCCATCATAGAAGATTTCTTTTCCCGCGTGGTTAAACCCATTTTTCACCAAAGCCGCTCGGAGTTGATCTTCGTCTTCCCCGCTAAAAGCTGTTCCATCAACGATTCGCCCCTCAAGTGATCCGACTTTCCCACCGATCATCTCAAGCACATGCGCAACCGTCATTCTTGAGGGGATAGCATGTGGATTAATGATTAAATCAGGTGTCATGCCGTCTTGGGTGAACGGCATGTTTTCCGCAGATACCACATATCCAATCACTCCTTTCTGACCATGTTTTGATGCGAACTTATCCCCGAGTTCAGGGATTCGTTGTTCTCTGACTTTTATCTTCACCATTCGTGATCCATTCACAGACTCAGACAACATGACTTTGTCAACAACACCGCCTTCCCCATGTTGAACCGTAACTGAGGTTTCTCTTCGTTTCTGAGGCGTAAGAAAATCAGTCGGTTCTTCAAGAAAACGTGGTGGCGATGTTTTCCCAATCAAAACGTCTCCGCCGTCTGCACCACATTCTGGAGAAATCAACCCGTCTTCACCCAGATTGTTATACGCATCTTCAGTGCGAACCCCTCGACAATCCGGATTCGGGATTTCAAAATGATCCTCTTGACCACCAGGATATCGCTTCTCTTCACTGCTATATGTTCGGATGAATGTACTCCGACCGAGTCCTCGTTCGATCGATGACTTGCTCATGATCAAGGCATCTTCCATGTTATATCCCTGAAACGATGCAACCGCGACAATATAGTTCTGCCCAGCAGGTCGTTCTCTGAATCTAATATAATGAATCGGATGTGTCTGCACTAACGGCATCTGTGGATAGTGAAGCAGATGACTCCGTGTATCCGGTCGTATACGGTAGTTTGACGCACCGAATCCGAGCGATTGTTTTCCCATTCCTGCGCCCATCGTAATTCTTGGAGATGAGTTATGCTCTGGATAGGGAACAAGGGATGCACCGATCCCAAGAATGCACATCGGGTCAAGTTCCATATGGGTATGATCTGGGGTCAGATTTTCTTCTCGTAATGCAATGAGTGCGTTTTCTTCTTCTTCAGCATCTATGTATTCGACAGCCCCCTCATTGATAAGATTAGACCAGTTCTTCTTTCCTTCTTTAAGCTCAGCAAGGTTTTTTTGATTTACCAAGAGTTTACCATTTTCAGCAACAAGCAACGGTCGTCGTAACCGTCCACAATCACAGTTCACAATGACATCGTTTCCTTCAATATCATAGGTAACATTGATTTCGGTACTCAGCATTCCCTTTCGTCGTCGTTCTCGCAATTTCTTGACAAGATCTGCACCGTTCGGATGCATCCCGATAAGGTCCCCGTTCAGATAAACACGGGCACCTGTGACGTGTTTCGTCAGTTCCTTAATCCCAAGTTCTCGCAGGACTGTTTCCACTTCTTTTTCTCCAAAACCTTCTGAGATTTCGACAGTAAGTGCAAGGTTCTTGACCAGACCACAGTTCGGTCCTTCTGGCGTTTCATTCGGGCAAAGTCGTCCCCATTGGGTTGAATGCAAATCTCGTGCTTCGAAATGTGGTTGTGACCTGGTCAATGGTGACGTGACTCGTCGTAAGTGACTCAGAACCGCTAAATTGCTGGTTCTATCAAGAAGCTGTGAGACTCCTGCTCGTCCACCAACCCAGTTCCCTGTTGCAAGCGCGTGATGAATACGTTGACTGAGAACATCGGAACGTAGTGATGACGCGATCTTGATTTCTTTTCCTTTGGCATGAATGCGTTCAATCTGATATTTTAGATCCTTACACAAGGCGGTGAACGCGACTCGGAAAAGATCCTCCATGAGATCCCCCGCAAGCTTCAAACGCTTGTTTGCGTAATGGTCTTTGTCATCCTGCTCTCGTTTCCCGAGTGCGAGTTCTAACACAGCCATCCCCATGCGAGCCACGAAAATAGCCTTTTTTAAACGATCATCAGGGTCATTCCCAAGATGAGCCAGAAGATGTCGATCCATGATGGTTTCAACACGTTTCACACGGTACTCTTTTGCCTGCCCACCAGCGAACTTCTTCCCAAGATACGCAACTGCTTCTTCCTTTGTTGCGATACTATATTCCTTCGCGCATTCCTCGATGTTCGCAAGCACATACGGCTCCATCTTCGGATCAACACAGATGACATCAACGATTTCTTTATCGTTCTCCATCCCTAGAGCACGCAATAAGACAATAAGCGGGATCTGACCATACGTTGTCGGCAAACTCACCATGAGCATGCCGTCTTTCCGTTTTTCCACCACTGTTAACGCACGATATCCTTCCCGTTGGGAAAAAACCTTAGCAACCTCAACATCGGTACCATATCTGCTTGACCGTTCAACAAGAACCCTGTTTGGAGCTAGATCCTCAACTGTTATCAACACTCGTTCTGTCCCGTTGCTAATGAAATACCCACCAGGATCTAACGGGTCTTCCTGCAACTGCTGAAGCTCTTTTCGATAATCCTCATCAGAGAACGGCCGATCCAATTTTTCTTCTAAAACTTTTTGGGAGATGTTACATCGCAGAGACTTCACCATGATGGGCAGTTCACCAACGCGAACCGTCTCAGGCTCGTACTCGACCTCATTTTTCACAGGAATGAACTCAAGTTCAATCGGCGCCTCATACGTAAGATCTCGTAACCGCGCCTCCATCGGTGTCAAAGGTCGCTCGGTTCCATCCGCTTCTTTTACCTGTGGAAGACCAACTTTTATCTTCCCGAATTTAATCTTGTATCCTTCAATCTCCGGGTAGATATACCCTCGTCTTCATCCCTTCTTCTTCCTGACCAATGATCGTGCCATCGACAATCCGTTGCAGACGATGTCGTAAAAAATCATCATAGGAAGCGATCTGATGGTTGACAATACTTCTTTCTCGATAAAACGCATCAACAAGTTCTCTCATAACTACTCCTCATATTCCCCTTTCTATATCTCTTCACTTGGCGTGCTGAACTCTTCAGATGGCTCAGCGAAGACAAAACTCTCAGAGGTATCACTCTCAACAACTAACCGATACGCAGTCGCATATTTCGCGGTAGGGCTTTTCCGGATGATCTTCACAATCTGTCCAGGTTTTGCTCCCGCGGAAATCACTGCTGGATCATTTGCAAGAATACGTGGCAGTTGATCAGGTCTGATATCGTATTCCTCCAACAGCTCCTTTTTCTCTTTCTCAGATAAAATAGTATGTTCCGGAACCAGCTTATGTCCTAAGATGTCGTAATATTTTTTTGGCGGGGCTGCGATACTACATTCCTCCTGCGTTCCTTTTGAGGAAAGGCGGGCCTGAAGGGATTCGAACCCTTGGCCACCTGGTTAAAAGCCAGATGCTCTACCTAGCTGAGCTACAGGCCCAAGGACGGGCCACAGTTCCACTCATTATTTATACTATACGCTATATCAAGTAACATTGGAACGGCTTACCCGTAATATTACTTCCCCTATAAATATTTTTACATCCATTCTATCCGCTGTGTTTTCCTTTTTCTACCGAGCAAAGATTTTAATTGACGTCCCAAATACATCACACAAATGAAAGTAAATGAAATATTTTACTCAATACAAGGAGAAGGCACATTGGTTGGTGTACCCAGCATTTTTCTGAGACTCACCGGGTGTAACTTACGTTGTTCCTTCTGCGATACCACGTATGCCTACGAACAAGGAACCGAGATGAGTATACAAGAGATTCTTGATGAGATTAAGAAATTTGCTTGCACCTACTGTTTGTCTTACGGGTGGAGAACCACTGCTGCAAAAAGACGCACCGAAACTTATAGAGTGTCTCCTTCAAAAAAAATATAAGATATGTCTTGAAACAAACGGAAGTATCAACATCAAGAAGTTTGTGGGAAAAAAATCCTTAATGATTTCTCTGGACATCAAATGCCCCTCGTCAGGTTCGCATGAGCAAATGAACATGAAAAATATATCATATCTTTCAAGAAAGGACCAACTTAAATTCATCATTAAAAACAAAGAAGATTACGATTACGCGAAAAAAATTCTTAAAAAATACAACCCACCATGCACCGTGTTTTTCCAACCTGTTTGGGGTACGAACCCAAAGAAGCTTGCGTCATGGATTCTCAACGATGGATTACCGGTGCGACTGGCACTGCAACTGCATAAAATTATTTGGGGAACAAAAAGAGGAGTATAACTTATCGTCATTCTCATCGTATTTCTCTAGAGAAGAAACGTGAACACAAACTATATACATCAAAAGTGCATTCATGGTTGAAATTGAGAGAGATAACAGAGAAAAACAGAAGAAAAAATGAGGTGAAATAAAAAATGCAACCATCAAATATGGCATATGATAGAGCGATTACCGTCTTTTCCCCCGATGGGCGATTGTTTCAAGTGGAGTACGCACGAGAAGCAGTAAAACGCGGAACAACAACAGTGGGAGTGAAATTCCGAGATGGCGCTATCTTAATTGTTGATAAACGTATTACATCTCGACTCATTGAGCCTGATTCCATTGAGAAGATTTTCATTATCGATGATCATATTGGGTGCGCAACATCTGGTCTTGTTGCCGATGCTCGATCCTTGATTGATAGAGCTCGCCTGGATGCGCAAATCAATGAGATAACCTATAATGAAAAAATTCAGGTCGCAAACACTGGTGAAACGAATTTGTGATTTTAAACAAACCTACACCCAGTATGGTGGTGTTCGACCGTTTGGAACTGCATTGTTGATTGCGGGGGTCGATCAAACCGGTGCTCGCTTGTTTTCCACAGATCCTTCTGGTGCCCTCATGGAATACAAGGCAGCCAGTGAAGGGGCCGGACGCACAGGGGCAATGGCATACTTCGAGGAACATTACAAAGACAACATGTCTATGGATGAGGCTATTGATCTGGGTGTGAAAGCATTACATAAGGGTACTGAAGGGAAGTTGAATCCTGATGCGATCGAAATTGGTGTGGTGAAAAAAGGAGTCAAATTCCATATCATGTCACCTGCGGAAACAAAGACGTATGTGACCAAGGCGATTGGAGGTAAGTAGAGTTGGTAAGTCTAGAAAACGCAGTGATTGCGCGTTTGCATAAAGGAGCGGATCGTTTCGAGATCCTCGTGGATCCTCATGAGGCAGAGCATATCCTGGAGGGAAAAACAGATAATATTCTCTCCGCTCTTGCGATTGATGCGGTATTTAGTGATTCAAAGAAAGGGACCCATGCACCCATCGAATCACTTCAGAAACATTTCAACACCACTGATATTTCAACAATTGCCAAAGAAATCATTCAGAAAGGAGAAATCCAGCTGACAACAGAGCAGCGTCATGAAATGCAGGAGCAGAAGAAAAAACGTATCGTTGATTTGATAGTGAGGAACGCGATGGACCCGCAGACAAAGATGCCACATCCCAGAACCCGAATTGAGCTTGCGATGGATGAAGCAAAGGTGCATATCGATCCCTTTAAATCAGTGAACCAACAGATGAAAACCATCATTGAGATACTCCGACCTATTCTTCCTATCTCGATGGATCAGACACGGGTCTCTGTGAAAATTCCCCCTGAACATGTTGGGAAAGCGTACGGTGCGGTCCGCAGCTTTGGCACATTAGAGCGGGAGGAATGGCAGTCAGATGGCACCTGGATCGGTATTGTGAAACTTCCAGCGGGAATGCAAACGGATTTTTATGATCGGTTAAATACACTTACGAAAGGAAATGTAGAAACACGAATTTTGAAGTAGGTTTGTGAAAAAGGATAATTGATTTTATGCCAAATGAAGGACGTCAAATTGTAATTCCTGGTCAGATTCTCGGTGATATACCTGCCTTCAAGCCTGGTCGGGGAACATTTGTAGAAAACAAAAAAATCTACGCAGAACGACTTGGAGTACTGAACATACAAGATAATTTCATTAACGTCATTCCGTTAAAAGGACGATATGAGCCGATCGTCGGTGATTTTGTCATCGGTGTCGTGGAAGAAGCATCAACATCGAACTGGATGGTTGATATCAACGCCCCGTACCCGGCGCTCTTGCATGTCCACGAGGTGCCCTGGGAGATCGAATTCGCCGATACAGAAAAATATTTAAACACCGGTGATGCCATACTGGCAAAGGTTCTCTCGGTTGATGAATCAAAGAAACTTCAGATAACACTGAATGATCGTAACCTGTTTAAACTCAAAGGCGGTCATATCATTGAATTTGAACCATCAATTTATCGCCGCATTATGGGAAAAAAATATTCGATGATTGAGATCATACAAAAATACACCCGCTGCCGAATCAAAGTCGGTAAGAACGGTCGTATTTGGATAGATGGAGACGCGGAAGGCATCGCAAAGGTGCTTCAAGCGATCTCTAAGATAGAAAGTGAGGCTGCCACGTTTGGGCTCACTGATAGAATAGAAGAACTCTTGAAAAAAGATGCAAAGGATGTAAGATAATGAAATCAGATATTGAGTTAATAACACAGTGAAGGAAAACGATTAGATGGACGAGGTCCAGAAGATATACGGAAAATTAAAATCGAGGCTGGCGTGCTTCATCGAGCAGACGGCTCATGTTACCTGGAATGGGGTGGCAACAAAGTCCTCGTAGCCGTGTATGGCCCTCGAGAGGCAGTACCCCGACACACGCAGAATCCGCTCAGAGCGATTGTGCAAGCGCGGTATAATATGGCTGCGTTCAGCGTCGAAGATCGTAAACGACCTGGCCCTGACCGACGAAGCGTCGAGATTTCAAAAGTCATCTCAGAAGCCCTGGAAAAAGTGATTCTTACCGAGCAGTTCCCCCGAGCAACCGTGAATGTGAACATCGAGGTGCTCGATGCAGAGGCAGGGACACGCTGTGCCGGGTTAACCGCTGCCGGTGTCGCCCTCATCGATGCAGGGATCCCCATGAGAGATATCCCGGTTGCATGCGCTGCCGGAAAAATCAATGGTCAAGTTGTCCTGGACCTGGGAAAAGAGGAGGATAACTTTGGTGATGCTGATCTCCCTGTCGCTATTTCACCACGAACTGGTGAAGTACTCTTATTACAGATGGATGGACATCTCACCGTTGATGAGTTTAACCAAGCGTTTGACCTCGCCGTGAAAGGATGCCATGCGGTTTCTGAGATTCAGAAAAAAGCGGTCATGCATAAGTATCAGGCTATTGCCGCGGAGGTGCAAGAATGACCATTGTCCCTATTATTAAACGCGATTATATCACAAACCTTGCAGGAGCAAGGGAAACGTATCGACGGGCGTAACTTCGACCAATATCGAAATATTGAGATTGAAACCAAAGTCGTCAACAAGGCGGAAGGCTCTGCTCGAGTGAAAATCGGCAACACCCAAGTTCTTGTTGGTATCAAAATGGGCCTGGGTGAACCATTCCCGGATACCCCAAACATGGGCGTGTTAAGCACCGCTGCTGAGCTTGTTCCTCTGGCATCCCCTGATTTTGAGTCAGGTCCACCACGAGAAGATGCCATTGAGCTAGCCAGGGTCGTCGACCGTGGGGTGCGTGAATCACAGGTCGTTGATGTTGAAAAACTTGTTGTAACTCCTGGTGAGCTGGTCTGGTTGGTCTTCATTGATATCCATGTCCTTGATTACGATGGGAATCTCTTTGATGCAGCGTCCTTGGGTGCTCTTGCTGCATTGTCAACAACGATTGTTCCTGCGAAGCGGTTTGAAGAACAGCTCCCTGAGGGGTATCAAAAAGAGGATTTCCCCTTGCCTATGTCAGAGCCGCCGATTTCTTGTACCGCAGTGAAAATCAATGATTTTGTCCTCTTTGACCCTTGTTTTGATGAAGAAGTCATCGCGGACGTGCGTTTAACGGTTGCGACGGACCATAATGGTGATATTCGGGCGATGCAGAAAGGGCTTTCCGGCAGTTTTTCTAAGGATGAGATACAAAAAGTTATAAAAGGAGCTCTTGATAACGGGCAAGAAATACGAAAGAAGTTAATAGAAGTTACTTCATCGTAAGTACAGGGAAATACCATGTCAAAACGTACGAAGAAAGTTGGCACCTCTGGTCGCTTTGCAGAGCGATACGGTGTGAAGATCACGAACCATGGTCCGTGAGGTGGAAAGCCAGCAGAAACTCCGTCATGCGTGCCCTCAGTGCGGTCAGAAAGCAGTGCATCGAACGAGCACAGGTATTTGGGAATGCAAGAAATGCGGGAATGTCTTTGCTGGTGGTGCCTATATGCCAAACACACCCTCGGGTGTGACCGCTGATCGGATCCTCAAGGGACTCCCTGTGGAGTTGCCTGTTGAGGAGGAATCGAAGTGACCAGGTATAAGTGTGGTTTGTGTAAGAAAGCAGTGCAGTTCGATGTGAAAAACATCGGGATGCAATGTCCGTATTGCGGAAGCAAGGTATTCTATAAAGAGCGGCCGACGGTTGCAAAACGCATCAAAGGCGTATGACGAACAAAGCGTGATTCCTTTTTCATTTTCCTTCTTCTCAGGATGCTTGTGTTGTTGCGCAATCGCTTTCCCCGGAGATTCAGCATAAGATTCCGAAATCAACATGTCACTTTTTCTGTTGATAAAAAGACCCTTGAGGTGACTATTGAGTCTGAGGATGTCAGCTCTCTGAGGGCAGCGTGTAACTCGTATCTGCGGTGGATTCAGACTGCGCTTTCGGTAAAACATCTTGTTTAGACCTCGATTGTTTCGTCTCGTCCAGGTCCAATGGAGACAAGTCCGATAGGGACGTCTGTTTCTTTTTCGATGAATCTCAGGTAGGTCTGTGCTTCTTTCGGTAGCTCAGCGAACGTCGCGATTTTCGGGTCAATGGTTTCCCATCCTTTGAATTCTTTGTACACAGGTTTACATGTTGCAACGTCTTCGATGTTTGCGGGGAAGTAATCTATTCGTTTTCCATCAAAGGTGTATTGTGTGCAGATATATGCTTGTGAAAGTCCGCTGAGGACGTCGAGTTTAGTGATTGCTAGTTTCGTGATCCCTGAAATCATGCAGGAATGTTTGACGATGACAAGATCAAGCCAGCCGCATCTTCGTAGCCTGCTGGTAGTGGTGCCGAATTCATGGCCGACTTGCTGGAGATGTTGCCCGGTTTTATCAAGGAGTTCTGTTGGGAACGGTCCTTCGCCGACACGCGTGGTGTAGGCTTTGACGATTCCGATGATTTCATCGATGTGTTTTGGTCCGATACCGGTGCCGATGGTGCATCCACCCG
>CAWIEM010000017.1:0-36386 GCA_963835145.1 uncultured Thermoplasmata archaeon
GAGAAATGATGGCGATCATGTTCCGAACAGCACTTGATGAAATCGGTATTCTTTCATCGGTGATTGCAGAAGGATGGCCACAGCTGCTGCATCGGATGTACACGACAGATGACTGGGATACGATGTTCATCGGATGGGGACCAGATTATAATGATCCAGATGATTATGTATTCCCATTTATCGCGTCTGCTGATGTTAGCGGGGATACGTATAATACAGGATACAAGAACGAAACCGTTGACGAAAATTTAGTAGAGGCAAAATACTCGGCGGATCCTGTGGTGCGAGCAGCTGCATATAAAGCCGCATACGACATCTACATACAAGAACCACCCTTCATATTCCTACAACAGAGACAATACATTCGACCATGGAGAGATTGGGTACAAGGCTATTCATACAATCCAGTACGTGAATGGTACTTCTACGACTACTACAAAGCGTACGAATAAAACCTTCTCTTTCTTTTTTTTTAAATTATGAAGACATGGGAATTTATAGTACCGAAGACTACTGCTCCTAATACCAGTTATTATTGGAGTTACCATAATCACGTTTACCATTTCCCATGTTATCCCTGCGGATCCAGCACGAGCCTTTGCGGGAGGACCAAAAGCACAACCTGATGTCATCGAACGAATCACAAAAGAACTTCATCTTGATCAACCAATCTGGATTCAATATTTTTACTATTTAAATGATATCGTTCATTTAAACCTAGGGAAATCATATTTAGAAAGTCGACCGGTGATTGAGAGCCTTTCTCAATATTTCCCAGCGACGATAGAACTGACAATTTTTGCAATGTTAATAGCAATTCCTCTAGGCATCGTGGGAGGAATTATTTCAGCGATACGACGAAATAAATTATCAGATCATATAACACGAATCATCGCGATTGTTGGATATTCTTTGCCGATTTTTTGGTTAGCACTCATGATGCAATATGTTTTTGCGTATCAAATACCGATTTTACCGTTGGAGGGACGTTTGGCAATCGGAATGAACGCACCACCGTCTATTACCGGATTGTATGTGATTGATAGTATTTTAACAGGGAATCTCAACACGTTAGGAGCTGCTTTATATCACCTCATCATGCCAGCGTTCACGCTAGGATTTGCAACACTTGCGTTAATTCTTCGAATGACACGGTCCAGTATGTTGGAAGTCATGGGGATGGATTATATTCGTACCGGAAGAGCAAAAGGACTATCGGAGCGAACTATTATCTATAAACACGCCTTGAGAAACGCCTTGATACCAACAGTTACGATCACCGGTCTGTCATTTGGTTCGCTTCTTGGTGGTGCTGTACTGACGGAAACGATTTTCAATTGGCCTGGGATGGGACGGTTTGCTGCAAACGCGGTTTTGGGTTTTGATTTCAATGCAGTGATGGGATTTACGATACTCGTCGCAATTATTTATGTTGTAGCAAATCTCATTGTTGATATCCTTTATGCGGTGATTGATCCACGAGTTAAACTCGGAGGTGGATAAGATACGACCACATGTTAAGGTTGTGGATGATTTCTTAAAAAAACATGAATCAAAAATTAAAGATCTTAGATTCATGGCTCATCTCTTCCGAAAAAGTCTCTTATCGATGATTGGATTGATATTGATTCTTATATTGATCCTTGTCGCATTATTTGCACCCTTTATAGCAAGTCAACACCCAGCCTATGTACAAGTAAGTACCGAACAGGATACGACAGTCACCGAAGAACGATGGGATATCGATTTTAGTCAAAGATTACTACCCCCTAGCGCAGAACATTTATTTGGGACCGATGACTATGGACGTGACATCTTTAGTATGGTTATCTACGGGTCTCAAACATCGTTCCGTATCTGTATTATCGTCGTTGCTATATCAACCTTAATCGGGATTATCCTCGGTGGGATTGCAGGATATTTTGGTGGAATCATTGATGAAATATTGATGAGAATCACCGATGTCTTCCTCGCAATACCATACCTTATTTTAGCGATGGCAGTAGCGGCAGCATTGGGGCGAAGTATCGACCATATCATGGAAGCTATGATTATTGTCTGGTGGCCTACATACGCTCGTTTAATGCGAGGTCAAGTACTCGCAGTCCGTGAACAACAATTTGTTGAAGCAGCACGAAGCGTTGGCGCAAGTAACTCACGTATCCTCTTCCGCCATATCTTTCCAAATGCATTCGCACCGTTACTGGTAGAAATCACATTAGATCTTGGAGCCGTGCTTCTGGTAGCTGCGGGACTCAGTTTCATCGGACTTGGAGCATCCCCAGGGACCGCAGAATGGGGACTAATGATATCCTCAGGTCGAGTGCATATGTTCCATGCCTGGTGGTACGTCACCTTCCCAGGCCTTGCAATACTGCTTGTTGTCCTCGGATTCAACCTACTCGGTGATGGCCTAAGAGATGTGACAGATCCAAAATTACGAAGGTGATTTCATAGAAAACGAACCATTACTCAAAATAAAAGACCTCAAAGACCTACTTCTACACCTATGAAGGTGTTGTCAAAGCATTAGAAGAAACCAGTTTCCAAATTTGGAAAGGAGAAACATTTGGGTTGATCGGTGAAACGGGTTGTGGTAAAAGCGTTACCGCACTCTCAGTGATGGGACTGATCCCTCAACCCCCTGGAAAGATAATGAAAGGAAGCATTCTTTTCAAAGGAGAAGATCTTTTAAAAAAAACAGAGAAAGAAATGCAGGATATACGTGGTAATAAAATCTCTATGATTTTTCAAGAGCCGATGACTGCATTAAATCCGGTGTACAGTGTGGGATATCAAATAGCAGAAGTTATTTTGTTACATGAGTCGTTTCCAGAGATAAATCAAAAAATCCCCTGGTACAATTTCTGGAAAAAACGAAAAACCAAAAAGATGATACAAAAAAAAGCGTTTGAAAAAGCAATCAATGCACTTGATCTCGTGAAAATCTCTGATCCAAAAAAGGTCGCAAAACAATATCCACATGAACTCAGTGGAGGGATGCGACAGCGGGTGATGATCGCGATGATGCTGGCATGCAACCCTGATTTATTGATCGCGGATGAACCAACAACTGCGCTGGATGTAACAGTCCAAGCACAGATTCTTGACCTGATGAAAGAGTTACAACAACGTGTGGGAACCGCGATTTGGTTGATCACCCATAATCTTGGTATCATCGCAGAGATGTGCGATCGTGTCGGTGTGATGTACGCAGGGTATATCGTCGAGATAGGAACAACAGAGAAAATCTTTGATAACCCTGACCATCCATATACAAGAGGCTTGATGCGGGCGATTCCGAAAATTACTGAAGAGCAAAAACAATTAGATATTATCCCAGGGACTGTCCCGAATCTTATTGAGCCACCATCTGGTTGTCGATTCCACCCGCGATGTAAATATCGTACCAATATTTGTAAAGAATGCGATCCACCACTCAGAGAGGTAGAAAAAGACCACCAAGTTGCATGTCATCACTACGAAACCGTGAAATATTCGGTTACCTCGAGGGAAGAAGATGGAAGAGACTATTGTAAACGCGACTAATCTAAAAAAATACTTTCCGATGAAGGAAGGATTATTCTCCTCGACAAAAGAGAACATCAAAGCAGTTGACAATGTTAACATTGAGATACGAAAAGGGGAAACCTTTGGTCTTGTAGGTGAATCCGGGTGCGGGAAAACAACACTTGGTCGCATTCTCATTCATCTGATACCACCCACGGCTGGTACCTTAGTATTTATGGGCTCTGATCTGATGGCGATCACCAAGTCAGAACTTCGAAAGTTACGACCTCATATGCAAATTGTTTTTCAGGACCCCTCCTCTTCGTTAAATCCTCGGATGACCGTGAAAAAAATTATCGGAGAGCCATTGAAAATCAACAAGAGATTCAAAGGACAAGCATTGAATACAAAGATTCTTGAATTACTAAAAATAGTTGGACTTGATGAACAACATATGTATCGATATCCGCATGAGTTCAGTGGTGGGCAGAAGCAACGCATTGGTGTCGCACGGGCACTTTCGTTAAATCCTGATTTCATCGTACTTGATGAACCAACCTCATCACTCGACGTCTCCGTACAAGCTCAAATCCTAAACCTCTTCAAAGATCTACAAGAAAAATTCGGGCTCACCTATTTGTTTATCACCCATGATTTAAGCGTTATAAAATATATTAGTGACCGTGTCGCAGTAATGTACGCAGGGAAAATCGTGGAAAACGCTCCGACAAATGATCTTTTCTGGGAGCAGTTACATCCCTATACAAAAGCATTACTTTCTGCCATCCCGGTCCCAGACCCACGGGTCAAAACAAAACATATCCACTTGAAAGGGGAAGTCCCCAGTCTCATCACCCCGCCATCAGGATGTCGATTCCACCCCCGATGCCCTCAAGCCATGCCCATTTGTTCAGAAACTGAACCTGTCCTCAAAGAGTTTCATAAAGATCATTTTGTTGCTTGTCATCTGTATTGAACGTTCCCTATACGGTTTTATACCATGGAATCATTTGTGGGATTGGTGTGAATGGCATCGAGAAAGAATCGGCTGGATGTTCACGTAGAAAAAACAGAAAACCTGGTAAATTATCTGTTAAGAAAGAAAAGAGAAAATATCCAGAAAAGTTTAGTAAGACCCCTCTACCAGGAAGCATTGAAAAGCTTCTTTCTCGTGGTTGTCCTCCTTATCGATACTTTTATTCCCCTTGAGGTATTTAGAAATCTCTCGTCTCCCTTCAACATCGCATTGTGTCTCGTCGTCCTTGGTGTCTTTTTATATGTGGAAATCCGTATCTATAATTCATTCTGGGGAAAAAAAGGGCGCTGGTCTTTAGACAAATACAAGAAATCTTCTGGAAAAGCAGTTGAAGAAAAAAAAGATGTGGTCTAGTTATTTCTTTTCTCGAACCCAATTGTAGTGTCGCATTTTGCTGGTTTCCCCAAACCCACAGAACGCGCACCGTCTCTTCTGTGCATGGAAGGAATGCCTGCCGCATCGTCGACATGCAATGTGGGTAGTTTTATTCCCAGCTCTGCACGTTGTTCCTTTCGTCATAGTAATTACCCCCTATTCTAAGGTGATATATAAATGATATTGTCCCCTCGGACGATGAGTTTTTCATGTTTTCCTTTTTTCGTGGAGTGAACAAGCTCATCTGCGTTTTTCAGGACAAGGTTCATATGGGGAACATCATAGCCATCGAGGACGCCTTGGTATTCAACACCGCCTCGAAGTTCGACAATGACTCGGCCGTTGAGGCTGGCATGTAGGAGTTTTAATGGTTTTTCCATGGTTGTTACCTTAGGAGAAACGAAATAGAGATATCATTTATAAGAGTTTGGGCCCGTGTTCTCCAGGATAACTATTAAAATGTTGTACAGAATGCCTTTTGTATGGCCGTGAGAATAAAGAACCGACATCGTCTGAAAGAACGGGAAGTAAAGGAGATGGTCAATGATTTAAAAACCAGGTTTCATGGAGATTTTTTTGATGCCAAAGCCATTGTCGATGTCGGAACACTTGAGGAGTTTACGGTTCTGCTCATAGATGATAGTATTGATTTTATGATGCATAATAACAAGCTTGTGTTCACGCTGCAAGGCTTGAATAAGTATCAGCCGAAAACCAATTTCGTGGTCGTTGATATGGGCGCGGTGGTTTTTATCACGAAAGGAGCTGATGTGATGGCACCAGGCATCACCGATGCAGATCCGATGATTCAGAAAGATGATCTTGTCTGGATCTGTGATGAGAAACATCGGAAGCCACTGGCGGTTGGGGTTGCGATGATGACCGGTGAGGAAATGAAAACGAAAAAACCAGGTAAAGCCATAAAAACACTCCATTATGTGGGCGACCGGTTGTGGATACTTACCCATTAACGAAACAACAGCTTATTTTTGTAACAGCTCTGATATGATGACAGGCAGTTTCTGCAGGTTTTTTGAGAACCTATGGTCATCGTTGTATAACTGTATCGTTGCCTGCTGTGCCTTTGCGAAGCATACGACCCAGTCATCAGGTACCACGTCGTCATGGGTTCCTCGCAGGATGGTAATAGATGCAGGGATCTTCTGTTCAAACAATCGTGGATCCATCATTTCCTCAAGTATTCTGTAGGGCATCCCCGGGACTGTATTCAGATCGGTTCGGGGTGGGATAATCGCAGGGTTGAGGAGGATGAGTTGTGTGACGTTAGGATGGGTAAGAGCGGTGGCTGCCGCGAGAAAACCTCCGAGAGACGAACCAATCAACACCACCTGTTGATCTTTTTTTATGACATCCGAAATACGGCTCAGACATTCGGAAATAACAAGATCCTCAGGCGCTCCATCTCGGTACGTGATTGGTATGGCGTGTAAATTCTCTTTTAATAATGTTCCTTTTTCACTGGAAGGACTGGATTGATAGCCGTGGAGGTAATACAACATGAAAGATGCTCCTGTTCTCTTGAAGATATGAAGGTGATGAAGTAAAAAAAATTATGCTATTATATTTTTATTATTGGAAGCATCAGGTGTTCCTTGTTCCACCGTTTGACCTGCAACTTCTTCTGTTATTTCCTCTTTTTTTTCTTCTTTTCCTTCAGCCGCAAGGATTTCGGCTTTGATCTCATCTAATATCTTCAGCATATCGTTTACCTTAATTCGTGGTTCTTTGATAAATCGTTGACGAACCTTCCATTCCCATTTCCCAGTATCAAACAATTTGATTTTAATGTTAATTCGTTCGACGAGTTTGCCGTTTTCGCTCAACCTCACACCCAAACCAGTATCCTTAATTGTCGTTTATAAAGTTTTTCTTTTTCTCTAGAATCACCAGAAACTCTACAGTTTACATAATCCATCTCAAACGGGTAATTATAGAACACTACAAATGTTTATAAAGAGAAATATATTTTAGAATACGAGCAAAAATTAGGAGTAGTGTGTCAGTATGGGAATAACAAGTAAAATTTTTGGTGAGAAAAAGACGGGAACAACAGAGGGATATATCGATCTTGAGAAATATGCAGATGCACAAGTCGGAGGTATGTCCGGTGCACGGATGCATGTTGCCATTGCTGAGATTCAACGGTACGAGGAGTTAAAAGAGTTAACAGATTATGTCTATGGTGGAAATGTGCTGATCCTTGATTTCACCGCCATTTCTGACCAAGAAGTACTCCTCAAGAGAGTCACCAATGAGTTAAAACGGATTACGGATGATGTCGGTGGCGATGTCGCAGGTATCGGCAACAACCTTATGGTCGTCTCTCCGAATGGCGTCAAAGTCGAACGCCGGAAGTTACGAGGAAAATTCTAAAACTTGTTTTCTTTCCCTTTTTTATTTTATTTTTCTGTTTTTTTGGTGCGAAGCAAGTAGAACCACGAGTGAATCTGCTTTTTCCATGATTTGTTCGTAACCGAGTTGTTCTGCGAGTTTCTGCCCAAAGCTTCTGATCTGGTCATGGGTTGGCATATTAGAAAAATGAAGCCTGTTTCGTGATGAACCAACAAAAACATATCCTTTTGGTTCAATAAACGTCGGTTGCGCCTGAGCATCGAGTTTCGCGTACGCTTCGATGTATTTCTCATCCATGTTCCAGTCATGGACTAGGGTATGGCGAATCACGGTTCGTGTGTCAAGGGAAGGGAGGAGTGCGAGTGTTTGCTGGATCTTTTCCCACCCATTTGAAATAAGGGGAGCACAGATTTTCTTGTAGAGTTCCTCAGTTGGTGCGACAATCGAGACATAGAGTTGTTTTGGCAAGGGATCTAACTGTTCTAAAGCCGCGGGTGTTGTCCCGTTGGTGACCAGAAACGTAGTAATGTCTTTCCGGTGACATGCTTCAAAAAATTCTCCAAGTTTCGGGTACAGTGTTGGTTCCCCGGAAAGCGAGCATGCGAGCATGTTTGGTTCGTTTGCCTCCTTCCATTTTTTCTGGTCGCACCGAGGATCTCCTTTGAATCCGGTGATGAGTTTTTTTTGCGCCAGAATTGCGTGTTCCAGGATGTATCCTGGATCGTCGATGTCATGTAACTCTTTTTCCGTAAAATTTTGGAACCGCCAGCAGAACAGACACATCTGTGTACAATGCGTAATTGCTGGGGTCATCTGCAGGCATCGATGTGAATTGATGCCGTAAAAGGTTTGTTTATAGCATTCTCTGCCGAAGAGGAGACTTTGTTTCATCCAATGACAGAGTTTTACCCCAGTATGTTTCCCGATAATCGCGTAATGCTGTCGTTTCAGGATTTTCTCTAACTCAGGATTCATAGGTAATAGAAAAAGCGATAGCATCTTGTCTTATATCAATTATGCCACCAAAGGGTTTTTCTCCTTAAAAAGGGTTCTATGATGCGCAGTCATCAACATCGGGGAATGTATCTTCATTGAAGATAATTGACATCTTGCATAGATGACATATCCCTTCCTCGTCAACAGGTAGAAGATTGGTGCCGCAGAGTGAACAATGCTGGTTCATGGAAAAAACTCCTTTTTTTATCCCTTTCTAGAGTAATGGAGACCGTGAGATATAAAGTATTTCTTTTTTAGTAAACCTTATATGATAATTATTTCCCCGGTCTTCTGTTTATCCTCCGCCAACAACGGTAAGTTTTTGTAAGGATACCTGATTTGGAGATAGAACACCTATGAAGATAGACCCATGGAGCTCGACAACATATCAGGATTACACTCGACTGCGTGATGAATTCGGGATTCAGGAATTCTCTGAGGATCTCTGGAAGGACCTGCCGCATCCTCATCGATTGTTGCGACGAGGTGTGGTGTTTGGCCATCGAGGTTTCGAGATCATTCACGAGGCAATTCAGAGGAATAAACCATGGGCGATTTTAACAGGGTTGATGCCGTCTGGGCGAATGCACCTGGGCCATAAGATGGTGATTGATGAGGTCATGTATTATCAGAGCCTGGGCGCAGATATTTTTATTGCGGTTGCTGACATTGAAGCGTATGCAACTCGTGGCTTCACCCTGGAAGAAACAAAAGAGCTCGCGGTGAACGAATACATCGCCAATTATATCGCGCTGGGGTTGAAACCAGAGCGCTGTCGTCTCTACTTCCAATCAAAACATCAGGATGTAAAAGACCTCGCGTTTCTCCTTGGAAAAAAGGTGAACTGGTCTCAGATGGTTGCGACGTACGGGTTTGAAGGATCAACGAATATGGCACATATCTTCTCACCCTTGGTTCAAACCGGTGATATCCTACATGTACAGCTTGAAAAGTTCGGTGGCGTACGACCAACACTTGTACCAGTTGGGGTAGATCAAGACCCGCATATCAGACTCAGCCGAGATATTGCTCAGGCTCATCGTCTCTATAATGTGACAGTGACAAAAGATAATAAAATCGGCGTGTTCGTCAAGATTGATACAAACATCAAGGAGCTGCTGGATACCGCAGAGAAAATCCTAAAACAATTACAGTTTTTTGATTTGAAACGCATCACCGACTATAAAGCAATTTATATTAACACAGCAAAAGAAGCCGATATTCCTGGTATTGACGAAGCACTTGCACATATTGAACCAACGCTTGGCGGGTATGGATTCATACAGCCGTCGTCGACCTATCATCGTTTTATTACTGGTCTGACGGGGGAGAAGATGTCATCGTCAAAACCGGAAAGTGCGATCTTTCTTACGGACACCCCCGAGGAAGCAAATAAAGAAGATCATGAACGCGAAAACCGGTGGTGCAGCAACCCTTCAGGAGCAGAAGAAATCTGGGGGAAGACCAGATGAATGCATGATTTATGAATTGTTTTTATATCATCTGGTCGAGGATGATAACGAGCTGAAAGGAATCTATGATTCTTGTAAGAAAGGGGAGTTGATGTGTGGTATATGCAAGAGACGCGCGGCAGAACAAATGGAAAAACTCCTCATTGATCTGCAGGAGAAACGAAAAACAGCTGTGGGAAAAATGAAGGATTACTTGAAATAAAGTTATTCGTATGATTTGTAAATTCCATCGTCAGAAACCATTTTTTCAAAGCAGGTTCCAAGTTTTTTTTGTTGCGAGGAGAACGTGTTTTTAAGGCTATGAAACGTGTCTTTTGAGGTAGACGCATGTCCTTGGACAGGTATTGTGATTCCGAGGTCTCCACCCTTCATCGCGCTGGTAAGGATTTGTTGCGGAGGTATTCCTCTGTTGATGTTTGTAAGGATTTTCTTGATATCTCCTTGGATGATGCCGAAGTCTCCCGATTTTCTCGTTATTTGTTCTTCGATGTCTTCGTCGATGTGTCGTGCAAGTTTTGATCCTATTCCTTTGACCTCGAATGGGTTTTTGTTATATTCTTTTAACAGGTAAATTCCAATGCGAGGGTGGAAGATATAGCAGTCATGAGAGAATAAATCAGAATCTTGACCGAATGCTGCGTTCCATCCTTTTGGGTGTTTTTTTGCATCTCGGATGATATCGTGAGAATGTCGTTTCTTGGTTTGATTTTCACGGTTACCTCATATAAGATAGTAAGATAAGAATATAACGGAGCGACTCAATACTCATCTGTTTCTGATAGGGAAAATGGTGTGTAAGGTATGTTGGTAAAAGAGATCATGACGAAAAATGTCGTAACCATTGAAGCTGACGCGTCTGTTTTTGACGCATGCATGATGTATAAGGAAAAAAAAGTTGGTTGTTTGGTCGTGGTAGATGATGAAACCTGTGTTGGTATTGTCACTGAGCGGGATCTGATTGAGCGTTCGATTTGTCAACGTCGGGACCCTGAGAAAACCAAGGTTCGTGAGATTATGTCTCAAAATATCAAAGTCGTGTATGCTCTGGATACGGCGGAGAAAGCGTTGGAGACGATGAAACAATATAAAATCAAGAAGCTCCCAGTGATTTCTTCTGAAAAAGTCGTAGGGATTGTCACCATAACCGATATTGCGGAAGCACGTCCAGAAATCTCAAAACGATTTATGGAGACCTGGATGAAAGCACAATGGAGAGACTAAAAAAAATTTTAAAGATACGTGAAAGGTTCTTTATGCCCATCTATGCGTTTTGCACCTATGGTTAAAAACAGTACCTCAAGTCGCGTGAGTTGTTCAGAGGTGATTCCGGTGTGTTTTAGAATGATTTCGTCTCGTTCGTTATACACAATAAGGGTACAGTCGGTAGAGTTGTAAACTGCTTTATGGAGTTCGTTTTCTTGCAGCCATATCCAGATACGTGTGTTTTTATTCGTCATGGGTTTCAACTCGGTTGATTAGTGTTTGAGGGTGCGTGCCAGTTCTTTAATTCGGTTGGCTACGACAAAGTTTTTCGTGATATATTCGATCTCGTTTGCTTCCCCTGGACTTGAGATTTGGCCAACGATCATCAACATAGGTTTTCGCTCCTCAGATAACTCTTTTGTTTGTTTTATTTAAAACGAGTTGTTGTACAAAAGATACCTGTTGCCTGTACAATTGTTACCGAAACAAGAAGAAGCGCTTCTTTTCGTCTCACGAACATCTGGTTCTGCACAAAACATTTAAATTAACCTCACCTGATTCACATTATGGTTGAGGGTTGTGGATGAAGGGCATCAATCGAGTTGTCATTCCTGTTGATACTTCCGATGTTTCGAAAATAGCCGCAGAACAAGGGGCATATTTTGCGAAACTGTTGAATGTAGAAGTCTCGATTATTTCCGTGAATGACTCCCGTCAGTATATGTTGTCAAAAATACTTGAGGAAAAGATAGAAAGAGAGAAACAATCCGCAATTGACGAAGTGAAAAAAATCACGGAAGAACAAGGAGTGATGACGACAACGAAACTGGCTGCTGGTGCACCTGCTGTAGAGATCGTGAAGTACGTCAATGATGACGACCTTATCGTAATGGCAAGCCAGGGAAAGAAGGGATTCAATAAATTCTTTCTAGGGAGTGTCTCTGAAGAAGTGTTGAAGACAGCGCCGTGTGCGGTAATGGTCATTAAAGAAAAAACAAAGAAATGGACAGTGGATGAACTCACATCGCTCATTAAAGAAGAATAAAGTTGTTTTATTCAGTGTCTTCGTCTTTCTTTTTCTTTTTTTCTCCTTTTACTTTATAATCAGCGTTGATGGTAGAATCATCATCTGAAGGGTGTCCTTGCCATGCATCTCCTTGTGCTGCGCCTTGTCCGGATTGTTGCTGGTGTTGTTGCGCTGCTTGTTGATAAATCGCGGTCGATGCTTTTTGGAACGCTAGGGTAAGCGAATCTGTTTTTTCCTTTATTTTGTCGGTATCATCACCCGTAAGTGCTTCTCGAAGTTCCTTTAATGCTTTTTCGAGATTATCTTTATCTTCGCTGGAGAACTTATCTTTTAATTCTTCCAGTGTTTTTTCGGTGCTGTGTACGAGTGAGTCTGCAATGTTTCGTATTTCGATTTTTTCTTTGCGTTTCTTGTCTTCGTCTTCATGTTCTTTTGCTTCTTTTCGCATCCGTTCGATTTCGGAATCAGAGAGTTTCGTTGATCCCGTGATGCGAATAGACTGCTCTTTTCCGGTCCCGAGGTCTTTTGCAGAAACGTTCATAATACCGTTGACGTCGATATCAAAGGAGACTTCGATTTGTGGGATGCCTCGTGGTGCAGGAAGGATGCCGTCTAGGTGGAATCGTCCAAGGCTCTTATTGTCCGCTGCCATGGGTCGTTCTCCTTGTAAGACGTTGATTTCGACGCTGGTTTGGTTATCAGCGGCCGTGGAAAACACCTTACTTTTCCGCGTAGGTACGGTGGTGTTACGGTCAATCAATGGTGTCGCGACACCGCCAAGGGTCTCGATACTTAAGGTCAATGGGGTGACATCAAGGAGTACGATATCTTTATCGATTTCACCAGAGAGCACACCAGCTTGAATCGCGGCACCGATCGCGACACATTCCATTGGGTCGACCTCTCGTTTCGGTTTCTGTCTGAAAATCTCCTCGACTTTCTTCTGTACCATCTGCATGCGGGTGACACCGCCAACAAGCACGACGTGATCAATATCTTCTGGTTTCAGTTTCGCATCTTGTAATGCTTGGCGACAGGGTTTTTCGCTACGCTGGACAATCGGAGAGATAATTTCTTCAAGTTTGGTTCGAGTCAGTTTTATTTCAAGATGTTTTGGTTCTCCGGTGACCACGTAGATGTAGGGAAGGTTGATATCGGTTTGAAGCGTCGAAGATAATTCTATTTTTGCTGTTTCTACTGCTTCTAAAACTCGTTGTAACGTTTTCGGTTCTTTACGGAGATCAACACCATGTCGTTTCTTGAATTCTTCAGCGATATAATCGACCAGTGCTCTATCCATGTCAGAGCCGCCGAGTTGCGTATCACCACTAGTGGATAAGACTTCGAAGACGCCACCTCCAACTTCCATGATCGTGACATCAAGGGTTCCCCCACCGAAATCGTACACCGCGATTTTCTGATCGCCCTCCTTATCTAACCCGTAGGCGAGAGCGGCAGCGGTTGGCTCATTGATGATTCGTTTCACATTGAATCCCGCAATCGCACCAGCATCCTTGGTTGCCTGCCGTTGATCATCATTAAAGTAGGCAGGAACCGTAATCACTGCATCGGTAATCTTTTCACCAAGAAAATCCTCAGCGTCTTTCTTGATCTTCTGAAGGATAAACGCAGATATCTGCTGCGGCGTATAGGTTTTCCCACGTAGATTGACTTTCTCATTTGTCCCCATCTTTCGTTTTATTCGTTGGACAGTTCCTTCGGTGTTGGTGACTGCTTGTCGTTTCGCTGCTTCACCAACCAGCATTTCCCCGGTTTTTGTAAACGCGACAACTGAGGGAAAATATGGTTGTCCTTCTACGCTCTTTATGACGACTGGTTTTCCTGCTTCAATATACGCTGCCTCAGAATTTGTGGTTCCGAGATCAATTCCTATAATCTTACTCATATCATACACCTCCAAGGTGGTTTTATTATGGTTTCTTTTTTGCGACAATAACATGGGCTGGTCGGAGGAGTTTTTCTCCTACCAGATACCCTTTTTTTATTTCATCAAGGATTGTTCCATCAACGCATTCAGATTGTTCTATAGTTGAGATTGCGTTATGAAGCTGATAGTTGAAAGGTTTTCCTTTACAGTCAATGTAGGTTATTCCTTCTTTTTCTAGGAATTTGTCAAGGTTTTCTAGTAAAAGTTTTAATCCTGATTTTGGGTCGGAATCCTCATATGCTTTTTTCAAGAGTTCGGTTAGGTCGAGGAGTTCGAGCAGGTATTTTTTCTTGATATCTTCTTTTTGAGCTTGTAGTTCTTTTTCCATGCGTTTCTGGTAGTTTTGAAAATCAGCGAGCGTTCGTAGATATTTGTCGTTTTTATCCATGATCTCTTGATGGAGTTGTGTGTTTTCTTCTTCTAATTTTTTTATAGTATGATGTGCTGTTTCTTGTGTATTTTTCTTGGTGCCAGTTGGTTTTTTTGTTGGCATAATCACTAAAAAAATAAAAAAAGGAAAAAAGGGGTTGGACTAGTAGTCGTCCATCCCGCCGCCACCAGGCATTCCACCGGGCATTCCACCAGGCATACCGCCAGGAGGCATTCCGCCGCCACCACCGCCCTTTGATGCGATGATGTCGTCGATCCGGAGGATCATGGTTGCCGCTTCGGTTGAGGCTTGTATTTCTTGGACGCTGACGCGGAGTGGTTCGATGACATTGTTTTTTATCATGTCTACGACTTTCCCATTAAAGACATCAACACCAGCGTTTTTATCGCCTTTCTTATGGACTCGGCGCATCTCAATCATCATGTCAATCGGATCGAGCCCTGCGTTTTCTGCGAGGGTCTTGGGGATGATTTCGATGGCGTTTGCGTAGGCTTCGATTGCCATTTGTTCTCGTCCGCCAACGGAGGATGCATAATCTCGGAGTGCCATTGATATTGTAGTTGCTGCTGCGCCACCGCCAGGAGTGAGTTTTCCATCTTCTAACGCGATTTTGACGACGAACAAAGCGTCATGCATACCACGGTCAAGTTCATCGACGACGTGTTCAGTACTGCCGCGGATGAGGACGGACACTGCCTTGGGGTTTTTACAATCAGTGATGAATGTCATTTTATCATCGCCGATTTTTTGTTCCTCAACATTGCCAGCGAATCCAAGATCTTTTGGAGAAAGCTCGTCAAGGTTTGCAACGACGATAGCACCGGTTGCCTTTGCGAGTTTATCCATGTCGCTTTTCTTCGCTCGTCTGACCGCGTAGATGCCTTCTTTGGAGAGGAAGTGTTGTGCAAGGTCATCAATGCCTTTCTGGCAGACCAGGACGTTCGCTCCGCTTTTTTTGACTTTTTCGACCATTTTCCGCAACATGGATTCCTCTTCATCAAGGAATGCTTGCAGCTGGGTAGGGTCTTGTATTTGGATGCGTGCGTCAACCTCTGTTTTTTTGATTTCTAAGGCTGCGTTCACGAGTGCTATTTTTGCGTTTTTCAGTTGTCGTGGCATTCCCTCATGGACGCGTTCTTTGTCCAGGATGATTCCTTTTATGATCCGGGTGTCCTGGATACTACCACCGTGTTTCTTTTGAATCTGAATGTTGTCCATATCAACAACAGTTTTGTCACCAATTTGTTCAGCTATACTGGTGATTGCGTCAACGACGACATCGGCGAGGAGTTCTTTTGATGCGCTCGCACCTTTGCTAGCCATCGATGTCATAGCGATGTTTTTTAAGGTTTTTTTGTCACCGGGTTTAATAGGGGTTGCCATTTTGTTGAGCTCAGCAATTGCTTTGGTTGATGCGAGCTTGTATCCTGTGCAGATAACGGTTGGGTGGATGTTCTGCTCGATGAGTTCTCCAGCGTATTTTAACAACTCACCGGTGAGAATCACGGCTGATGTTGTTCCATCACCGCATTCTTCATCTTGTGATTTGGCGACTTCTACGATCATCTTTGCCGCAGGGTGTTCAACATCGATTTCTTTGAGAATGGTTGCTCCATCGTTGGTGATGACCACATCACCCATAGAGTCGACCAGCATCTTGTCCATTCCTTTTGGACCGAGTGTTGATTTCACTGCGTCTGAGATTGCTCGTGCTGCCATAATGTTGTTTAATTGTGCGCCTTTTCCTTTTTCTCGCTTAGTTCCTTCTTTAAGGATGATAATTGGTTGCTGTCCTCCAGCCATCATAATGTTTGCCTCCTTTTAACTCTATTAAAAGCAAAAAGAGCATGTAGACACTTCTATATAAAGGTTACGGTTTCTGGTTCTGTGTAACGTGAGTTTGGGCATTTTAGTTTGGGAATTTTAGTTGGAAATAAGGAGTGATAATAAGGGAGGAAAGGTGGGGAGTCTATGTTCGGGGAAAAAGGTAGATGAGAAAGCTGATCTACTATTTGACTCCCCAAGAGATTTATATCTTTTATTCCTATAAAAACATTTGGTAAGTGTTAAGGATATGTTTTTAAAGAACGAGATGTTAGGATATTGATGGTAAAGGAGGGATACAGGTGGTCGTAGGTTTTGTTCTTATGCATGTTTCACCATTGCATGAATATGAGGTATTCAATAAACTCTCGAAGCTCCATGAGGTTATTGAACTTCATCCATTGTTTGGAGAATACGATCTTATAGCAAAAATCGAGGCGAAAGATTATGAAAGCATCGGAGAAATCATTATTCATAAGATTAAAACAATAGAAGGCATAACCGACACCAAGACATTGACAGGAATAAAGCTGCATTGAAACAACTGATTTAAAATTTACAACTAAGGATAAAACCTGTCAATTTAGTGTTTGCAAAACTATTTTGATCGTTAGTTACAATGGTCTCCCTTGATGCGTTGACACCAATCTACGCAAGTAGAAGACTTCTAACAGGATCGGTTTTCTACCAAAACAAGGGGAGACCAACAAATATCCATATTATCTAATAGGGTTCGTAGATGCGGGGTGTCAATTTCCTGGTGTCAAATCAGGGTTGGTAAATTTGAATAATGAAAGGGGAGTCCAGTCTGGGAGGAAAGGTAGATGAAAAGGAGGGTAGAAGCGTCTTGGAGGAATGTTCCTACCTAATCTACTATTGACTCCCCAATAATTATTATCTTTTTATTGTATAAAAATATTTGGTTGCATTGAGATACTAGGTTTATTATTACAAATGTAACACAAAACATAGAAAATTATTAATATAGATGGTAGTATAGTTTTATTTGAGAAGAGGAGGAAAGGAGTAATCCTTCATAGTATCCCCTAATTATTTTCCCTTTCCTCCAATTATCTAGAGTGAGAAACAGAGGGAAGGTATTATCTTTCATATCATCCCTTAAAAATTGCCTTTCCCTTTTCTTATCTAGAATGAAAAAAAGAATGAGAGGTAGCGGTTGTTCATAAGTATCATCCCTCGATATTTTCCCTTTTCTCCCAAATTATAAAATCTCGTTTTAAGGATATGTTTTTAAAGAAGGAGGAGATATGATAGTATAGTTATAAGAAAAAAGATGGGATGGGATTGCATGGGTTGTCCTCACTATCAAGATTTTACTAGGACTTGTATTCGATTTTTTCCGCGTGTTATAAATATCACTTCTTTTTCTACCTGTGAATCAGATAAATATTTCGATTGTCTTGCATATATTGCCTTAAAATCGAGTTTTCGGTGTAAATATCAAAATCAATGTTTGGAGGATCTTGTTCTTAATATGCCTATCCTTGCGAAATTTTTTGTTGAGGATGACAGGAACATACAGTTATTTAAAAGCATGGTACAAAAATACTGCTCATCAGAACAAAACCATGCACAATGTGCATGTTTTAAGTTATTGGAGCAAGGTATACATCCTCCTGTAGAGTTGTTGCCCGATGGAAAGAAATTTCGTTTGAGGGATCTTATTCTTAAAAAGGAAATTATCATAGAATAAGGTGACTAAAGATATTTTTTTTCTAATTTTTTTATTGTCTAATCTGGTTCTGCAGTAGTTCTGAAAGTTCTAACGAAGGACAGAAAAACAACATTTCCTGCATTATCATATAGCTTACCCCAGATAGTACCCCAAGAATCACCAGCACTGATATCACCGTCGTTATAGGTGATAAGATACCGCTGGGTTTCTTGAGAAAACTCGATGAAGGGGAAGTTATAATCAACGTTATCGCTGCCAGAAGCAATAGAATGGTATGACCAATTTGATTGAGGTTTTCATCAAATAATCCAGCAGTACAGGGAAATATACCACAACGTTTTCATACTCTCAACTGATGTGAGGTATCAACGGGGAAAGCATTGTAAAAAATAATCCTGGAGAGACAATTACTATGGGAAAAACCATTATCCAAAAAATTTTCGAAGCTCATTCTAAAAGTACCGCAAATATCGATGAGATCATTGATGTCACTGTTGACGTGAGAGTTGCACGTGATTTCGGTGGAGCTAACGTCGTCAAACATCTTGAAGAAAACAACCTTTCTATTGATGACCCAAAGAAGACATTCTTCACCTTTGATTGTAATCCTGGCGGTTGTGATCAGAAATACGCGGAGAATCAACAGATATGCCGGGTGTTTGCTAGAAAATACGGCATTAAAATTTATGATATCAATAGCGGCATCGGAACCCATCTCGCATTCGAAGAAGGGCTTGTGTATCCAGGGTATACGTTCGTATCAACAGATTCTCATGCGAACATCCTCGGTGCACTCGGAGCGTTCGGCCAAGGAATGGGGGACATTGATATTGCGCATGCGTTCGCCTATGGGAAGATCTGGTTTAAAGTCCCCCCATCAATAAAAATTATTCTGAAGGGAATGCCATCAAAAACTGCAACCCCGAAAGATGTTGTTTTGAAAATGAATAAAGAACTTGGAGCGAACGGACTGCTTGGGTATTCCGCAGAACTGTATGGCGAATACATTGATTCATTATCATTAGACGGGAGGGTCACGATAGCATCGATGGCAACGGAAATGGGCGGTATCATCATCTTGTTTTCCACCAATGAGAAAGTCATGGAGTACTACAAGAAAACGTTTGGAATCACCATCAAACCAATAAACGCTGATCCTGACGCACATTTCGAACGAACTATGGAAATCAACATCTCAGGACTTCCACCACAGATATCACGTCCGGGTCATCCAGAGGATGTTGTCAATGTTGCTGACGTCAGAGGTGTACCTGTTGATTCTGGGTTTGTCGGATCGTGTACCAACGGTCGCCTCGAGGATATGCGGGCGGTTGCTGCCATTCTGAAAGACAAAACAATAGCACCAGGAAGAATCCTGAAGATCGTTCCTGCTACTGACACAATATGGAACACCTGTCTGAAGGAAGGGCTGGTGAAGATTTTCAAAGACGCGGGAGCATTGGTTGGTTCTGCGGGTTGTGCTGGATGCGCCGCTGGACAAATCGGCCAAACCGGAAAAGGGGAGGTTACGATTTCTTCTGGGAACCGGAACTTCGTCGGGAAACAAGGAAAAGGGGACATTTTCCTGGCATCACCAGAAACCGTTGCTGCATCATTACTCGCTGGGTACATCACGACTGTTGACGCGATTCCAAAGAAACCAACACCAGTGAAAGTTGAAAAGATTCTTACAAAAAGTGAGACACTTCAGAAGAAAGATCTGGTTGCTCCGTCACTCACCGTTGAAGGCAGGGTGTGGGTCATCCAAAAAGACAACATTGACACCGATATGATCTACCATAACCGCCATCTTGCGATTACAAATATTTCGGAGATGGGACCGTTTACGTTTGGGAACCTGAAAGGATATGAGCAATTTGCGAAAGAAGCAAAGAAAGGCGATATCGTCGTCAGTCGGAAAGAATTTCGGCTGTGGGAGTTCTCGGCAGCAGGCAGTCGACTGTTTCAAAGCACTGGGAATTCGTGTGTTAGTCGCAGAATCATTTGGCGCAATCTATGAGCGGAATGCGATCAATAGCGGGATGCCTATCCTTGTTGCAGAGAATATTACAAAAAAACTTCATGACAAAGATATTCTTTCTATTGATTTTTCGACGGGGATTATAACAGATAAGACCCAGAGGAAAACTTTTCAAGCAAAACCATTTTCTGAAGCGCAAACAGAAATCTATCTCCGTGGAGGGTTGTTAGGAAGGTGAAATGGTATGGGAATGACCTTTGCAGAAAAAATCCTTGCAAAATATGGTGGTGAAAAAAAAGTCGTACCCGGGCAGATCCTGACGGTAAAGCCTGATCATCTGCTCATGCATGATAATGCCGCACCAATTGTCTCAAAGATACAACCAGAATTAAAAGAATACGGTATCTTCAGCAAAGACCTCCCAGTTATTGTCCTTGATCATGTCATCCCAGCAGCAGCTGAAAAAAATGCAGTACAACATAAACAGATCCGTGAGTTTGTCAAGAAATATAAGATAAAACATTTTTTTGACGTCGGGTACGGTGTATGTCATCAGATCATCATCGAGAAAGGTCTTGCGTTACCAGGAACAGTTGTCCTAGGGAGCGATTCCCATACATGTTCATATGGCGCGATTGGTGCGTTTTCCTCAGGAATTGATCGAACTGAGGCAGCCGCATTATTGCTCACGGGTGAGACATGGCTGAAGGTTCCTCAGAGCATCAAAATAACATTGAAAGGTCAGTTACAGCGTATGGTCACTGCGAAGGATGTGATACTCTCCATTATTGGAGATGTTTCAGCGTCTGGTGCTGATTATTGTTCCGTGGAGTTCCATGGGAACGTTCATCGATTCTCTGTTGAAGAACGATTTACCATGGCAAACATGGGGGTTGAGATGGGAGCAAAAAACGCGGTGTTCCCTGTTGATGATGTGACCATACAGTACCTTCGCTCTATCGGTATTTCAAAATCAAAGTATACATCCATCAACCCTGATGACGATGCAACCTATGATCGAGAACTCACGTATAATCTTACGATGATTGGACCGGTTATCGCTGTACCGCACAGTGTTGATAAAGTCAAGCCGGTAAAGGATGTTGAAGGTATCGAAATCCAGCAGTGTCTGCTGGGAACGTGTACGAACGGGAGGTTATCTGATTTTCAGATTGCTGCGAAAATTTTGAAAGGAAAGACGGTGCATCCGAATGTTCGGTTGTTGATTCTTCCTGCATCTCGAAAAATATATCTTGATGCGTTGAAAGAAGGTCTTATCAAAACTTTTATTGAAGCAGGGGGCACGGTACTCCCACCAGGCTGTGGACCGTGTTTGGGCGCACATCAGGGCGTGCTTGCACCTGGTGAACGATGTCTCAGTACATCGAACCGAAATTTTAAGGGGCGCATGGGATGTAACGAAGCAGAAATCTATCTGGCAAGCCCGGCAACCGTAGCTATGTCTGCTGTGCATGGAAGAATCACCGATCCTCGAAAGGAGGTACGAAAATGACGGTCTGGAAGTATGGAGAAAATATCAATACCGATATGCTTTTCCCAGGAAAATACACCTACACCTGCAGCACCGCTGAGGAAATCAAACCACATCTGCTTGAGGATTTGGATCCCCTGTTTGCGAAAAATGTGAAAGAAGGTGATCTTATTTTTGCAGGGAGGAACTTTGGTTGTGGGAGCTCTCGTGAACAACCAGTGCTTGGACTTAAAGCGGTTGGTATTGCTGCGGTTGTTGCGGGAAGCTTTGCTCGGATCTTCTACCGATCATCCATCAATCAGGGTCTTTTACTTATTGAATGTCCTGAAGTAGTGAAAGCATATAAGCAAGGAGATAGCGTCTGGCTTGATGTTGAGAAGGGGACGATTTCGATTGGTTCGAATACCTTCTCGTTCCCGAAGCTCCCAAAAGAAATCCTTGCGATCCGTGATTCAGGCGGGTTATTGCCGTACACAAGGGAGAAACTCAGACGGAAGAAAAAACGGTAAAAATATCTCTTTGTTTTAGAAAAAAGAAGGGTAAAGCGTTGATCTCCACGTTTACTCTTCATCGTAGATATCTAACGTCTCGAAGAATTCCGGAGTAAAATAATAGCCGAAGGCTGTTTTTTCAATGAGTCCCTTTCGTATGCATCTATCAAAAAGATCATCCTGCACGGTTACTACCTCTTGATACATTGTTTTTCCTTTGGTTTTAGGTTTTTTTGTTTTGTTTTTTATCTTCGCCATCTCTCTCATATCCTGCTATTGATATGCAATAGCATGATATCTGTTGCCAGTGAATCTATATAAACGATACCTCGTGAAAACGACAAAACGGAAAAATAAACTCCATCAAAAAAGAGGAAAATTAGGGAGTATCCGTTACCGTGAGTTCCTTTACCGGAGTCCCATCACTCCAGTCCCCCATAAACCGCTGCTCTGGCGTATTACCAAGACAAAACTCATGGTTGGTACCATAGAACGCGTAATCAGTGAGCGCGTCAAAAAGCTTCCACGTCGAGTAGTAATCCATTGCATCGACCCAAGAGCTGTTAGGTAATGCAGACCGGAGCATAATGATCTGCAACAAGAGCAGGAGACCCATGCCGATCTGTTCTTTGAATAATAAAATCTTTTTGATCGAAAGGTATCTGGTCTGAGGTGGAGAAAATCAATTTGCCTGAGAAATTCCCCGCAATGGTGTCATTTTCTCCAACGACGACCAATAACAAGGTTGTTGCAGGGATACCATGGAAATTCTTCATCATGGTATCATTTCGTATGAATGGTTGGACAGACATTACAGCCTTTGGACGAGGAAGCCCTTTTTCTTCAGCAAGCACAGCCATCTCTGCGGTGATACCACCACCAAGTGAATGACCAACGATGGCGAATTTATCGAGATCAGGTTGAACATGGTCGCCGTTCTGAAGGATGGCAATTGCTTTTTTTACAGCCTGGATCGCATTTGGCGTCGCATATCGGGTACCAATGATAAAGCCAAGTTGGTACCGTGGATAGACTACAATGTTTCCGCGTTTGACCAGATGTTCTATCCATGCCTTATAGGCAATAGGAAAAAACGCACTCCATCCGTGGTTGAATACAATAAGGGGCGCGGATGTTGGTGTTGGGTTGGTTGGCTCAAAAATCCAGAACTCACGACCACCCCAGCCATATCGTGTTTGTCGTACACCGTCATGAGAATAATTTGAACCGCCCGGACCGGTTGGTGGTTGTTGCGGTGGTGTTGGTGGTTCTTGTAGAGTGTATCGTTGTTCATTACTCAAGATGCCTCTACACGATGGATCTATAACTAAGGATGCAAGGAGGATGAACACAAGAAAATAAGCTATGCCGATTGGTGAAAGAATTTTTTCCATTCGTTTCCCTTGTTTTCCCATACTTTTCTATAGAAGAGGTTGAGAATATAAATCTATCTTAGAAAAAAAATTTTTCTGAAGGTTGGTATTAAGGTGTAGATGGGGGAGCCGGGAGGAAGTGGTGAGGAAAGATGGGAAAAATAGGGATCGCCCCCATCAACAAACCTTAAATTTATATTATTTTAATAAGTATATATATTTTGTTATAAAATTATTATCCATTGAATAAACCTGCAAGTACCATTTTCCAGGTTATTTAATTGAAAAAAGAAAAGTAAGATAAGATATGAAGAATTGAACATGAAAAAATCTCATTATGTTCCCTTCCTAGTTATTTTTTGTCCAGCATGTTGTAATATTTCTTCTGATTTAAATATATTCTTTCCTGTCAGTTATGCGGGGAAATATGCAGAACAACAAAGCTACCTACTTAAAGACAAGAAAAAAGAGTAAAAGGTACCTAGTTTTTTATTGTTTTATTTCTTGTAGTTTCTTCCATTCCGTGACATTCCGTGATATACCCAGGGTTCCAATGATCCTTCCCATGAGGTCATAGCGAGGTACTTTCGTCACCGAATACCAGTGCTCAGCACCATCAGTATCCGTGATTTTTTCAATACAATTAATGATCGATTTCCCGGTCTGCAGTACCTGGTTATCATCATCAGACTCTTTCTGCGCCTGATCAGCAGGTAGGAAATCAAAATCAGTCTTACCGATCATCGCCTCTGGTCGAACGTTCCAATGCTCCGCTTTCGCTTTGTTAACGAGTACGAACCGGTTCTGAATATCTTTAAAATACACCGAATCAGGGCTGTTATCCATAAGCGTCTGCAACAACTCAAGGTTTCTGGCAAGCTCATCTTCCGCGTGTTTCCAGTCTGTCACATCCCGTGAAACACCCATCGTCCCAATAATATCTCCATCCTCGCTGTATCGCGGGATTTTGGTCACGGACACCCACCGCTCCGAACCATCATCACGACCCAGACACTCCAATTTATTGATAATCCCCTGCCCAGAACGTATAATCGCATTCTCATCATCCAAGATCTTTTGCGCCTGCCCCTGAGGAAGGAAATCGAAATCAGTTTTTCCTATCATTTCCTCGGGGGTAACATTCGAATGTGCTGCCTTTGCTTTATTTACCAGGATAAAACGATTCTGATCATCCTTAAAATACACTGAATCAGGAACATTATCCATCAGGGTCTTTAACAATTCATGTTCCCATGTACGTTTCAGCTCTGCCTCATTGCGTGAGGTGATATCGCGAACAATTAAAACAAAATTATCAACCTCGTTATCCTTTTTTACCAGGAAAAATGAGCTGATCTCCACATCCAAAACCCTTCCCTGTCGATTCTTTACTTCAGTTGTGTAACTCGCCGCGATTTTCTCTGAAAGTAGTTGCTCAAACTGTTGGATCACCACCGGTAGTGATCTCGCAGTCAACAAATCCATGCTAAACAGGTTTTTATTCAACACAGATGACTTCATGACATCAAGGATCTCACACATCCGGGTATTAATATCAAGGATGTCACCGCGTGTATCCAGTACAAAGATACCATCGGTCGTATACTCAAACAGTCCATGGTACTTCTTCTCACTTTCCTTTAAGCGTTTTTCCTGGTTTTTCCGTTCCGTGATATCCCAAAGTAAAACAAACATAACCAGTTTACCATTCATCCGGAAAATCGAAATGTTGACGTCAACAGGGAATTGGGTACCGTCTTTACAGATAGTTTCTGATTCAAGAGTAAGACACCCTCGTGCTGCAATCTCATCGCGACATTCCGCCCAATCAAGTTCCTTTGAGAGGATGTCTTGTAAGGTAAGTCGCAGGAGTTCATTCCAGTCGTACCCGAGGAATTCACATGATTTTTGGTTTGCCTCCTGGATTTGACCTTCAAAACTAGTGAGAAATGCAGCAGCATTAATCCTTTCAAATAACGTGTTATATCGATCATCAAAAGTAGTGATTTTTGGTTTTTCTTTTACCAAATTTCCTTTAATTTCTTGCATCACCTATCACGTTGTTTGCATCCCAATTTTCTGAGAGGATAATTCAGCAAACAAATACATTGTTTGTATTTAAATTTGTGTTTCATTTGATGACAATTCGAATAATATCCTGTTGCTGTGTTACCTCAAAATCAACATTAAAAAATTGTTTTATCAACCACATGTTGGTTTTCGTATGATTACTCAACTCTCTGACCAGACAGACAGATCCTTTCGGTGCAAGTACGAGATACGGGATGAGTTGATCAATTGCGTATCGATCAACGGTCGCACCACTGGTGATTTCCTGGATGAGTTGGTATGCAGCGTTCTCCCCGACAGCTTCAGCAGATATGTTTTTTTCCCCAAGAATCGTGGACCCAAGAATCGTTGGTCCTGATGCAGACCACAACGTGATTCCTGCCCCAGAAGACGACGAGGGGGCAGCGTCAACATGCAGTACAGATCGGAGATTATGTTTCATCGCGATCTTTATCGCTGCATGCTTCATGCGCGTACTGATGTGGTCGGGGAGATTCGCAAGATGTATAATACCATTCATATCATAGAAGCTCTGCGGTTCTCCTGCGTGAAATGAAAAAAGTTTTTCAACCGGATGAATCGTCAGAACAGCTTCTCCACCACCTGTTGGGTAATACCCACGTTTGATCAATTGTATTTCAGTTTTAATCCCAATTCTTGAAATCAACGGAAGAAAGACATGGGCAAAATAATCCCATGACGGCGCCCATCGTACATCGGTTCCTCCTCGCAATCGTATGGTCAGAGGTGCAGTAGTGTTAAACGCGCTCAGCAAACATGCTTGAAACACAAGTGTCATACTTCCCGCAGTGCCGATATCGAAGGAATATGTTCCGGGTTTGATATCATGGGGTGTGAACGTAAGACTCGTCGAATTCACTGATAGGCCGTCTACGTCTGCATCGCACATCGCTTGGATACAGGATAGTGTTGTGTAATGTTGCGGTCGTAATCCAGGGATCGGACGGTGTGCCCTGATATTAGAAATCTGGATTGGTTGTTTGGTAAGTACTGAGAAAGCAACCGCGGTACGCGCAATCTGTCCGCCGCCTTCACCGTATGAGCCGTCGATCAATAACACTTTTTTCAACCCTTGTTCTGAGATAGTGTTTCTAAGAGGAGTTCCAATGCAGCGGTGCAGGTACTGTCTTTATTGGTAAGTCTATCACCAGAGAAGAGAAATTCTTTGACAATAACAGTATCCTTTGTGGCAATACCGATAAAGACCAATCCAACCGGTTTATCTTTCGTGCCACCGGTTGGTCCTGCAATGCCTGTGGTCGCAATTCCAATATCAACCTGTGACCGTTGCTGTATTGCTTTCGCCATTGCTGCTGCTACCTGTTTGCTCACCGCACCATAATTTGTTAATAATTGTTCTGGAACGCTAAGCAACTCCATTTTAGCTATGTTACTATAGCAAATAACACCTCGATCAAAATATTCGGAACTTCCGGAAACGTTCGTCAACGTATGCGCGAGAAGACCACCGGTACAAGACTCTGCTGTTGCAATAGTCACTTGATGTTTTTTGAGTTCATCAGAGACTTTATTAACAAGCTTAATATCTACCAACGAACACACCTCATCAGAGGTAAACTCATTTGAGTGATATAAGGTTTCACAAACGTGAAAAAGTTATATAGGATAATTCTAATCCTGGACCCATTACACTAAAAATGATAGCTAGCCCCCGTAGTGTAGTGGTCAATCATGCTGGCTTTTGGAGCCAGCGACAGAGGTTCGAATCCTCTCGGGGCTACTTGAACCATTGATGCTCCTGTAGTGTAGCGGCCAATCATGTCGCCCTTTCGAGGCGACGACTCGGGTTCGAATCCCGACAGGAGCACTTTTTTCATTTTTTCTCCTGTTGAAAACACATAAAAAATTCATAAAAATCGGTTTTTCTTCTGTTGTTGAAAAAAGGGGGATTTGTACCCGAAAAGTATTTATTTCCAATGTTTTCAAAGGTTATATTTTCTAGCGAGTAGTAATTTTTTTCAAATAAAAAAGTATCGATTACTTAGCAGACCCTCCAATGGCTTAGAAAAATTCTTTACTCGTTATAATAGGCAATAAAAAAATCGAACTCTTACAGATGACAAGTATCAAATTAAGAAATAATGCGGACATAACTTCATTGTTTCTATCCACATACCAACTTCTACTTTTTCAACATATGGCATTTCTAAAATTGTATCTCTGAGTCCACAGAGATGAAGAAAATCTTTCACGACACTAATGGCTATTACATCATGACTACCGACTAATTTTGAAGCAACTATAACACTTGGCAATTTGATAATTTTTTCAAGAACTTGAGGGGAATACGCAGGTTTTACATTGATCCCAAACCGTGCAATAAAAGAATAACCAATCCTCGATGGATCAATAACGACAGTGGAATTAATGATCACTCCTTCTTTTTTTAATCGTTCAAAACGATTACTGATAGTATCAGGAGCTACATTCAATAATCTAGCAATCTCACGAAAAGAAGTTCGCGCATCTTTTTTAAGAGCTTCTATAATGGCAACATCAATTTTATCTATTTCCATAGTTTTCTCCTAATCAAGTTCAAAATTCTTGGGGCACAAAAGCGGTTTATCAACTAAAATATCAACCTCGACATTTTTTACCTGTTGGAAATCGCCAATTGTACTTTTTGTCATTCCTATTTTTTCGATATCGTCTAGTACCGCTATTGCTTCGATATCATAGCGTCCAATTGCTCGTGTCACGACGCACATGCCTGATATTCGTTTTACCATATTGAGAACTTGATCAGAATAGGGGTGTGTTACTTGTATTCCAATGAAAACCAAGTATTTTTTTTCGAGTTGTTTCGGATCAATGACAATTGTTGTACCACGGATAATTCCTTTTTTTTCCATTGCATTAAAACGATTATTAATTGTATCTGCGGAAACTCCGCATTGTAGTAGCAATCTCTTTAAAGGATTTCCGAGCGTCTCCTTGAAGAAGTCTTAATATTTGAATATCAATAGGATCAATTTTATTTTCCGACATATGCCGATCAATATACGATTATTTTTCAAACATTGTATGAATTTTTGCTATAATATTCTTTTGTTTGTCAGTGCTGCCTCTAAATTTTCAGTATTTTTACTTTATAAATACCAATTTTGTCCAATTTTTAATATTAATTACGGACATTATAGTAAAATTTATAAAGAATATATCACTCATGTCGACCATATTTTGATAAGAGGTAGATAAAAATGGCAATGGCATACGTACTAATCAAAACATCTCCAGGGCATGCTCGTGATGTGTATTATAAATCCAATTATCTTGAAGAGATTTGTGAAGCTCATCCACTTTTTGGTGAATATGATTTGATTTTTAAGGTCAAAGCTGAAAATTCAGAATCTATCGGATATATCGTAGAGGATAAGATCAAAAAAATAGACAATATCATATTAGCAGAAACTCTCCCCGTTACCGATTTTGTCAATAACGGGAAATCATAGAAAAAAAATCAGCAAACAAATTTCACTATAATATATAAGGTTGAATCAATGACCATAAAAATATTTGTCACCGGTGGAACATTCGACAAAGAATATGATGAAATTGAAGGAAAACTTTTTTTTCGTGATACACACCTTCCTGAGATGCTGAAGCTAGGTCACTGTCGAGTTGACATAGATATTCGAACATTGATGATGATTGATAGCATGAGTATGAAAGATCAAGATAGAACCCTTATTGTCGAGAATTGTAAAAATGCAGAAGAGAACAAAATAGTCATCACTCATGGAACAGATACGATGGTTGAAACTGCAAAACAATTAGGTGAAGACAATCAAAGATAAAACTATTGTTCTTACCGGGGCAATGGTGCCCTATCGATTTGGCAGTTCTGATGGATTATTCAATCTTGGTAGCGCACTTGCCTTTGTTCAAACTTTACCGTCTGGAGTATATATTTCTATGAATGGACGATATTTTAATTGGGACAATGTTATAAAAAATAAACGATTAGGAGAATTTGAAGAGATTAAAGTAATTCAACAGAACTGATAAAAGCAATCGATTTTTACTGTTTTTTTCCTACGGATTTTTCATCTATGCTATGTAATCTCTCCAACGGCTCTTGCTTACTATTTTTATCTATAGACGAATACTTAAAACCTTATTAAAAAAAATAATAAACAACAGGGGATTTATACCCGTGGGTGCTCAATCTCGACAGGAGCATACCTTCAGTTTTTTCTCCTGTTGAAAACCCCTGAAAATGTAATCCCGCAGGCGGCTCTGTTAGTATAGGTAAAAAGTCCTCTGGTCGTAATATTTATAATAAATTCTAGGATTTCTTTTCTCTATGAAAGAACAGTATCATATATTCTGGGAACTTATTTTAGTTATTGCTTCGGTTTTTATATTTAGAAGCGGTTGGCTTCTTCTTGATACGTATTTTGGTTCCTCCTTTCTAATTCCCTTCCTTATCATAGGTATATTGCTTTCCATTCCACCATTATTTATTTTAAACAGGCATCTGGAGGATAGAAAGAAAAAGTAACCAACGACTTTCTATATCTGCTAGGTAAAGAAATATTTTTTATCTTACCCCATTATCATTCATTATGAATATAAATAAAAAATCCTTTAAAGAAAGACAATATACACCTAGACATTTGAGGTACATTCTATGGTACAGTTAAAACGATCATTAGGCCTCCTTGAAGTGACGCTAATGAGCGTCGGAGTCATTCTTGGTGCTGGAGTGTATGTTCTTATTGGTGAAGCTGCTGGGTTGAGCGGGAATGCGTTATGGCTCTCGTTCATTCTTGCTGCAATCGTTGCATCACTTACAGGTCTTAGCTATGCGGAACTCTCTTCACGTTTTCCTCATGCAGCTGCAGAGTTCATCTATGTGAAGAATTCCTTTGGTCCACAACTCGCATGGCTGGTCGGCTGGTTCATCATCGTAGGTAGCATAATTGGAGCGACGACTGTTGCCATGGGGTTTGCAAACTATTTCTCTGTACCTCTTCCACACTCCCGTCATTATCACCGCCTTTGCCCTTCTAGCAATTTGTGGAGCAATCCTCATCCTAGGTGTTAAAGAAAGCGCAATTATGACCATCGTTTTCACGATCATTGAGGCAGCTGGGCTTGTTATCATCATCTTCATCGGTATTCCAGACTATGGGTCAGTAGATTACAGTATCCTTGCTAAAGGATTTAGTGGCATCATCCAAGCAGGAGTGTTGATTTTCTTTGGATACATAGGATTTGAAAGCATCACTCGTCTTGCTGAAGAAACGAAGAATCCTGAAAAAACAATACCACGGGCGATCATCTATTCTATTATCATAACTACGGTTTTTTATATCCTGGTCGGTATCTCAGCGGTCAGTGTCGTTCCATGGCAGGAGCTCGCAACTGCTAAAGCACCTCTTTCGCTCATAGCCGAACGTGTCTTTGGATCACAAAGTTTCCTTATCCTCTCAGTTATCGCACTCTTCTCAACGTTTAACACCACATTGGTCATGCTTCTCAGCGGATCGCGCATTGTCTATGGGATGGCGCGAGAAAAGGCTTTACCCGTTCATTTCACTGCGATATTAAAAATTCGACAAACACCGTGGATAGCCATTATCGCCTTAATGTTCGCTGCGATGTTTTTCCTTATTATTGGAGATATTGCTATTATTGCAAATCTAACTAATTTCACGATCTTTATCGTATTTCTTGCAGTCAATGCAGCTGTTATTTATCTTCGCTATAAGTCTCCACAACCCCAGAATGGATTCAGAATTCCCCTGGCTATTGGAAAAATGCCAATAATCCCTTTTTTGGGGTTTTGCTCTGTAGCATTTATGTTGATTAGCCTTCCTCTTGAAGTTCTTGGTCTTGGTGCAATCCTCGGATTTCTCGGCATCTTGTTCTATTATCTATTTTTTTTCTTCACAAAAAAAGGTAAAGCTAAGAAGGTAAATTTATCTAAATAGGCTCTGAGAAAAACATTCAATCAAGTGTTTAAGGTTTAAGTGAGTTTTATTTTTAAAACGTAATATACGACGATGACTAGTGTTCCCCGTGTCGCTCCAGCAAGGATGTTGATAAGCACAAATTTTTTTTTCGATAACGCTCGCTTTCCATCTTCTTCTGCATTTAAAATTGAAAAAAGATACAAAGGAAGTGTATCAACCATTAAAGGAATACTCATGAAGACATAGAGTCCAACTGCTCCATATTTTTTTACAAAATTTTCAAAGGAGGTGACTACTTGTTTAATTCTTTGAGATTTTAATGTCCATTTTTTTTTCACGGTCTTTCGAACTCCTGTGCCGATGTAAAAAACAATCAATGATCCGCATCCATTTCCGATCGCTAAGATAGATATCAACAAGGCAGGGTGTATATATGGATTAAATAAACCGATCTCAACAGGTATGGGTAAAAAGATTGATGCGCTGATAACGTAGAGGAAAAAAATTATTGAATATAAATAGGGATTTCCTACAGCATTTAGTAATATTCCTATTAAATCCATTCGTCTTCATTAACGCATAAAAAGATTATATTTTTTTCTCTACCGCTTTTTCAATCCAATTGACAAAGACAGATACTCCCTTGGCAGCAAGATGATACCTATATTTATCATCAATACATGTTTTTACGATAAATATTGCAGTAAAAATAGCAGAATTTCAGCAGTTTTTTCCTGTGATCTTCCTAGTCATACACTGTAATTCCTCCAGCGGCTTTGTTGAGGGATTTATACCAGTGAGTGTCAAATCCCGACAGGAGCATACCTTCAGTTTTTTCTCCTGTTGGAAACACGAAAAAAATTCGTAAAAATTGAGTTTCCCCTGTTGCGGAAAAAAAGGAGCATGTACTCGAAAAGTATTTATTTCTGATGATTTTCGAAAATTCTCTTTTGCAGAAATCCCTCCAGCTGTTTGCTAATTATTATAACAGTTATTAATTTGGCAATTCAGGTTATCTTAGATACTCTGATAGATTCGTTTCACCAATTGTTAATTGAGGGAATACTGCTATGAGTTGTTTTGCTATTTCGGATAAAATGTTTTTAACACCTGAGGTCTTTTCAACTTCAATTCCTGGATAAATCCTAACAACCACACCATCATTCCTGCGACTGATTAGAGCTAAAAAACTATTTTTAACACCCTTTTCAATTGCTAACGATTCTATGAGTATAGCAGTCTTATCGTGGCTCATATAAACATTATCAGTTTTAAGAATACCCTGTTCGTTGCGGATTAATATGCTCTTAAATTTATTGAATATATCATCAAGATTCACATTACCGTTTAGAACAACATGAGGCATTTTTTACACCTAATTAATTATGTTCTACATTGCTATAAATCTATTTATTTTTTTTGATCAATACGGAGGGATTTATTCCCGTGGGTGCCAAATCCCGACAAGAGCACCTCTTTCATTTTTTCTCCTGTTGGAACGACGAAAAAAATTGACGAAAATCGGTTTTTCTTCTGTTGTAGAACAAAGGAGCATTATACCCGAAAAGTCTCTCGTATTATGTAGGCTCTGCCATCTGTACCAACAGACCTGTTGGTTTAATGACAAATGCTACCGAATGCATTCTAAGGTTTCTTTTTCATCTCACGGTGTATCCACCAAGTGCCTCCAAGAGCGACAGGAATTCCGAATATAATGACGATCCCGATGATTATCCATAGTATTGAATAGATGAGATAGTCAAATGTCCATGTTGCAAAAGAAGTATTCCATTTTCCGTCAATATAGACCTTGATAATGAGCCCGATGAAAACAATAAACGATAGTGCATTGCCTCCATCTTCCCTGCGTGATCGATTGCCGAAGAACAGATGCCCGCGTCTGTATTCTTCTTTTTCCTCGGAAGGCAATTTCTTCCACCAGAGAAAATAAATCGCAGCTAGCGCGATAATGATTGGGATTCCTATTAGGAGGAATTCCCAGAGAATCAACCACAATAAAAAAGATACAAGAGATCCCATGGTCCATAACCCTAATGTCGTAGGGATAAGACCAGTTGCTTGAGCATTTCCTGTAAACCATAAGAAGACAAGAATGGCACCGGCGACAACCACAATAGCTGCTACAATAAAGATGACAAGCATTTTCCAATGCTTTCTTAAGAACTTTTTCCAGATTTTTTCACCAGATATTGATTCAGTTTCAATCATAATACACTCTCTCCACCTTTTAAATCTGCAATAATATTGGCGAATGTATTTATTCTACCTATATAACTATATGGATTATGTGCCTTCTTCCTTGGTTTTTTTATTTATCTTCCATAGTAATGACTATTTTTCCCTTGGTATGTCCCTCCCCATGATATCAACGCATCAGGAACCTGGTGTAACATATAACGTCTATCTATGACAGGTACTGAATTACACATGAACTATTTAACGAATCAGTCCCGATGAAACTGATGATATCGGAATGTTTATTATTATGAACCATATCTTCTCCTCTCTAAATTGATTTGGAAATGAGGTGAAAAGAATGGATATTCAAACACATAGACTCTTAGGCATCATTGGTGCGTTTCTGATGGTGATAGGTTTTCTCCCATCAATCGGAGGGTTTTTCATGTTAATAGGAATAATTTTTGTCCTTATAGCTTTAAAAGGGTATGCAGATGCATACAAAGATGGCAGCATCTTTCACAATACACTTTATACCATTGTTTTTGAAATTATCGGTGTAGTCGTCTGCGCAGGGATTGTTATTTATGGAGCTATGGGTTTTTTTGCCTCATTAGGAGTCAACAACCTCGCTGATCTCCGTTCATGGCAACAGATAGACTGGCAAAATGCAGTGAACATCAACAATATTCTCCCGTTCATTGGAGCAATCATACTTGGTCTTGTCATCCTCTTTGCATTTACGGTTCTTGCATCTCTCTATTTCAAGAAAGCAATGAACACGCTCTCTGGAAAAACAGGGGTAAAACTCTTCCATACTACCGGTACTGTGTTCTTCGTTGGAGCGCTTCTTACGATCATCCTCATTGGTTTTATAGTAATATGGGTAGCGTTTATCCTGCTGATGATATCTTTTTATGAAAGCAAACCTCTCGAACAAATGCAACAACCCCAACAACAGGTTCCTCCCTCATAACAATAGAAACATATCCATAAAAACTGGTTTTTACACTAATTTCATCTAGAGAGTTATACCCGTGGGTGCTAAATCCCGACAGGAGCATTTTTTCATTTTTTCTCCTGTTGGAAACACCAAAAAAATTCGTAAAAATTGCTTTTTCTTCTGTTGCTGAAAAAAAGGAGCATGTACCCGAAAAGTATTTATTTTTAAATATTTTCGATATTGCTCGCATCAAGTATATTACTTTTCAAGAAATGGATATTTATAGTCGGTTGGGGGCAGTAAATTTTCCTTAATTGTTCGTGGACTTACCCAGGATAATAAATTAAGATATGAACCAGACTTATCGTTCGTCCCAGAGCATCGTGCACCACCAAAGGGTTGTTGACCAACGACTGCACCAGTTGGTTTATCATTGATATAAAAGTTACCAGCAGCGTGACGCAAGATCTTTGTTGCGGTAATGATTGCCTTGACGATCCTGCGAAAAAATAGAACCTGTTAATGCGTAGGGTGATGTTTTATCACAGATATGAAGTGTTTCTTCAAACAATTCATCTTTATAGACATACACGGTAAGCACCGGTCCAAATATTTCCTCCTCCATGGTAACGAAGTGAGGATTACTCGTCTCGATGATCGTTGGTTCTATGAAGTATCCTTTGGAACTATCGGTTTTTCCACCACAAAGTATCTTTGCTTCTTTGGAATTGCGGGCTTTCTCGATATATTCACAAATAGTATCAAATGCTGCTTTGTCGATGACAGCATTAATGAAATTGGTGAAATCCTCAACATCACCCATTTTTATTTCTTTGAGCATGTTTAAAACAAGAGATTTTACCGAAGTCCAAAGAGAAACAGGTATGTAAACCCGGGATGCAGCAGAGCACTTCTGACCTTGATATTCAAACGCACCACGGACCATTGCAGTAGCAACAGCCTCTATATCGGCTGAGGGGTGTACAAAAATAAAATCTTTTCCACCGGTCTCACCAACGAGCTTTGGATAGTTATCGTATGTGTGAAGGTTATCACTGATGGTTTTCCAGAACATGCTAAACACAGGTGTTGAACCTGTGAAATGAATACCTGCAAGTCGCTTATCTTTTAAAACGATGTTTCCAATGAGTTCACCAGAGCCCGGTAGGAAATTAATAACACCATTTGGAAATCCTGCTTCCATGAATATTTCCATGAGGAGGTTGTTTGACAGAAGTGAGGTCGATGCAGGTTTCCATATAACGACATTGCCCATAATGGCGGGTGCTGTTGGTAGGTTCCCAGCAATTGCAGTGAAATTAAAAGGAGTTGTTGCGAAAATGAATCCTTCTAGTGGTCGATACTCAAGTCTATTCAACGTCCCCGGTGAAGCATCAGGCTGATCAGAATAGATTTTCTGCATATAATACGCATTAAAACGGAGGAAATCAATAGTTTCACAGGCGGCATCAATCTCTGCTTGATACGCATTTTTACTTTGACCAAGCATGGTCGCAGCATTCAGTAAGAAACGATATTTCTTTGAGATGAGTTCAGCTGCTTTTATGGCAATAGATGCACGTTCCTCCCAAGGAAAATCTTCCCAAATAGGTTTTACAGTCATTGCATTTTCAATAGCTTCACGGACTAGTTCTGGTGTAATTTTGTGATACGTTGCTAAAACCTGTTTATGGTTATGCGGCATCACAACCTTGCCGAGGTCGCCAGTCGATATTTTTTTTCCCCCGATGATCGGCATAATCTCGATTTTCTTTTGTTGAAGTATTTTTATTGCTTGAATAAGAGACTTTCGTTCATCGCTACCAGGAGCATATTGGTACGTTGGTTCGTTAGATGGTTTAGGGATATGGATAATGGTTTCGTTCATGTTGATCACCAATGAACATAGGCATACAAAATAAGTATATAACTACTCGGTTAACTCCAAATAAATGAATAGAAAATTGTCCCGGAAAATAATTGATCAACACTGAGGGATTTATACCCGTGATTACAAAATCCC